>JBAZTM010000026.1:22448-40574 GCA_041661925.1 Gemmatimonadaceae bacterium
GAACTGCGCGACCCGCGTGGGTACATCCTGCCGTCCAACCAGGCGGATTTCCCGACGGCGCTCAAGTTCATTGAGAAGCTGCAGAAGAACGCCATCATCGTGCACCGCGCGAATGCGGCGTTCACCGTGGGCGGCAAGTCGTATCCGGCCGGCTCAATCGTCGTGAAGACGGCGCAGGCGTACCGTCCGCACATCATCGACATGTTCGAACCGCAGGATCACCCGAACGACTTCCGTTACCCGGGTTCGCCGCCGACGCCACCATACGACAACGCCGGCTGGACGCTCGCCCTGCAGATGGGCGTGCAGTTTGACCGGATTCTCGACGGCTTCGACTGCCCGTGCGACCGCATCGAGCCGGCGAACCTGGTGACGGCGCCCGCCGGTGTGGTGGCGAAGGGTGGCACGTGGAAGCTCTCGCCGTTGCAGAACGACGCGTATGCCGCCGTCGCGCGCTTGCTGAAGGGCGGCGTTGACGTCTACCGCGGCTTCGACGGCAACTTCTACGTCGCGTCGAACGGCAGGAGCCGTCCGATCGCCGAGAAGGCGGCCAAGGAACTCGGCGTCGCGTTCGCCGAGGGCAAGCGCCCGGCTGGCGCGCAGAAGCTTACGGCGCCGCGCGTGGCGCTGTTCGATCGGTACGGCGGCCAGATGCCGTCGGGCCACACGCGGTGGCTGCTGGAGCAGTTCGGCATGGCGTATACCGACATCTACCCGCAGGAACTCGATGCGGGCAACCTGCGCGCCAAGTACGACCTGATCATCTTCCCCGACGGGTCCATTCCGGCAGCAGCCGGCGGCGGCGGACGTCGCGGCGGGTTCGGTGGCGGCGGTCCCGACACCACCACCCTGCCGGCGGAGTGGCGCAAGACCACGGGCGCCGTGACCGTGGACAAGACGGTACCGCAACTCAAGGCGTTCCTCGAAGCCGGCGGACGCGTGGTGACCATCGGGTCGTCGACGTCGCTGGCGCAGCACCTCGGATTGCCGGTGGAAAACTGGCTGACGGAGAACGGCCGTCCGCTGCCCGGCGAGAAGTTCTATGTGCCGGGTTCGCTCCTGCGGGCAACGTTTGACACCACCGCAATGGTGAACAAGGGCATGGCGGCACAGGCGAATGTCTTCTACGACAACTCGCCGGTCTTCAAGCTGGGCCCCGATGCCGCCGCCAAGGGCGTCAAGCGGATCGCGTGGTATGAGAAGGCGCCGCTCGTTTCCGGTTGGGCGTGGGGCGAGAATTACCTCGAAGGTGGCACGGCCATCGCCGAGGCGGCCGTTGGACAGGGGACCCTATACCTGTTCGGCCCGGAAATCCTGTTCCGCGCGCAGCCGCACGGGACGTTCCGGCTGCTCTTCAACACACTGTATTCGGTGAAGCCGCCGGTTCAGTAGACAACGATTGAGGAATTGGACTCAGGATAACGTTTCGGATTGCGATAGAGGATTGCGATGGGCGATTGATTCGGTGATATGCCGGGTTGGTCGCCCATCGGCTTTCTCAACCACTTGCGAATAGCCGCCTGCGAAACCGGCGCAAGGAATTCGCATGTTGCCGATGTCGCGACGAAGTGCTACCTCTCTCACATACACCTCTTGCAGCCCGGCCTCGCCGCCGGGCGCCGTCCGTTGCCCCCCGCCCCAAGATCCCCAGATCGTGCTTCCTCCGCGCAAGACAACCATTACGCACCGTTCGGCCCGCCGGAACTCCGCCGGCGAGATGATGGCGCCGCTCGGACGCATGTACCTGTGGTTCCCGAACGAACAGGCAATGGGCAAGGTGGTGGGGCTGCTGCGTCAGCACACCCTGGACTTCGAATCCGCCGAGGGCGATTCACTGGTGGTGGACGTCGAGTGGTCGGTGCTGCGCGATATCGTGGGGCCAATGCGGCGGTTGATGACCCACGGCGAGGCCGAGGACACGCGCGTCCTGTACAAGCCGGCCGGTGGCGCGCTCTCCATCGGCGACTTCCCGACGGTCAAGTCATACGCCCAGTTCGCACTCGTCAGCCAGAGCACGTGGCTGCGGGAGCTGATCGACGCCCGGCGCTATACCAGCGTGTTGCAGCCCATCGTGCACGCCGCCAACCCGGACGTGATCTATGCCCGCGAGGCGCTGCTTCGCGGGGCCGAGCGCGAGGGCGGCATGGTGCACGCGCAGTACATGTTCGAGGTGGCGCGCGGCTGCGGGATGCTGGCCGAGCTCGACCTGGCGGCGCGTGACTCCGCCATCGAGACAATGGTGCGGGCCGGCCACGCTGAATCGCTCTTCCTCAACTTGACACCGAGCGCCATTGACGACCCGCTGGCCGCCCTCGAGCACACGGTGGAGCAGATCGACCGGCTCCATATCGCGCACGAGCGGGTGGTCTTCGAGGTGGTGGAGAGCGAGCACGCGCCGGACGTGGTGCACCTGCGCGGCCTGCTCGCCACGTATCGTGAAGCTGGGTTTCGCGTGGCGCTCGATGACGTGGGCGCCGGCTACTCCTCGCTGAATCGCCTGCACCAGCTGCGCCCGGACTTCATCAAGCTCGACATGGACCTCGTGCGGGGTGTGGACCGCGACCCGTACAAGGCGCTGATCGCCCGCAAGACCATCGAGATCGCCACCGAGCTCGGCGTTGCGACGATCGCCGAGGGCGTGGAGACCGAGGGTGAGCTGAAGTGGGCGCAGACGCACGGCGCGGCGTACGTGCAGGGGTACGCCACTGGGCGGCCGAGCGAGCCCGTTTTCGGGCAGACCTGAGTCCCGCGAAACCCCGCGGGGGTGGCGCGCCGTACGGTGGATATCCCCAGGTGGAGTGACTGAGATGTTTGCCCTGCTTGCACGCCTCGTCGTACTGCGTCCGTTGCTCGGCGTAGCGATCCTCGGCATTCCGGTGCTGGGGCTGATTGCCCTCGGCCTCGCGGCCGTCGTCGTGTTCAAGATCCTGTTGTTCGTGGTGCTCCCCATCGCCCTGGTGGCATGGCTGGTGAAGCGCGTCTTCCGGCCGCACGACGACCTGGCGTCAACCGAGTTGTAGGGCAGGGGTGAGGGGGCCGCGCCCTTGATACCGGGGGCGCGTGCGGCGACCTTGCCGACGCCTCCATGACCACCCGCCTCCCCCTCGTCGTTCTCGTTCTTTCGTGCGTCGCCATTGCCGGCGCGTACGGCCTGGCCTTCATGCCTGGCGGCGCGCCGCCGTGGGCGGCGTGGGGCATTGCGATTGGCAGTGCCGGCGCACTGTCATCGCTCATGGCCCTGGGCGCCACACGCGGCGGCCGACTGCGACCGATGGCCGTTGTCGCCTGTACACTGACCTTTCTCGTCGTCAGTGGCTGTTTTGGCGCCGCCCTGCTGCTTCCCCCTGACGAAGGGCCGGGCGCCCCGCTGTTGCTTGGCCTGCCGTTGCGCACGGCGATCGTGCTGTATGGCGTCGGGCTCGTGCCGCTGTTGTTCCTGCCGCTCGCCTACGCGGCGTCGTTTGACGCCGACACGCTGACGGACGAGGACCTCGATCGGGTTCGCCGCGCGGCGAAGGACCGGGACGCGTGAGCGGCTGGCTCTTTGCGCAGGCAGCGGCGCCGGCGGCGCTGCGACAGCCGGCGGTCATCGGCGTCGCGCTATTCTATTTCGCCGCGGTCGCCGTCATCGGCATCTGGGCGACGCGCCGCACGCACAGCGCGCGCGACTTCTATGTGGCGGGCCAGGGGATCGGCATCGTTACGCTGGCAGTCGCGGCGATGGCGAGCACGCTGTCGGGCTTCGCATTCATTGGCGGCCCCGGGCTGGTCTACACGGCGGGCACGGGAGCTGTGTTCATTGTGCTGTCGGCGTCCATCACCAACACCATGGGCGCGTGGGTGCTCGCCCGTCGCATGCGGCTGCTGGGCGAAGTGCGCGGGCTCATCACCGTGCCGGACGCCATTGGCGCGCGGTACCGTTCGCCCGCGGCGCAGGGACTGAGCGCGGTGGCGATTCTCGTGGCCGTCATCGGTTATATGGCGGCGAACTTTCTTGCGCTCGGACTAGTCATTGACGCGATGTTCGGCACGGGGCTGTCGCTGGGTATCTGGATCGCGATGCTCGTGACGCTGTCGTACACCGCGGCAGGCGGCATTCTCGCCGGCGTTTACACCGACCTGTTCGAAGGGCTTGTGAAGACGGCGGCGTCGGTGACCGTGTTCTACTTCGTGCTGCGCGCCGGCGGGGGGCTCGACGGGATCTCGCGGGCGATCACCGCGGTGGACGCCACGTTCCTGGGACCGTGGGGCAAGATGCCGGCCCTCGCGGCGCTCTCGCTCTTCTTCGTCTTCGGCGTCGGCGCCCTCGGTCAGCCGCACGTGGCCCATAAGTTCTACATGCTGCGCGACCCGCGGCAGCTCAAGTGGTATCCGATGCTCATGAGCGCGGCGATGGCGCTGACGCTGCTGCTCTACGTGGGCGTCGGCCTGGTGATGCGCGCCAAGGTGGCCGGCGGCGCGCTGCCGCCGCTTGTCCGGGCCGACGACGCCACGCCGGCCTTCGTGCTGGGCTTCACTCCCAGTGCCGTCGCCGGTCTCGTCTTTGCGGGCGTGCTTGCCGCGGGAATGAGCACGGTGAATTCGTTCATGAACATCGGTGCGGCGGCGGTGACGCACGACTTACCGCGCGCCTTCGGCCGCCGCGTGGGAGACGAACTGCGCTGGGGACGCGCGTGGACCATCGTGCTCTCGCTCTCGGCTGTGCTGCTCGCACAGCTTCCCGGCACGGTGGTCGCCTTCCTTGGGATCTTTGGGTTCGGCCTCTTCGCCGCGACGCTCGTGCCATCGCTGGCCATCGGCTTGAACTGGCAGGGCGCGACGCGCGAAGGCGCCATCGCCAGCATCGCCACCGGACTCGTGCTGACGCTCACTCTCGAGACGCTCGCCTTCCTGCGCGTGTTCTCATTGCCGACCGGAGTCACGGTGAGCGGGCTTGCGCTGCTGTGTTCGCTGCTCGTCTTCTTCGCGGTGAGCTGGTTCACCCGCGCGCGGGCGGCATCGCAGCTCGACGCGGATGTTCGCGTGGTGATGGAGGTCTAGGAGAGAATCGAGTCGAGCCGTGAAGGCCCGCTTCGTCCGATCGTGAATACGAATCGCACCTCCAATCGCGATTCCGAATTCGAGTTCCCAGTCCCGACTCTACTTGAGGAGCGCTCCTGCGATCGTCTGCAACCAGCGGTCGTCTCCGGCACGCCCCACGCGTGCGCCGACTACGAGTGGAAGGACGCGCGGTACATCGGCGCCAATCGCGCCCTGCCCGCCTTCGGGTCCGATCTCAGCTGGCAGCCGGTGCGCCCTGGGAATGGTGTCGTCGGGGGGCCGGTCGGAACCCAGCGGTCTACATCTGATCCAGCTGATAGGTGCGCAGCACGCCCCAATCATCGTGAGGTACCGTCAGCACGAGACGCTGATCCACTCGGTTAAATGGCGGGTGGTCCAAGTACACCCCTGAGCAGTCGTACAGCCGGATATCGCCACCATGCGGCTTGTCCCGATTCGGTGTACACGGTTGATCATCGGGGAGGTAATGCTCAGTGATGAGGACCTGAGGATAGCGTGAGAGTCTAGCAAGAACCTGGGAGATCTGTTCATTCGACAGGTGCTGAAGAACCTGGCGTATCAGGCAGATATCTGCCGACGGCAGGTCGGCCTGGAGGATATCGAGGCAGAGAAATTCTACCCCGGGCGCGGCGAACTCTCGCGTATTGCGATCGATGAGAGCTGGTACAATGTCGACTCCGATATAGTGGACGTTTTCACCCACCAGTGTCCGACCGACGCGGAAGTCACCGCAACCGAGATCCAAGATCGTAATGGCACGTCCTCTCTGTGCTGCCAGCCGGTTCACCATGGTCTTCACCAGCTCTGAGTAGGGAGCCGCAAAGCGTTGGTCGGACCCGGTCCCGGAGCAGAACTCTCCGGGTTCCCCACCCCAGATGTTATCGGCGTATACCTGAGAGAACACCTCGACAGTAGTCATCTTGCGATTTCGCATCCGATAGGTCTCCAGACGAACGCGACGAATCGCCTCGAGTGCGAACTTGGGCAATCTTGACTTGAGCCATGATTTGAAGGGCATTTCGTATCGCTTTACCATTCTCGTGAGTCGTATGATCTAGGACTCAAGGCCCATCTTGTCAAAGAATTTTCTGGCCCAAATCCAGGGCCAGTGGCCATTGACGTGGTTGATGCCGGCAGCGTGTCGAGCCCATCTACGCATCGGGACCACGAACCACGTCTTGCGACGAACGGGCAACAACGGTACGGTTCGCGGCCGTGTGGGTGCATCCCGCGACAAGGGCACTCTCGCCGAGAGGACGTCAACGGGACAGGCGATGCGCGCGGCATCGCCTCGGGATGGTGCCGGTGCGGCACGGGTGCGAGCCACTGGACCCGGATGGCGAGGCGTTTCGCGTGGCAGCTGGGGCAGAAGTACCGGCACTTACGGCGACGTCTGCGGACGCCGGCGCTCGCAGACGCGAAGGGGTCCGCGGCTGCCGCGTGTCCCATGCGCGCTTCCAGACCGTGGAGCGCCGAGCGTAGGGGCTACCGGTACGGTGGCTGTCTCACCATCGCATTGCGCGGTGGGCGCTTCCGCTGCACCGTCCCGAGCTACTTGAGGAGTGCCTTCGCAATTGTCTGTAACTGCATGTTCGACGTTCCCTCGTAAATCGCCCCGATCTTCGCGTCGCGGTAGAACTTCTCCACGGGGTAGTCCTTGGTGTAGCCAGCGCCACCGAGGAGTTCCACCGCCAGTGATGTGACGCGACCGCAGACTTGCGAGGCGTAGAGCTTGGCCATGGCCCCGGTCACGGCAATGTCGTGTCCGGCTTCCTTGAGCCGCGTGGCGTTGTACACCATCAGTCGCGCCGCCTCGAGTTCGGTGGCCGCCTGCGCCACCTGGAACTGGATCCCCTGGAATTCGGCGAGCGCCTTGCCGAACTGTTTGCGCTCCTTGAGGTACGCCACGGCGGCGTCGAGCGCCCCCTGCGCGGTGCCGATCATCTGCGCGCCGATGCCGATGCGCCCTTCGTTGAGCGTCTCGATGGCGATCTTGTAGCCCTGTCCGACCGGGCCGAGCACGTTGGCGGCCGGCACCGGGACGTTGTCGAGAATGAGCTCCGTGGTGCTCGAGGCACGGATGCCGAGCTTGTCCTCCTTCTTGCCTACGGAGAAGCCGCTGAAGCCGCGCTCGACGATGAACGCCGTGATTCCCTTATATCCCTTGGACGGATCGGCGTTGGCGAAGATGATGAAGAACTCCGCCTCGGCGCCGTTGGTGATCCACAGCTTGCGGCCGTTCAGCACCCACGAGCCGTCGGGCTGCACGGTGGCGCGCGTCTGGAGCGCGAACGCATCGCTGCCGGACGACGCCTCGGAGAGCGCATAGGCGCCGACCATGTGGTTGCACAGACGGGGCAGGTACTTCGCCTTCTGCTCGTCGTTCGCGTATGCGAGCATCGGGTAGAGGACGAGCGTGTTCTGTACGTCCACCATGATGGCTGCGGCCGCGTCGGCCTTGCTGATCTCCTCGACGGCGATGGTCACCATCATCAGGGAGCCGCCGGCGCCGCCGTGTTCCTCGGGCACCTGGATGCCCATGAGGCCCAGCTCGAAGTACTTGGGGATCAGTGTCGGGTCGAGCTTGGCCGCGCGCTCCATCTCCTGCACGCGCGGGCGCACTTCGCCGTTGGTGAAATCGGCGACGGCGTCGCGGAAGGCGAGCTCGTCATCGGTGAGGACCGTCAGCGGGGGGCGCTGGGAGGAGGAGTCTTGGGTCATGGAGTAGGAAGCTAACGCCACTCGTGGGCGGTGCCCACCGAACAGGTCCGCCCGGCCGCGCGCCGGTCAACGACTGGGCAGCGCCGCCGCCGCTCTAGCGCTTCCTCCCAGGGGGGTCAATATTGCAATTGACAGGGACAGGAGTGCTGATGGATCGTCCCGCACCACGCGCGCCAACGCAGGCGCCGCCCTCGCGACGTGAACTGACCGTCGCCTCGAACGGCCACCTTCGCCGTATCCGGTGTGACCTTGCCACCGCGGCTTTTCTTGCCTGCATCGTGGCGGCTGCCTGTTCGGGTGACAAGGGACCGACGGGCACGACGCCGACCACCCCGAGTACGCCGAACACACCCACGGTTCCAACCGCGGCGTCCATTAGCGTCGTTGCGGGCACGTATCAGGTGGTCCGGACGGCGTCGGCGGTCTGGTCACTGCCGTCGGTGCTGGTGAAGGATGCGAGCAGTTCGCCCATCTCCGGTGCGACCGTGACGTTTGCCGTGACGGCAGGAGGCGGCGTGATCGGCACCCCAGCCGTCACGACCAATTCGTCGGGGATTGCCACGCTCTCCTCGTGGACGACGGGGCAGGCCGCGGCGGCGAACACCGTGTCGGCCACGGTGACGGGGCTGGCGCCGGTCACCTTTACGGCCGTTGCGACCGAATCGGCGGACGGGAAGTCTGACCTGCTTGCCGGGGCGGTGACGTATGGAGGCGCATTTCCCGCTGTGGCCAAGGTGTCGTACACCGATGCGGGCGCCACCGCGACGGCCAGTGCCTTTCCGGGCCAGGTGACGCTGTTTGCGGCCACGGGGACCACCGAGAGCGCCGCGAACACGCTCATCCGGAATGCCGGCGGGCTGATTCTCGCGCAAGCGCCGCAGGTGGGATACTACCTGATCGGCACGCCGGTTGGTGGAGAGTCGGCCTTCATCACCGCGCTCGCCGCCGACACACGCACGAAGCTGGTGCTGCCGCATCTCGCCTCGACCTACGGCACCCGAATGCCGGGCGTGGGGCGTGACCTTACGATGGTGGCCATCGCGAGGCCGACGATCACTGTCATTGATGACTGCAGTGGCTCGCACGGGACCAGCGTGGTCGGCACCGTCGCCGCCGCTGGCGGTGGCACGGCAACCTGCCTCTCCGACGCGGGCGGCAGTTCGGGCACGGCGGCGCTCGGCCTGACGATCTTGAATCTCCTCGAAGTGGGCGGCAAGGGGAGCGGGACGGATCGCCTCGTCAACCTGTCCACCTACGGCGGCGTCAGCATCAACGGGAATCGGTCGTACCCCTACGACCAGATGCTGCCGGAAGAGCAGGAACTCGCCCGGCGTCAATGGCTCAGCACGTTCAAGGAGTTCCTGCAGGCGATCGCCAGCATCCCCACGGCCATGCGCCAGAACCTGGTGGTGGGAATCTGCGCCGGGAACAACAACACCCCGATCGGGCCGCTGATGGCGGGCATCCGCGCGGATCCGCAGCTCGGTCCCATCCTCGCCAAGCACGTGCTGGTGGTCGGTGCCACCGACAGTGCCGATACCGCCATCAACGATGCTCCCGGCGAGCCGAACTTCGTAAAGATGACGAACGCCACGGCGGGAACGGGGGGTGGCAAGGGGTGCTCGTTCGCCACCCCGCGCGCGATGGCGGCCCTGCAGGAAGTTATTGCGACCACCGGCGTGAACGCCGCCGATGCGCTGCTTGCGGTGAAGGAAGCGGCGGCGGCGAACGCAGACAGTGGACGGCTCGTGACGGCGGAAGCGGTCGCCAAGGGATACGACATCGCCGCGGCTCGCGGCACCGATCCGCCGGGGGCCGCATCGGTGACCGCCATCACGTTCACCGCCTGGGGAGGATACAACCGGGTGGTGATCACGCCCGCCATTGCCGGCGTGACGATCAGCTACTCCGTGAGCGGAACCGATGGGTACTTCGACAGCGGCCGGATAAAGACCGACGCCACGGGAGCCGTGGTCTTCAACGTGCCGGCCGGGGCAAAGGGCGTGGTGGACAACATTGCCGCGACGGCGGTGATCTCGGGCGTGAGCAGTTCGAAGCGGAACACTTGGTAGCCGCGTACGTCACACTGCCGCACACGCGGCGCGGGGCCTGCCCCGCACAGATGCAGGGCGCTCGCGAAAGGCCGGAGGGCGCTCCCGGGGATGCTGGCGTAAGGCATCCCCGGGAGCGCCCCCCGGCCGTTCGCGTCCTGTTCCGAACCCGCGTTGGGCCCTACGCCAGCACGTGAATGTTCTTCTTCTCGCAGACCGCGTTCAGTTCCTTCGGCCAGACGGTCACGCTCACCTCGCCGAGGTGCGCCTTCTTGAGCAGGTGCATCACGGTGCGCGACTGCCCGATGCCGCCGCCGATGCTCAGCGGGATCTGGTCGTTCAGGATCGCCTTATGATAGGGCAGCTTGAGGAAGTCGAGTTGCTTGGTGATCTCGAGCTGCTGCTTGAGCGTCTCCTTCGTGACGCGAATGCCCATCGAACTGAGCTCATGCCGGCGCTTGGTCACCGCGTTCCACACGAGGATGTCGCCGTTCAGGCCATGCATCACGCGTCCGTCGGCATTGCGCGTCTCGGTGGCCCAGTCGTCGTAGTCGGCGGCGCGCATCTCGTGCGGGTAGCCGTCCTCGAGCACCCAGCCGATGCCGATGATGAAGACAGCCGGATACCGCTGCAGGATCGCCGTCTCGCGCTGCTTGCGTGGCAGGTCCGGATACATGTCGAGGATCTCCTCGGCGTGCAGGAAGACGAGTTCCTCCGGCAGCACCGGGTACTTCGGCGTCTTCAGTTTCGGGAACTCCTTGAGGGCAAACTCCTCGGCCCCCTTGATCACCTTCCAGATGCCGCGGACGGTGGTCTTGAGGAACTCGATGTTGCGCATGTCGGCCGTGATGCGCTTCTCCCAGTCCCACTGGTCCACGTACGCCGAGTGGTCGTGGTCGAGGAAGTAGTCCTTGCGCACGGCGCGCATGTCGGTGACGATCCCCTCGCCGACGTCGCACTCGAACTGCTTGAGCGCCAGCCGCTTCCACTTGGTAGCGGCCTGCACGACCTGGGCGGTGATGCGCTTGTCGAGGCCGAGCCCGCACGGGAACTCGATCGGCGTGCGGGAGCCGTCGCGGTCGAGGTAGTCGTTGACGCCGCTTTCCGCTGAGACAATCAGCGGCACTTCGACGCGGAAGAGGTTCAGCTCGCGGCAGAGCCCGTCCTCGATGTAGCGCTTGACGGCGGTGACGGCGTGCTGGGTCTCCTTGGGGCCCAGCAGTGGCTGGTAGTCTGTGGGAAGAATCTTCTCGACTTCCGGATAGGTGCTGACGCCCGGCCCGGCGAGATCGGCGACTTTGTTGGATGGCATTGCTTCGGTCCTCACTCCGGCACGCCGAACGGCCTGGGAGCGGACACGCGGCGCACCCGGGGCGGTTCGTGCATGCCCAGCGGAAAGGGTGCAAGGGTATGTAGCACGAGACACGCGACGCAGATCGAACGGGGCCGCAATTCGATCATACGCCAGATGGCGGAGCGGTCAAGTCGCCCGGTGCAAGGTCACGGGGGCGCGCCGATTGCCGAACGGGCTCCGGAACTCCCCGAAGTGGCCAGCAATGGTCGTGCCGCATCGCGGGCACTGTCCGTTTGGCGTCAGGTAGTATGCGCTGATGTCATACCAATCCCGGACGATGAGCGCTTCGTGGCAGCCGGGGCACGACGTCGTTCCGCCCGCCGTGTCGTGGACATTGCCGGTGTACACGTAGTGCAGGCCGGCCTTCAGCGCGATGGCTCGGGCGCGTGTCAGCGTGGACGGAGGCGTCGGGGGCACGTCCGTCATTTTCCAGTCGGGATGGAAGGCCGAGAAGTGCAGCGGCACGTCGGGGCCGAGCTCATGCATGATCCACTGGCTCATCGCGTCGAGTTCCGCGTCCGAATCGTTGCGGCCCGGGATGAGCAGCGTGGTGATCTCCACCCATACCGTGGTCTCACGCACCAGGTAGACCAGCGTGTCGAGCACCGGCTGCAAGTGGGCGCTGGTAAGCGTGTGGTAGAAGTCCTCGGTGAACGCCTTGAGGTCGACGTTGGCGGCGTCCATTGTCGCGTAGAACTCGCGGCGCGGCTCGTCGTGCATGTAGCCGGCAGTCACCGCCACCGTCTTGAGGCCGCGCGCGTGACACGCATCCGCCACGTCCATGGCGTACTCGGCAAAGATCACGGGATCGTTGTACGTGAACGCCACGCTCGCGCAGCCGCTTCGCTCAGCGGCAGCGGCGATTTCATCCGGCATCGCCTGATCCACCAGCGTGTCGGTTTCGCGCGACTTGGAGATGTCCCAGTTCTGGCAGAACTTGCACGCCAGGTTGCAGCCAGCGGTGCCGAAGGAGAAGACCGACGTGCCCGGGTAGAAGTGACTCAGCGGCTTCTTCTCGATGGGATCAACGCAGAACCCGGACGACCGGCCGTAGGTGGTGAGCACCATTCGGCCGCCCTCCACCTTGCGCACGAAGCACAGGCCGCGCTGGCCCTCGCGCAGCCTGCAGTCGCGCGGGCACAGGTCGCACTGGATGCGGCCGTCCGGCAGCGCATGCCACCATCGGCCCGGGTAGTGCGACTCGGCGATGCTCATGCGCCGTCTTCCTTCCACTTGCTGACGGTGAAGCGAAGCAGCCGCACGGCCGGGGACCAGAAGTTCATCGGCAAGCCCGCCTTGCGCTTGAGGTGCGCAAGAAACTGGGTTGGCTCGGGAAGCTGCTCCCACACCTGTGGCAGGAAGAGGCCGCGATACTGCTTGTACTCGAGGACCACGCCGTCAACGTGAGGGCGCAGGGCAGCCAGCGCGGCGGATTCGTCGGCCGCCACGATGGGCTCGGCCGGCGACAGCAATGACACCTCGACGCGAACATCCTTGAACTCGGTCGCACGCAAGGCGGGGAACCGCGGGTCACGGAACGCGGCCGCCACCGCATTTGCCGTGACATCCTCTCCCAGCGAGCGGTGCGGTTCGAGCGTGCCGATGCAGCCGCGCAGTTCTCCCGCAATAGTCAGCGTGACGAACGTCGCACCGGGCTCGGCCAGCCACTCCGGCTCGGGAATGGCCGGCATCGGCAGCTTCAGCCGCTTTGCGATGGAGGCGCGGGCCAGCTTGAGCAGGATTTGCCCGCGGCCTTCGTCGAATTCGCCAGGGCCGTCGTCCTGAGTCGCCTCCGAGTCATTCGCTTCGAACGCGAGGGCGGCGTAGCCCACGACGCGGTCAGGGTCGCCGGCCGTCTGGCTGGAGTTGCGCACATCCAGCGTCACCGCGCGCAGGCCGTGTCGCCTTGCCGCCAGCATCAGTCCGTTGATCGGTGTGGCGCCGCACGCCCGCTCTGCCTCAATGTGCGAGTTGAGCGCGACGATCTCGGCCACGGTCTCCTGATCCATCCGTCGGGCGAGCGTGTCCGGCAGGAAGTGCGAGAGGTCGGAGCTGATGACGATCAGCGTCTCGTCGCCTCCCCAGACGGCTTCGAGCACCTCGGCCACTTCCTCCGCGGACGCTTCTCCGACCGCCAGCGGCAGCAGTTCGAACACCCCCAGCACGTGCTGCAGGAACGGCAGCTGCACCTCGAGCGAATGCTCCTTGTGGTGTGCCTCTGCACTGCGGACCACCTGCGGCATGGCGTCCAGTTGCCGCATCCCCTTGAGGTCGAGTGCGACTTCGCCCAGCGGCGTGCGGAAGCGCTCCGCGTCGGGGAGGGCGAGGCCGCGCACGTAGGCGTAGTGGGCGGGACCAAGGAGCACCACGCGGCGGATGCGGCCGCGCAGCGATGCCAGTTGTGCGTACGCGCTGGCGGCGATGGGGCCCGAGTAGATGTAGCCCGCATGCGGCACGATCAGCGCCTTGGGCGGTCGTGCCAGCGCGGCGCCCTCAGGATGCGCCAGCAGGTCGGTGAGCGTCTGCTCGAGTTCCGTGGAGTTGTTGGGGTAGAACATCCCCGCCACGGCGGCACGTCGAACGGTCTTCATCGTTCGTGACCTCGACTATCGGCCAAGGGCGCGGCGGGCGCGGCGCGGCGGAAAGGCAGCCGCGGCAATGCCAGCCGTATTCACACGGTACCGCCGTCGCGAGCAGATCGCCAGAGCGCACGCCGCGTTCTGACGCCGCGGCGCGTCCCAGTCGCACCCCGTCCTCCATCGCTCGATGGCGGCCCGCGTTGCCACCGGCCACTCTGCTCGACTGCTTCGTCGAAGACGGCGGAGCATGGACCCGTTTCTTCCGGTACTTTCCGTCCGATGTACTATTGTTTCCGACGAAGACGCCAACAATTGAGCCCGTGAGAATCAACCTCTCCATCACACTCTTCGCGATGACGCTGCTCGCGACGCTCGCGGTCTCGTACCTCGGGCGCCGCCATGAGGCTCGCCGTCGGGGAGGCCCCCTTTCAGGACAGGGGCTGAACCGGTGGCTGGTGGGGTTGAGCGCAGGCGCCACGGCCAACAGCGGTTTCGTGGTCACGGCGGCAGTGGGGCTGGGCTACAGCGACGGGGCGCGCTGGCTCCTGCTGCCGCTCGCGTGGTTGGCCGGCGACATTCTGTTCTGGATCGTCTTCCCGCAGCGCATCAATCGCGTGGGCGCCGACGCGCAGGCAACGACGCTCACCGACGTTGTCGTGCGCGGACTTCCCGCAGCGCCCAAGCGGGTGTTGCAAGTCCTCATAGGGTCGATAACGCTCGTCTGTCTCGGCGGGTACGTCTCCGCACAGTGGGTGTCCGGGCAGAAGTTCCTGATGGGTGCCTTCGGCTTCGGCAGCATTGTCTCCCTGTTCGTTTTCGCGGCGGTCATCGTTGTCTACAGTTCCCTGGGGGGCTTCCGCGGCTCAGTGTACGCCGACTCGCTGCAAGCGGTCATTCGAGTCGTGGGTACCTTGATCGCGGCAATCGCGCTCTGGGTGGTGGCATCCCGGAACGAGGCCGCGTTCTGGACGAATCTGCAGACGGCCGGACCCGAGTTCCTGCGACTCATCCCGGCGAACGGCCTGCTTGCCGCGATCGCGTCGAGTGCAGGCTTCGCCGCGGCGGCACTCGGATTCGGTCTGGGTCAGCCCCAGATGGTGACGCGCTACCTTGCAGGAGCCAGCCCGCGAGAGACGCAGCAGGCGTGGTGGATCTACATGCTGTTCGTCCAGTCCACCTGGATCGCGATGACCGCCTTCGGCATTGCGCTGCGCGGCGTCATGCCAGGGCTGGCCGATCCCGAGATGGGGCTCAGTGTATTTCATCGCGAGATGACGGGACCGATCATTACCGGAATCATCGCGGCGGACATCTTCGCGACGATTGCCGCGACCTCCAACAGCATCCTGGTGGCCATGGCTCAGACGGTTGCGGTGGACCTGCAGCGTTCGCGCGTCGCGCGTGAGTCAGGGCACCGGGATCTCTGGCTTCCGATCGCCATTCTCGGTGCCGGTACGATGATCCTGTCGTTGTCGCTGCATAGCTCCGTGAAGGATCTGGCCCTGTCGTCCGTTGGCATCCTGGGTGCCGGGCTGGCTCCCGCGATGATCATCCGGGTGCTGCGGTGGCGCCACACTCCGATGTCACTGCTCTGCACGGTCCTCGGCGGCTTCGCGACGGCGGCCCTATGGAAGTACTGCGGATACAACGACGTCATGAACGAGGCCGCGCCGGGCATCATGGTCGGTCTTGCCGTGAACGCGCTCCTCGCGCGTCCATGGTCCCGCCACGCAATTGACCCGAGCGACTGAGTGACTCACTTCCGGAAGACCCGAGGCGTCACGCGCGATTGGCGCTGGTCAATCAAGAGCGAGATCATCAAGGATCTCCTCGGCGCGTTCAACATGCGCGAGGCGGTGGAAGCGGTGTTCCCATCCGCCCAGGACCGATCACGCGTGGACGACATCACTGCGGCGTCCTACAAGTGGTCAACCCATTATCCGACGAAGTACAAGTACTTCTTCGACAAGCTGGCCGCGACGCTCGGGTGCGAGCCGACCGTGCGCGGGTTGTCGCTCGTGAGGGCGTCGGTGGACGAGTTTGTCGAGCTGCTTCCCGAGAACCGGCGCGAGCAGGCGCGGAAGATCGTGCGGAAGCTGACGGGGCAGGCCATCGATCCGACGCCGCAATTTTCCGCGCGCCTAGACAGGGGAACGGCGGACCCGGACGCATCGCGGCACGGCACGCGATTCGTACGACTGAACCACACGAAGGACTTCGAGTCACTCACGTCGGGCGTCAAGGCCGGGCTCCTGGACACCCGCAACTACTACTCGACGGCGGACGCGGCCGATGTGTGGCAGAACCTGGTGTCCGCCGAATCGTATCGGATGTACGACCAGTGCAAGGCCGGCCTCAGGGCCCTGGTGAGTGATGCGCGATGGCACGAGGCGCTCCGGGAGACGCCAGTCACGACGGCGGTCATGCTCGCCGGGGGAGGTGCTCCCACCAAAGACCTGGTGATCCTTCGGAGTCTCCTCGACCAGCCCGCCGTCGGGGGAAAGACGGTCAACCTGGTGCTGGTCGACATCAACTTCTACATGCTGTACCAGTCCCGGCGGCTGCTGGACCGCGCGAAGGCAGAATCGCCGTGGGGTGGGCAGGTGCAGTTCGAGTACGTGATTGACGATGTGCTGGCGCTCGGTGAATCGGGGGAGGTGTTTCGGCGGGAGGGCCCGACGCTGTTCGCCATCACCGGCGGCACCATCGGCAACCTCAGCGAGCTGAAGTTCTTCCGATCCCTGAATCGGATTGCCGAACCACACGACCTGCTCATCGTCAGCGCGGATACGGTCGATGGCCTTCCACCGGCCGAAGTCAGGGAGGAACTGGAGCGGAAGTACGACCACGAGGAAATGCGACGCTTCATTGCGCCCGGCGTGCGCGCGGTGATCGACGAACTCGGGCTGCAGTTGTCCGTTCAGGAGGCCCTCAAGACGGTTGAAGTACGCGTACGACCCGACTCAGAGTCCGGCTTGAGCGATGTGCGGGGAAGTTGGAGCGTTGCCCTCGTTCAGCGCGCTGCGCATCGCGAGATCACGTTGCTGAGTTCAACACGATATGTGTCGGACGAGCTGGTGGCCTTCATTGCCCGCCTGGGGTGGGAGCTGATCTGTGCAACGCCCAGTCCGGCCAACTCGCACTACGTGCAACTCTGCTTCCGTCGCAAGAGCACGGAGTTGGCCGCGGAATAGCAGCGACGGCCGAGATTCCGGAGGTTTCCGGGGCTTTCCGATGAGTGGCAGTTAAGCGTCCTAGGCTTTCCGCCGGGCGATCGGTAGCGTGCTCCTATGGCGGATCTGAGTTCGCCGCGGCCACCTGCGATTTACCCCCGCGCAACCCCTTCAGCCTCATAGGGTCGGTACGCCGACACCGTACGAGGAGGACGTCCATGAACGCCACCCGCTTCCTCATTTCCCCTGCACTCGCGTTGCTCTGCCTGGCGCTGCCTTCTCGAGCCGCTGTCGCGCAGCGCCTGTCGGGCGATGGCTTCCTATTCGGACCACCGAAGGCAAGCCTCGCGCTCCGGGCGGGCTATGCCATGCCGTCCGCGGGCAGCGACCTGTTTGCCTTCGTGACCAATGAGCTGTCATTGCGCCGCCGCGATTTCGGCTCCTATACATACGGGGCGGACTTCGTCGTGCGGCTCAACTTCCGCCTGAGCGCGGTGATCAGCGCGGACCTCGGCGGCATGAACAAGAAGTCTGACTATCGCGAATGGCAGGACAACTCGGGCCTGCCCATCGAGCAGTCGACTTCCTTCAGCCGGAAGACTCTCACGGCGAGTCTCAGGTACTACCTGCTTCCAACTGGACGGCGACTCAGCAAGTTCGCGTGGATTCCGTCCCGTTTTGCCCCGTGGGCGAGCGCCGGGGTTGGTCGCACGTACTACGAGTTCGCGCAGCGCGGCGACTTCGTCGATTTCACCAATGGCAAACGGGTGTTCTACGACTCGTTCAAGTCGTCGGCGTGGGGGTTCACGTCGCAACTGTCGGCCGGCGTCGACTGGAGCGTCAGTCCCCACGTCGTCGTCGTGACGCAAGCGAAGTACTTCCGGGGCAAGGCGGAGCTAGGCCTCGACTACTCCGGCTTTGCGCCCATCGACCTCTCTGGCGTGAGCATGACCAGCGGGCTGGCCATCAGGTTCTGAGGAGACCACCATGACGACCACGATCAGACTCTCATTGCTCGGCGGCATCGCACTCTTCCTGTTGCCAGTCGCTGCCCGGGCGCAGTCCGTGGAGGCGCGCTGGCAGCCGTGGATCGGATGCTGGGCGCCAGTACTCGCGTACGACACCGCCGGGCGAGCGTTCGGTTCCACCGCGCGTGTCTGCATCGCTCCCGCTCCGGGAAGCTCCGC
>JBAZTM010000027.1:0-39919 GCA_041661925.1 Gemmatimonadaceae bacterium
GAACTGGTCCACGCCGTTCATCATCTCGCCGCACGCGCCGAACGTCGTGTACTACGGATCGAACTACCTGCTCAAGTCCACCGACAAGGGCGTGTCGTGGACGGCCATCAGCAAGGACCTCTCGAAGGCCGACCCGACGAGGAACATGATCGGCACGGGCGGCCTGACGCCTGACGCGAGCGGGGCGGAAGGGTTCGCGACGATCTTCTCCGTGTCGGAGTCGCCGGTGGCGAAGGGGACCATCTGGGCCGGCACGGATGACGGCAACGTCTGGCTGACGCGCGATGAAGGCGCCACCTGGCAGCAGGTGGATGCGAACATCCCCGATGTGCCAAAGGGCACGTGGGTCAGCCGGGTGGTGGCCTCGGCGAGTGACGCCAACACCGCGTACGTGTCGTTTGACGGTCACCGCAGTGACGACCGCCGGGCGTGGCTGTTCCGCACGACGGACGGCGGTCGGAGTTGGACGAACCTGTCGGCGGGGCTCGCGACCAATTCGCCCGTCTACGTCGTCGAGGAGAGCGACAGAAACCCCGACCTCCTGTTCATCGGCACGGAACACGGCATGCAGGTGTCGTTCGACCGCGGCGCCACGTGGCGGCCGATGATGAACGGACTGCCGACGGTCGCGGTCTACGACATCGTCATCCACCCACGCGATCGCGACGTCATCCTCGGGACGCACGGTCGCGGCGTCTACGTGCTCGATGACATCTCGGCGCTCGAGCAGTGGCGTCCGGCGCTCACCTCCGCCCCAGTGCATCTGTTCACGCAGCGGCCGGCGACGCTGTGGGTGGACCAGAGCCGCGGCGGCCAGCTCGGCGAACAGACGTACTTCGGGCAGAATCCGCCGGCCATCGCGCCGGTGGATTTCCAGGGGCGTGATCGCGCGCGTGTGGTGAACACGCCGCTGATCACCTTCGCCCTCGGGGCGGGCGCCACGGGGAGCGCGACGCTGGAGATCACGTCGCCGTCCGGCTCCACGCGATCGGTGTCGATTCCCGCGAGACCCGGCATCACTCGGTTCGCCTGGGACATGCGGATGCAGAATGCGGGCGCCGAAACCGGCGGCGGTGCACGCGGCCGGAGCGGCGCAGGCGGCGCGCGCGCAGCGGGTGCGCGTCCAGCGGAAACGGGCACTTACACGTTGAAGCTCATTATGGGCTCTCACTCAGCGTCCGGCGCGCTGATACTCAGGCCTGACCCACTTCTACCATGAGTCCTCATGATTTCCCGTACTATCGGCACGTGCTGATGCGCACTACGTTCGCGATGTTGCCACCCTCGCTCCAACCGCGATTGGAGGACCCTATGCAGCCACGTTCTCTTGACACTCGCGTGCGCCGGACGGTTTTCGGACGCATCGCTGCCTTTCTCACCATCTTGCTCGCGCTTCTCGCGCCTCTGGGCATCGCCGGGGCGCAAGGCACGGGACGCATCACCGGCGAAGTCACCGACTCGATTTCCGGACGGGCGCTCAGCGACGTGCAGATCTCGGTCGTCGGCAGCCGGGCCGGCGCTGTCACCGATGCGCGCGGCCGCTACAACCTCGTCGGCATTCCCGTCGGCGCGCGCGTCGTGGAGGCGCGCCGCATCGGCTACCAGCCGGCCGTCGTGCGCGGCGTGACGGTCGCGGCCAACGCGGCCGTGACGGTGAACATCAAGCTGCGTGAAGTCGCGCTGACGCTGCAGGCGGTCGTCACGACGGGCCTCGTGGACCCGACGTCGGGCACGCGCGTGCCATTCACCGTCGGCAAGGTGGAAACCTCCGCGCTCGCGGTGCCGGCCACCAACGCGCTCGAGTCCATTCAGGGCAAGATCGCCGGCGTTACGGTGGTGCCGATGGGCCAGCCGGGCAGCGGCACGAACATCATTCTCCGGTCGCCCACCAGCATCAACAAGGCCAACGCGCCCCTCGTGGTGGTGGACGGCGTCATTCAGTCGGATGCCTTCGGCGCCGCCAGCGCCGACATCAACTCCGAGGATATCGAGAGCATCGAGGTCGTGAAGGGCGCCTCGGCGGCTTCGCTGTACGGTTCGCGCGCGGCCTCCGGCGTGATCCAGATCCGCACCAAGCGCGGCACGGGCGGCGGCGAAGCGGCCACGCGCTATGCGCTGCGCTCTGAGGTGGGCTTCAACAGCCTGGGCGGCAAGATGGGCTGGGCGAAGTACCACTACTACCAGACCGACGCGAGCGGCCAGTACGTCAATGCCGCCGGCCAGGTGGTGCAGCGCGCCCAGCGCGTGGCGCGGCCGGTCTGGCAGCGCTTCCAGGACGTGAAGTACTACGACAAGACCTACGACCCGGTGGAGCTGTTCTTTGACCCGGGCCAGACGTTCAAGAACTCGATCAGCATCGCGCAGAACAGCGCGCGCACCAACTGGTTCCTCTCCCTCGGCAACGCCAAGAACGACGGCGTGGTGCTCAACAAGGGCACCCTGGACGAGAAGTACCTGCGGTTCAATCTCGACCACACGCCGATGGACGTGCTGAAGATCTCGTTCAGCGCCTACCACGCGCGGACGGACCGCCAGGAACTGTACGGCGACACGTTCTTCGACCTGATCAATCAGGCGCCCGACGCCAACCTGCTGACGCCGGATGCCGATGGCACGCCGTACCAGTACCAGCCGGACCCCGAGGGACGCGAGGAGAATCCGCTCTACGTGCTCGCGACCGAGGACCGGCAGCGCAAGCGCTCGCGCACGCAGGGGAGCCTGTCGACGCGGTATACCCCGTTCGAGTGGCTCACCTTCGACGCAGCCGTCAGCTATGACCGCTCCGATCGCCGGCTGAACTTCTTCCTCGACCAGGGCGTCAAGACCGAAGGCTACGCGACCGGCGGCATCGGCGAAATCTCGAACTTCGCCGGCACCACCAACACGATCAACTCCGAGGCCAGCGCCAACGTGATGCGCAAATTCGGCGACCTGACGCTCCGGTCGACGGCGCGCGCATTGCTGGAAAGCGAAGTGAATGAACTGACCACGGCCGAAGGACAGGATTTCGCGGTCCCGGGTGTGAAGAGCCTCGACAACACGAAGACGCGTTTCGTCGAGTCCAGCGTCGAGACCGTCAGGGCGAGCGGGTACTTCTTTACGCTCGGCGGCGACTATGCCGGCAAGTACATCGGCGACGGGCTCATCCGGCGCGACGGCAGTTCGCTGTTCGGCGCCGCCGAACGGTGGAACAGCTACTACCGCGTGAGCGGCGCGTGGCGCGTGAGCGAGGAAGGGTGGTGGCCGTGGAAGCAGACGCTCAACGAGTTCAAGCTGCGCGCTTCGCGCGGCACGGCCGGCGGGCGCCCCAGCTTCAACGACCAGTACGAGACGTACACCTTCACCTCGGCGGGCGGCGTCACCAAGCAGAACCTCGGCAACAAGAACCTGCGCCCCGAACACTCCACCGAGACCGAGATCGGCATTGACGCCATCGTCAAGGAGCGCTTCGGCGTGCAGCTGTCGTACGCCAAGACCATCACCACCGACCAGCTCCTCCAGGTGCCTCTCGGCGGCTTCTACGGCTACGGCAACCAGTGGCGCAATGCCGGCACGGTGGAAGGCAACTCCATCGAAGGGTCCATCGAGGCGCAGCTGATCAAGAAGCCGACCTTCTCGTGGAAGGCCAGCCTTGTCGTGGACCGCTCGCGCAACGAGATCACCGCGTTCGAGCCCACCTGCTTCACCACGCAGACCATCGCCTATCGCTGCAAGGGCGCCAGCCTGCACGACATGTACGGCTTCCAGTTTCTGCGCGATCCGGCCAACTTGCCGGCCGACGTGCAGGCGAGCGCCAACCAGTTCGTCAAGAACGACGAAGGGCTGCTCGTCTGGGTCGGTCTCGACGCCAGCGGCAACCCCAAGAGCTACACGCAGGGTGAAGTCGCCACGGGCGGTTGGGGAACCTCCGCCACGATCGGCACCTCGTCATTCGCCTGGGGCATGCCGATCCTGCGCCGCGATGCGACCGGCAGCGCGGCTGTGCTGAAGATGGGCAACGGCCTCCCCGACTTTAAGTGGGGCATCGCCAGCAACATGAACTGGCGGAACTTCGAGCTGAGCACGCTCATTGACGCCGCGGTGGGCGGTGACGCGTACAACCAGACGAACCAGCGCATGTATCAGTGGGGCAAGAGCAAGGACGTCGACCAGACGGGCAAGAAGCAGGAACTCAAGAAGCCGGTCGAGTACTACATCGCGCTCTACTCCGCGGCCGACCCCACCGACTACTTCGTGGAAGACGCCGGGTTTGTGAAGCTGCGCGAGGTGGCGCTGCGCTATCGCCTCAGCGGCAGGATGCTCGGCTACCTGCAGCCGTTCGGGGCGCGCGGCGCGACGTTCTCGCTCATCGGCCGCAACCTGTACACACTCACGAACTACAAGGGCTACGACCCGGAAGTCGGCACGAATGCGCTGACCCGGATCGACAGCTTCGACTATCCGCGCTTCCGGACCATCACCGGCAGCATCGAAATCACCTTCTGAGGCGAGGACAAGCAAATGCAAACGACTCAGAATCGCTTCCGGGTGCTGGCGCTGGTGCCGCTGCTCGCGCTCTCGCTGACATCATGCCAGGAACTCGCGGTCACGAACCCGAACTTCCCGGACGCGCTGCGCGCGACGCAGCAACCCACCGCCTCCGAGACGTTCGTCGCCTCGGCATTCCGTACCTGGTGGCCGGTTGGCGGCCACGACGACTATCCGTCGTGGGCCTTCTCCACGATGGCCATGGAGATCACCTCGGGATTCGCCGACTTCGGCCAGCTCGAACTGTCGGCCATTCCGCGCGCACCGTGGAACAACAGCCCCGTCAATGCACGCCGTCAGGTGTCGGAAGGGCCGTGGTACGGCCTCTACCGCACCATCTCGTCGGTCAATGACGCGCTCTATGCCGTGGACCGCGGCGTGCTCGTGGTCGACACGACGCGCACCATGCGCACCAAGGCGGTGGGCAAGTTCCTGCAGGGCATCTCGTATGGATATCTCGGGCTCTACTTCGACAAGGCCTTCGTCGTTGACGAGAAGGTCGACCTCGACACCCTGACGAATCCACAGTTCCTGACATACAAGGAAGTCACGGCGGCTGGTATTTCGCAGATCGACACCGCCATTGCCGTCGCCGGCAAGTACAACTTCACGCTCCCGCTCGACGGCTGGCTGTACACGGACATGACGCGGGACCAGTTCGTCCAGCTCGCCAACTCCTTCGTGGCGCGGCTGCTGGTCTATAATGCGCGGACCCGCGCCGAGCGTGCGGCGGTCAACTGGAACGAGGTCATCAAGAGGGTGGACGCTGGCATCAAGACCGATTTCGCTCCGTCGGCGCAGTCGCTCATCCTGTGGGATGACTGGAAGCGGTTGGTGGCGCGCGTGCGCAACGTGACACGTCCCAGCGATTTCGGCCGGCCGGCGTACGACCTCATCGGCCCAGCCGACTCCACCAACGGATACGTGAATTGGGTGAACACGCCACTCACGTCGCGCGTGGGATTCCAGCTGCGCACCAAGGACCGTCGCATTCAGGGCGCTGGCGGCCCGGCGACGCCCGGCATCTACGTGGGCTACAACAAGAACGACATCTTCACGGCGTCACGCGGCACGTGGCGGTTCTCGTGGTATTACTACCTCCGCAACGGCACCGGCACGACGTGGGAGAGCGGTCCGCAGGTGGCGATGACCGTCGCCGAAATGGACCTGCTCAAGGCTGAAGCGCTCATCCGGCTCGGCCGCGCGGCGGAAGCGTTGCCGCTCATCAACAAGACGCGCGTCGCCAACGGACAACTTCCTCCGGTGACGGTTGCCGGTCCGCCCGACGAACCCGGCTGCGTGCCGCGCAAGCTCAACGGCACATGCGGCAGCCTGTGGGACGCGCTGCGGTACGAAAAGAGGATCGAGGGCGTGGGTGTCTCCGGCGTCAACACCTTCTTCGACGCGCGTGGGTGGCAGACCCTGCCAGAGAACACGATTCTCCACCTGCCGGTCCCTGGACGCGAGCTCGGCGTGCTGAAGCAGCCGCTCTACACCTTTGGCGGTGGTGGCGAAGGCAGCGCTCCGGCCCCGTCGCCGGAAACCTGCCCGGTCGCATTGGCCCGCTGCCCCTAGCGGTCCCAGGTTGGGTTGCGTAACAAGAACGGCCCGTGCGAGCTCAGGCTCGCGCGGGCCGTTCCGCTTTCTCTCGCGCTGGCGTCCGCGGGTCCGGTCGGCAAATTCCCCCAGGCACCACCGCCACTTTGTCTCCGACACTTCAGGCCATGATGATCGCCCGTCGCCTCGTCGTCCTCGCGCTCTCTGCCGTCAGCACCGTCGCCTCTGCCCAAGCCGACGCCGGATGGATGCGCTACCCCGCTCTCTCGCCGGACGGGACCACCATCGTCTTCACCTATCGCGGCGACCTGTATCGCGTTGCCGCGGCGGGCGGCACGGCTACGCAGCTGACGCAGCACCCGGCGCACGACTTCATGCCGGTCTGGAGCCACGACGGCACTCGCATCGCCTTTGCGAGCGACCGCCACGGCAACTTCGATCTCTACGTGATCCCGGCGACCGGCGGCGCCGCGCAGCGACTCACGTTCCATTCGGCACCGGAATACCCATACAGCTTCACGCCCGACGACAAGTCGGTCGTGTTCGGCGCTGCCCGCATGGACGCGGCCGCCAACCGGCAGTACCCAGCGGCCTCGATGCCGGAACTCTGGACCGTGCCCGCCTCCGGCGGCCGCCCCGTGCAGCTGCTGACCACGCCGGCCGACGATGCACGCTACAGCCGCGACGGGCAGTTCCTCATCTACACCGACAACAAGGGACGCGAGAACGTCTGGCGGAAGCACCACGTGTCATCGGTGGCGCGGGACATTTGGGTGTACGATGCAAGGACCGGCACGCATCGACAGCTCACCACATTCGCCGGAGAGGACCGCCAGCCGGTGCTCGCCGACGGCGACAAGGCGTTCTACTACCTGAGTGAGGAGAGTGGCACGTTCAACGTGCACAAGCTGCCGCTCGCCGGCGGGAAGTCGCAGCAGCTGACCTCGTTCAAGGGGCTGCCGGTTCGCTTCCTGAGCAGCGCGAACGACGGCACGATTGGCTTCGGGCACGACGGCCAGCTATACACGTTGAAGCCCGGCCAACAGCCGAGGCGTGTCGCGGTGACCATCGCCGCCGACGCCAAGTCCAACGGCGACCTCGTACTCCCCGTCACCGGCGGCGCCCGTGAGCTGGCCGTGGCGCCGAGTGGCAAGGAGGTGGCGTTCGTCTTCCGCGGCGACGTCTTCGTGGCGAGCGTCGAGGGCGGCGTCACCAAGCGCATCACCAACACACCGGCCACCGAGACCGGCGTCCGGTTCTCTCCCGACGGCAAGGCGCTCGTCTACGCCTCGGAGCGCGACGGACGCTGGGCCATCTACGAGGCGCGGCGCACGCGTGACGCCGAGCCGCACTTCTACGCCTCGACCGTCGTTCGGGAATCGCCGCTGATCTCGAACGAGCATCAGAACTACCAGCCGCTCTTCTCGCCGGACGGCAAGGAACTCGCCTTCATCGAGGATCGCAACACACTGCGCGTCTTCACGCTCGCGTCCAAGCAGGTGCGGACCCTGCTCGACGAGCGCTCGATCTTCTCCAACACGCCAAGTCATCGGTTTGCCTGGAGCCCGGATGGCAAGTGGATGCTCTTCGACCTGGCCGTTCCCGGCATCGCCCCCGACGAGGTGGGCCTCGTCGCCACGGACGGCAAGGGAAGCGTCATCAACCTCACGCAGAGCGGCTTCAGCGACGGCAACGCCAAGTGGATCCTCGGCGGCAAGGCGATGCTCTGGTTCAGCAACCGCGACGGACTCAAGGCCGTCGCCCAGTCGGGCGGCGCGCAGCAGGATGCGTACGCGATGTTCTTCACCAAGGACGCGTGGGACCGGTTTCGCCTGACCAAGGAGGAATACGCGCTGGTCAAGGAGGCCGAGGACAAGGCGAAGCCGAAGGTCGACACATCCAAGGCCAAGGCCGATTCCGCCGCGAAGAGTGAGCCGGTGAAGTTCGAGTTCGACGGCATCGAGACCCGCAAGGCGCGGCTCACCATTCACTCGTCGTCGCTCGGCGACGCGCTCGTGAGCAAGGACGGCGAGACGCTCTACTACCTGGCGCGCTTTGAAAAAGGGATGAACCTCTGGTCCACCAACCTGCGCACCAAGGAGACCAAGCAGGTGCTCGCGCTGAACGCGAACAGCGGGAGCATGACCTGGGACAACGAACAGAAGAGCATCCTCCTGCTCGCTGACGGCGCGATTGCCAAGATTGACCCGGTGGCCGCCAAGCGCGAGCCGGTGCCCATCAGCGGCGAACTGGCCCTGAACGTTGACGCCGAGCGCGAGGCGATGTTCGACCACGTCTGGCGGAAGGTGCGCGACACCTTCTACTCCCGCGGCTATCACGGCATCGACTGGCAGGCCATCCGGCCGGTCTACGCGAAGTACTTGCCGCACATCGGCACGCAGCAGGAGTTCGCGGAGATGCTGGCCGAGATGCTGGGCGAGCTCAACATCAGTCACAGCGGCGCCACCTTCTCCTCGTCGGCGCCAACGGACGACGCCACGGCGTCGCTGGGCGTCTTCCTCGACCAGGCGTATACCGGCGCGGGTGTGAAGATTGACGAGGTCATCAAGGACGGCCCGCTCGACAAGGCCGGCATGTCCGTGAAGTCGGGCCTGATCATCGAGTCCATCGACGGCCAGGCCATCGCGCCGGCGAGCGACCTCGCGCAGTTCCTCAACCGGAAGGCGGGCAAACCCGTCCTGCTCGGACTCGCCGATGGCGCCGTGAGGTCGGAGGTGGTGGCCAGGCCCGTCGCGCCGGCCGAAGAGAGCCGGCTGCTCTATGCGCGCTGGGTGCGGCGCAATGCCGCCGAGGTCGATCGCCTGAGCAACGGGCAGCTGGGCTACGTGCACATTCCGGGCATGAATGACGGCGCCATGCGCACGACGGTCGAGGACGTCATGGGCAAGTACGTGACGCGCAAGGGCGTGGTCGTGGATACGCGTTTCAACGGCGGCGGCGACCTGGTGGCCGACCTCGCGATGTTCCTGAGCGGCAAGAAGTTCTTCGAGTACACCACCGACACGCGTAGCTCCGGGTACGAGCCCAACTTCCGCTGGAGCAAGCCGAGCGTGTCGCTGGCGAACGAGGCCAACTACAGCGACGGCCATTGCTACGCGTACGCATACAAGGACCAGAAGATCGGACCGCTCGTCGGCATGCCCGTGCCCGGCACCTGCACCTTCGCCGGATGGGAGTCGCTCACTGACGGACTCCGATGGGGCGTCCCGGGTGTCGGCGTGAAGGACGCCAACACGGGGAAATATCTCGAGAACCTGCAGACCGAGCCTGACATCCGCGTGATGAACGAGTACCAGGTGGTCAGCCGCGGCAAGGACCAGCAACTCGAGGCGGCAGTGACGGCGCTGCTTGCGCTCATCCGGTGAGAAAGACCAGGCGACGCCGCACGCCGGAATCACGCGCGCTGCTGTCGCAGCCGGCGCGCGCCGCCGCGCGCGCCGTCGCACGGCAGCGCCTGGAGCGGGCAATGGAGAAGGCGGCGCCGCTTGCGGTTCCCGCAAGCACTGATGCGGCATCCACGATCGGCAACGAGGAGGTTCACGACTTCCGCGTCGCCATTCGCCGGCTTCGCAGCTGGATCCGCGCGACGAGCGATCTCCTGGAAGACGACCTCCCGCGCCGCGATCGCGCGGCGCTGCGGCGCCTCGCGCGCCGCGCGGGGGCCGCGCGCGACGCGCAGGTGGAATGGCAGTGGCTCACGACGCCTGGTGAGCCGTTCAGCGCGCCGGCGGCGCGCGCGGCACAGTGGCTCGCCGATCAGCGGCTCGCCGTGTATGCGGTGGAGCGCGATCGGCTGCAGGGGCGGGTGGGCGACCGGTGGCCAGCCCTCGCGGCCGCGACGGCCGGCGCCCTCGCGAGCGCGCAGGACACGGGCGGCCCTCCTGAATCGCTCGGCGCACATCTCTCGCCGGTTCTGGCGCACCATCTCGCGTCCGCGCATGCGGCACTCGAGCGCATCGAGCATCGCACGCAGGTGGCGATCATTCACCGCGCGCGCATCAAGGTAAAGCGCCTCCGCTACCTTGTGGAGGCCGTGGACGCGCAGACGCCGGCCGGGGAACGCGCATTGCGCCTGCTGCGCGTGCTGCAGGATTCGCTGGGTGAACTGCACGACGCGCATGTCATCACGCTGCAGCTCGAGCCGCTGCTCGCGCCGCGCCGCAGGGGCCGCGCAAGCGCCGGACGGCCCGCCCTTCGCGACCTCCGGGCACTGCGCGCGGCAGTGCGGCGACGGGAACTCGCCGCGTTCCGCGGCGCACTGGACCTTCTCGGTTCGCGCTCCGCCGCGGCGGCGTGGCGCGTGCTCGACCGACTGCCGGCACGGCTCGCCGCTGTGGCCGCAGCGCGTGGGCGCGCTCGTATCCGAACACCACTGGGGGACATCCGATGACCGACGAGCCGCGGTTCGTTCCGCTGGCCACCTTCGCCAACGGCTTCGACGCCGATCTCGTGCGCGCGCGGCTCGAAGCGGAAGGCATTCCTGTCATTCTCAAGGGACCGCAGGTCGGAATGTTCGGCGCCGGCTTCCAAGGTTCTCTCACGGGCGGCGCGGAGTTGTTCGTGCCGTCGCCGGAGCTTGATCGCGCCAAGGCCCTGCTCGAGGAGTAAACCACGGGGCGCTGCCGGTCGCGCACCGCCACCAGTTGCAGCGCGTCGCGGTGCGTTGCCGCACTTTCTTCGTGTTTGGACGATCGCCATCTTTCGCGACATGCGTACACAACTGCTCTTCCTTGGCTCCGTTGTCACCATCGCGACCACCACTCCGGCTCTGGCGCCGGACGCGTCCCTGCGTGTCGAACGGGTGGGCCGCGCGCCGGCATCGCTGTCCGCCGACGCCATCCGCCGCCTGCCGAGCGACACCGTCAGCCTCGCGTCGCACGGCGCAACGCCGGTCCGGTATCGCGCCGTCCGACTCACGGACATCATGGCGGCCGCGGGTTCGCCCGCCGACTCACTGCGGCTCGGGCGCAGGGGATGGATCGTCGCGGCCGTCGCGCGGGACGGCTACGTGGCTGTCTTCTCAGCCGGCGAGCTCGAGCCCACGGTCGGCCCCACACGCGCCTGGATCGCATTTGAACGCGACGGCGCGGCGTTGACGGCGGACGAGGCGCCGTTTCATGTCATCGTTCCCACCGACGCGCGCGGCACCCGCAGCGCACGGCAGGTAATCACGATACGCATCCTGGACGCGCTACCGGCGGCTCCGCGCTGATGCGGAAGCTCCCGACGCTGACCACGGAGCGACTGGTTCTCCGCCCCTTCCTGCTCAGTGACGCGAAGAGCGTGCAACTGCTTGCCGGGGATCGGAAGGTGGCCGACACGACCCTGACGATTCCGCATCCGTACCTGGACGGCATGGCCGAGTCGTGGATTGCCACGCACGAGGGGGCGTGGACGCGCCACGAGAGCGCGACGCTTGCCATCAGCGAGGCCGACGCGGGGTTGGTCGGCGCCATCTCGCTGCGCATCGAACTCCCGCAGCGGCGCGCCGAACTTGGTTACTGGATCGGCGTGCCGTACTGGGGGCGCGGCTACGCGACGGAAGCGGCGCGTGCGATGATAGAGTTCGGCGTCCGCCGGCTTTCGCTCCATCGCATCTACGCCCATCACTTCGCGCGCAATCCCGCCTCCGGACGGGTGATGGAAAAAGCCGGCATGCAGCACGAGGGCACGCTGCGAGGCCACTTTTTCCGTTGGGGCGCCCCTGAGGATGTCGCCGTCTGGGGTATTCTCTCGGCGCCAGTGGACTAGGCCGCACCAGCCTGCTGGCCGGGGACCGCACCCCCATCGTATTATCCCGACTGTAGCGCGCCTCATGTCCCCCGGAGGGTTCGATGGTGCATATCCAGGAAGGCCCGTCCGGCGGCATTCCGCGCAAGCCGCGTGACACCGAACTCGACGTGTTCGGCGTCACCCATATCGGCAAGGTGCGTACGCAGAACCAGGACCACTTCCTCATCGCGTCGCTGCACAAGCACCTCGCCATTCACCAAACGAGCATTCCGCCCGAGAGCATCAGCGCAACCGACACCGATCGCCTTGCCTTCCTGGCGATGGTCGCCGACGGCGTGGGCGGAAGCGCCGGGGGCGAGGAGGCGAGCCGGTACGCCCTGGACGGCATCACGGCATACCTCACCCGCTCGGTCCACTGCTACTACACGGCCGACCCCAACGACGACAGCGAGTTCACGCACGTGCTGCAGGAAGGCGCCATGCGCGTGCACGCCAAGCTGACGCAGCGGACCACGGCCGACGATCGCACCGGCATGGCGACCACGCTCACCGCGTTCCTCGGCGTCTGGCCGCGCGCGTACATCCTGCAGGTCGGCGACAGCCGGTATTACACACTGCGGAACGGCAAGCTGCATCAGGTGTCGCGCGACCAGACCGTCGCCGAGGAGCTCATCGCCGCCGGCGTTATCCGTCGCTCCGATCCGGGCCATGATCGCTGGAAGCACGTCCTCTCCAGCGCCATCGGCGGACCTGAGGCGTCACCTGTGGTGACGGCCATCGAGAATGACTGGCACCACGTGCACCTGCTGTGCAGCGACGGCCTGCCAAAGCACGTCTCCGACGAGCAGATCGCTGAACGCCTGCGGACGATGACGTCATCGCAGCAGGCGTGCGAGGCGCTGCTGCAGGACGCCCTCGACGGCGGCGGCACCGACAACATCTCCATCATCGTCGGCCGCGCTGTCCCGCAGGCGGTGAGCTGAGCGATGTCGCAGTCCAGCGCTCCCACCGTCGCGCAGTATCTCGAGTCGCTGCCACCCGAGCGGCGCGCCGTCGTGACCAAGGTGCGCGCCGCCGTGAAGCGCGCGATGCCCAAGGGATACAAGGAGTTGATGGGATACGGAATGATCATGTGGTCCGTTCCCCTTTCGGTGCTTCCGGACACCTACAACGGGCATCCGCTGTGCTACGTCGCGCTGGCCGCGCAGAAGCGTCATATCGCGCTCTACCTGATGGGGCCGTATGGAAACCCGACGCTCCTGGCCGAGTTGAAAGCGGGGTACAAGGCGGCCGGACTCAAGCTCGACATGGGAAAGTCGTGCCTGCGATTCAGGTCCCTCGACGACATCGCGCTGGAGGTCGTCGGCCGAGTGATCAGCCGCGTACCCATGGCAACCTACGTGGCGATGTACCAGCAGGCGCGGCGCAAGAAGTAGGTCGCGCAACCGCACCTCCCGCCGCTATCTTCCCCACATGACGCCCGATTACATCGTCGTCCAGCCTTTCGAACTGCACGTCGGCCCGCTCACGCTGACCGGCTTCGGCTTGGCCATGCTGCTCGCCTTCCTCGTGGCGCAGTACATCGGCCAGGTGGAGCTGGACCGTCGGGGGCACGCCTCCGAGATCATGGGCGACGTGCTCGTCGGTGCCGTCATTGGGGGCCTGCTCGGCGCCAAGATCTACTACGCCATCCTGTTTCAGGATCCGCGCGCGCTCCTGCACACCGCAGGCTTCGTCTTCTGGGGCGGACTGATCGGTGGAATTCTCGCGACAGCCATCGTCATTCGGTGGCGTGGCCAGACGTTCACGCGCATCAGCGACGTGTCGGCCGCCGGACTCGCCGCGGCGTACGCCATCGGACGCACGGGGTGCTGGTCCGTCGGCGACGACTACGGCCGTCCATGGGATTCCAAGTGGGCCGTGGCATTTCCCAACGGCTACCCGGCTTCCACGGTGCAGAACCTCGTGGAGCAGTTCGGCGTCAAGGAACTCGCCGGACGCCCGCCGCTTGAGGTTGTTGCCGTGCACCCGACGCAGCTGTACGAAGTGGCGATGGGGCTGCTGATGTTCTGGATCATCTGGAAGGTACGCGACCACAAGCACGCCGAGGGCTGGCTGTTCGGCCTCTACTGCGTGCTGGCCGGACTGGAGCGGTTCGTGGTGGAGTTCTTCCGCGCCAAGGACGACCGGTTCATGGGCCCGCTGACGCTCGCGCAGACGATCGCGCTCGCCTTTGCGGTGGGTGGACTTCTCTGGATGCAGGCGCGTCGCAACGTGGGCGACGGGAAGCCGGGGATCTACGCGCGCGGCAAGGCGTAACGGCTGCCACGAAGGCGAAGAGCGCGAGGGGCGATTACTCCGCCTCCAGCACCACTACCGCACCCGCCGTCGTATCCGTATGCGAGAGCGTGAGCCAGTGCCGGCGCACACCGAGGACATCAGCGCGCTGCTGCGCGCGTCCGTGCAACACCAGCTCCGGCGCATGGCCCGGACGTGACACCACCTCGATGTCCTTCCATCCGATCAGGCGGGCGCTCTCGCTGCCGGCGAGCGCCTTGAACGCGGCTTCCTTCGCCGCGAGGCGGGCCGCGAGGTGCATCGCTGGACGCGCCCGCGCCGTGGCGTAGGCCACTTCGCGCTCCAGGAAGAGACGGGCCAGCGCGCGATCGCCCTTGCCGTGCAACAGGCGCTCCACGCGATCGATGTCCACCAGGTCGAACCCCACGCCGACAATCACGGCGCCTCCCGCGCGACGAAGAGCCTCAAGCGTGCACGCAACGCACCACTCTCGGCAAGCACGAGGTAGGCGCCATTGGGAACCCGGCTCGCGCCGAAGTCCCACGTTACGTCCTCGGCGCCGCCCGGGACATCACCGTGCCAGACGAGGCGTCCGCTCAGGTCGTACACGCTCACGCGGCCACTCTTTGTGGCGAACGGCCACGTGAACGTCACCGAGTTCCCGCGCACGGGATTCGCCGAGGGAAGCAGTCGTGACGGTGCCTCACCAACGCCGCCCACGACGGCGGGCGCCCCGTTGGCGAACACCGCCACTTCGTCGAGCCACCACGGCATGTTGGACGACAGGAACGACAGCATCACGGTCTTGCCCTGCACGCCGCCCACCCGCACATCCTCCGGATACCACGTCACCGCCCCGCCCGAGAGGCGCATCACGGCAGCCCAGGTGCGACCGCTGTCCACGGAGACGCGCACGAGCCCGAACGGCGTCTCCTTGTATCCGTCGCCGCTGTACCGCGTCCAGAACGTCAGGCTCAGCGTGTCCAATCCCGCCGGCACGGAAAACGCGGAGGAACGCATCTCGCTGGTACCCGTGCTCCGGTAGGCGGCTCGACCCGAGTATCGCTGGGCGGAGTCGAGGCCGAATCCCGTGAGCTTCCACGTCGTGTCACCGGGCTCGGCGCCCGCGGCCGCCACCAGCGTCCAGGTCACGCGCTCCGCGCCGGATGCGACGGCGATCGTCGCCGGCCGGAACGCCGCGGAGCCCTGCGAGATAAGCCGCCGCGCGTACTTGCCGCCCGACGCCGAGTCGACGCCGACCGCGACTGGCTGTCCCGCCGCCGTCAGCGCAGCATCGGCGATGAGCGCCGCCGGCCCGCGGACGCGCAGCGGCTGCGTGCCGCTCTCCAACACCCAGCGATCGGCGCGCATGCCGGTGCTTGCGCTTGCGTACGTGGCTGGATTGCGCGCCATCTCGATGGCGTCGAGGGCGAATGGGAGGTTGTCGGCGAACAGTTGCTGCAGCAGCGTCTCGTCGTCCGGAAACTCAAAGCCGTAGTAGCCGCTCGGCCCGTACCCGCTCGTCAGCTCGGGGTTGATGCTCACCGTACCGTACGTCGCGCTCGCCCAGTCGGTGTACTCGCCATTCGTCGGATAGAGCATCCAGGCAGTGGACGGTGAGTAAAACGTGCGCGCAGAACCCGGCAGCCGGTCCATGGTAACGGGGCGTGCATTCGTGCCGGCGAGCACGCGGTAGGCGTCGATGTCGGCAGCCAGCGTTCCATAACGCGAGCCCGGCGGGAAGAGCAGCAGTCCGGCGTACGTGTGATAGGTGATGGAGATGACCGGGGGATGGAGCGCGTGAAACGCCTGCAGCGCGCTCACTTCCGGCTCGGACGCCGGGCCCGGCCCGCGATAGACTTCGGACGTCGGCGTCGGCGAGGATCCGGTGTTGTCGAGGCCCCAGCTGTTGCTGTGATTGCGATTGAGGTCAACGCCGATGGCGCCGTCGGCCATGGGCCGCCTGTTCTTCCGCCAGAGCCGGTCCGTGGTGAACGTGTACTCGTACCCGTCGGGGTTCACGACGGGCACCACCCAGACGTCGCGCTGGTTCACGAGCGAGTCGGTGCGCGCGTCCGTTCCGGTCGCCAGCCGTCGAATCAGCCGCAGCGACATTTCGGTGGCGGCCCACTCACGCGCGTGGTGTGTCGCCACGAAGAGCACGTTGGGCCGCGACGGTAAATCACCGCGCGGCCCGATCTTCACCGCAAGGATCGGACGCCCTTCATACGAACGGCCCACCGTGTCCACGCTGACGCGGGGATTGGCCGCAACGAGCGAGTCGACCCAGGCGCGGACGCCGCGTTGTGGATCGTCATAGGGCCGGTACACGACGGTCGCCGTGCCGACGGCGGCCATCTGCATGAGCCGGCGGCGGTCGGTGCCGACGGCAGTGACGAGTTGCGCTTGCGTGCCAAGCGCCTGCAGGCGCGCCAACTCCACCGGCTCGGCGACCACGAGCGCTGTCGTCCCCTCGCTGCCGACGACGTCGAATCCGGCCGCCTGCAGGGCCGCCGGCGTGAGTCCCGTCACCCGGTACGTAAGGTGCTGCTGCGCCGAAAGCACAACCGGCGCGAGCGCGATGAGCAACGCCACGCCGACCGTGCGGGCCGTCGCGCCGGAGCCGCGCGGGCGCGCGCCGTCCCGCAGCTCGACGATCGCCATCCACCATGCATCCGCCGCGAGGAATAACTGCTGCAGCGCCGCCACCCACGCACTCCACGCCGCGACTCGCTGGTCGGTTGCCGCCGCCGTCAGGGTCACGCCGCATGCGTCGAGCGCATCGAGCGCCGCCCACACCGCCGCGCCGGCGTCCGTAACGCGCGCCGCGAAGGCGCGGCGCTCCGGGGCGGCACGTGGATGGCGCGCCGCGGCCATCTGGTCCACCGCCTCGACGAGCGCGCGCCGCAGCCGATCGGCCTGGAAGGCGGCCACATGTCCCTCGGTCGTGCGCACGCGCGCCGCGCTGCGGCGCGCCGTCAGCAGCGGCGTGAAGAAGCGCGCGTGGTCGGCATCGCGCAGCCAGCGCGCGGCGCCAAGCGCGCGCAGCGATCGCGTGAGCTCGGGAAGTGTGAACTCCGGGGCGCGGTCGCTCACGGCGTCAGGCGTCGAAGGTGCTGTAGCGGTAGTCGCCGGTGAGTTCGCGGCGGCAGATGGCCGCGGGCTCACCGGTGCGCGCCTCGTACCGCAGGATGAACTCGGGCAGTCGCTCGCTCGTGAAATCGGCGCGCGCCATGCCCGCGAGGGCGATGACCGCTTCGATCGCCTCCGGCTCGCCCTCCACTTCCACCAGGACGTCCATCCGCGGATACCGCTCCACCCTGCACGTTGTCCCCAGCACCTCGAATTGCTCGATCTCGCGATCGATCTCGCGGATCACGACGTAACCCATCCGGGCCAGTACCTCAGCCATCGCGATGCCGTCGCCGCAGGGTGTGGAGATCTCCTCGCGCACCTTGTAACCGGTGTCGTAGCCGGTGGGTCCCTTCCAATCGAGGACCGCGCGGCGGCCGGCCGCGTCTTCGTAGACACGCAATCGCAGCACGTGGTCCTTGGCGAGCAGCTCGCGCGACGGCAGGTCGTAGCGGGCGTCGAAGAGCGCGCCGCGGTACACCTCGCGCGCCCCCGCGGCGAGCAGTCGCTCGCGCAGGGCCGCGGGGTCCGCGACGACGCCCTTCAGCTCGACTTCACGCATCGCAGATGGCCCGCACGGCCGCGTCGACGTCCGTGAAGTCCTCGAAGACGGCGTGCGGCTCGTACGCCGCGAGGTCGGCGGTCGTGAAGTGCCCCGTGGCCACGGCCACGGCGCGCGCGCCGATGCCGCGGCCGCACTCCACGTCGGCCGGCGTGTCGCCGATGATGACCACGGTGCCTCCTTCCACGTCGCATCCCAGCAGTTCCGCCGCGCGTCGCTGCGCGATCGCCGGAAGTTCGTGGCGGTGCTCGTGATCCGAACCGAAGGCGCCCACGCGGAAACGCTCCGGCGCGAGTCCCGCCGCGCGCAGCTTGAGCGAGGCGCCGGGGGCGATGTTGCCGGTTAGCAGGCCGAGCAGCACGTCGCTCCGCGCCTGCAGCGCATCGAGCAGCGCCGGCACGCCGGCGTGCACGCGAACGCCGGACATTTCGGAGGTGATCGTCTGTTCGAGGCGTGTCAGGTACTCCGCCAGCAACGGCTCCATGCGCGCGTCGATGTCCGCGTCGCTGAACCCCGCATGGCCCATCGACTCGCGCACGATTTGCCGGTCCGTCTTGCCATCGTAGCGGTAGTGCGTCGGGCCAATCGTACCGAAGTGCCTCAAGAGCGCCGCTTCCATGGCGCGGCGTCCCACGCCGCCGCTGGCGAGCAGCGTGCCGTCGATGTCGAAGAGCACGACGCGGGTCATGAGCGGGTCAGCAGGAGGCCCGCCATCACGGACGCGGCGCCCAGCCCCTGCGCGGCCGTCGGCACCTCGCCCAGCGCCACCCACGCCACGAGCACGGCGATGATGGGTTGGAGGTTGCTGTACATGGATGTGCGCGTCGGTCCGATCAGCTTGATGCCGCGGTACCAGATGAGGTACGCGATCACGAGCGCGAACATGCTGCCGTAGCCAATGGAGCCCCATGCGGAGAGCGGCAGCTCGGTCCACGCCGTTCGGCCGATGGATGGCACCGCGAACAGGCAGAGGGGAATGGCCCCGCCAATCATCGTGAGGGCCGACACCTGCACACCGTCCACGTGATGCGTGTACGGCTTGAGCAGCACGGTGTAGATGGCCCACGTCAGCGATGCCAGCAGGATGAGCCCGTCTCCAGTGAGTGACGCGTCGCCGATATGCGCGGAAGCGGTGCCGCTCATCACGATGCCGAGTCCGGCCACGGAGAGCGCAATGCCGATGTACCCCCGCCCGTGCAGTTTCTCCACACCGCGCAAGCGTCCGAACACGGCAATAAGCACCGGGGTCGCCGCCATCACCAGGGATGCGTTGCCGGCGCGCGTGCGCGAGATCCCCTCGATGAAGAGCGCCTGGTACACGCCGTTGCCGAGCACGCCGAGGCCCAGCAGGGCCCAGAGTTGGCGGCGCGGCGGCAGCTCGAGCCGCCGCACGCGCGCGATCAGCAGCAGCGCCGCGCCGGCGATCACGACGCGCACCGCGTTGAACGCGAGCGGCTCCACGTACCGCATGCCGAACTTGACCACGGAGAAGTTGACGCCCCAGATGGTCGCCATGAACAGCAGCAGCAGGTCGGTGACCCAGACCCGGTGCTGCGGGTGGTCGGCATGGACGGCAGGCGGGGACATCCGGAGAAAACTAATCCCTCGGCGGGGCCGACGGCGCGGCGTCGCCTTCCACACCCCCGCTCCAGCGGAAGAAAATCACCGTGATGATGCCGAAGACGACGGCGGCCCCCGCAAGCTCCATCACACCGCCGGCCAGGTGCTGATCCTCGAGCGGCGACCACGCGGGCCACGGCGGCGCCAGCTCGTAAATGCCGTACATGGGGAAGTCGCGGACGAGCATGACCATCGCGATGCCGGTGTGCACCAACGTCCCCAGGAACAGGTAGAGCATGCGCACGGGAGCGCTGAACCACGGGCGCGGCGGCGCCTCGACGATGATCGGCCACCACAGGACGAGACCGGCGACGAGCCAAAGCACGTCGATGGTGAACGCGCCCAGCTGCGTCGGCATCAGCCCGTCCACCACGGCCGGCACGTGCGTCGCGATCGCCACGAGGTTGAAGAGCACGGCAGCGATGATCGGCTGCGTGACCAGCAGGGCCACAGTGTGCGCGCGACCTGATGTCGGCACCGACGCGGCGAGCGGGCGTCGTGTCGCGAGGAGCAGGAGCGGCGGCGCCACGAGGGCGAGCACCACAAACTGCACCGCGTGCGCACTGGAGAGGTAGCCCGCGGCGAGCGGGCCGATGGGCCAGTCCAGCACCTGCCAGACGAGCCCAACGGCGAACCATCCGCCCCAGAGCGCGCCGCGCGACTCGCCCATCGTACGCCCGCGCCGTGACAGCGCGTGAAAGGCGACGGCGAGCACGGCCACCATCAGCCAGACGCCGGGATAGTACTGCGGCGCCCACGTCCACGGCTTGCCCGATGCCGAACACCACCACTGCATGCTCAGTTCTCCTTCTGCGGATGCATCCGCAACAGGCGGGGAATGTCCTCCGCCCAGTCCAACTGCCTCGTGCCGAACGGATACAGGACATGCGCCGAGTCATCGGCTGTGAAGACGAGCACGGCGGCGGGATGCCCGACTTCGTACTGGCCGTCGGGTCCGGGCGCACCACGCATGGCTGGCGGCATGCCCACCGCGCTCATGATGCGAGCGATCTCCGCCTCGTCGCCGCGAAGGCCGATGAACGAGCTGTCGAATTGGTCGAGCCATTTGCGCAGCCGCGGCAGCGAATCGCGCGCCGGGTCGGTGGTCACGAAGACGAACCGCGCCTTGCGCTGGTCCTCGAACGGCAGCTTGTGCAGCACCGCCGCCACGTTGGCCACGTGCACCGGGCAGACGTCGGGACAGTTGGTGTAGCCGAAAAAGAGAAACGTCAGCAGGCCACGCGTCTCCTGGCCGAATTCAAACGGGGCGCCACGGGTGTCGGTGAGCGTGAACGACGGGCGCGGCAGCGCCGGCTCGATCGCCGCGCCGTGTCGCGGCGCCGGCGCGGCGCAGGCCGCGGCCAGCAGCACCGAAGCAAGGCACGGGACAAGGAAACGCGTGGGGAGCATCAGAATTAAGCTAATCGAGACGCGGCGGGCTGCGTTATCGTGCTCTGCGGCGCAGCGCGGGAAGCGGCGAACTGCCTTGCCGCGGATTACACGGATCACAGGGCGGATGAACACGGATGCGGCTTCAGGGGTCCCCCAACGCCTTATCCGTGTTCATCCGCCAGCTTCCGTGAAATCCGTGGTAAGCAGTACAACCCTCTGCGCCGTTCGCGCCTCGCCGACGCGATGACCGTGCCGTAACTTCCCTGCATGTACTGCTCCTTTGCCCTCTTCGCCGACGCCGCCAACCTCTCGCAGGAAGGAAAGCTCAACGTGCTCGGCGTCTTTGACGCCCTGCACGTCGCGAGCGTACCGGCCGTGCATCCGCGCGCGACACTCGTCGTGCGCCTCAAGGCCAGCCCCGACGACGCGGGGACGCATGCGCTGTCGCTCACGTGGGTCGCCCCGGGGGGCGACGAGATCTGGTCATCGAGCGGCGAGGTGGAGGTGCATTCGCCCCCGCCCGGCGCGATTGAGGTGGACATCCCGGTGATCGCCGCCATCGACCTCCCCATCGCGGAGGCGGGCGTACACGTGATGCGGGTGGAGCTGGACGCGGAAGTCGAGGCGGAGGTGGGGCTGCATGTGCACGTCGGCGGCACGGTGGCGCCGATGGCGATGGGCGGGCTGGTCTCCTAGCCGCCCAGCCCCGGCACGCCGTCGCGGCCGGCGGCGGTGCGCACCGCCCGTTCGATGGCCTGCTCGAGCGCGGCGACCGCGAGCATCTCGGCGCGCACCGGGTCGGCCGCCGGTCCCGTGAGTGACGAGAGCGCGAAGATGACGTCGCCGTCCACCAGCGATCCCGCCGGTCGCACGCGCCGGTGCAACGCGGCGCCTGCCGCGCGCGCCACGCCCTGCAGCGCCAGCTTGTCGAGCACGCCGTCCACCACGACCACCGCAACCGTGGTGTTGTGCGCAGCGCCAAACGCCCCGGCGAGCCCGCGCTCGGCGAGCACGCGCTCGGCCCCTGCGAACCCGCCGTCGCGGCGCGCGCCGGCAATCACGCGACCTTCAGCGTCGCAGACGTCGCCGAACGCGTTCACCGCGGCAATGGCACAGGCCGCGGCATCGCCTGCCTCGGCCACGGCGATACCCACGCCGCCCTTCATGCAGGCGCGCGGCCCCAGCGCCTTGCCGACGGTGAGGCCCGTGCCGGCGCCGATGCTCCCCTCGCCAATAGCCTGCGACATCGCGCCCTCACAGGCGTCGTAGCCCATCTGCGGCGTCGGCCGAGCCTCGAAGCGACCCAACGGCTGCAGGTCGAAGAGCACCGCGGCGGGCACGATGGGCACCACGCCACCGCCGGCTGGAAACCCGCGCCCGCGCTCCTCCATCCACCGCATCACGCCGTCGGCGGCGGCGAGCCCGTACGCCGACCCGCCTGTCACGAGCACCGCGTCCACGCGGTCCACAAGGTGTCCGGGCTCGAGCAGCGCGAGTTCGCGGGTACCGGTGGCGCGGCCGAACACGGCGCACCCGCCGCGCAGCGGCCCTGACACTCCGCGCACGACAGTGCATCCGGTCGCGCCCGCCGCGTCGGTGGCGTGACCAACGGCGACACCGAAGCGGCGCAGGTCGGCGCCGCCCGTGCGGTCGCTCACGGCTTGGCCGGCACCGGATCGCCGGCGCGCGGCGGCCCCTTGGCGGCACACTCGCGGCACCGCACCACGCCCTTCAGCTCGCACATGTTGCAGATGAAGGTGCCGCACTCCTCGCAGGGATATCCCTCCGAGGCGCGCTCCTCGCGCCCGCAGGCGCGGCAGACCATCGCATCACGCTCGCTCATCGCTCCGTCCCGGTTAGGCGCGACCGCGCGGGCGGTCGGCAAGGTTGTATTCCTTGATCTTCTTGATCAGCGTCGCACGGGCGATCCCCAGTTCCTTGGCCGCATGCGTGCGGTTGAACTGGTGCGCCTTGAGCGTCCGGTCGATGTGCGCCTTCTCCACGTCGGCGAGCGTGCGCGGCGAGTGGTGCGCCACGTCCGCGCCGCTGGCCGCGGTGATCTCGCGCGCCAGGTGACGCGCTTCGATGCGGCCCGTACCGCGCGCCAGCAGCATCGCCCGCTCGATCGTGTTGCGCAGCTCGCGAATGTTTCCTGGCCAGCCATAGCGCAGCACCGCTTCCAGTGCCTCCTCCGTCAGCGCCGTCGGCGCGTCGGGGAGCGTCGCGGCAAGATCGCTGATCACCTGGCTGATGAGCTCCAGCACATCCTCGCGCGTGCGCTCACGCAGCGGCAGCAGGCGGATGGGCATCACCGACAGGCGGTAGAACAGGTCTTCCCGGAACCGGCCGGCCGCGACTTCCTCGCCGAGGTCCCGGCTCGTTGCTGCGAGCACGCGCGCATCGGGCACGATCTCCATCGTGCCACCGTGCCGGCGGAAGCCACGCCCCTCCAGCGCGCGCAGCAGCTTGGGCTGCAGCTGCGGCGCCAGGTCGCCGATCTCATCGAGGAAGAGCGTGCCGCCGTCGGCGACCTCGAACAGGCCGCGCTTGGCCGGCTTGTCCGCAGCCCCTTCCTCACCGAACAACTCGATGTCGAGCGACTCGGACGTCAGCGCGGCGCAATTCACTTCCACGAACGGCCCCGCCGAGCGCGGGCTCTGCTGGTGGATGAGCTCCGCCACGCGTCCCTTGCCCGACCCGCGCTCGCCCGTGAGAAGACCGGTGGTCCGGTCGCTGTGCGCCAGCACGCTGACCTGCTGCGCGAGGTCACGCATCGCCGGCGACGAACCCACGAGCACCCGGGAGGACGACACCTGCTTGTCGAGCAGGTACCGGTTCATGCGGCGCAGGTGCGATTTCTCCAGCGCACGGTCGGCCGCGGCCGCCAGGTGACTGAGGTCGACCGGCTTGGTGAGAAAGTTCTCCGCGCCCTTGTGCAGGGCGTCCACCGCCATGGGGACGTCCCCATACGCGGTCACCATGATCACCACCGGGTCGTCCTCGCGGATCTTCGCGAGCACGTCGAAGCCAGTGATGTCCGGCAGGCGGACGTCGAGGAGCACGAGGTCGGGGCGCAGGCGCCAGTAGGCGGCCACGCCATCGTTGCCGGTGTGCGCCTCGGTCACCACGTGCTGTCCGTCGTGGCGGAAAAACATCGCGAATGCGGCGGCAATGGCGACTTCGTCGTCAATGATGAGGATGCTGGCCATCGGTCAGGTGACGGGGGTGAGCGGCAACTCGACTTCGAAGGTCGCGCCGTGGCCAGGTTCCGACCTGGCCCGCAGCACGCCCCGATGTTCGCGAATGATGCCGTCGGAGATGGACAGGCCAAGGCCGGTGCCCGCTCCGCGCGGCTTGGTGGTGAAGAAGGGATTGAAGATGTGCGGCAGCGCCTCCGGGGCGATGCCCGGACCGTTGTCGCTGATCGTCACGACGAACGTCTCGCCGCGCACCTCGGTCGTCACCGTGATGTTCCGGTCGCCCGGCTGGTGCGACACCGCCTGCTCGGCGTTCGACAGCAGGTTGATGAAGACCTGCTGCAACTGGAACGGATCGGCGAGCACCAGCGGAGGATCCGGCATCAGCGACACCGACAGCTTGATCTCCTGCATGCGCAGCGCATAGCGGCGCAGGTCGATCGTGTCGCGGAGCGCCTGGTTGACGTCGCTCGGGAGGCGCTCGGGCTGTCCCTGCCGGCCGAAGGCGAGCAGCTTGCCCACGATGCGCGACGCGCGCTTGGCCTCGCGGGAGATGGTCTCCAGCGCTTTGGCGGCATCCTCGCCGCCGATGCCGCGCTCGAGCACCTGCGCATAAGCCAGAATGCTGGTCAGCGGCGAGTTGACCTCGTGCGCCACGCCGCCAACAAGTTCGCCCATCGCCACCATGCGGTCCTGCCGGATGGCCTGCTCGAGCAGGAGACGCTCATCCGTGACGTCGCGGGCGATGGCCAGCACGCCGGTGACGCGCCCGCCCTCGATGATCGGAGCCGACACGAGGGTCGCATATCCGCGCACGCCGCCAGGGCGCGTAAAGCGGATCGTGCGGCGTTCGCGCGCGCCTGCCAGCGCCGACACGAACGCCTGCCACATCGCCGGCCATTCGGCCTCGTCCAGGATCTCCACGAACGGCCGGCCGAGCATTTCCTCGCGCGTCTTGCCGGACACCCGCTCAAGGGCGCGGTTCACCGCCGTGAGGTTGCCCTCCTCGTCCACGCAGGCAATGGCGTCTTCGGCGGCCTCCACCAGTCGCGTGTACTTCGCCTCCGCGAACTGCAGCGCGGCCGCGTTCTCACGCTCATCCGTGACGTCGCGAGCGATGGCCAGCACGCCGACCACGACGCCGGCACGACGCATTGGCGAAACGGACGCCGCAAAGAGCCGCCGCTGCCCGTCCGCGCGCACGTAGTGGAACTCCACGGTCCGCAGGTGCCCCGCCAGCGCCTCGGTAAACGCCGCCTCTGTCGTCGCCGACTCGGACGGCTCGAGCATCGCCTGAAACGACCGGCCGACGATAGCCGCCGCCTCCAAGCCGGTGAGGTGCTCGGTGGCCCTATTGACCGAGGTGAACTGCCCTCGCGGGTCCAGCGTGAGGATGGCGTCGGCTGCCATCTCGACGAGATCGCGGTAACGCGCATTGGCGACCTGTACGTCGTCGCGCGCCTGCGCCTCGTCGGTCACGTCGCGCAGCGCGATGACGAGGCGGCTGACGCGCTGCTCGTCCACCATTGGCGCGAGGCGCACCGACACCTGCCGGCGCTCGCCCCCCGTCTGCACCACCGTTCCATCGAGCCGCGCCGATTCACCGCGCCGCGACCGACCGATGGCCTCGGCCCAGACCGTGGCTTCGCTCGCAGGCACAAGGCCGGCGATGCGCACACCCTCGATCGCGGTCTCCGTGCCAAAGAGCCGGTGAGCCGCGGGATTCGCGAACTGCACCTCGCCTTCCGTCGAGGTGATGAGGATCGCGTCGGTCGCGTTGTCCACCACCAGCCGGTGCTGTTCGGCCAGCCGGTGCAGCTCGGTCATGTCGTTGACCGAGACCACGGCGCCCCCCGTCCCCGGATGGGGCGCGGCGAGAACCTCCAGCACACGATCGTTCCAGGCAGACTGCAGCTGCTCCCGCGCCACCTCCTGGCCAACGATGGCGCGGCCAACCGCCGTCGTTTCCGCCAGCTCACGCGGCTCGTGCAGCACCGCGTCGTAGAAATCGCGTCCGCGCGCTCCGTCGGCGTCCGGCAGTCCTGCGATCTCCAGGAAACGTGCATTGTGACGCACGATGCGCGCCTCGGCGTCCAGCACCACGATCCCGTCGCCGATGGCTTCAAAGGCCGCGCTGATCTCGCGCTGCGCCTCGGCCGCCTCCTCGTAGAGGCGCGCATTCACGATCGCCACCGCCACCTGCGACGCGAACTGCTGCAGCATCCGCGCGTCTTCGGCGTTGAATGGCAGCTCACGATTCACCAGGCTCAGCACGCCGACGGCCTGCCCGCCCGACATCAACGGCGCCATGATGCTGCGGCGCACCGCGGCCAGGCGCCGCGTCGGCTCGAACACATCCGGTTCCGCAGCGACATCGTTGACGATGATCACTCGCGCTTCGCGCGCGGCGCGCCCGGACACCGAGCCCTCCATCGGCAGGAACATCCCCTGCAGCGTCTGCGTGACGCCCTCGGCCGACACGATCTGCAGGAAGCCGTCGCGCCGCATCGCGATGTCCGCGCCCTCCACGCCGAAGAGCGCGGTGGCGTGCCGCAGCGCCAGCCGCAGCACGTCGGGCAGGCGCGTCGCCGCGCCGAGTGCCTGTGCCAACGAGGCCAGTGCGCCGCTCTGCCGGCGCTCACGCTCGCTCTGCGAATACAGCGCCGAGTTCACGAGCGCGGTCGAGGCGTGCGCGGCGAGCGTCTGCGTCGCGTCCAGTTCCTCATCGCCGAATGCGCTGGCATCCCGCGCGTACGCACCGATGAGACCGACCAGCCGGAATCCCTGCATGATCGGCACCGCCATCAACGCGGCGGGACCGTCACTCCGACCGCCGAGTCGCGCCGGACGCCCCGTGCGGATCACCTCGGCGAACGCCACGCCCACCTGATCGGCGGCGTCCAACGGCGCCTGCCCAGCCGGCGTCACGTGAACCTTGGGTTCCGGCGGTTCTCCGGCGGTGGCCGGAGGACGAGCGACGACCACGCCGTCCGCCTGGATCACGCGCAACAACTGGAGCGCCACCTCCAGTTCCAGTTCGTCGCGTTCGAGCGTGCGCAGCAGTGACGACGCCGCCTCATGCAGCCGCTGCACCCGCTCCGCGCGCCGCTCGGCGGTGGCAACCTGCCGATCTCGCTCCTGCAACAATGCCTCGAGCAGCGCCGCATTCTCGCGCGGCAGATCGCGCAGAATGCCGCGCATCCGCGCTTCAAGCGACGCATTACCCGACAGGTTGGTGGGGAGAGGATCAGCCACGGTGGGTTCTGGACGGTGACACGAGAACAGACAGCGACCTCGTGGTGTCCATAATCCATACAGCAATTCGGTCCCCGAGGGTAGGGGAGGCTCTCCGCAGCCTGCGCCCCTGTCCTCCTACTATATGATTCGTACGCCCGCGGGGACAAAAAGCCGCGCGGCGAGGGGCGCAACCTCGAGCGACAGCCGCCTGTCGTCAATCAGGTCACCGTCTACCTGCGCGGGAATGCTGCCGTCCAGCGTCTCGATGCGAATCGCCCGGCCGCGCGCGAAGGTCCAGCGGGAGTCGGGGTGGCGCCGTCGTAGCAGCATCTCGGTGACCGAGAAGCTGAGCGCATCAGCGAGGCTGCGCGCGTCCACGATCACCAGGTCCAGCAGTCCGTCGACGAGCGAGGCACCCGGCGCGAGTTCGAGCAGGCCGTTGAAGATGCGCCCGAGGTTGAGCACCATCGCCACGGTGCACTCCCGTTCGATCACGCGACCATCCACCTCGGCGCGCAGGGCGAACCGCTGCGGTCGCAGCGCCGCGGCCGTGCCGCTTACCACATACGAGGCCGGGCCGAGACGCCGCTTGAGCGAGCCCCGAGCCCCGGCAATCATGGCGGCGTCGAGGCCGAGTCCGGCGCCGATGCCGACGCGGCGGCTTCCGTTCAGGATGCCGATGTCGATACGGCTTTCATTGCCGCGCAGCAGCTGCGCGACCGCCCGCGGGGGAGAGAGCGAGATGGAGAGGGCCCGCGCCAGCTGGTTGCCGGTTCCTGCAGGCAGGATCCCAATGGGCATGCTGGCGCCGGCCTCGGCGATGCCCGTCGCCGCCTCCATCACGGTGCCGTCGCCACCGAGAACAAAGAGGCGGTCGTGCGTCGCGGCAAGCTCGCGTGCCGCGCGCACGCCGTCGCCGGCCGCGCGCGTGTGCTCCACCGTCGGGGTGACACCGAGCGCGGAGAACGCCTGCAGCACGGCCGTCTCGACGCCGACCGTCCGGCGCGCCACGGGGTTTACGAGCAGCGCGGTGCGAGCGGTCAGAACTGCCACGACCGGAAGAGGTCGAAGCCGTACTGTCGCGGTGTCGGCACGAAGCCGCGCACCACGGCATCCCGCGTGCAGAGCGCGGCGCTCGTGGACGGATCCAGACCGGCGGACGCCGAGACGCCGTAGTTGAAGCGGTAGTCCAGCTTGAGGCCCATGGCTTCGGTGAGCGTGAGCGGATCGAACGAGCCGCCCTGCCCCAGCAGCTGGCCGATGCTGCACAGGCCGGCGTCGAGACGCACGAAGAACCGCTCCGTCAGCTGCTTCGCGCAGTTGAAGCGCGAGCCGCTCACGATGCTGCCCACATCGCCAATGCGTCCCGTGTACTGATCGAGGCCGGCGGTCGTGAGCTGCGCGTCGGTGCAGATGCCCGACGGCACCTTGCTGCCAATGACACTGCCGAGGGACGAGAGCATGACGCGCGCGGCGGTGGAGTTGAAGTTCCCGCCGAGGATTTCGTTGCTCGGGCCGCCCGTGATGAGGTAGCTGATGATGTCGCTGTCAGTGACGCGGGCCGAGTCGGGCGAGGAGAAGTCGGCCCGCGGGGACCCGAGCGTGCCGCCGATGTGCACGCGCACACGCACGTCCTGCCGCGCCGAGTTCTGCGAGAACGTGCGCACGGTGTGCAGCGCGCGAATTTCCATCTCGGCGAGATTCGGATCCGGATCGCCGCGGAACCGCACCTCCCCGCCCTCCACGTCAAAGGTGCGCTGCACGGGGCCGGCGTTTAGGCGGTACGAGCCGCGCAACGTCTGCAGGTCGCCGGTGAGCGCCAGCTGGTAGCGCCCGACGTCGCGCCCGCGCTGCACTCGCGCGGCGGTGATGTTCACTCTGCCGCCCAGCGTGATGTTGGCTTCGCTCGAGTGCAGGGTAACGTCTCGGCCCATCGTTAGAGGCACATCAAGCACCCTGAGGTTTTCCACCAGGCGCGACGGCGTCCGCGGCAGGATGCCGTGGTCGGCGAGCGCGGCGGTGTCGATCATGTCGAGGTCGTCGAGCGAGATGAGGTCCTTGGTGAAGATGTCCGGGATGTAGACGGTCCCGCGATCCACCGTCATGGCGCCCGTGAGGGTGGAGCCGGTCATCGCACCGGCCAGGCGCAGGTCACCCGAGAGGTCGAGGTCGGCCACGCGCGACTTGCGAATGACGTTGAACTCCTGCGTGTGGAGACGCAGGTCGAAGCGCGGGTCCTTGAGGTCGCGCAGGCCCAGCCAGCCGGTCAGCGAGGCCCGATTGCCGCGTGCATCGCCGCTGCGCGCCGAGAACTGGCGCACGGCGATGGAGTCACCGAGGAAGCCGATATCGACGTTCACGTCGCGCCAGACCGTGCCAAGTCCGGGCAGGTCGAAGCCGCCGTCGCTGACCCGCAGGGTGCCGGTGGCCGTTGGGGTGCGCATCGTTCCGCCGACGTTCACGTCCAGTGCCAGCGTGCCCCGCGCGAGCGTGATCTCCTTCGTGAGTGTCTCGAGCATCGCGACGCCCACCGAGTCGGAGCGCAGGTGGGCGCGCAGGGGCGCGTCCTCCAGCAGGCGACGGGGGACGGAGCGCAACGCGAGGTCCACGGGAATCGCCGCGTCGATCTGCAGCGCGGTGAGGTCGCCGCGCAGCGCGCGCAGCGACGCCTCGAGCACTTGCGCCGAGTAGCGCCCGGTGGCCGTGGCGTGCTCGATGTTCACGCCGGCGATCTCGGCATCGCGCAGCGTGGCATCGAGCGCCATTTGCGGTGCGTTGCGCGTGCCGGTCACCGTCGCGGCCAGGTTCAGGCTGCCCCGCATCGGTGAGGTCGACTGCATGAGCTCCCCGAAATCACCGAGCGGGAGGTCGGTACCGGCGAAGCGGGCCGCCACGGCGCCGCGGTCGGGAAACGCGCCGCGGAGCGACAGCCGCCCGGCCTCGCGTCCGACGAGGACGAGCGAGTCCACGCTCCACCCTGACGAGTCGCGCTGGATGCGTGACGGTGCGAGCAACGCCCAGTCGTTGGCGGAGGTCGTGACGCGCAGCCGGTCGAGGCGCACCTCGGTGGTGTCCCGCGACCACGCCACGTCGGCGTGCGCGCTGGCATCCGGGCCGTTGGCAAACTCGGCCTTCACGTCGGCCACCGCGCGCCCGGCCGCGGGCAGATCCACGTCGGCGGTCAGGTTGTTGAGCCGCACGCCGCCTGCCATCACCCCGTCGAGTCGGCTGCGGACCGTGCCGCGGAGCGAATCGAGCGGCAGGGTGAGTTCCACCGTGGCATCGAGATCGTGCACGCTGGTGGCGCCCACCCGCAGGTCGGTGCCGCGCACCCCGGCATTGACGCGCAGCGCGGGCCAGAATCCGCCCACCGCACCGGCGATGCGGATCACGCCGTCGAGCGCGGAGGTGTCATTGGCCGTCAACTTCTCCGCCGCCTTATCCGCGACGGAGGCGCCCTCCACGCGGGCGAGGGCGCGCCGGAAGCCGCCGAGCGAATCAAGCGCAATGTTGAAGGTCACGGAATCGCCGGCGCGACCTGGGGCAAGCGCCAGCCGTCCGCGGGCGTGCGCCGTGAAGGCGGCGCTCTCGATGTACGCCGAGTCCACGACCATCGTCCCCGCGAGGAACCTCAACTGCGCATCGCCGCCGAAGACGCGCACGCTGTCCACGAGCGATCGGTCGAGCCGCACCGACAGGTTGCCGCGAAGGTCGGCGAGCGAATCGCCTTCGATATCGGACGACCAGCGCATGGCCAGGCTGGTCGTCGGCGCGTCGGTGCGCCCAAGGAGGGTGCGCAGGTTCAGCCCGGTCGCACCGCCGCGCGACGTGGCGCGATACCCGGGATACTGGACATCAAACGTGCCGTCCACCTCCAGCCGACCCGCATCGCCCACGAGGTCGGCCACGATGGTCAGGTCATCGGTCTTTCCATTGACGCGCAGCGGCCCGCTGTACTCGCCGCGCACGGGGAGCCCGGGAAATGACTTCGCGATGGTCGTGAGCGAGAGCGGCAGCGCCGCCAGCGACAGGTCGTACGTCATGTCCACGTCGCCCGTCGTGACGCGCCCCGACCCCTTGAAGTGCGACACGGGGGCGTCGCCGTCGCGATGCGTGATGTCGGCATCGTGGAAGCGCACGTCGAGCCACACGGAGTCGAGCATGGCGGCGCCCGCCACAATGCCGTTGAGGCGCACGAACGCGGTGTCGAGCGCCTGCAGCGTGCGCAGGTCGAGCTGCTCGAGGTCCAGCGACACGCCGCGAAAGACGGTGAATGCCGGGAAGAGGATGTCGAGTTCGCCGCGCATGGTGCCGCGCGTGATGGCTCCGGGCACGTTGGCGTCGGCGAACGTGAAGCGACCGTCGTCCAGCTTCCAGCGGTTCACCGGTCCGCCGCGTGCCCGCACGTTGGCAGTGATCGCGCCGCGCCACGGCATGGGCAGCGGCTCGCCACTGAACCGCTCGATCAGTCGGAAGTCCACGGGGAGCGTCTCGAGCTGCACGTCCTTGACGATGAGCACCGGCGCACCGACCCCGAACGTCATGCGGCCGCGGAGTCGCGAGTTCATCGTGCGGACGTCCATGTTCTCGACCACGTAATCCATGATGTGCGGGTCGCGCTCGTTCCTGATGTGCAGGTCCATGCGCCCGCCGCCGGTGCTCGGCAGGCCGTCCCAGACCCAGGCCACGTCGGCCAGGGACACCGAGTCGCCGCGAATGCGGACGTCGTAACGCGTGGGGAGCCCGCTCCCCCACACCACCTTGCCGCTCGCCTGACCCGACGAGCCCGGCAGCTCAAATCGCGGCAGGTCAATCCAGAGTGAGTCACTGCGACGCGACACGGTGCCGCGGACGTTGCGGAGGGTGAGCGGCGGGTACCGCTCCACCATGTCGAGGCGCGCAATCTCGAAGCGCTGGCCGCTCGTGTCCGGGTCGGCGACGGTGGCGTGCGCCACTTGCAAGGTGATGCCGCTCCACTTCCACTCCTTCTCGTACTCGTTGGGCCCGATGCGGCGCACGCCGCCGGCGGTGTCGGCCAGCGCCACCGCGATGGCACTGTCGCGCCGCGCGCCGCGCAGCGAATCCGCCGGCGCCCACGGCAGGCCCACGCGCACGTCGCCGCCGCGCACGCGCACGTTCTCAATGGCAATGCGGCTGCCGAACCCGCGGCGCGGTCCGGTGCGCGGCGCGCCCGCCGGGAAAATGGACCGGTAGTTCCACTCGTTGTTGCGCCGCTGCAGGCGCATGAACGGGCGCTGCACGTCGAGCGATCGCAGGTAGATCACGCCGTCCATGATGTCGCGCGGGTCGTACGTCACGCGCACCGGGCCCGTGGCGAGGAAGAGCGAGTCGTTGGGCTCGCGGAACTCGAGCGAGTCGATGATGATGCCGGTGAGGAAGCTCCCGCTCAGCGCGCCCACGTGGATCTTGCCGCGCATCGCACCCGACAGTGTTCGCACCACTTGTGCGCGAATCCACTCGCGCCCGCCGGCCGACCGTGTCAGCGTGCCAAGCCCGACGGCGAGCGCCGATCCCATGAGCAGGATCGCGATGGCACTCGCCAGGGCGACGTGGCGGCGGCGGCCCATGCTAGAACGCCTGCCCAAGGGAGAACTGGAGGGCGAGCCGCTTGAAGAGGTTGCGTTCGCGCGGCGGCGTGAAGTCGGCCGGGCACTTGCCTGTTTCCTGCTGCGGCACGGACGGGCCGACCGTCATGGGCGCGAACGCCGTGACGCGCAGCGTGTTCGACGGGCTGACGCAGTAGAGCTGTCCGCCCGCGGAAACCGGCGTGTCGAAGTACGCGGACCCGGTAGCGCGCTGGTACGGGTTGTAGCCGATGTCCACGCGAATCAGCCCCACCAGCGTGCGTACGCGCACGCCCACGCCCGGCGTCCACTGCACCGACTTGAGGTTCAGCGACGTCGCGGCGCCGCGATTCCAGACACGGCCGGCGTCGGCAAAGAACGCGAGCTGCAGGTAGTCGGCCAATACCGGGCTGCGCACGCGGGCCTCGAGATTGGCGACGAGCATCGCGTTGCCGCCCGTCGGAATCGTGCGCGCGCTGGCCGCGGCCGGATTGGCGCGGAAGTACACGACCTGCGACGGATCGGACGGATCGCCGCCCGGCGTGCCATCCACTTGCACCGTATCGTACGCGGACGCGTTGTAGACGACCGGGCCCAGTTCATTCTGGCGGAAGCCGCGCACCGTCGTGGCGCCGCCGGCATAGAGCCGTTCCTGCACCGGCACATAGGCGTCGCCCGCCGTCGTCTGCAGCGTTGGCCCGAGCACGGCGCCGATGCGCAGCCGGGCCGCCAACACGATGTCGGAGCCGAGCGACAGGTAGCCCGCGCCGTCGAGCGTGAGGCGCGTGAACTGCAGCCGGCTGTCGGAGCCCACCGCGTTCGACGCGTGCCGCACTTCGCCGCGCAGCACGGTCCCGCGGCCTGGGCTGGTCGGGTTGTCGGTCCGCTCCTGGAGGAACGACAGGCCCAGCACGGCAAGGCGTTGGCGGCGCAGCAGCGCCTCCTGGTCGGCGAGATCGCACGCGTTGAAGACGGCGCACAGGAACGCCGGCGACGACTTGGTGTCACCGTACTCCAGCGTGTACGATGCGTTCTGCGAACGGCGCCCGGCGCTGCGCGCGAGCGACAGCGCGCCGCCAATGGGCGTCGTGCGCAGGTAGGCGTTGTACTCGGAGCGGCGCTCGCTGAACAGCGTGAGTGACGGCTGCACCGCGGCGCGCGCCGACATCGGCGGCGTGATGGTCATGCCGGCAGAGTAGTTCAGGTCGGCGCCGAAGGCGTCACGTCGCGCATCGCCGGAACAGAGCGCCTCGAGGCCATCGAGCGGGCGCCCGACACCGATCTTCGAAACGCGGCCCCGCAAGTCCACCCGCGTGGCGCTGCGCCCGACATTCATGTGCGAATAGTCGGCGTATGTGCGGAAGCAGTCGATGGTGCCCCAGCCGCCGCCCACGCGCGCGCTCTGCATGGCGCCTTCGGCCACCCGCACCTCCACGCGCACGATCGAATCGACCCGCGAGCTGCCCGTGTCGGGCTCCACGCTGACTGCCGAGAAGAGCTGCGATCTGTACAGTGCGCGCTTGGCGCGCTCGAGGTCCCGCTGCCGGTACCAGTTGCCGACCGAGAGGCCAGTGAGTCGCCGGACGACCGCCGTGTCGACGACCGTCTTCTCCCGGAACGGGCGCACCTGCACCTGCACCGCGCCGATGCGCGCCCGCGCGCCCGGGATGGCCGCAAACGTCACCGAGGCGGCACGACGGTCGGCGTCCGTCTCGTAGTTGACGAGCACCTCGGCATCGGGGTAGCCGCTGTTCCGCAGCCGCAGCGCCAGCGTGTCGCGCGAGGCGGCAAGCGCCGTCCGGTCGAACGGACTGTCCACGCGCAACGGCAGCGCGCGCGCGACAGAAGCGCGCGTCGGCACGTCGTCGAGACCCGTGATCTCGATGTTGCGCACCCGGGTCGGATAGTCCTCGGTGATGACGAAGCGCACCGCCACCTGCGACGAACTCAGACGCGTGACGACGGTGTCGACGCTGACGGAGAGGAATCCGTGGTTTCGGTAGAAGAGGATGAGGCGCACGACGTCGCGGGGAAACTCACGCGGGTCGAGGCAGTAGCGCGTGCCGAAGAACTTGAGCCGGCGACGCGCCCACGTGGACGCCGTGGTGGCGATGCCGTTGGAAAGCACGGCGTCCGGGAATGAGTGGTTGCCCGTGAACTCGAGCCGCGACACTTCCGTGTCGCCCTTGTCGCAGACGATGTCCTGGGCCCCGACGACAGCTGGGAGCAGGAATGCGAGAAGGAAGGCGATCAGAGGACGCGTCACCGGAGAAATTTCTTACCTTGCTCTAATAGTTGTCAACAAGCGAATTGGGATTGGGAGCTCGGATGGGGATTTGCGATGGGGATTCGCGATTGGGATTGGCGATTGGGATTGGAGATGAAACGGCGGCGGGGGCGTGGCTTCGGTGATGGTCGTCAAAGGCGCAGTTCCTACTCTCAGGGCATGACACTTCCACCGCTGGACTTCGACGCCTACGAGGACGCACCGCCCGCGCAGTATTTGGGCGATCCGATCTGGAAAACGCGCATGTTTCGCATGGCCGCATTTCTCGCGTCGCGGTGCGCCGGCGACGTCGCCCGGCTCGGCCCGCGCGCCTCCCTGCAGGTCACGCAGCAGTTCGTTCGGGCGATTGCGTCCATCGAGGCGAACATCGTCGAAGGCTATTCGCGCGCCGGAACCGCCGATCAGGCGCGGTTCTACGCGTACGCGCTCGGCTCTACTCGCGAGGCGCTCGCCTGGATCGATGCGCTGGGCGACGCCTCATGGACGCCGCGTGCGCAATACATGGACCTGCTGGTCCAGATTCGCCGGCAACTGCTGACGGCCCTTCGCCGCATGCGCGCGGCAGCGGCAGAGATGCCGAAGGGGCGGCCCCAAGGCCGCCCCATCCCTTATCCCCATCGCAAATCCTAATCGTGAATCCCAATCGCAAATCCCAATCGCAAATCCCAATCCGAGCTCCCAATCCTCAATCGTCTTTCTGTCCAAACACCGCCAAGTTCGACGAATGCCCCGGGTTGATCTTCTTCTCCGGATACACGAAATGCACCGCCTGGTTCACCGCGATCGCCGCCTCGGAAAAGCCGGTGGCGATGAGCTTCAGCTTGCCCGGGTAGGTTACGACGTCGCCCGCCGCGTAGATCCCGGTGCGACCGGTTTCCATCTGCGAGTTGACGACGATCTCCTCCTTCTCGAGCGTCAGCCCCCACGTCGCCAGCGCACCGAGGTCGCTCACGAAGCCGAGCATCGGCAGCACCACGTCGCAGCGCACGCGCACCGTCGCCTTGGTCTTCACCTCGCGCAGCTCCACCTCGCGGATGCGATCATCCACCGCGTGGATCTCGTGCAGCTCGTGAAACGTGTGCAGCGCCGTGCGCCCCGCCGCGACGTCCGCGCGCACCGCCTCCACCGTGGCGTGGTGCGCGCGGAACCGGTCGCTGCGGTGCACCAGCGTCACCGACGCCGCGCGCCCCTGCAGCTGGTGCGCCCAGTCGAACGCGCTGTCGCCGCCGCCGATGATCACCACATGCAGTCCGGTGAAACGCGCCGGGTTGATCACATGCTCCTCGATCCCCTTGCCGTACCACGGCGCCGCGCACGCCTGCGGCAGCCGCCGCGGCGAGAAGGCGCCAATGCCCGCCGCAATCACGATGGAGCGCGTGGGGAACTCGTCCGTCGCCGTGCGCAGGACGAAGTGGTCCGCTTCGGTCTCGAGGCCCGTCACCACCTGCGCGCAGTGGATCGGGTGCCCGAAGCGCGACGCCTGCCGCTCCAGTGAGTGCACGAGGTCCTTCGCCAGCACTTCCGGATAGCCGGCGACGTCGAAGATGAGCTTCTCGGGATACAGCGCCGCGAGCTGGCCGCCGGGCTGGTCGAGCGCATCCACGATTTGCGCCGTGGCGCCGCGCATGCCAGCGTAGAAGAGCGCGAACAGCCCAGTCGGGCCGGCGCCGATGATCGTAAGGTCCCGCAGGTCGTGCCGCATCATGGAAAGGTCGCGATGCACGACGGTCGAAATCAACCCGCAGCCCGGAATCCGCGATGGACAACGACGGACGCCTCTTCGAGTACGCAGGCCAATTCCGCATCATCCGCCAGGTGGCGCGGGGGGGCATGGCCACGGTGTATGAGGCGGAGCAGATCGGGCCGGCCGGTTTCACCAAGCAGATCGCGCTCAAGATCATCCACGACCGCTACGCGCGGCAGCCCGAGTGGCTGCAGCTCTTCATCGACGAGGCCAAGCTCTCGGCCGACTTGGTGCACGGCAACATCGTGCAGATCTACCAGCTTGGGCAGATGGACGAGGAGTTCTTCATCGCCATGGAGTTCATCAAGGGCGTCACGCTGCGCGCGCTCATCGACCGTCACCGCCAGCTCGGCCGACCCATGGGCCCGGCGCTTGCCGCCTACATCGCCAGCCGCGTCTGCCGCGCCCTCGACTTCGCGCACAACTTCGTGGACCGAAAGGGGCGGCGACTCGACATCGTCCACCGCGACGTCTCGCCCGGCAACGTCCTCCTGACGTGGGACGGGCACGTGAAGCTCGGCGACTTCGGCATCGCGAAGGCGAAGACCATGGCCGACCCCGCCGCGCAACGCCCGCTCATGATGGGCAAGAAGCACTACATGAGCCCCGAACAGATCCTCGGCGGGCAGGTGGACTGGCACAGCGATGTGTTCACGATGGGCATCGTGCTCTTCGAGCTGTTCGCGCTCCGGCCGCTCTTCACGGAGGACGAGACGAACGCCGCCATCGATGAAGTCGTCGTGTCGCCGATTCCGGACGTCGCCCGGTTCATTCCCGATATCGATCCGCAAATCGCCGCACTGTTTCGAGCCGCACTCAACAAGTCACCGGAGCGGCGCCCGAGCGCCGCCGACTTTGGGCGCGTGCTCGACCAGTTCTGTGTGCTGCACCGCGAGCCCGGCTCCCCCGAACGCCTGCAGGCGCACCTCGCCGAGCTCTTCCCGGACAGCTACAGCCCGCCCACGGAGCAGTCCCCCACGTCGGGCGCTGGCGGCCGGGCGGAGCCGGGAGAGCGCAGCCGGCCGTCGCTGGTGCGGCGTCTGCTCGGGCTGCACTGAGCGCCACATCCGGCGCCGCGATCCTATTCACTATCTTTCACCGATGACCCTCAAGATCTACACCCGCACGGGCGACGAAGGCGACACCGGTCTCTTTGGCGGCGGCCGCGTCAGCAAGGACCATCCGCGCGTCGAGGCGTACGGCGACATCGACGAACTCAACGCCGTGCTCGGGCAGGCGCGATCCATCGACATGATGCCGCGCATTGATGAGGTCCTGGCCCCGATCCAGCGCGACCTGTTTGCCATCGGCGCGCTCCTCGCCACGCCAGACCTCGCGAAGATGCACGAGCAGCTCGCCAAGGCCCGCATCTCCGACGAACGCATCGCCCAGATGGAGCGCTCCATCGACGACGGCGAAGCGGAGCTGGAGCCGCTCAAGGCATTCATCATGCCGGGAGGCACGCCCAAGGCGGCCGCGCTGCACGTGGCGCGCACCGTCTGCCGGCGCGCCGAGCGCGCGGTGGTGCGGCTGCAGCGCGATGTCGAGGTGCCTCAGGTGGTGATCGTTTACCTGAACCGGCTCTCCGACCTGCTCTTTGTGCTCGCACGCGTGGCCAATCGCCGCGCCGGCGCGGGCGAAGTGACATGGTAGGAACTGCGGGCACAGGCACGGGCACGGAACGGCCCTCCGGCGCGGCGGGGGAGTTCGCGCTGCACGGCTCGCGCATCGTCGTGCGCACCGGCGCGCTTGCCGACGCCGCCGCGCTGGTGCGCGAGAGCGCGCCCGCATGCCGGCCCATCGTCATTGCCGACGACAACGTCGCCCCGCTGCACGCCGCGCCCATCGCCGCGGCGCTCGGCGCCGAGCTGCTCACCTTCCCGGCGGGCGAGTCGAGCAAGGTGCGCGCGCAGTGGGCCGCGCCCAGCGACGAACTCCTCGAGCGGCAGCTCGGACGCGACACCGTCGTCGTTGCCGTCGGCGGCGGCGTCTGCGGCGATCTCGCCGGTTTCGTGGCCGCCACGTACCTGCGCGGTGTGCCAGTCGTGCAGGTCCCGACGTCGCTGGTCGCGATGATTGACGCTGCCATCGGCGGCAAGACCGGCGTGGACACGCGCTACGGCAAGAACCTGGTCGGCGCGTTTCACCAGCCGGCCCTCGTCCTCATCGACCCGCTCGCGCTGCGCACGCTCCCGGCCAACCACCGCCGCGCCGGCATGGCCGAGGCCATCAAGCACGGCGTCATCGCGGACGATGCGTACTTCCACTGGATCGCCGCCCACGGCGCCGCGCTGCTCACGAGCACCATCGCCGACGACATGGCGGACCGCCTCGTGCTCGGCAGCGTCGCCGTGAAGGTGCAGGTCGTCGCCGGCGACGAGCGCGAGGGCGGACGCCGACGCATCCTGAATTTCGGCCACACCATCGGCCACGCCGTCGAGCACCTGAGCGACTACGAGATCCTGCACGGCGAGGCGGTGGCGATTGGCATGGTCGCGGAGGCGCGCCTTGGCGAGCTCACCGGCTGGACCTTACCCGGACTTGCTGATGAGATCAGTGACCTGTGCGCGGTCGTCGGTCTCCCCGTGCGCATACCGTCGGCATTCGACGCCGACGCCATCATCGCGCTCACGCGCGGCGACAAGAAGGCGCGGGGTGGCGTTGCGGAGTACGCCCTGCCCATGCGGCTCGGCGAAATGAACGCCTTTGATGGCAGGTACGCCCTCGCCGTGGACGAAGCCCTCGCGCGCGCTGCTATTGAAGCAACGAGGTAAACCTCTGACCGGCTAAAATCTGGTCACCGTAGCCTGCGACGACGCCGCGCGACATGCCAAGCATCACATTTTCGCGCAGCACGGTAAGCTCTTACAAAACAATGGTTTAGGGTGTTGAAAGAAGCGCCGATCAGGCTTGGCACGAAAATTGGCTGTTGACCGAGGCTTGTACTCAATTCTATGCTGACCGTCCCTGCAAGCTTATTCCTACGGGCGCCGCGGTAACGCCCGTTCCACGCCCAAAGTCGTACGG
>JBAZTM010000028.1:0-38452 GCA_041661925.1 Gemmatimonadaceae bacterium
GGCGAGCGCGTCGTGGATGATCGTGAGCGTGGTGAGCCCAAGGAAATCCATCTTCAACATGCCGGCGTGCTCGAGCATGTTCATGTCGTACTGCGTCACGACCACGCGCTCGTCGCTGCCGGACCCCGACCCCTTGGATTCCTGCGTGCAGATCGGCACGTACTCGTCGAGCGGGCCCGGGGCGATGACGATGCCGGCGGCATGGATGCCGGCGTGGCGCGAGAGCCCTTCAAGTGCGATGGCGAAGTCGAAGAGCTGCTGGTGGCGCTCGTCCTGCTCGTAGAGCTTGCGGACCTCTGGCACCTTGGTGATGGCGTCGCGGACCATCAACGAGTAGTTGGGCGCGTTGGGGATCAGCTTGGCGATCGCGTCGGTCTCGCCCGGCGTGAAGCCGAGCACGCGGCCCACGTCCTTGATGGCGGCGCGCGACTTAAGCGTTCCGAACGTGATGATCTGCCCTACAGAGTCGCGCCCGTACTTGTCGCGCACGTACTCGATGACCTCGCCGCGGCGCTCCTCGCAGAAGTCGACGTCGATGTCGGGCATCGAGACGCGTTCCGGGTTGAGGAAGCGCTCGAACAGGAGGTCGTACTTGAGCGGGCAGACGTCGGTGATCTTGAGGGCGTAGGCGACGATGGAACCGGCGGCGGAACCGCGCCCCGGGCCCACGGGAATGCCCCGGTCGCGTGCCGCCTTGATGAAGTCGGCGACGATGAGGAAATAGCCCGCGTAGCCCGTGGTGGTAATGACATCGAGCTCGTACTCGAGCCGCTCCTTCACATTGGCGGGGAGCGGCGCACCGTATCGCGCCTTGGCACCAGCCTTGGCGTCCTTCACGAGCAGCTCGTTCTCGGTCTTCACGCCCTTCGGCAGCGGGAAGGATGGCACGTGGTACTTCTTGCCGAACTGCACGTCCACCTGGTCAGCGATCGCGAGCGTGTTCTCGAGGACGTCGGGGCGCGTCGGGAAGAACTCGCGCACTTCGGGCGCGCTCTTGAAGAAGAGGCCGCGGTCATAGCGCATCCGGTCGGCGTCGGTGCGATCCTTCTTGAGGCCAATGCAGAGCAGGATGTCGTGCGCGTCGTGGTCTTCGGCGCGCAGGAAGTGCGCGTCGTTGGTGGCCACGACCGGCAGGTTCAGCGTGCCGGCGAGCGTGAGCACGCGCTCGTTGAGGAGCTTCTGGTCGCCCGAGTTGTGAGCCTGCACCTCGAGGTAGTACCGATCCTTGAAGACGTCGGCGTACCATTCGGCGGCGCGGCGTGCGTCGTCGGGACGGTCGGCGAGCAGGTGCGTGGCGACTTCGCCCGCCATGCAGGCGGAGGAGACGATGATCCCCTCGTTATACTTGGCAAGGAGTTCGCGATCGACGCGCGGCTTGCCGTAGAATCCCTCGGTGTATGCCAGCGAGGAGAGCTTCACCAGGTTGCGGTACCCGGTGAGATTCTGGGCGAGGAGGATCAGGTGGTAGTAGTTGCGCTCACCCGGGGCATTGCGCGTGCGGGCTCGGCGGTCGGCCGTAGCGACGTACGCCTCCATGCCGATGATGGGGCGGAGGCTGGCCTTCTTGGCCTTCTCCTGGAACTCCCACGCGGCATGCAGGTTACCGTGATCAGTGATCGCGAGCGCAGGCTGCTCGAACTCGAGCGCGCGCTCAATCAGATCATCGATCCGGTTGGCTCCATCGAGGAGCGAGAACTCGGAATGGCAGTGTAGATGGACGAACGACATGGAATTCATAAGGATAGCGCGAACGCAGCCTGCCGTCAAAGCAATCTCCAGACCCGACTTAAGTGCGTAATCGCTTGTCAGTCAATAGGTTAGACCATCCCAATATCCGCGACATCGCCGGAGTTTTGGCGCTGTTTCTGGTTACTGGCTGTTCGAGTGACCGTGTGCTGGCGGCGGGGCGCGCGTACACGCTCCGGGTGACGGACGGGAATGGGCAGACTGCGCCCGCGGGAAGCGTGTTGGCACGCCCGCTCACGGTGGAAGTGCGCGACGCGGCAGGGGCGCCCGTGAAGGCGAGCGCCGTGATCTTCCGGGTGATCTCAGGTGGCGCCGACGGTGCGGCGATGCTCGACACGCTTGCCATCAGCGACGGGACTGGCCGGGCCGAGGCCGAATTGCGCCTGGGGACCCAAGCGGGCGCGGTCTCGGTGCGCGCGTATCCCGTTGGAGCGACGGACCGCGCGGTGACGTTCAACGCGACGGCGACAGCGGGCGCCTCCATCAGCGGCTTCCTGCCGGCGAACGCCAGCCCCGGGGATACGCTGGCGATCGCGGGGAGTCTGCTCGGCGGCACTGCGTCCATCGTGGAGTTTGGAGGCGCGCGTGTGAAGCCGGTCAGCGGCTCGGACGCCGAGTTGCGCGTGGTGGTCCCCGACTGCATGCCACCGGGCAACGTGACGGTGCGTGTCCTGAGCGGCACCGCCTGGACCGCTTCGCGAACGCTGGTCTACTCGCCGCGCCGCCGGCCGATGACACTGCGTCCGTACGAGGCCGTCGTCGTGGGCGCCGCCGAGCTGTCGTCGTGCGCGACGCTGGCGGTGGAGGCGGCAGAAGAGTACGTGGTGATTCCGCAGCTTGCTGCCCGCGCGGACTCGCCCGTGTCCACGTTGGCTCGCGTGACCGTGGATGGCGCGCCGTCCGGTGGCGCGGCGGCGTCGCTGTTCGGCAATACGGCGGAGAATCTCCTTGGACGGGCGATGCGTCCTCGCGCGCAGGAGGAACTTGACGTCCACCTGCGCGACGCCGAGCGTCGGCTCGCGAGCGCGGCACGCGGGAGCGAACCGTACCAACCGCCGATGCTCGCGCTGACGCTGGGGAGCCTGCGGACCTTCGAGGTGATATCGACGCTCGAGGCCACCGAATTCACGAAGGCGACGGGGAAGCTCCGCTTCATCGGAGAGCACATCGGCATCTTCGTGGATACGAGCGCGTTTCCGTCGTACGCCGATGCGGACCTTGCCCGCATCGGCAACCTGTTCGACAGCGATCTGTACCCCACGGTCGTCGCGTCCTTTGGCCCCGAGTCGGACATTGACCGCAACGGCAAGGTGCTCGTGTTCCTGACGCCGCGCGTGAACGCGCTGGTGGCGGCGAACGACTGCGGCCAGCACGGCTTCGTCACGGGGTTCTTCTACGGACGCGACCTCCTGCCGTCGCTCCCGCACTCGAATGCGGGCGAGATCTTCTACGCGCTCGTCCCCGATCCGTTCGCGAACTACAGCTGCTCCCACGCCCTCAACGACACGCAGCGGCTGGTGTCGGGGACGTTCATTCACGAGATGCAGCACATGATCTCGTACTTCCATCACGTGGTGGCGCGCGGCGGTGAGTCGGAGGAGCCGTGGCTCAACGAGGGGTTGAGCCACATCGCGGAGGAACTGGGATCGCGCGTCTTTGAGGCGAGGTACCCACCGCCGCTGGGGCGGGCGACCGCTGGCCAGATCTTCCCCGACTCGTCGCAGCCGTTCATCTCGACGCAGCTGCTGAATGCGTATGTGTATCTGTACTCATCGGCGAGCCACTCGGTGACGACGTTCGTGGGCTCCGGTTCCCTCGAGGAGCGCGGTGCGGCCTGGCTGTTCCTGCGCTGGCTCGGCGACCAGAAAGGCGAAGCGACATACCGCCGACTCGTGCAGACGTCGCTGACCGGCATCGCCAACGTGGAAGCGCGCACGGAAGAGAAGTTCGCGACGCTCTTTGGCGATTTCAGCGTGGCCATCTGGGCCGACAGCATTCCGGGCGTGCCTCGCGATCAGGTGCCGGCTCGGTACCGATTCCAGAGCAGGAACCTGCGGCAGCTGATGGCACGGCAGGCGTTCGTTGCCGGCTGGGCCGATCCGTTTCCGGTGAAGCCCATTTGGATACCGGTTGGCGGATACGCTGAGGGTCCGTTGATGCCGGGGACGATGGTGTACGGCACGCTGGGGCCGTTCTCGCCGGGGCAGGGGGCGCTGGTGCTGGGGTTTGCGAGGAAGGATGGAAGCGCGTTTGGATCTGGTGACGGGGCGCAGCTTGGGATATTGCGGGTGAAGTGAGGTGGTGCAGGGTGCAGGGAGCAGGGTGTGGTGCGGGGGAGGAGTTCAGGGTGTGGTGGAGGGGAGGGGGAGGATTGGTCTGCGCGGTTGTCGTAGTCGGGTTCGCGAGGACACATTGAGCATTATGCTGCGGCGAGACCTCTTCCTTGTCTTGACGGCGGTGGCGCTGGGTGCGCCTCCGCTGTCGGCGCAGACGTCGATGGTCGTGCTGACGCTGCCGTCGAGTGCGCGGGCGGCGGGCGGCGGAGATGTGTCGCCGCTCGCGACTGATGCGAGCGCACTGTTCTACGGTGCGCAGCGCCTGCCACGGGAGCGCACGGCAACCGTCAGTGCGGGGACGTGGATCGGCGACGCCCAGCTGGCGACGCTCGCGTTTGCCACGCCACTACGCGCGCAGCGGCGGACGCAGTCGGTGCTGGCGCTCGGCGTGCAGTCGCTCGACTACGGCAGCGCTGACGAGATCGTTCCAGACCCGCTGACCGGCGGACGGCGCGGGACGGCGACCGGGAACAGCGTGGGAGGGAACGAACTGGCGCTGACGGTCGGGATCAAGCAGCAGTACCTCCGGTCGAGAACCGGCGTCGCCCTGACGTACATGCGGCAGCAGGTGGCTGACCTGAGCGCGTCGGCGCTGACGTTCAGCGTCGCCAACGGCATCACGGTGCGGGGGTGGGAGGCGGATCTGTCGGTGGAACACGCCGCGACCTCGTCGCGGAACCCGGCGCGGCGCACTCTGACGATTCCCTCCACGTTGCGAGGGAGTATCGCCACGCCTTACTGGGCGCTGGCGCGCACGCGCTGGCGGGGCATCGCCGAGTGGCGACGCGCGAATCACGCCGGATCCACGGCGGTGATCGGTGTGGAGGGAGCGTACTCTACGCCGGCTGGTTGGGCGCTGCAGGTGCGCGGGGCGGGGCTCTCGTATTCCGACGAGACGGCGCGCGCGCCCTGGTCGGCTGGCGGCAGCTTGTCACGCGGCGCCTGGTCGCTGGACTACGCGTATCAGGGGTTCGGCGCATTCGGCGCAGTGCATCGCATGGGAGTCACGTGGCGCTCGCGCGACGCACGAAACCCATCCCGCTGAGGGGCGCCGGCGTGCGCCTGCGGTGGGGGAGTGTGGGAGCCGCGCTGCTCATCGCGTGCGGCGGCCTGACGCTGCTCACCGCGGGAACGCGCACAGGGCGATACCTCATGCGCGCGGCGTGGGAGGAGGGGCGAATCCTGCGGGGTCGGCGTTCCATCGCGGACCTCGTGCGTGACTCGACGACCGACGCGGTGACGCGCGGCAAGCTGCAACTGGTGCTCGACGCGCGCGCCTTTGCCGTCGATTCGCTCGGACTTCCGGCGAAGGATGCGTTCACCAAGTACACACGGCTTCGCTCGGACACGCTGGTGCTCGTGCTCAGCGGCGCGGCGCGGGACGCACTCGCGCCGGTGACGTGGTGGTTCCCGATCGTGGGACGCGTGCCATACAAGGGGTTCTTCGACGTGCGACAGGCGCAGCGTGAGGAGACGCGCATGCGCGACCGCGGCTTCGACGCGTACCTGCGCCCGGCGCCGGCGTTCAGCACGCTCGGGTGGTTCAACGATCCCGTGCTCTCGACCACGCTGCGCGCCGACTCGGCCGACGTGGCCAATACCGTGGTGCACGAACTGACGCACAATCGCTACTACGCGAAGGGCGCGGCGGTCTTCAACGAGAGCTTCGCGAACTTCGTGGGTGCGCGAGGGGCGGCTGCGTTCTTCCGCGCGCGCGGCGACACGATGAATGCGAGGATCTGCGATCAGCGGTGGGACGATGAGAAGCGCCTCGGTGTCTTTTGGAAACTCGTGGCGGATTCACTGGAAGCCGGATACGCGAGACACCCGGGCGCCGAAGGCAAGCCCGAACGGCTCGCGGCGCGCGAGCGCGTGTACGCGTGGGCGCGTCGGCAGTTGGTGGACAGCGTGGGGCCGCAGTTGACGACGTATCCCGCGGCGTATGCGTCGCGCGTGAAGCTCGACAACGCGGCGCTGCTTGCCCGGCGCGTGTATATGACTGATCTCGCCGGATTTGACGCGATTTGGGAACGCGAGGGGCGTGATTTGCGACGCGCGATCTCACGCATTATCGAGGAGCATCGCGCCGCGAAGTAGGGGTGCAGGGTGCAGGGAGCAGGGTGTGGTGCAGGGGAAGGGTACAGAGTGTGGTACAGGGGAAGAGTGCAGAGCGCGGTGCAGGGGAGGAGTGCAGAGTGTGGTACAGGGGAAGAGTGCAGAGTGTGGTGCAGGGGAGGGGACCAGGGTGTGGTGAGGAGTGAGGAGGCCTATCCTCCGAAGCGGCCCTTCATCATGGCGCGCAGGTCAGCGATCGGCGCCGTTGTCGCATCAGGCGCCGACAACTCCGCCGCGGGTGGTTCGGCTACGACGCGCTGCATCGTGCCGCGCACGCCGCGGTCGAGGAAGCGCGACACCTGGTCGAACGTGTAATCGGCGCCGCGCCGCGTGTCGTAGACGTTGAGCGGATACGACACCGCGAGATGGTTCCGCGCGCGGGTGAGCGCGACGTACATCAATCGCCGCTCTTCGTCCACCTGGTCGTCGCTGCCGAGGGCGCGTGAGAGGGGGAAGTAGCCGTCCACCGCCCAGATGACGAAGACCGCGTCCCACTCGCGTCCCTTGGCGCTGTGCGCCGTGGAGAGCACGAGCGTGTCGTTCTCGCTGTCGGAGCCGAAGCCGAGGTCCTGCGTCCCTTGCGGCGGTTCGAGGGCGAGCGCGCTGAGGAAGACGGCGCGGCTCGGGTAGCCGCCGGCGATCACCTGCAACTGGTCGAGGTCAGCGAGGCGCGGGTCGGGGCGGTCGTACTTCTCGCGCAGGATGTCGTCGTAGAGCACGCGCACGCGTGCGATCTCGCGCGCCACCGCGCCTTCCTCGTCGGGCATGCCGGACCGCAGCGTGTCGAGCAGCGTGACCAAGGCCTGATGCGCGGCGCGGGCGCGCGGCGGCGGCTGGAACTGCCCGAACGACGCGTGGCTCCACGCGTGCTCAGCCATCACTTCCATCGCGTTGCGCGCCGTGACCTCGCCTATACCCGGCATCAGCAGGAGCAGGCGGTACCAGCTCACCTCGTCACGCGGATTCTCGAGGACCCGGAGGAACGCTAGGACGTCCTTGACGTGCGCGGCCTCGAGGAACTTGAGCCCGCCCCACTTGTCGAAGGGAATGTTGCGGGCGGTGAGCTCGATCTCGAGGTCGGCGCTGTGATAGCCCGCGCGGAAGAGCACCGCGATCTCGCGCAGCGGCGTGCCCTCCTCGTGGAGTTCGAGGATGCGATCCACGACGAAGCGTGTCTGGGTCGGCTCGTCCTGTGCGGTGACGAGCCAGGGCCGATCGCCACCGGTGCGCCGCGTATAGAGGTTCTTGGTATACCGCTCGCCGGCGCGCGAGATCAGCATGTTCGACGTATCGAGGATGGGCTGCGTGGAGCGGTAGTTCTCCTCGAGCGCCACGACCGTCGTGCCGGGATACTCGCGCGGGAAGTCGAGGATGTTGCGGATGGTGGCGCCGCGGAACGAGTAGATGCTCTGCGCATCGTCGCCGACCACGGTGAGGTTGCGATGTGTGCGGCACATGCCGCGCAGGATGCGCGCCTGCAGGAGGTTGGTGTCCTGATACTCGTCGACCAAGACGTGATCGTAGAGTCCGGCGATGCGGTCGGCGAGCGCCGGCACCTGCTCCAGCAATGTCGCCCAAAAGAGCAGGAGGTCGTCGTAGTCGACGAGGTTGCGCTCCTGCTTGCGCTGCGTGTAATCGGCAAAGACCCTGGCGATCTCGTCCTCGTGCTCGACGAACTGCGCGTATTCCTCACGCAGCAGCGCGCCGACGGGAATGTCGGTGTTGACGTGGCGCGAGTAGACGTGATGCAGCGTCTCCTTCTTCGGGAACCGCTTCTTCCGGTCGCCGAACCCTAGCCGGGCGCGCGAGAACTGCATCAGGTCCTCGGCGTCCGACTGGTCCATGATGGTGAAGTCGGGACGCAGGCCCGCCTGCTCGCCGAACCGGCGGAGCAGTCGGTGTGCGGTGGCGTGGAAGGTGCCGCCGTGCACGTGGCGGCTCGCGCTCCCGACCAGGCGCTCGGCGCGGGCCAGCATCTCCTGCGCCGAACGCCGCGTGAAGGTCAGCAGGAGGATGCGCTCCGGCCGTACGCCGCGCTCGAGCAGGACGCCGACGCGGTGCACTAACGTGCGTGTTTTCCCCGTGCCGGCGCCGGCGACGATGAGCAGCGGGCCTTCGCCGTGCGTGGCGGCGCGCCGCTGGGCGTCGTTCAGCCCGTTGGCGGCGCCATCGGTGCCGTCGCGCGGTTCGACCTCGCGCTTGCGCGCGGCGTAGAGGCGGGGATCGTCAGACACGGTCCCAAATATACACCGAAGCCCCCACGAGCGTCGGGGCGATGCGCTAGCCGATCGGCCCCCAGTTAGTCGAACTTTGGGTTCATGTCGATCTCGCACCTGCTGACGCACGCATGCCTTTCTGTAACCGCGTGCACCCAGCCACCGGCCGACGACGCAGTCCACAGCGCGATGAGCCGAACGCGTGGCAAGGGACGGATCGTCGGGCGTTTGTCCGCGTTGTCCCGTCGCACCCTGCTCGCGATCACGGCGGTCATGTTGCTGGCGGTACGCGGCGCCTCGGCGCAGCAGTACGTGCTGTCGCCTGAACCCAGGACGGTCATCAGCAGCGAAACGGATCCGTCGGCGCAGTTCAGCATGTTGCTAGGCGTTGCGCGGTTTGCGAGGGGGGAGATTGCGCTCGCGACGTACGACCCGCTCGGGATGAACGTGTACAACGCCGGCGGTGCGCTCGTGAAGAAGCTGGCCCGTGCCGGTGAGGGCCCCGGTGAGCTGCGCATGCCGCAGTTCCTCGGACGCCGCCAGGACTCGGTCGTCGTCTTCGATCTCGGCTTGCGTCGCGTGACGTACTTCACGGTGACTGGCAGCGTTAGACAGACACGGGCCCGCTTGCCGCAACTCAAGGGGCACATCCCGACCGTCGTGGGCGTCATGCCGAGCGGCGCGCTCCTCGTCATTCAGGTGCCGTACACGCGTCCGCCGTCGCCCGACGGCCCCACGCGAGATCGGGAACTGCTTTCGATAGTGCCGCTCGATAGTGCCGTGCCTCAAGTATCGCTGGGCACGTTCGCCGGATACGGGCTGGTCTACTACACGCCGCCCAGCGAGGGCGAGCCGCACTTCCTGATGGACTGGCTCAACCCGGGCACGTCATGGGCAGTTGTGGGCGACAACGTGTTCGTTGCCGATCCCAGTAGTCCCGAGTTGCTGATGTTCGCCGGCAATGGCAAGCTGATGCGTCGCGTGTCCCTGCCGGTGAAACCTCGGCCGTTCGATCCCAAGGCCGTGCGCGACGCGCGCGAGCAGCTCGCGCCCCGGTTCTTCGGCGCGAGGCGCGCGCGATCGGCCGCCAGGGCGGCGATCGATGCCGCGCACTTTGAACTGATGTTCGATGTTGCGAAGCGTCCACGGACCGCGCCATACCTGCGGCGCCTCGTGCGCGCCACGGACGGCGGCGTGTGGGTCGAGCTATATCGCGAACACGTTGGACTGCCCTCTGAGTATCTCAGGATCGACGCGTCAGGCAGGGTCGGTGGGCGCCTTCGCGGCCCACCGAATGTGCAGTTTCACGAGTTTGGCGCGGACTATGCCCTGGGCGTACGCGAAGACCCGGAGACCGACGCGCAATCCGTCGTTCTTTACGGGCTACGTCGGGAATAGCCAGCACCTGCGTCCAACGTGCCGCGACACGCGCGTGCCGGCACGATGCCGGCGGCGATTCCGCAGCATGACGGGACGTCTCGTTCGCACGGACGATCATCGACTCGAGCTAGGCACGCATCAATGTCACGGCCACGGGTGTCGACTCATGTGCTGGATGTCGTCATCGTCCACGGTCACGACGTAGACCGACTTCGAGCCGAAGCCCCTGATGTACGCCTTGTCGCCGAGTACGAGTTCGCCGTCGAGCGTGCCTTTGCGATTGACCACAAGATACCTAGTGCCGGGCAAGGCGACGCTGAGATTGCGTCGAATGAGAACCTGCCCGGACGCGCTCACGAGTGTCGCCGGCTCCATTGCGATCAGCGGCAGAAACGGCGGAAACTCGGTGAGGGGGGGCGACGAAGACAGTCGCTCGCCGCCTCGTGTCGAGCGCATAACGACCGATCCGGCCGCCGTACGCCGCGCGTTGATGCCGTCACGCTCGCGCTGGTCGAGACGAAGCGGCTTCACCGGCAGCGGACGCCCGAGGCGCCAGACGCCATCGGGCGACCGCCAGTCGACGCGCAGCGGATCCAGGCGCACCACGGCCAGACTGCCATCCGGAAGCAAGATGGCACTCTCTTCTCTGGCCCAGAGGTCGATCACGCGACTGCTCGAACTCGTGATTCGCCCATCGGGTCCGTAGGCGATGGTACGCCGACGCGGCAGCGGGCGGAGCATGGACACCGTATCGACCTTGCCCGTGTTACGTGATATGAGTTCGACGGCGGTGGAATCCGACGTCGAAATCTCCGATACCCCGGCCTTCTCGGCGATCGGCCGGAGGAAGAGTACGTATCCGCGCTGGTCTGCGAACGAGACTGACCCATGCGTCTTGGCAACGGCCGGGTGATCGGGAGGCACGACGCCGACCAGGCGTGCGCCGTTCAACACGAGCCAACGTCGCTGCAGTATGTCGCCCATCAGCGAGGAATCACCGCCAATCGGACGCACCCAGCCGACGAACGTGTACTCTCCAGGCCCTCGGCCCTTGCGGCCAATCGGCTCCGTGCGGTCCGTCGTGAAGTCGGCTACCCATAGTGTCTGATCGCGACCGTCGCCAATGATAACCCGGCCGTCGGACAACTCGCGTAACGACGTGACACCGGTGAACTCGGCGGAGAGCGTGGAATTCGCCGGCTTCAGCTTGAGCGGCGTTTGCCCATCGACAGCCAACGCCGTTGCCGCAGAGAGCAGGAGCAAGGAAAGGTGAGGACGCATAGGCGGCGCAGGATGAAGAGGGATCAAGGGAGTACACCACGACGGGGCGAGCCGATTCTCAACGAGGCGGCTGCGCAAGCCAGTTGAACATGTGCGACATTCCCTGCGACGCGCCAGCGACCCAGGGTGCGACGTCGCTGGCGCACACGTCGGACCTTGCGAGTCTACAGATCCGGAACGTCAATTAGGCCGCCCGGCTCCCGCTCACCCGTTACCGCATCTGCGTGGATCGACACCTTCACCACCCCCTCGAATGCGCATTTCAGGTTGCATCATTGCGTTGGCCCTGACAACTACCAGTACGATGCCCGCTCGAGGTCAGCGCGTCGTGAAGGAGTCATACGCGCAGTGGCAGTCAGTTCGCGACCTCCGTTTGACGAAGAGCGCACAGTGGTGCGCGGAAGCAGCGGCGGAGGGGTGTGACATGCGCAACATCGCGAACGCGATGCTCCTTCCCGATAGCGGCGTCATCATCGCGGACGTCCCCGGACCAATGCGCCGATTCTCCAAGGCGGGCCAGTTCCTCGGCGAGCTCGGGCGACGGGGCCAAGGGCCAGGTGAGTACGGTCTGCTGGTGGAGCCGCAGTTACTCTCCAACGGTACCGTTTGGTGGTTTGACAATACGCAGATGCGATTGGCGTCCGTGCTGCCTGACGGCAAGGCAGGGCCGGTGCGCCGCGTCATGCTGCCGCCCACGGCCGTATCTCTGCACGTCGTTGGCGTTGAACTGGTGATTCTCGATGTGCCGGCAGCGCCAACCCTTGGGGACACAGTGGTTGGCGTGTATCGAACGGTCCCCGCGAATGGAGCGCCGCGAGTGCTCGGTCAGGTGCGGACGCCAAGCGTCTTCGAGCCTGGCACCACCATGCGGCGCCCCTCGGCGCCATTTGCAGCGCGCGTCGTGGCAAACGTTGGAACGGCCGGAGATGTGGCGCACAGCAACGGCGCGCGGTACCAGGTGGATGTGATGCCAGCGAAGGGGGTGCCGTGGCGCCTCGACATTGACCTGCCACGGCGAGCCGTGTCGTCCGCCGAACGCGACAGCGTACTGGCGGTAGCGCTGAAGCGATCGCGTGTCACGAGCGTCGCGGCGCTTCCTGAGTGGCAACGCTCTCAACTGGAGAACGGAAGCAGCACCGTGCCGCCGCTGCAGTCGATGCGCATCTTGCGCGACGGAAGCCTCTGGATTCGGCCGACGACAGCGCCTTCTGACAAGTCCGCACGCTGGGATGTCTTCGCCCGTGACGGACGCCGCATCGGCAAGGTGGACTTGCCGCTCAGCGCCAGCGTGAAGGATGGGACGCGCGAATGGGTGTTGGTGGCTGAGCTTGGGGCGGACGACGTGCCGATGCTGGTGCGCTATGCGGTGGGCAGGTGAGCGGGAGGAACGATGCTTTCTGCCTGTAGCGTGCTGCTGGCCGCGTGCGTGTGTGTCACGGCGGGCACGGCGTCTGACACGGTCCACGCCCGTCTCACCGCGACGATCGGAGACGACGCACCAAGCACGCCCTTCCTGTTGGGCGAGGTCAGCGGACTCGCGGTCGATGACGCGGGGCGCGTCTACGTCTCCGATTTTCAGGACCCGCGGATCGTCGTGTTTGCTCCCGACGGGCGCCATCTCGCGACCATAGGCCGCAAAGGCAAGGGGCCCGGCGAGTTCATCGCGCCCACGGGGCCCGTGATCGCGCCTGACGGTTCGCTCTGGGTTCGCAACATGAGTGAGTTCGCGCACTTTGTGGTCGATGCCAAGACGAGGTTGCCGACGAAGTTCGACCGCGCCGTCACCGGGCCAGCGCTTGCGCCGTGGCGCTCGAAGCGGCCCAGCTTCCTCGATCGGGCCAATCGGTTCTACTTCCCGCGATCCTTCGGTGGGGCCGACGGACTCGTGCACAACAGGTATCTACGGTACACGCTCGTCGGCAACCTCCTCGACAGTCTGACCGTTCCGCTCTTTTCCACGACTCGCGCGGGCTGGGCATCGATCATGGTGTCGGCGCGTGGGGGGCGGATGATCCCTGGCCTGAATATTGTCCCGTTTCATCCGCTACCGGTCTGGGCGGTGACGCCCGCGGGTGCGCTCATCAGCGGGCCTGCAGACAAGTACGAACTCAACGAAGCCGGTCCGGACGGGCGCACGATCCGCACCATCGTGCGCGCGGTGCGCGCCATTCCGATCCCGCCAGCGGTGCGCGCCGAGAGCCTCCGGGCGCTCAAGCGTCGCATCGACACGCTGCCGGTACCCATTGCCTCGGTGCACGGCGTCAGCGACGAAGTGCGCGCGCTTCGGTTACCGGACAACTTCCCGTTCTATCGGGGCCTGTCGGTGGATCCCGGCAACGGAGACCTCTGGGTCTGGCGATGGACGAGCGATTCAGGCCCGGCTCAGAGCGTTGTGGACGTCTTCAGCTCGGCGGGCAGGTACGTGCGTACCGTCGTTCTGCCGGCGAACTGTGCCACGGAGCCAAGTCCCGTTGTCCGCCGGAAGACGATTGCGTGTCTGCAGCTGGATCCGGAGTCAGGGGCGGAGTTCGTCGTTATCGCGCAGCTCGGGCGGTAGACTCCCGCGCGTTAGCTAGTTGCCTCGGCGCGTGGCGTCCGCCGCCCGCGCTTCCACCGCAGCGGCAACACCATCGCCGGCAACACCACCATCGCCCCGAAGGTGCCGAATACGGTTCCGCCGGCAGTGGCCAGCGCGATTGCCCCGAACAGCGAGGTCATGTCCGTCCCCACCGCGAGCGGTACCAGCGACGCCAGCGTACTGAGCGTTACCAGCACGATCATCGCGCTGCGCTCCATCGCCGCACGCCAGATGGCCGTCGCGGTTAGCGGCAGCATGCGCCGATCAGCAGGGCTCCCTGCGCGCCGCCGGCGCATTACGCCGTCAATCAAGAGGATGGCCTGGTGTACCGCGAGCCCGACCACGAGGATCACGCCCACGGCCGCCTCGCGCGTGAACGCCGCGTTGGTCGCCCAGAACGCGGCAATCACGCCGCCGAGTGCCACCGGGATCGACAGGAAGACCATGGCCGCCGCCCAGGTCGAGTCGAAGACCATCGCCACCGCCAGCACCACCAGCGTAATGCCGATGCCGAAGACGAGCCAGAGTCCCTTCTCAGAGTCGTCCGTGTAGCCGAAGTCCCATCCCTGATCCCCAACCGAATAACCGGGCGGCACCGTGATGCTCGCCATGAACGCCTTGTGGGTGCGGTCGGCGAGCTTAGTGGGCCCGCGGAACTCGTAGCTGACGATGCGCACGTACTGCTGGTTCTCCCGTGAAATGGTCCCGAGGCCCTCGCGTTCAGCGACATCCGCCAGGTCGCCCACCTTAACCGGCGCGTGCGAAGGCGACGGCACGATGGCCGCTCGCAGCTCGTCGAGCGACCGCTCACGCGTTCCCGCCGACTTGACGCTCACGGGGAGTTCGTCGCCGTTGATCTCGAGGCGCTGTTGCCCCACAGCGCCTCGCACCTCGCGGGAAACGGCGCTCGCGAAGTCGCGGGCGGTCAGGCCGTAACGCGCCAGCGCTTGACGATCGGGTTCGAGCGATACGGACCACGCCCTGGCGTCGCCCCAGAACGCCGCGGCATTGGTGTTCACGTCACGCACGCGGGCAATGCGTTCCAGACGCGCCTTGAGGTCCAACGCCACCTGCTCGACACCGGAGTAGGAGTAGCCGAGTACCTTGATGCGATACGTCGACATGCCGCCGCCACCGCCGCCGTTCGAGAAGCCAGGTCCCTGACCGCGCACGAATGCCTGCGCTCCGCCGATGAAGACGGCACGCTGAATCAACGCTTCCTCGATCTGCGCAGGAATCGCCGTGAACTCGGCGTCACGCGTGATCGTGACCGTCATATCGGCACTGCCGCCGCCCGCGCCGCGCGCGGTCACATCCTCAACGCCAGGCTGACCGACCACGACGCGTTCCATTTCCTGCATGGCGGCGTCGAGGGTGGCGGGGTCCGAGCCGCGCGGAAAGCTGAGGTACGCGCTGACGGTCGTTCGCGCACCGGATCCGTACGATCCGTACGCGAACCGCGGCACCTTCTTCACAAAGCCCCATGCGAGCGCGCCGAGCCCCGCCACGACCAGCACGAGCACCGCCAAGCGCCAGCGCAGCAGCCCCACCAGCAGGTGACCGTACAGCCGATGCAGCCTCGGCCACGTCCGCGCCTTCATCCCGTGCCCGGCAGACAGCGACGGAATCATGAGAATGGCCGCCACCACCGACCAGCCGAGACCGAGTACGAACGCGGCGGCAAAGGGCACGAAGGCGGCGCGGGCATTGCCCTGCAAGTACAGGAACGGAAAGAGCACCACGCACGTGGTCAGCGTCGAACCGAGCACGGCAGGGAACATCCGCATGCCCACCCGCGCACGGGATTCGCCCGTGTCCGGCGCGGCGCGCAGCCGCTCCACGACGACGAGCGCGTTCTGCACCAGCACGCCGATGCCCATGCCAAGCCCGGCCAGCGTGAGCGAGTTTGACGGGATGTCGAGGATGAAGAGCCCCAGCGACGTGCCGGAGAGCGAGATAGCCGCGCTGCCCATCACCAGCGCGACGGCGCGCCAGTTCCGCAGCATGACGATGAGCACAAGCATCACGGCGCCAAAGGCGATGGCACCACGGATCAGCAGGTCGCGCAGCTCCGCGGCGAGTTCCTGACTCTCGTCGGCGTCCACCTCATAGCGCACCCCGGGAGGGAGTCGCGGCTCGAGCGACTGCAGCGTGGCGCGCACCGATCTGGCCGTCTTGATAGCGTCGGCTCCGGCGCCGCGCGCCACCGAAAAGGCAATGGCAGGGAACCCGTTGATGCGGAAGAAGGCATTGCGGGCGTCTTCCTCGGGGCGGATGGTCGCCAGTGCCCCCAATTGGAAGATGCGCCCTCCGGGGCCGCGCACGGGGAGCGTATTCAGTTCCTCGATAGCGGCGGGCTGGTCGCGCATGACCACGGCACGATTGGTCGTGCCGAGGCGTTCTTCACCGATCGCCACCACCTGACGCGCTTCGTTCACCGCCTGCGAGAGTGCCGACGGTGCGATGTTGAGCTGCCGCAGCAGGCTAGCGTCGTACGTGATGGCCACGCCGAAATCGGTGCCCCCGAACACCGTGACGCCACTGACGCCGGGCAGTGCGCTGACCTGCGGCGTGATCAGGTCGTTGGCGACCTTCTGCAGCGCACCCTTGGTGTAGGGGCCGGTGAGAAGAACGCGCAACAGGGGCTTCTCGCTGAGCTCCTCGGGAACGTAGTTGCTTACGAAGGGTGTGGTCGATCCCGCGGGGAAGTCCTTGCGGAGCAACTCGAGCCGCTCGAGAATCGACAGGCGTGTCAGTTGCACGTCGGTGGCCGGGTCGAGATCCACCGTGATGCGCGACGTCCCCTCGCGTGACTCGCTGCTCGTGCGCCGCACGCCGCGTACGCCTTGCACCGCCGCCTCCACGGGCGAGGTGAGGTACATCTCCATCAGCTCTGCGGACGCGCCGGTCCAGCCGGCAGTAATGAGCAGCTTGGGGAGCTCAACCGTCGTGCGCGTGGCGAGCGACAGGCGCGTGAACGCGACGCCACCGGAGAGCACGAGGGAGATCACCGCCGCGCAGACCACGGCGGGCCGGGAGACGCTCCAGCGAATCATGCGGCGCGCCGGCGCTCAAGCACGTAGTACGCGGCCGGCAGCAGGAAGAACGTCACCGCGAGTGCCGAGAGGGAGCCGCCAATCACGCCCGCCGCCAGAGGCTGATAGAGCGCGCCGCCGCTGCCGATGCCAAAGACGAGCGGCAGCACGCCCGTGATGGTGGTGATGCTGGTCATCGCGATGGCGCGCAAGCGCACCTGGCCGCCCTTGAGAATCGCCTCCTCGAGGCCGAGCCCCTCATCGCGGAAGCGGCGGATCGCGTCAAGCTTCACGACGGCCTCGTTGTCGGCCATGCCGATCATCACCACGATGCCGATCATCGATACCGCATTGATGCTCTGGCCCGTCATCCAGAGAAACAGGAATCCACCGGCCGCCGCCAGCGGTACCGTCAGCATCACCACGATCGGAATGGTGAACGAGGCAAACTCACCGGCCAGCACCAGGAACATGAGGGCGGCACTCAGAATGCCCACGAGCAGCAGTTGGTCGGTCGTCCGGCGACGCTCGGCGTCGGCACCCGCCACCTTCATGGTGGTGCCGGCGGGCAGAGCGAGCGGCGCGATGGCGCGCGTGACGTCATCGGTGGCACGCGCTGTGCCGCCGCTGGCGACCTGCGCCTCGACGAGGCTCACCGGGCGGCGGTCGATGCGCACGACTTCGAGCGGCGCGCGCGTTTCGCGCCAATTCACCAATTCACCCACCGGCACGCCCTTGACCGGCGTGGCGAGCGCTGTCTCGAGGTCTTCATTGGCGATACCGGCGTAGCGCACCGCAATGGGCGTGCGGCGATCGGTCTCGCGCAGTTCGCTTGCAGGGACGCCGCCGAGTGCGCCCTGCAGCGCGCGCTGCACGGCAGTGATGCTGATACCGCGTTCCGCAATGCGAGCGCGCTCAAGTGTGATCTCGACGATCGGCTGCGTGGCAGCGTAGGCGTCACGCACGTCGGTCAGTGAGCTGATTCCTTGCACGCGCGTGCGAGCGCTGTCGGCCCATGCTTGCGATTCGGCCAGCGTACGGGAGCTCACCTCGACCCGGACCAGCCGCCCCTCTCGGCCGATAAGCGACCCGAACTCGCTCTGCCCCGCGAGGTCGAGGGCGAGGTGCCCCTTGGCGAGATCGGGAACGGCTCTCCGAAGCGCCTCACCAAATGGCGCGGCCGACTTGCCATCGGGGACGGGGATGAGCAGTTGGGCCGAGGCGCTCGTGCCCGGGTCGGCGCCGGCGAGCACCTCTTCGTCGGTGGCGATGCCCGAGCGAGCGTAGACGTTCCTGGCACCGAGCGCGGCCGCGGCGCGTTCGATACGCTCCACCTGGCGAGCCGTTTCCTCGATGGCGGTGCCTTCGGGAAGCGAGAGCGCCGCCACCACGATCCCCTCGTCAACCTGTGGGAGAATCTCCTTGGGGAGGCGCCATATGGCGACGACCGTCAGGGCCAGCACACCAAGAGCCGCGAGAAAGACCTGTCGTGTATTCCGCAGCGACCAGACCACCCCGTGCTCGTACCAGCGCGCCCACCACGCACCCCAGCGGCTCAGCCGCTCGTAGCCGGCGCCATGCGCACGCGGCGGGGCGAAGATGGCATCGCGATGGCGACCCACCAGCATGACGGGCATCAGCGTGAGTGCCAGCACGAGGGACGCGCCCACGCTCGTGACCACCGAGAGCGAAAGATCGCGGAAGAGCGCGGCGGCCAGGCCCTTCACGAAGATGATCGGGCCGAAAACCAGCAACGTGGTGAGCGTGCCGGCGATGAGCGGCGCGGACACTTCTTCGGTCGCTGCGATAGTCGCGGGAAGTAATGCCATCCCTTCCTCGCGTTTGCGCCCCGTGGCCTCGGCCACCACGATGGCATTGTCGACCAGCAAGCCCACGCCGAGCGCCAAGCCGCCGAGCGACAGTACGTTGACGGAGACGTGCATCAACTGGAGCAGCACGAGCGCCACCAGCACCGAGAGCGGGACCATCAGCCCAATGGCCAGCGAGCCGCGCCAGTCGCGCAGGAAGAGCAGGATGACCAGCAGCGACAGCACGCCACCGTAGATGATCTCCTGCGACAGGTTGCCCAGCGCATCAACCACGAAGTTGGCCTGCGCGGCCACCAAGGTCATGGTGAGACCGGGGAACTCCTTTTGCAGTTGCGTCGCGCTCTCGGTCAGGCGCCGCGTGACGGCCACGGTGTTGGAGCCGGCGTCCTTGTAGACCACCAGACCTACGGCGCTCTGGCCGTCAAGCTGCGTGAGGGTCTTCGGCGCCTCGGTAGTGACCGTGACGGTGGCGACATCGCGCAGCCGATACGACGAGCCCGGCGGGCCGATGGGCGTATCGCCAATCTCGTCGCTGCTGCGGAACTCCGTTTGCGTGCGTACCGAGAAGCGGAACTGCCCGCGGCGAATGGTGCCGCCGGCGCCGCTAACGTTCGCGTTCTGGATGGCGCTGGCGACGTCGTCGGGGGTGAGACCGAGGGTGCGCATGCGCGCCGGGTCGAGCTCGACGCGTATTTCGTCACGCGGCGCCCCGACGACCGCCACACTCGCCACGCCCTCGATCTGCTCGAGGCGTCGTGCGTGCACATCGCGCGCGCTGCGGCCGAGTGAGCGCAGATCGCCGCGGCCGGTGAGCGCAAAGACCGCAATGGGGCGTTCGCCCGGATCGCTGGTGAGAAGCGTGGGGCGGTCGGCGCGCTCGGGCAGCCGGCTGCGGGCGTTGTCGAGCCGTTCGCGCACGGCGAGCACGGTCTTTGGCATGGGAGTGCCCCACGCGAAGGTGGCCGTGGTGGTCACCTCTCCATTGCGACTGACGGAGCGCAGTTCGATGAGACCGGGTGTGGCGGCGATCGCTTCTTCGATGGGCTCCGCCACGAAACGCGACGCTTCTTCCGCCGCCGCGCCGGGATACGAGGTGCGAATGGTCAGCACCGGCAGCGTGACGTCGGGGAGCAATGACACCGGCAGCTTGGTGAGCGACACCGCGCCCAGCAGGATGACCGCCAGCGTCGCGGCCACCGTCGTGACCGGGCGACGAACCGCCTGTGATACGAGAGACACCGAGCGCTCGGCCGGCTACGGCTTGGCGCGCGGTGTCTCGCGCGGCGCGACTACGCGCACCGGCGCGTCGTGGGTGAGCGTCAGGTGTCCCTCGACGATGACCTGGTCACCCGCGTTCACCGGAATCTGCCCCGTACTCGAGTCGGGAAGCACTTCGGTTTCGCGCCCATTCGAACGGCCGGGATTGATGTAGGTCCACAGCGCGCGGCCGTCCTTGACCACAAAGACGAGCGGACGGCCATCGCGTTCAATGACGGCCTTGGCCGGCACGAGGCGGCGATGCGTGAGGCGGCTCGTCTCGAGCCGCACGTCGGCGTACATACCGGGTCGCAGGACGCCGTTACCGGTGGTGCGTACGTAGGCGCGGCCGGCGCGGGCCGCACTGTCGACGAGGGGGAGCACCGCGATGACCCGTCCCCTGGCGGTGTGATTGGGAGCGGCAGCGGACGAGATGAGCGCCTCGCCACCGACGCGAATCAGCGGCAGGTCATGCTCGAGAACCGCGGCCTCGATGCGCAGGTGGTCCATGTCCACCACGGACGTTACTTCCTGACCGGCGCTGACGCGCTCGCCGACGGCGACCGTCACGCGGTCGACAACTCCACTGAAGGGGGCCGCGATGACAGCCCGTTCACGGTCCAGTTGCGCGCGTTCCAGTTTCACCTTCGCGGCGGCAAGGCCCGATCGCGTATTGGCTACGCGGCGGTACGACTCGCTGGACGAGCGCCGCATCGCGAGGGAGTCCATGACAATGAACTCCTCGTACCGCAGCGCTGCCTCATCTACCCCGACCTGCGCCTCGCGCACGGCGAGATCGAAGGGGCGCGGGTCGAGGACGACGAGCGGGGCCCCGGCGCGCACATGGTCACCGGGATGCGAGGGCACGCTGATCACCGTACCGCCGACCTCTGCCTTCAGTGCGCCCTCGGCGTCACTGCGAACGAGGCCGGTGGTGTTGATGGTGAGGACGAGGTCGCCGTCGCGGGCGGCGGTGGCGGAGACGGGGAGCAGGACTGCGTGGTCGCGCGCCGAGATCGTCGAGTCGACCGCAGGAGAAGCGGCGCCAACGTCGTTGGCCGCCCCCTTGGAACAGGCGTTAGCGGCGAACACGCCGCCAAGGAGGGCGGTGGTGAAAATGGAGCGCATCAATCGCATCGGGAGCCCGGTTCCGGTGCACAATCGCAGTTCACGGTACCAAACTTCGGCGCAACCGAGGTTTGGCGCGAGGGGGCACGGCGGAGCACACTGAAGTGACCTTGCAAGCGAAGCGCGATGAGGTCCCGCACGGCATCGGATCCAGGTTCGCCCGCGCTTTCGAGCGCTCGGTGATGCAACCCGAGGGTTCGCGCGAGTAGCCGTTTGTCGGTGCGACCTGTCACACTGGACCGCGCGTGCCGTTTCGTATTCGGGCGAAGCAGGAGATACGGTCCGAGGCGAAACACGATACGGACCGCGTCCAATACCTCCGAGGGCTTCAAACCGGCCGCGACAACACTTCGAAAGAGGCGGGTTCTGTTAGTGCCCAGCGCGGCACTCCAGCCCTTGACGCTCAAAGACCGAACGGGAAGCAATGCGAGCGTGTCGATCATCGGCAAAGCGGCCGCCGGAGCCGCGGCGTGAAGGAGCCGCAGTGCCTCCGCGCGTTCTCGACCGCGATTAGGTTGACCGGCCCACATGGCCAGAAGCGGCATCCAGCGCTCGGTCCGGACGCAGAGGACGTCAGCTAAGAACGAAGTCGGGCTCTCGACCCGGTCGGAGTTCTCCTCGCGTTCGCCCAGCGCAATAACTGGTGCCGTCAACTGAGGCACGGCCCGAACAAGCCGGCCCGGGAGCGAACTCGTGCGCGGACGCTGATCAAGGTGCAAGACGACCAATCGTGTCCCCCGGGCGACCGTGCGGTGCAACGAATCCTCAGATTCAGCGAAGGCGATTGGGAAACGCGGGAGCAGCGTCTCCCGCACCGCAGCTGTGATGACGTCGCTACCGGTGAAGATGACGACAGGAAATCTGTCGGTTGACTCCATGAATGCCCTGCACTCCGGAGGAGAGAGCGTTGCGGAGACGCTTCAAATGGTTGGACCGAAAATAGCGCGAGCGCGTGGAGCGCGCTACCACACCACGTCACCACCTTCTGAATTCCCTCCGTTCGACGCTGCCCACGAACTCCGATGTGTCTTCGGCACATCGGTCAATGCTGGCGGCGGGAAGCTGCGCACCATTTGCCAGGTCGCCGCTACCGGTTGACGCGCTCATGAACAGAATGGCCCTGAAACGGGCTGAATTGGCGCTTGCTGGTCACCGTCGACGTGCGCATCACTATTGCTCGCTTGGGCGCTGACTGCGCTAAGAGTCTCGTTTGCAGGCACGTCCGGAGCCGTTCCGCTTTCGGTCGTCGGCATTCAAAATCGGGAGGGATTATGGAGCGTGTGAGAGTGTTCGGAGCGTGGGCGTGCAAGCTCGCCGTCGTATTCGCGCTTGTTGCGGCTGGCCTCGCTGGGACTCCCAAGGTAGCGAGCGCGGACTACCAGAACTGCCTTTGCGACGACATGTCCCGGTGCAGCTCGGACTTCTACCGATTCTGCTGCAACGTCGAAGGTGGAAACGTCCACTGCGGGTGCACCATTCCACTTTGGGGCTGCTCCCAGCAGACTTAGCAACGGTGTACCAGCTGTCTTCGCCGGGGTGACGGCGCGCCATCGCGTGGGCGCCGGCTCCCCGGTGCATCGTTTCGATCACGTGTCTGGAGAGGTGAGCCGGTGAAGAGGAACTTCCCTTCATGGAATGACGCGGTGCCGTCGTATGCCGTCCCTGGTGCCGTTGGACTTGCCATCCTGATGGTCTTCGGGATTCGAGAGCTGCGCTGGAGAGAAGATCGGGCCGAGTACGAGGGCGAGCTTGCGCGGGTGTCTTGGCATGCAAACCAACAGAAGGTGGCTCACTTCGGCGCCTTGGCAGCGGGAGATTCGCTTCCCAATGTGTCGGTGTTCGAAGCGGATCGTCCGACCCAGTCACTGTCGCAGCTTGTAGCCGCAGGTCGGTCGCGATTGGTGATATGGAGTTCGCGTTGCGGGACATGTGCGATGCTAGATCACGCACTGCGAGCCGCTGTGCCGGAGCGGATTCGAGCCCAGACTGTTGTGCTCGTCCCTACTGACACTCCGGACAGTACTCGTGATCGCCTCAGCCGATTGGGGAGGGTATATAGCCTCCCACCATCGGCAATTGTGCGACAGAAACTGCCACTGACCCCGGCCGTCGTCACAGTCAATCCGGGGATGACCGTGACGAGCGTGGCCCACGGCCAGATGTTCCGCGTAGGCCAGGTGCTGGCCGACCTAGGTCTGGCAGATCAGGGGGTTGTTGACTCCTTGCGGAGCACGGTGAAACGCACCGTTGCCGCCAAGAAGTACTCGTCGCGGTAGCCAAGTTCGCCATCAGAACTGGCGGTGCCAGCGGCACGCATGCAACTTCGTCTCCGAGTTCTTCGAAACTGCCCCAAAGCGATAGAACGTCTGATGCGAACTGACACGCTACCCCACGCTCACCACTGTCGACCAGTCCCACTTGCCGCCGCGCTCGCAGCGGCCAGCGTGATCACCCTAACGCTCGACGCCCAACCCAGCTGGAAACTCACCGAGACCCTCCGCCTCGGCGGCGACGAATCAGGGCCGGCGTCCTTCGTGACCACCGCGTCCCTCGAGGCCGATGCCAAGGGACGCCTCTACGCATATGACAAGAAGACGCAGGACATCCGCGTCTTTGGCGCCGACGGCAAGTTCGTGCGCGTGATCGGCCGCCTCGGGTCCGGACCTGGCGAACTCCGCAACGCGGAGGGGATTGTCTTCGCGCGCGACGGCAACCTCTGGGTGCGCGACGCCGCCAACGCGCGCTTCACCATTTTCGACGGCGACGGGCGCTTTGTGTCGGCGTGGACTGCGCGCTTCTGCTGGTCACAGGGCGCTTGGTCGCCGATGCCGGATCGAAAGGGGCGACTCATAGACGAGGACTGCGTCGTCGGTGACGGCCGCGAACGGCGGACGGTCTTAGTCGCCTACAAGACCGACCGGTCCGGAGTCGACACCCTTGGCGTGACGCCGACGTGCGGTGACAGGGCACTGATGGAGGCAGGGACGTGGATCACACGCGCGCCGAAGATGACGAGCTACCGCGCGATTCCGTTCTTCCCGCGTTCGCTCACCGCGCGCGATGCCGATGGCGCGGTGTGGTGCGTCGCCAACTCGGCCACGTACGAGATCGTACGACTCGCGCCCGGATCAAAGGACAGCAGCCGGATTACCCGCACGCTCGCACGGCTGCCAGTCACAACCGCTACAAGAGACTCGGTCATCGAAGTGATCGAGGCGAAGGGTCCCACCGAGCTCGACTTCGGCCGCATTCCCAAGGAGAAGCCGGCGATTGACCGCGTTACCGTGGACGACCAGGACCGGCTCTGGGTGCAGCGCGCCACGAGCGCAGGCACCATGGCGTTCGACATCTACAGCAAGAACGGACGTGCGCTCGCTTCCGTCACGATGCAGGGGTGCCGCACCAGTACCTGGCTTCCATTTGTGGTGCGCCGCGACCAAGTGTACACGGTCTGCCTCGACGACGATGACGTGCAGTACGTGACGCGATACCGGGTGTCGCGATGATCGGCACGTTCGCGGCGCGGCTTCCTTCGCTCGCTTTGGAGGACGTGTGAGGTACTGGCTCCTGCCGTACGGTGTGGTGTGCCTTTGCGCTTGCAGCGGTTCGACGGACGACCGAATGCCGAGCGCGGATCAGAGGTCAACGATCGAGCTGCGCCTCGTGACGCCGTCCATGCGTGCCGCTATTGTCGACACCCTGTGCGGCGGCGTGGCAAGTTGTCCGGCGCCAGTCGACCGGGCCTTCGTTGGCTCGCGGACTGGCGCGGCGTATCTCTCCGCGGTGCGCGGTGGTGTGACGCGGTTTCCAGGTGGGATAGTCGCACAGCGAGGGCAGGGGCCAGGCGAGGTGCAGGGCGCGAGCGACGTGCGCGAGGACGCGTCGGGAGCGGTGCGTGTGCTATCGGCAACAACGCCGCGCATCGATGTCGTGAGTGGGCCGGGCGCTCCGGCGCGCGCGCAGGTGACCGCGGTTGGTTGGGGGATCGCGGCGCGCCTGTCAAGCGGCGGAGCCTTTGCCCTTCTTACAGGCACAGCTGGCGCCGCCGGTGACTCCACGACCGATACACTCATTGAACAGCGATTCGGCGCGAACTCATCCGATACTGTGCTGACCTTCCGCGTGGTCTCGAGCGCACCGCTCGCATCGAGTCGGGGACCGTTTCCGCCTCCTGGGCTCTTTGCGGGGACGCGAATGATCACGCGCACCTCCGCTGACGATATCATCGTGTCTGATGGTACGTCGAACGTGATTCAGTGGCATGAACGCCTCGCTGATCGCCGAGTGAGGCTCACGCTTCCGCTCACGCCGCGCGCAGTGGCGCAGGGCGAGGTGGCCGAGGCCGAGGCCGAGTTGCTCGCGAAGACGCCGGGCGGGATGTTCGCGGGGCCGTGGAAGGCCGATGTGCGTCGCCGCGCGCGGGATGCAGCAAGGCATCACGCGTTGGTGGTGCGGCTCGGGTTCGCCGATCGAGGACGCCTGCTCGTCGAGGTGGACGCCGCCGAGTCCGGCGGCCGACGTTGGACGCTCGTGAACAAGGACGCGGGCTCGGTGCAGTTCATCAACGGCGACTGGTCTGTCGTGGGAGGCTTCGACGCGGCGGGTCGGTTGCTACTCTGCGAGGAGCGCGACCTGTCCACCGTTTGCGGCTGGTCTGCACCGATCACCGAGGTCGGAAAGTGAGCTCGAGCGTCGCACGCGAGTCGCCGTGCTTCCGCGTCGGGATCTGGCTGCTCGCGCTCGCTGCATCGGCTTGCGACGGGCATACGTTTCCGAAGGAGATGGTGGAGCAGATTCAGTTCGGGTCCAAGGTAGTCGCGCTGCCGCAGAAGATGCCCGTCGTGGAGTGTCATCCGGAACGACCGGAACAGCCGCCGCAATGGCCGCTGCAGGTGCTCGCCATCGACACGCGCGCCTGCCCAAATTGCGCACGAGAACTCACGCAAAGCGCGCTCATGGATACCGTGTTCGCGACGCTGGTGGTGGTAACTCCCGACTCGGCGGCGTCGCTGAACGCCTGTCGCTGGTTTGGCGTACGGCAAACTCACGTCGTCGCGTCGGAACACTGGACGTACGATCGCCAGAGCGGCGTCGTACGCTGGTATGAGAAGATCTCACCCAATAGTGTCGAGTTCATCGGCGGCTACGCGACCGTGAGGGCGGCCGTCGAGGCCGTACGGCGTGCGCGGCGCGCCCCCCACCGTTCCAGCCAGGCAGCCGCCGCTACCGCCGATCCCCCCTGAACCGATAGAACGTCAACCCAGCCCTCGACGACGGCAGCAGCCGCCGCTCCGCCGGCGTCTTGCCCTCGGCCAGCAGGTCGGCGAGGTCAGCCAGGAAGCCTTGGTTTCCAAAGAGCGTATGGCCGAGGACGTCGGCCGAGACGCGGGTGGCGTCCACGGTATCCATGCCCTCGATCACGAACAGCGAGTCGCCGCCGAGTCCGAGCCGGCCAACGCCGTTGAGGACGCGTGAGGCGCGCAGGGCATCGTCGTCACTCGACGCGTACATGGTGATGCGTGCGGCGTGCGGCGCGAGCCGCGGCATGATCTCGCGGCGGAAGACACGCGAGTCCACATCGGGCGCGGCGAGCACGACTTCGCTGAGACGCGGCGTTGTGTCGCTGGGAGCGGTGAGGGTCAGCGCCTTGCCGATGACCTCGGAACCCATGGAATGCCCCAGCAGGTGCACGCGGTCGGGCTGCGCGGCCACGGCGTGGTTGCGCAGCAGGCGGAGCAGCTGGAAGCCCGCGTTGCGCGCGGTCTGCTGGTCGCGCACGTAGGCGGTGACCGACGCGGCCGACGGCCACGAGAAGAGCAGCACTACTCCGTCGAAGTTGATATCGGCGGCGAGTTGTGCGGCGCGGACGGCGGCGTCCTCGAACGAGACATTGTACCCGTGCACGAAGACCAGCAGGTCGCGCGACCTCGTGGCCCCGAGCTCCGCGGAAAGCCGCTGGACGAAGCGGGCACTGTCCACCGGAATGGTCGAGGTAACGTAGAAGTCGCGCAGCGGGTCGGGGCGGTATGTCAGCGCGTTGTCGCGCATGGCGCCCGGGCGCGGGAGTTCGCCCGTGCCGCGCGCGCGGTAGGACGGCACGTTGACGCTGACGGACGCGAACTGCAGCGAGTCGGCGTCCTCGGGGCCGTACCGTAGGCCGGGGCGGTCGCTGGAGACCGCGCGCCGCGTGGTGGCGAGGAGGATGGTGATGCGCGCAGGCCCGGTGTCGAGGGCCGCGTAGGAGCGCGGCTCGGTCGCGCGGGGCAAGGCGACTGGTGGCGGGGGTGGCATTGGCGCCGGCGGCTCTGCCGGCGGCGTAGTTCTTCCGCAGGCGGCCAGCGCGAGGACGAGAACGTATATGCGGCGCATCATGAGGCGATGGATGCGGCGAACGCGGCGGCGTCCGCCGACTGCGGCGTGAGGGAGAAGAGCGAGGCGAAGGCGGCGACCGTTCGATCGCGCACATCGTCGAACAGGGTGGGCGATGGTGCGAGACAGGGGCCGTCGGCCACTTCGAGCAGTTCGCGCTCCACGCTGGTCATGACGACGTCCTGAATTCCGCAGGGAACCATGAGGTCGAAGTAGGACAGGTCCGTGGTGACGTTCAGCGCGAAGCCGTGCCACGTGACCCACTGGCGCGCATGCACGCCGATGGAGGCGATCTTGCGGTCGCGTACCCAGACGCCGGTCTTGCCCGGATTGCGCGCGGCCTCGACGTTGAACGCCGCAAGCACGCGGATCATCACTTCCTCGAGCTGGCGCAGGTACCAATGCAGGTCCTGGGTATGTCGCTCGAGGTTGACGATCGGATAGCCGACCAGCTGTCCGGGTCCGTGGAACGTGACGTCGCCGCCGCGCTCGACGTCGAACAGCTCCACGCCGCGCGCCGCCAGCTGCTCCGACGATGCGAGCAGGTTGCCGGCCTTGGTGGAGCGACCGAGCGTGATGACGGGCGGGTGCTCGACGAGCAGAATCACGTCATCCGCCAGGGCGCCGGACAATCGCGCCTTCGCCGCGTCGCGCTGGAGCGCGAGCGCGTCGGCGTAGGGCATGACACCGAGGTCAACCACTTGGAGAAGGCGCGCGGTCACGATGGAAATCTAGTGGCTTGGGATCGCGGCGTGACGTACGTTGGAGCTCGCGTTCCTTCTACCCCCTTTTCGCCATGCTTGCTCTGCGCTTCGATCGCGGCCGACGCGGTCTCCGGCTTGCCGCCACCAGTCCTCGAGGTGCGGCGCTGCTTCTCGTGGGGTACCTCGCGGCGTGGGGCGTCGCCGGTCAGCGGCTAACGCGCAGCGAGGCGGAGGCGGCGGTACGCACGTATCTGTCATTCGCGATGTCGCGCGCGCAGACGGCGGCGTATGGCGCCACCGGTGCGATTCCCGATTCTGCAACCGCCGAACGGTGGCTGGCGGAGCGGCACGCGCTCGATTCGGCGGTGATTGCGTCAATTGCCGTTCACCATTCGCTGCTCGACCCTCCGCTCAGCACGATTGCGGAGTTCCGCGTGCGGGTTCGGTTTGCCAGCGGTGTACTGCCCGCCGAGCGCTATTTCTATGTGCGCAAACGGCCGTTGTCGGCGCCAGAGGTGCGCCGAGAAACGAGTGCGTGGGCGTGGAGACTGTACCTGTAACGCGACGCAACCTGCAGCGGCACGCGGACGGGCCAGGGGCGTCGAGAGGGGGCGACGGGAGGGGCGGGAAACGAGCGGGGGCGGGACAGCACGCGCCGTGGCGAATGCGTATTCTTGAGTGAATCCCTGACTGAGCCATTTATGATCCGATTGATACACCGCCTCGCCATCGTCGCCACTGTTGCCATCGCGCCGCCGCTGGCGGCACAGGGCGCCTCGCCCACGTCGGGACTGGACGTGATCGCGCAGATGCGGTCGCGGCACGCCGGCGACTGGTACAAGACGCTCACCTTCCGGCAGACCACGACGATTCGCCAGCGCGACGGGCGCGATACGGTGCAGACGTGGTACGAGTCGCTGCGCCACACACCGGAGCACGGGACGCAGTTGCGCATCGACGTGGCGCCGCTCGCCAACGGCAACGCCTCCATCTCCACCTGGGATTCCACGTGGGTGATTCGTGCCGACACGCTGGCCGCCGTTCGCGCGAGCGGGAACCCGTTCCTCGCGTTGATCGAAGGAGCGTACGTGCAGCCGGTGAGTGAGACCGCCCGGCAGCTTGCGCCACTCGGCTTCGATCTCACGAAGCTCCGCAGTGCCGCCTGGAACGGGCAGGCCGTATGGATCGTGGGCTCCACCGATCCCGCCGACACCACGTCGGCGCAGTTCTGGGTGGAGGACCAGCACCTGATGGTGGTGCGCATCGTCCTGGCGAGCGGCGCGGGCCGCCCGCCGCTCGACATCCACCTCAGCGCGATCGCGCCGTGCGGCAAGGGGTTCCTGGCGACGAAGGTCGAAATGCTGCAGGGCGGGCAGAGAAGGCAGCTCGAGGAATACCATGATTGGCGGTGCGATATCACGGTGGACCCGAGGGTGTTTGATCCGCACGCAGGCAAGCGGTAAGAGAGAGACAACAGAGAGACAACAGAAATACAACAGAGAAACAACAGAGGGCGGCGCTGGGTTGCGCCGCCCTTCTGCGTTCACGTCTTACGCACACCTCGGTCTCTTTCCCAGCACCACACCCGGTGCCCTTCTCCTGCACCTGCCCCTAACTACGGTCGGGCGCCGAACTCCCTGACGACCTCACCCGTCGGGTCAGCGCTGCGCCGCAGGGTCATCTGCACCGGCGATCCAACGCGCAGCCATCGCTTGCCGTCCTGTTCGGTGAGCATCGCCGGCGTCGGATGAATAAAGAGCCCGGCCGCCGAGATCGTGTCGAACGCGACGACGTCGTCGAGATCGCCGATCTCGCGCACGCGGGCACGGCCTTGCCGCAGCGCATCATCGTAGTTGAACGAAATATCGACGCGTGTCGGCGGGTGGCCAGGGATGACGACCGACGCGCCCCTCACCACCACGTCCACCGCCGCGCCGCTGTTGACGGGCATGGACATGTAGGTGTCGACCTGCTCATTCCGGAAGTCGTTGGTGGCGATGGCGTCGAGCGCGCTGAGGATGGCGATGACGTTCACGCGGCGCAGGCGCTGCTTGTCCGGGTCATCGGGGATCGCGCCGCTCTCGATGAGCACGGTGCTCGTTCCCCACGCCTGCATGAGGTCGCCGAAGGCACGCGCGTTGAAGGTGTCGTCGTAGCGCGCGATGCGGCCGGGAATCTCGCGTTCGAGCACGGAGCGAATGCGCGCCGCGACGAGCCGGGCCGCTGCTCGCGTCGGGCCGAAATCGTTGGTCACCTCCGCCGCCGGCGCTAGGAGTGCGATGCCGACGCGCTGATTGCCGGGCCGGCCCAGGGTGCGCGCATTCTGGTCGTGCAGGTTGAAGCCGAACTGCGGCTTGATGGAGTCGCGCACCGCCTTGAGCACGCGCGCCTCGGTGGTGGAAAGCCGTCGCACGTCGCGGTTGATATCCACGCCGAAGGCGTTCTCGCGCTGGAAGAGCTCCGCGCCGTCAGGGTTGAGCATCGGGAGCATCACGACAGTGAGCTGCGACGCAATGCGATCGCGTACGGCGTCGCGCTGGTTGTCGGTGAGAGCGAACCAGGTCAACAGGTCGGCCAGCGCCATCGTGGCGGTGGACTCGTCCCCGTGCATCTGCGACCACAGGAAGACCGTGGTCGGCCCGGAGCCAAACGTGACGGCGCGGAGCGCCCGGCCATGCGTGGAAGCACCGACCGGCGTGACACGCAGCGATTTCGCCCGGAGCGCCGGCTCGAGTGCCGACCAGTACTGCGCATGCGTGAAGCGACGTGACGTGATGGCGCCGACGCGCTGATCAGTGGCGACGCGCCGGCCGAGGTCGAGGCAGCAGTCGGCGGCGGGGCTGGGGCGCGTGGTGACGCGCGGGGCGCCGGAACAGGCGAGAACGGCAAGCGCGGCGAAAGCGGCAACGTACGGCGATCGTGGTAGCATCGAGACTCCGGAAGGAAGTGCGGCAGACGAGGAGAGAATACGACAGAATGCGCAAGAATGCGACAGAAGACGGCAGCGTTCCGCGCAGGCCACGCAATCGAAGAGGGGTGCGCGGCGACCTGCCGGCACCCCTCTGTTGTCTCCCTGTTGTCCGTCTGTTGTATCTCTGTTGTCTCTCTCACGCCTCAGGCGTGAATCATCTTCCCCATCGAATCCAGCACCGCCTCCGCCACCGCCTCACTGAGCGTGGGGTGCGCGTGGATGGCCAGGTCGATCTCTTCCACCGTGAACTCGTTCTCACGCGCCACGAGCAGCTCGTGGATCAGCTCGGTCACGTGCGGGCCCACGAGGTGCGCGCCGAGGATCTCGCCGTACTTGGTGTCGCGAATGATCTTCACGAACCCCTCGGACTCGCCGGCGGTTCGGGCGCGGCCGTTCGCGCTGAAGGGGAACTTGCCGACTTTGTAGTCGAGCTTCTTCTCCTTGCACTGCGCTTCGGTGAGACCGATGGACGCGACTTCGGGACTGCAATACGTGCAGTTGGGGATGTTGCCGTAGTTGATCGGGTGGTGGTGATGTCCCGCGATGATCTCGGCGACGATAATGCCCTCGCGCTCGCCCTTGTGGGCCAGCATCGGCGGCCCGGCGACGTCGCCGATGGCGTAGATCCACTTGGCCGTCGTCTCGAGCGTGTTGCTCACCTTGATGAAGCCGCGGTCGGTGAGCTGCACGCCCACTTCCTTGAGCCCGATGTTCTCGATGTTCGCCGCGCGGCCGGCGGCGACGAGGACCTTTTCGACGACGATCTCCTGCTTCTGGCCGCCCGACTCCACGGTGAGCGTCACGCTGTCCTTGCCGGCCTTGGTGCCGGAGAGCTTGGCGCCGACCAGCACGTCGATGCCGCGCTTCTTGAACGAGCGCGCCACCTCGGCCGAACTGTCCTCGTCCTCGAGCGGCAGGATGCGCGGCATCACCTCGATGACCGTCACCTTGGTGCCGAAGGCGTTGAAGACATCGGCGAACTCGCAGCCCACGGCGCCGGCGCCGACCACGGCCATCGTCTTCGGCGCCTTCTCGAGCACGAGCGCGTCATCCGACGAGATGATCGTCGTCTTGTTCAGCTCGAGTCCGGCCTGGGGCAGCCCTTTCACACGCGACCCGGTGCCGATGACAAGCGCCTTCGTCGCGGTGTGCGTCTCGGTCTTGCCGTCGGCGGTGGTGACCTTCACCGTCTTGCCCGCGCCCAGCACGCCGGTTCCCTTGATCCAGGTGATCTTGTTCTTCTTGAACAGGAACTCCACACCCTTGGAATTCTTGGTCGATACGTCGCGCGAGCGCTTCATGGCGACGCCGTAATCGAGCGTGATGTCGCCCACCTTCACGCCGAACTCGGCGGCGTGCTTGAGCCGGTTCGCGATATGCGACGACTCGAGCAGCGCCTTGGCGGGGATGCACCCCCAGAGGACGCAGGTGCCGCCCAAGCCCTCGCGCTCGATGACGCCGACGGTCAGGCCGAGCTGCGAGGCGCGAATGGCGCCGACGTAGCCCGCGGGGCCGCCGCCGAGGAAAATGACGTCATAGTTTGCCATGTCAGAACACCAGCATCAGAGGGTTTTCCAGCATCCGCCGTAGGTCAAGCAGGAATCGCGCACCAACCGCGCCATCGATCACCCGGTGATCGCAGCTCATCGTCACGCGCATGCGCTTGCGGACGGCAACGGCGCCGTCCACCACGACGGGCGTATCCTCGAGCACGCCGATGGCGAGAATCCCGCACTCGGGAGGATTGATGATCGCGGTGAATTGGTCGATCTGCATCATGCCGAGGTTGGACACCGAGAACGTGGAGCCGGTGTACTGCTCGGGCGTGAGCTTGCGCTCACGTGCTTTCGCCGCCAGCGCGCGCGACTCAACCGAGATCTCGCGGAGCCCCTTCTGGTCGGCGTCGAAGATCACCGGGACGATGAGCCCGTCATCGGTGGCGACGGCCATGCCGAGGTGCACGCGGTTGAAGAAGCGAATCTTGTCACCGAGCCAGTGCGCGTTCACTTCGGGGTGCGCCGCGAGCGCCGTGGCCACGGCCTTGAGGACGATGTCGTTGACCGACACCTTGAACTCGTCGCCCAGCCCCGCCGCCTGCGCGCGCATCTCGACCGCGCGCGTCATGTCGAACTCGGCGGTGAGGTAAAACGTCGGGATGGGGCCGATGGACTCGGCGAGACGCTTGGCGATCGTCTTGCGGATCTGAGAGAGGGGCTGATCGGTAAAGTCACCGACGGCAGACGGCGGACGGCGGACGGCAGATAAGGCTGTGGCCGCACCGCCGCCGCTCATGGCCGCCTCGATGTCGCGCTTGATGACGCGGCCGCCGGGGCCGGAGCCGGCGATGGCGCCGACGTCGAGCCCGCTCTCACGGGCGAGCCGTCGGGCGAGTGGGGAGCTTCTCGTTGGACCGGTGCCTGCCGGCGCGGCCGGTGCGGGTGCCGCAGGAGGCGCCGCGATCGGCGCTGCGGCATTTGCCGCAGCCGAGGCCGCAGCCGCTGCTGGGGCCACCGCCGCTGGGGCCGCAGGCGTAGAGGGAGCACTCGCGGGCGCCGGGACGGCAGCGCCGCTGACCAACGCCGCGATATCCTCGTCAGCCGCCGCAATCACGCCGACGAGCGAACCCACCGGCGCCGTCGTTCCCTCGGCGACGAGCTGCTTGCGCAGCACGCCGTCGCCACGGGCGACGAGTTCCATGACGGCCTTGTCGGTTTCCACCTCGGCGAGCACATCGCCCGACTTCACGGCGGCGCCCTCCGGCATGTTCCATTTGACGAGGCGGCCTTCCTCCATCGTTGGAGAGAGGGCTTCCATGAATATCTTCGTGGCCATATCAGTGTGGACGGAGAGTGATGGCAGATGGCGGATGGCAGACGACAGCTGCTACGCGCGGTACATGACCTGCTTGATGGCGGCGATCGTCTTGGCGGCGTCGGGCTTGGCAATCTTCTCGAGGCCCTTGGCGTACGGCATGGGCACGTCGGCCTGGTGCACCCGAAGCACGGGCGCGTCGAGATGGTCGAAGCACTCGCGCTGGATGAAATCCACGACCTGCGCGCCGATGCCGCAGATCTCCCACCCCTCCTCGAGCACGACGGCGCGCTGCGTCTTGCGCACCGAGGCATAGATGGCCTCCACATCCATCGGACGGATGGTCAGGAGGTCCAGCACATCGAGATGGACGCCGTCCTTGGCCAACTGGTCGGCCACTTGCATCGCCACCAACACCATCTTGCCGCTCGTGACGATGGTGCAGTCGCTTCCTTCGCGCTTGAGGTCGGCTTTGCCCAGCGGAATGAGGTACTCACCCTCGGGGACTTCGCCCTTGGTGTTGTAGAGCATCTCGCCCTCGAGAAACACCACGGGATTGTCATCGCGGATGGCGCTCTTGAGCAGCCCCTTGGCGTCATACGGCGTGCCCGGCGAGCAGACCTTGATGCCCGGGATGTGCGCCAGCCAGCTCTCGAATGCCTGCGAGTGCTGCGCACCCAACTGCAGCGCGGCGCCGTTGGGGCCGCGGAAGACGATCGGCACATTGTACTGGCCGCCTGACATGTACAGCATCTTCGCCGCCGAGTTCACCACCTGGTCGATGGCGAGCAGCGCGAAGTTCCACGTCATGAACTCGATGACCGGGCGCAGGCCCGCCATCGCTGAGCCCACGCCGATGCCAGCGAAGCCGAGCTCGGCGATGGGGCTGTCCACCACGCGGTTCTCGCCGAACTCCTCGAGAAGCCCCTTCGACACCTTGTACGCGCCCTGGTACACGCCCACTTCCTCGCCCATGAGGTAGACGCGGTCGTCGCGGGACATCTCTTCGCGCAGCGCTTGGTTCAGTGCTTCGCGGTAGGTGATGATTGGCATGGTCAGCTCGTCGTGTCCACGAGTACGTCTTCAAACAACGCGGCGGGCGGCGGCTCCGGACTGGCGTCCGCAAAGTCCCAGGCGTCCTGCACCATCGCCACCACTTCCTTCTCCATCGCGTCCCACTCGTCCACGGTCATTGTGCTGGCGAGGACCATCGCGTCGCGCAACGAGAAGACTGGGTCGTACGCCTGGTACTCGTCGAGCTCGTCCTTGCTCCGGTACGTGCCGCTCACGGCGTCGGACATCGAGTGGCCGCGGAACCGGTAGGTGCGCACTTCGAGCAGCGATGGGCGCGATTCGGTGCGTGCGCGCTCAATAGCCTTGCAGGCCGCGTTGCGCACGGCATGCACGTCCATGCCGTCAATGACGATGCCGTCCATGCCCGTGTAGCCGTCGGCGCGCCTGGACAGGTCGTCCACGGCCGCCGCCCGTTCCACGGAGGTGCCCATGCCGTAGCGGTTGTTCTCGATGACGAAGAGCACCGGGAGCTTCCAGAGCGCGGCCATGTTGAGCGCCTCATGGAAGGCGCCGATGTTGACCACGGAGTCGCCCATGAAGCAGACGCAGACCTGGTCGACGCCGCGGTACTTGATGGCGAAGCCCACACCGGCGGCGAGCGGCACGTGTGAGCCGACGATGCCGTGTCCGCCGAGGAAGTTCGCGTTGCGGTCGAAGAGGTGCATCGAGCCGCCCTTGCCGTGCGAGCATCCATCAATGCGGCCGAACAGTTCGGCCATGATGGCGCGCGGGGCGATGCCGCGCGCCAGCGCCTGACCGTGGTCGCGATACGTGCCGATGACGTAATCGTCGGGGCGCAGCTGCCCGATGATGCCGGTGGAGACGGCTTCCTGCCCGATGTAGAGGTGGCAGAAGCCACCGATCTTGCCGAGCGCGTACGCTTCGCCCGTCTTCTCCTCGAAGCGGCGTTGGAGGAGCATCGAGTGCAGCAGTTCCCGGTCGAGCGCCGGATCGCCAGCGGTGCGGACCGCGCACGGCGCGTCCTTGGCGGCGGTCTTCTTCTTGGTTGCCATGAGTTTGATGGGGATCAGACCCCAGCCGCCTGGACCTGCTCCCAGGCGTGATAGCTGGAGCGGACCAGCGGGGCCGATTCGACATGCCGGAAGCCGAGCGCCATGCCCTGGTCGTAGAACCAGCGGAACTCGTCGGGGGTTACGTAGCGGTCGAGGCCGATGTGGTCGTTCGATGGACGCAGATACTGACCGATGGTGAGGATGTCTACGTCAACGGCGCGAAGGTCCCGCATGACCTGAACGATCTCCTCGTTGGTCTCCCCCATGCCGACGATGACGCCCGTCTTGGTGGGGATGTGCGGCGCGAGGCGCTTGGAGACGCGGAAGATCTCCATCACGCGCTCGTAGCGGCCTCCCGGACGCGCCTTCTTGTAGAGGCGCGGGACCGTCTCGGTGTTGTGGTTATAGATGTCCGGTTCGGCCTCAAGGACCGTGCGGATGGAATCCTCGTTGCCCTGGAAGTCAGGGACGAGCACTTCCACGGACGTGGCCGGGTTGTCGGCCTTGATGAGGCGCACCGTCTCGGCAAAGGCCCACGCGCCGAAGTCGGGCAGGTCATCGCGATCCACCGAGGTCAGGACGACGTGTCGCAGGTTCATCGTGCGGGCCGCCTCGGCCACGCGGGCGGGCTCGGCGGCGTCGAACTTCGGCGGCCGGCCGTGCGCGACGGCGCAGTAGGCACAGTTCCGGGTGCAGACGTCCCCGAGAATCATGAAAGTGGCTGTGCCGTGCTGCCAGCACTCGCCCACGTTGGGGCAGTGCGCCTCCTCGCAGACCGTGTTGAGCTTGAGGTCGCGCATGAGGTTCTTGAGGTGGAGGTAGTTGCCTCCACCGGGCGCCTTGACCTTCAGCCAAGACGGTTTGCGCTCGGGCAGGGGTTCGGCCCGATGCCGTCCCATGATCTGGTAGAGATGCTCGCTCATGCGTCAACGGGGCGAGAGGGCCCACCTCCCGGCAATCGGGGGCGGGATGAAGAAACTAGCTCTGGTACACAGGAGATTCCAGTCATAGTAACCGTTGTAATCTATTTTAACGGTTACTAGAATTTCGTGTGAAGAGGCGCAGCGGAACCGCCGGGCAGACGCCTGACGCGTCGCGGAAGCGTGTGAAGACAACCGCTCGTGGTGACCATTGGCGACGCGCGGGCATTCGGTGGTTTGGCGGGCTCCGAAACCTCCGGACGGGCTGGTGCGTATGGGAGACAGCACCCGCACCGAGGTTCCCATGCTCCGCACCATCTTTGGAATTGGCGCCCTGGCCCTGATTGGCCTCTTCGCCCTCAAGGTCTTCTTTGGCCTCTTCGGCGTCCTCTTCGGGATCTTCTTCGTCCTGCTCGGATGGGCGGTGCGCATCGCCATCGTGGGCGGCATCATCTACCTGGTCCTGCGGCTGTTCATGCCGGACACGGCGCGGAAGATCGAGGAGAAGTTCAACTCGTAAGGGCTGGCTGTTGCTCGCGGTGTGAGTGATGGCGGATGGCAGATGGCAGACGGGGCGCGATTCCTATTGGATCGCGCCCCGTCTCTCGTTCCTCCTCTCTCCACTCGTCTCCCTTCACCAAGCCCCTGCACTCCGCCGCCGCACTTACCCAAGCTCGTCGACAATCGCCCAGGTCAGCAGCGGCAGCATCAGCTCATGATGCCCCGTGAGCTCATAGCCGGCGCCGCCAGCCAGTGTCGGTCGCTGCACGACGTTCACGTGCGGCCGGTAGTGGCGCTGCATGTCGATGTCGCAGGTCACAAACCCGATTGGCTTGCCGGCGTTGAGATTGCGCGCGATGGTGAGCGCCTTGAGGAAGACCTCGGGCATGATCACGGCGCTGCCGCAGTTGAGCACGACACCGCCGTCGTGCAGCCGCTCGATGCTCGCCGCGAGGCGCCGGAAGTCGCGATGGCTGGTGTCGCCGATGGCGGCACCGCTGGCCGCCGGATGCTGGTGAATGATTTCGGCGCCGAGCGCGGCGTGCACCGTCACTCCCACGCCCAGCTTCCGCGCCTGCAGGAGCACGCTGAGTTCGGGATGCGCGAGCGACGCGTCGCCTTCCAGGGCGCGCGCCACGCTCTCGCCCATGCCCCAGCCTTCAGCCATCCCCTTCACGAAGGCCTCGTTGAGGCCGCGGCCAGTCTCTTCGGCCATGCCGAACGTGCCGTCGCGCAGGCCGGCGGCCACATCCTCGCTCGTCGCGCCGAATCGGGCGATCTCGTAGTCGTGGATGGCCGCCGATCCGTTCATCGCGAGGTCGGAGACGATGCCGCGGCGCATGAGGTCCACGAGGAGCGGGCCGATGCCGGTCTTCACGACGTGTCCGCCGAGCATCACGATGACGGCACGCTTGGCGCGGTGCGCCTGCACAACCGCGTCCACCACTCGGCGGAAATCGGCGGCCTTGAGCACGTCCGGCAGCGAGCGGACGAAGGCGGCAAACGAGCGATCGCCCTGCGGCGGCGTCGCAAACTCGCCGGCGTTCACCTTGTTGGGCCGCCCGGCAACGGGAATGGTGCGCACCTTCGACAGGTCGGCTTCGCGGGGCGTGCTCACTTGGAGGCCTCGGGCGCGGCGGTGAACGATATGGAGCGCAGGTACAGGTTGAGCGATCCAAACGCGAGCTT
>JBAZTM010000028.1:38462-39884 GCA_041661925.1 Gemmatimonadaceae bacterium
CTTGGACTTCATCTGCACCATGATGCGCTTCGCGTCATCCGTGAGCCAGATCTCGGCCTGCCCGTTCTCGGAGAAGATGCCCTTGGTCTTGATGATGGGCTGAATCACGATGCAGGCGAACGTGCCGGCGGGCACGCTGATCGATTCGCGGCGCAGGACGCGGATCGTCACCGGGTTGCGGTCGGGGATGAAGTACCGGTCGAACTCGTACGTCTCGCCAACGACCAGCGGCACGGTGCGGATGAAGTACAGGAACGACCCGTCGTCGAGCGGATTCGCGACCGACGGCTTCTCGGTCTTGCCGCGCTGGAGGTAGGCCTTCCGCTCGGGGAAGATCTCGAACGACTTCCGTCGCTCGCGGCCGATCTCCTTGAAGTCCTGTTCGAAGCGGAGCGACGACAGCGTGGTGACGTCCATCCAGGTTTCGAGCACGTCGTCTACGCGCAGGGCGAGGTAGCCGCCATGCACGGTGAATCGCCCGTGCCATGCCGGACGACCGCGGATGGCCTCGACGCCCATGATGCGCATCTCGCCCGAGCCCGCCTTGATGAAGCCGAAGCGGACGTCGTAGCCCAGCCGTTCGCCCACGACCCAGGGCACCGATGCGGCATCTGCCGGCATGAGGGTGCCCTGCGCCGGCGAGGACGCCGGCAGGACGGCGGCAACGAGCAGCGCCAGAGCGCCGGCCAGCGTTCGCGCCACGCGGCTCAGTGTGCCGACGGGAGCGTGCGCGCGGATCTTCACGCCGTAGCGACCGCGCGCCGCTTCCGGGCCGCCCACCCGGCGCTGAGGATTGCCTTGAGATCGGGCCAGACCTGCACGCGCGTGGCGCGCGGACGAATGTCGTAGCGCGGCTCCACCATGACCGACTCGACGCGTCGCGCCAACGCGGCCGCACGGCGCAACAGCTCGAGGTTGGCGACGCGCACCGGACCGTCGGTGACCGGCGCGTCGCCGGCGTCGCGCACGAGATCCCGCACAACGGTGATGCGCAAGATGCGATACGTGCCGAACGGATCGCCGACGCCGGGCACGCTGAGCTGCGCGCGCACGGGCCAGAGCCGCGCCGCGCGGCGCGCCCACGTGGCGAGCGAGCGCACGGGCTGGGGCGCCGACGGTACGGAGGCGGGCTCGGCGACGACGACGTCGGCCCCACCTTCGAAGCGCTTGATGAGCTCGGGTAGCTGTTCAGGCTGGTCGGTGAAGTCGGCCTGCAACAGCACCACGGCGTCGCGGCGCGGGTAGCGCGTGCGCTGTGCGGCGGCGCGCAGCAGGGCGTCCACCGCACGGGCGTATCCGACGCGCTTCTCCCCGCGGATGACCGTCAGCGGGAGCACCTTGTGATACGGCTCCAGCACGGCCGTGGTCTCGTCGGAGCTCGCGTCGTCGTAGACGAGGATCTCGTACTCGCGCGAGAAGTCC
>JBAZTM010000029.1:0-39745 GCA_041661925.1 Gemmatimonadaceae bacterium
CAATTTGCCGGAAATGTACGCATCACCCACGACTCGCAGTTTCTCTGCTCCGACCGGTGCCGTTGCGCCGATCAGGAACTCGCCCAAGTCGGTGAGCCTCGCAAAATCTGCCGGAGCGGCAGCGCCTGCTGCTTTGACCGAGATGATCAGCGCGCCCTTTTGGCTGACGGCTCCGCCGCCATGCGTTACGTCGGTCAGGATGCCACGGATCCGCGCAGCGGCTGTCAACGCGATGGCGTTGTCCACCGTCGCAAACTCAATGCCAGATCCGATGCCGTTGGCGCCGGCGATCCCACAAATGTGCGCGAGCTGAAGCACGTCAATGGGCGCGGCGTTGTTGGCGTCGAGCACGATGCCGCTGTGCTGCGTCGGCGTGAGCGTCCACGCGTTGATCGCAACGCCCGCTTGCCCGAGCGCGAAGTCCATGCGGCCAGTCGGCAGCGCGGCAACGGCCGAGACCCACTTGCTTGTGATGGAGCCGCCGAGCCGCGCGGCAGCGGCGTCGTCCGGCGCGTAGAATCGGATGTCGCTGCCGGTGTTGGCTGCGCCGACGCCGCCAACGTCTTGCACGACACGGCGGATCGCAAGTCCGGGCGCAACGGCGGTTGCCGCCAATTCAAACGGCACGAGCAAGAGCTTCTCGGTCGAGATCGGCGCGGTGTAGAGAAGCCCCGCCACCGACAACTGCCCGAGGCTATTGAGCCGCAGGCCTTCGACGGTGTGCCCTGCGTTCGTGTAGTAGCCGACGAGCGCGCCCATTTCGTTGGCGTTCGTCGGGCTCTCCCAAAGCCCAGCGATGCCGGCGCAAGCCGGCCCCGCTACGTTGGCAGTGCTGTTCGGCGCCCAGAAGTTCAGCCCCGCGCCCATGCCAACCGCGCCGTTGCCGCCGGCAGCGAGCCAGTGCTTGATGCCGAGAGACCACATGATCGACGTGTTGACGCCGTCATAGCTCGTGATCTTGCTGCCGACGATCGGCGTCGCGTTGTCCACAGGCGAGAAGGTCACGACCTCGTTGTTGCCAGCTGCGCCGGTCTGCAGCCACCCGTGCAGCGCAGACCACGTCGCGCCCGGCGTCACGTCGGTCAGTTGGCACTGGAAGTGCCCGGCCAGTACGTCGGTGCCGCCCGAGTCCGACGCTTCGAAGCGCAGCGAAGCGCCGATGCCGATGGCGCCCGCAGCCAGGTGGCGCCGCAGCGTCAGCACGTCTTTCGCGCCGCCGCCGGCGTCGGTCCGCGCGAACGCGAGAACGGCGGACATGGCGGTCACGTCCGTCGCAAGCGGAAGCACGCCGATGGGCGCACCGTTCAACAGGAAGCGCTCTCCCGCTCCGGCTCCCGCGCGAGCGGGGTCCATCCAAATCCGGTAGGCGCCGCCGGCCACGCTCGCGACGTAGCCGAGAACGCGCGTGATCGTTCCGGTAGCGAGCGAGATCGCGCCGGCGTCGTCCACGTAGACAGGTGCGTACACCGCAGGCGCGCCCGCTGCCGCCCACGGATAGTGCCCGAAGCCGCGCACGCGCGCGATTGTGTTGATGCCGACGGCGGCCACGCCTTCGGGCGTGCCTTCGACGACGCCGAGCCATCCCGCCACCTCGGCGGCCACGTTGGCGTGCGCCACACGGAACTCGGGCACGACCTCGCCGCTCAAGAGCGCGTGCGTTGTCGCCACGTACACCACGTCGCCGCGGTTCAGCGCAGCGCCCGCGTTGCCGTGCACGCAGCCGGAATCAGATACTTGGCGATCTAGATCGCCAAGTGACTCGTTGACGTCCACCGCCCAGCCCCGCAAGAGCGAAGTCTCGACGGTCTCGCCCGAGCTCGGGATGCGCTCGCGGGATTTGAGCTGCCGGACCGCTGCCACCTTCTGGTCGCTGCACTCGGATGCGAGCGTCGCGTTGACGGTCAGACGCAGCAGGTACGTGCCCTCGACGTCCGGCGTGAACGTCGGGTTTTCAATGTTCGTCGCCGACAGCACGGCAGCAGAGCCCGCCGGCCGGTCCAGCATCGCCCAGAGGTACGACACCTCGCCGCCGGCATCCGCGTTGGAGAGCTGCACGATGTTGCCGAGCGTCAGGTCCGTGTTGGACCCGGCGACGGCGTTGATCTCGATGACGGCGGCGGGCATGGTGGGCTCCTACGAAATGCGCTGCAGTTGCGCGATCAACCGCACGATCCAGTCGTTCGCCAGCGCTGGCGCGACCGCCACGAAAAACATCATCACCGGCTGTCCGATCCCGACGGCCATGTTCGGCGTCCAGGGGACGCCTGTTGCGATCGCATCCTGAAGCGCGCCAGTGATCGTGAAGACGCCGGAGACCGGTGAGTTGACCGAGTTCGGCGTCGTGATGTCTGCGCCGGTGAACGCCATGCTCGGGACGCCGACGCCCCGCCACATCGCGGCATCTCCAATGAAGAAGAAGATCGTGCACGAACTGTCAGTGTCGCGCCGCACGCAGCAGCGGAACCCTGGCGGCACCATCGCTGTCAGTCCCGACGGCGCAACTGCCGCGTGAGGGATCGTCGCGCTCACGCCAACCGAAAGCAGGCCGTTTGGTGCGACGATCGGACGTAAGTCCACGATATCGCCTGCGGTAATGACGCCTTGACCCGCATACCGTCGAACCGCCGCGACGCGAACGTATCCGGCTGTCGTGGGAGGGATCACCGGGATGCTGGTCAAGATCGTGCCAGGTGCACCGGTCCACGTCATGAGCGACTCGACGCCGACGACGACACCGATCGCTGTCGTTGACGGAGCGGGCGTCGCCACCGTCCCCGTCAAGCCTGTCAGGTCAAATGTAAGTGTTTTGTCCAGGTTCTGTGCGCCGTAGACGCCCGTTCCGGTGTCCATCACCAGTTCGGCGAGCGTGTCAGTGAACGCCCGCTCATAGCGGACTTCGATCAAATCGAACCGCTCGTTGCCGCCGGGGCCGGGCCCTGCCGGTGGCGCAGTCATCGGAATGTCTTGATCGAGCGGGAGGACCATCGGCTTGTTCGGCGAAATGTCGCCGACGGCATTGAGCGCCACGCCAACAACGGGCGTGGCAATGACCGGCGGCACGTCTGCTGCGGCGGAGACGAATCCAAGCCCTCGACGCAAACGCGCGGTGGTCGCGTCGACGCCCGTGCAATAGAACGACTCACCCAAGAAGCCGACAGAATCCGTGCCGCCGGGCACAATGGTCGAACTGCTGTAACGATTCCAGAGTCGCAGCACCTCTCGCAGCGTCGCATCAGACTCGGTCAAATTGCCGTTGATGTCCCCCGTCTTGGGTAGTTCGAGGCCGTAAATCATCTGGCGGTCGAAAGGCTTGTTACTCACGTCGATCTCCTACTGGCCTCGCAGCCACTCGATGCAGTTGATGCCTGCCATCTTGGCAGCGCAGACAGCATCGTAGATCCCTTTGTACACCGCGGCAGCGCCCGTGTCAGGACCATCCCACGCCCACGACGGACCGAGCGTTCCGAACATGAACTCAGGCACATCCCAGACGGCCAGCGCGCGCGCTCCGGTTCCGCCCGGTGTCACCGCTGCTGCGGCAGAAGCGGCGGGCTCGTCCCACACGCCGCCGTACGCAGTCACTGCGCCGAGCGGCGGAACGGTGATAACGATGCACATCTTCTCGGTGGACTCGTCAAGCCAGCGGCCGAAGAACGCGGGGTCTTGCGTGCTCGGGTCGGGCGAGACAGTCCGCGTGTCGTCCCACACGAACAAGCCAGCCACGTATAGCGGGTGCAACGGATCCGACGGGTCTGGGATGTCTATGCTCGGACCGTCCCATGCGCCGTGGAAATGCTTGCTCCACGGCTCGACGAGCTTCGCGCTGCCGCCCCACGGCGCCATCATGAGGTCGAGCAGGCGCACGATCGCGCAGGGCGTGATCACGTCGGGAATCTGGCGCAGGCGCACGCGGTACTGAGCGGCGGTCTCGCCGTCGAGCCGGCGGATGTCCATGTCGGTGCCGAGTGCGTTCAGCGCCGCGGGCCGGCCGCCCGTGGCTGCTGAGTCCTGCTTGACGGTCCAGACGCTGTCGATCCAGCACAGCACGTCGGGCGCAGCCGGGTCGGCAAGCAGCGGCACGGCCAGCTTGCAGATGTCGCCCTCGATTGTGTTGCCTTCGTGGTCCACGAACGGACCGGGCAGGTTGTAGGTCCAGTCCGCGTCAACGGCCGTGGCCGTGATCGGGTTCGTCGTCAGGTGCCAGGCTTTGCCTTTGAAAAACGATGGATTGGCAGAATCGCCAGGCGCGAACTCGACGTCGCCGTCCAGCACGTAGCGCAGCCCGCCCTGGCGCCGGTCGTAAAAGACGCCCGCGTCCGCGTCGTCTGCCCAGCCCACGTTCGGATCCGTCTCCGTCGTCGCGACCACCGAGCCCTTCTTGATGATGACTGCAGGCGTGACTGCCGCGGTGCGCGAGATTCGAAGGCGTACGCTCGCAAAGCCGGCGTCGCCCGCGGTCAGGATGAACTGGTCGTCCTCGTCGCGTTTGACTGCCTGGCTCAAGCGCTCGCCGAGTTTCGCGTAGGCCTGGAGCAGCTCATAGCCGGGCCCGACGTCTCGCAGCGGCTGCAAGTAGCTCGGCGGCAGAAGCCGCTCGAACATGGCCAAAAAGTCGGCCTGCGTCATCGGAACCGTTGCCACCTGCGCTGCCTCCTACGCGTTCAAGACCACGACGAGTTCCATGCTCGTGCGAATCACCTGCAGTTCGCCGCACACGACGTCACCGGCCGGGTCGTGCACCTCGTTGCCCGTCCAGAAGATTCCGGACATGCCCTTCAAGCTGTTGACTGCGTCGCCGTACTGCCATGTCTCGCCCGGAGCGAGCCCGTTCGTGTAGCTCACGATGCGGCTGCGCGCTTCGAGGTTCGCCGCGGTGGTGTCCGCGCCTGCGAGATACGTGAGCGAGATCTTGACGGGCTGGAGCACGACGGCGGCGACAGTGACCGTGACCTCGCATCCCGCGCCGCGCCATTCGACGAGCGCGGCGTCAACGAGGTTCGCCAGCGCCTGGCTCTTGGCCGCGTACGTGGGCGAGCTCTGCGCGAGGTTCGCCAGCGCCTCGGTGAACGCGTCGGCGACGACGAGGTCCACGCGTCCGGCCGGCTTGCCGAGCCCGTTGACGGACTCGAACGCTGTCGCGGTATCGACGCCGGACACTGACAGCCCACCTTGCTCGATTGCCGAGAGCAGGCCTTTCGGCGCGCGCGCCTTGCGGCAGCGGTTGCGGTAGCTGTCGTCTTTCTCGTCGTCTGCGCCGCCGCTCGTGGCGAGCAGGTTGGTCTGCGTGAACACGAATCCGGCCGGCGCGCCCGCAATCGATCCGACGAGGTTCGTGAGCGTCAGCGCGTCCACCATCTGGTCCACGCCCGCGAGAACGGATCGGATCGGGACGGTGATCGGACCAAACGAGCCGAGCGGCCAGACGACGGCAGCGCTCGTGAGGTACTGCGTACCGTCGGCTGTCGACAGCGTCGTGCCGCTCGGGATCGTCCACGCGGCGGGGCTCGCCAGCACGGACGTGAACGTCTCGTCGCCGACGGCCGGGCATGCGCCCTTGAAAACGACCCCGTACCGGTCGTAGCCGAGCTTGTGCAGATCGTCGCCAGTGGCGCTGTCGAGGTACAGGTTCGCGATGGACGCGGCTTGCTGAGCTGCCACAGCGTCGCCGACGGCCACGCCCGCGGCTACGAGGATGTTCGCGTCGGTGCCCTCGCGCTCGACGATCTGGCGCTTGAGCCGGCCGGGCCGCAGCATGACCTCGTTGCGCGCGACGGAGAATAGGGTCGGGAAGGACGGGCTGTCTGGCATGGTCTACAACTCCATCCCGGAAATGGCTGAGACCGCGACGGAACCGCCACCTGCCCAGGGCTTGAGATCGGCTGCGAGTTGCAGGTCGAGAATGCCGGATTGCGAGAGCGAGACCGTGGCGTCGGCGCTGTCCACCTCGTCTTCGAGCTCGGCCTGCGTGATGCAGTCCTGGCGCATGGCCACGAGGTCGCTGACGGTGTAGTTCTTCTTGAGCGTCGCGGCAAGTCCGTAATTCGGCAGATGAAAGAACGCGCCGCGCGGCGTGCCGAGCCGGCGGTAGATGAGCTTGCGCACCAGCTCCGGGTTCTCGATTGCCGCGTAGTCGCCGCCGTCGGTGACGACGAGCGTGCCGCCGGTGCCGCCGGACGTGGCGGTGGGGCGGTTCTTGAGATCGACCAGCGGGTTCGGCGTTGCGTTGGCCTTGTGCGCCACGACGCCGAGAAAGTCCGCGGACTTCGGCGCGGCCACGAGCCCGCCCGCGAGCGAGAGCAGCGTCGATGTGGCCGTGCGGTGGACGGTCGGGTACGCGGCGAACGGCTCAAGGACCTGGAGATCGAATTCAAGCGGCGAGAACTGCGATGACGAGAGCACGGTGTGAACGGTGCCCGAGACGACCTCGAAGACCGACCACGTAGCCGGGTTCAGTGCGTCGCCGACGGCGGTGGCGCTCGAGGCTTTGGGCAGGGCGGAGACGGTGACGCGCACGCAGTTCGTGGCGACAGCCACGGCGTTCATGACGTGCAGGCCGCTGAGCCCGGGGCCAACGCCGCCCCACGGCCCGATTCCCCACGCTCCAGTGCCCCATCCCGCCATGTGTGCCTTTGCGCCGGGTCGCCCGGCTGGGTCAGTCTACGCCGTGGCACGGTCCGCGGGCAAGCCGGGCATTTCTCCCTGCGTCACGGACGCGGTAGACGTTCGTCCGTGCGCGTTCACCGCAGAATCACGCACCATTTCTTTACGGCACACGCGCGCAACTACGCGAAAACACGCGCTTTTCGTTTTGGGGCGGGCTAAAAACGTGACGTGGATCAAGTTTCACCCTGGCATGGTAACCCGTTTGCGCGATTTGCGGGCGTCCTGGGGCATCCTGGCGCGTCGGTGTGAACGCCGCACACGCGCGGTTGTGCGTGTGCAACCCAGCGCAGCGGTTCGCGAAAGCGCGGGTTCTCGGCCCGCCCCGCAGGCGTTTTGCGGGCCCCGCGGAACCCTGATCTATGTCATGGTTTGCGCCGAAAATAACGCACGGAGCGTTGACAGCATGCCCGCGTTCGGCTATTTTCTTGAACGTGGGGAGGGCAAACGAACCTCCCCAGAGACACCCGAACCGGAGAACGACAATGGACAGCGACCTGATTGACACCATGACCGCAGACGCCCTCGCCACCTACCGCCACGCTTGCGAAGACGACGAGACGGGCGAGCCCACGAAGGCCGAGTGCGACGCCTTCATTTGCGCGTACGTCGAAGTGCTCGAAGCCGCGGACGAGCCCGACGAGCACGACACCGACGAGTGGAACCGCCTCAAGTACCGCGCGTACCTGGCAGCTCACGACGCCGCGAGCGCGGTGCCCGCGGCCACGCCCGAGCCCGACGCGCCCGCCACTGAGCCCGAGCCCGACGCTTTCACCGCGCTCTGCGCGGACCGCGAGCCCGCGCCGAAGCCGCGCCACTACTGGTACGAGCGGACCGGCGGCGGCAGCATGGACCTCGGTGTCTGCATGAGCGACGCCGAAGCCGAGACCCTCGCTGGCGCCTGCCGCGCGGCTGGCAACGGCGACGAGGACTGGAGCGATTGGCGGATCAGCAGCTGCGCCGAGCCCGACGCCGAGTAGCAACGCAACCGCCCGGCGCTCGCAAGGGCGCCGGGCACACACGAACCGAGGAGAAAAGCCATGGACATGCGCACCGCGGAGCAAAAAGCGCGCGCAAACGCGATGGAACGAGACGATCGCGCGTACGCGCTGGCTGAAGAGATCGGGCTTGGCCTCTACCAATCGAACCCGGTTGTATTCCAAATGATTTCGATGATTCGCGCCGGCCGAAGTGAGCGCGAATCGCTGCTCGCCGCCATCCGCGCGCTCGCAACGAGTAACGCCGAAATGGTCGAGCGCATCGGCAAGCTGCTGCTCATGCAGCCCGTGGTGATCCAGTTGCCGCCCGGAACGATCATGTTGCCCTCCGGATCGAAGACATGAAGCGCGCTGACGACGCCCCCTTCAACGAGGGCCCGCCCGCACGCGAGAGGCGGGTCCCGCGCGAGATCGGCTGTCTCGACTGCCCGGCGAAGCGCATGTGGACGCCGGGCGCATCGTACATGGCGGCGCCACTTCGGTGCCCGCCTTGCCACCGGCGCTGGTTCAAGCGCCAGATGAATGGCGCGCTTCAGCGCGATGTTGGCGCGCTCCAGCGCACGGGAGGATCGCCATGAACGCCCAGCTTTTCGACACCCTCGCCGCCCGCGTCGAGCGCGCGGCACGCCAACCGCCCGAACGCAGGCTGTCTCTCTGGGTCTACGTCCAGGGCCTCAAGCGCGGCGGACGCTGCGCTTCCTGCTGCTCGCGCATCCCGCGCGGTGGCCGCGCGTACTGGTGCCGCGAAAGCGGCGCCCTCAACTGCCAGGCCTGCGGCGCCGTCAAGCCGCACCCGGCGTACGAACCGCAACTGGCGCTTGCGGTGTGAACGGAGGAAACAATGACGCGACAAGATTGGACATACACAAAAACGCTGGAGCACGCAGCGGTCTGCGCGCTTTGCGACAGGCCAGTTGACCCGAGCATTCCGACCTTTGCGCTCGTCAACATGACCACCGACGGTTCGCACCCGTGGGTGCGCACGCTCGCCGGCCCGGTGCGCCACTACGGGTGCCACCAAGCACACCCGGACACGCGCCACATAGAGCCGCTGCCGCACGTCGACACGCGAGACATGCCGTCCACGCCCGAGTTGTCCGGACGCCTGCGCATGCGCCGCAGGCCCGACGATAAACCTCGCTACGTGGACAAGTGCGGGTCGATCGTAGACCTGCGGTTCATGTGCGAGTTCTTCTTCTGGAATCGCTGCTAGGTCGCGCGATCCGAACTGCAAACCTGGAGGTAGCAAATGGATGCGCAAACACAACAAAGGCTCGACGTCCTGCACGAACGCCGAGATAGTGCATACGAAGTGCTGGAAGCTGCGCTGAGCTTGATAGACCGGATCAAGGCGCCATCCGTCGAGCGGCTCGGAAATACACTCGACGCCGAGTTGTTCTACCTGGAAGCGCTGTCGCCCAAGCAAATGAAAGACAGGTTCAACGCAGCACTGCGCGCACACCGCCGCGCGCTCGACGCTATGGAAGCCACCGCGCATCTCGCGTTCGATCACCTCGCGTTGGCAAATCGCACGTGGGGCCGCGCGTTTGACGCAGCAAGCGATGCTGATCACTGGGAAGCAGGCACCTACTAGGCTAGCACGTGCGGCGCGCCGTCGCTGATCACGCCCGAGAGCCCGCTGCCGGTGGACACCACCGCTCCCGTCAGCGCGCCCACCAGCGTGAGGACCTGCGTCCACGGCGTGCCCGTCGGCGGTGTGTAGGTGACTGTAATCACGACGCCCGGAGGCGGAACCGCAGCGGCACACGACACTGACAGCCCGCCGCAGTTCACCGGATCGCCCGCGCGTGCCACGCGATGCGTGCCGCTGTTCAGCACGATGTCTCCGGATCCCGAGACATTCAGCCGCAGCGACTGGTCTTGCCGCACCCACAAGATCGCGTCGTGCGGGTGCGCTGCGAACGCTGCCGGCGGCGGCTCGGCGCCGTTCCAGTTCCGGCCGATGATCCGATAGCCGTTGTTCGGGTCGCCCCCGGGCGCCATCACCACGACCTCGTCTTCAAGCTCGACGGGCAGGTACAGCCCCCAGCCCGCGCCGACGTACGCAGAGCACAGGATCGCCGTCTCTTCGAGCATGCTCGGTACGAGCGTGATGTCCACCATCGGCCCGTACTCGGGATCGTTGTAGATCTCGCTCGTGACGACGGCAGACGAGACCCACACGCGCGGGTCAATGCCCGGCCGGCTCGCAAGCTCGGCCAGCGCCGAAGCCGAAAGGCTCTGGCGCACGTGGCTGGTGCTGCGTCCGGTGCTCACGTGTACACCCGCTCGACGGCGTTCTCCGCACCGCCTTCCGCACCGCCTTCAGCGTCGGCCACGGACTTCGTCGCCGCCCTCGCGTCCACGAAGTTCTCGAAGTCAAACGAAACCTTGACGCCGGACGTCGCCTCGAAGTTGAACTGCACGTTGTTCACGTAGAATTTGTTTTGGATGTGCGTGACATAGCCGCGCGCCGACCCCACAATCGCCGTGGCCAGCGCCACGTTGCCGTTGCACCGTGGCAGGATCGCCGCGATTTCTTCTGCCGGCGAGCGCTGCCCGTGCGCGCACAACTCGGCCACGAGCGGGCTGCGCTTCGCCAGCTCGCGCACGTCCATCTCCAGCTCAATCGGATCGCCCGGCCGCATGCGCAGAAGGTCCGGATCCGTCGCGTCACCGCCGAAGCTCGCGAGGTCCTTGGTCTGGATCGACCCGGTCAAGTCGCCGCGCCGCGCTTCGTAGAAGATGCTGCGCGCGATTTGCTTGAGCTGATCGTGGTTTTTGATGCCACCCTTGACCACGATGACCTTGACTTCCTTCTCGTCGCTCTTGCCCGACGCGCTCTTCTTCGACGCCTTGCCGCCCTTCTTCTGCCCCTTCTTCGGCGGCACATAGAACCCGTTTTCTTTCGCGTACTCTTCAGCCGTGTAGTCTTCCTGCTGGACCTTCATGAGCCCGCGCTCGCCCGCCATCGGGTCGTGGCTCACGACGCGGATCGTGCCCGGCATCTTGCCGCGTAGCTTCCGTGCCATCTTGAAGCCCTCGACGTTGCGGCCGAAGACCATGCGCCGGATCTGCAACGTCAGCGGCTCGCCCGGTTCGCCCTGCGCGACAACGCGATCCATCTGGCCCGCGAACGGGCTGCGCGGGTTCGGATTGCGCTTGCCGCCCGTCGCGTCGTAGATGCTCTGCGTCGGCCGGATCCACAGCACGCGGCCGTAGAAGCTCGGAATCGCGCCGACGAGGAAGCAGTACTGGACGATCAGGTCCCAGAACGACGTCTTCTGCGCGTCGCCGCCGGGCGACTGCGTCGCGCCCGCCTTGTCGCCCTTGGCGCCCTTGCGCGCGCGGCTCCGGTCCTTCGCGAGTGCCGGCGAGAGGATCTTGCCGTTCGGCCACTCGGCGCGGTTGCACGCGATGACGAGCCCCGCGTGCTTGTGCTTCGGGTCCGCCGCCAGCGCAGCCTTGACGGCGTCGGCTGCCACCTTGCCGCCCAGCGTCGACGGCAGCGCAGACGTGTCCACGACGACGCCGCACAGCAGCGGGTGGCCCGAGATGATGTCGGCCACGAGGTGGTGGATCTGCTGGTTCGTGTTGATCTTCGCCATCTGGTCAGGCGGCAACGGCGAGTCCAAGAGCGCGCCGCGTAGGTCACGGCCCTCGATGTGCAACGTCGAGTCCTTGGCGCCGTGGTCAACGTCGATGCTGTCCGCATCGCCCACGAACGCAAGCGTGTCGAGCCGCTGGTTGCCGGCCTCGTCGAACGTGTTGAGCACGCTCGTGCGGGTTTGTCCCGCCGCGGGCGCGCCGTCCATGCCGTTCGAGAACGCCAACGGATCCACCGTGCCGAGGTGCACGTCGACACCGATGGCGGCGATCATGCGCGGGTCGACGGGCAGATCCCGGTACGGGATGACGATGTCGAATTTGCCCGCCTTGCGGTGGCCTTCGAGCGTGAGATCGCACTTGTTCGGCAGGATTTGCAGCAGGTACGTGTTGCTGTCTTGCTCGCTCTGGTGCCCGATGGGGCCTGTGCCGATCACCTGGAGCAGCTTCTTCGGCGCGTTCGCAGCGGCCACGAACTCGCGCGTCGTCATCGCGTCTTTTTCAGCGGTCACGAACTGCGCGGAATCGAAACGGATCGTGAGGTTGACCACACAACTCGGATAGTACGCGCGCGGCGCGACGGCGACGGAGAGGCGGTTGGCGTCGAAGCTCGGCATGCTACACGCCCGCCGGTTGCGTCTGGTTCGCGATGCTGTCCGCGCCGCCGGCGCCTGTGACTTTCGGAATCAAGACGATCTGGCCCGCGGTCAGCACGAGCGAATTCAAGCCGTTGAACGCGTAGATCCTGCGCCACTCGTGCGGCGTCGCGTAGTAGCGCGTCGAGATGCGGTGCAAGTCCTCGTTGGCCCGGGCCCGGTGCACGGCCAGCACCTGCGTCTGGACCTGCTGCTGCAGCACCGAGGCCTGCATTGCGGCGGTGACTGCAAGCGCACGGTAGTTCTGGCGCAGTTGCGCGCGCCACACCGCCGCGCTCGCGAGAGCCGCCGCGGGCGATGCGCTCACGGCCTGCTGCGTGCCGTCCACGCTCACGACCGGCGTCGTGCCCGATGGCACAGCGCCCGAAGGATTTGCGAGGCCTTGCGGTGGCGTCGCCGCGCTCGCAGCGCCGGCCTTGATGCTCGCGCGGTACTGCGCCAGCGGGTCGATGATGGCGGCGGGAATGGACTGCGCGAGCAACTGCGCAAAGCCTCGCCAGCTATTCACGATGCCGACTGCGACGGAGAAGCCGCGCGCGGCGCCGACGTGCGGCGAGATGACGGCTGTCACAGTCTGCTGCGCGAGCTGCTGGAACTGGAACGAGAGCGCTGAAGCGCCGGCCACGCCGCTCGCGAGGTCCGCGCCGAAGCTCGCAATCGCGGCCACGGGGGAGCCCGCGACGGCAGACCGCGCGAGCGCGATCACGTCCGAAACCATCTGGTTCGCCGCGGGCGCCATGCCCGCCTGCTGCGCGAACACGGGCGGCGGCACCTCGCCCTCGCGCCCGTACCACACGAACGACATTTCCCACTCGACATCGTTCTCGTTCTGCCAGGTCGGCGTGAATTTCGAGATCACGCCGTAGCGCGTTTTGCCCGCCCACGTGACCGCGACCACTTGTCCTTCGCGCGTGAGCTGCTCAACGGCATTGACCAGCGCCTCGCACGTCGTCAGCGGCTTGCCGTCGATCATCGCGGGGCAAAGCTGGCCCGGGATCACCTGCTTCTACCCCGCGGCGTCAAACCAGACTGAGTCGGCTGCGGGCCGCGGCTGGCTGCCGCAGAGGAACCGATCGTGCCACGCGCCGTTGACCTTCGCCTCGTCTTCCTGAGCGCCGAAGATCTGCAGCGTGCCGTTCGGGTTGCCCGGGTACCACGTCACCTCGTGCCGCATGGACACCGGCAGCGCGTACGGCCGAAACGGCAGCGCGCGTGCGGTGTCCGAGAGATTCGCGAGAATCAGCACGCGCTTGCGCCCGGTCGTCTGCCGGATCTGGAACGTCGAGACCGCGATGCTCGGGCCGTTGCTCGCCATCACATGGCCCCTTGCGCTTCGGTGCGCCGGTCGGACAACGCGGTGACGCCGCCCGCGAACGAGACCGCGATGCGGTCCGGGTCGAACCCCTCGGCGAACTGCTGCGTGATCGTGAAGTGCGAGCCCCGGAAGTCGTAGTTCTTGCCGCCGGCGGCGCCTTGCTGTTTCTTCTTCGCGTCTTCGATTGCTTTCAGCCGCGCGGCTTCTTTCCTGCCCTTCTCGGCTTCGCCCTGCCACTTCGTGTATTTGGCCATGCTCTCGGCGACACGAGCCGCAGCTGCGAGAGTTTCGTTGTCCTTCGTGACCTGGTCCCAGACGTCACCGAGGCTGCGCCCACCCGCGACAGCGTCGGGCACAGACATTCGCCCTTCGATCTTGCTGATCAGCGGGATCTTGTTGATCAACTCAATGATGCCATTGACGATCTTCGCGAACAGCGTGTGGACTTCGTTCGCCCAACTCTTGAAGTTCTCGCTGATCCACGTCCAGACCGAACGGAACAACAAGACGATCTGCGTCGCGCCCTCGATCAGCATGCCGACCGTCATCGGGATCACCGCGGCGAAGGCGTCCGCCATCGATACGCCCTTGAAGAAGTCGGCGAGGAAGTCGCGGATCGTGTTGATGATGCCCTCGAACGGCGAGAGCAACTGCCCGATCGCAGCCCAGATCGGCGCGAGCGCAGTGTTCAACTCGGACCATGCCGTCTTGAGAATGTCCACGACGCCGAGCGTGTTGTTCCAGATGCTCGTGAACGCGCCGACGATCGAATAGATGATGACGGCCCACGCTGCGAGCGCGGCGAAGCCGCCCGCAGCAGCACCACCGGCCATGCCCGTCGCAGCGCCTGCGCTGCTGCCCGACGACGCGCCCGCGCCAATCGTCCCGATCAGGCCCTTGCCCGTCATTTTCGTGAGGATGCCCGAGACTGCGACGATGGACACGAGCGTCTTGATCTTCTGCACTGCCTGGTCAAGCCCGTCGCCGAGTAGTTGGATGAAGCGCTCGGCTTTGTCGATCCAGGCCACGAGCCAGTCTCGGCCTTGTTCCATCACGGACGACAACGCCGGCTGCACCTTGTCCATGATCGTCACGGCAAGCCCGAGCATCGTGTTCTTGATCTCCGTCTTCGCCTTGCCGAGCCGCGCGAGGCCATCCAACTGCTTCTGCGTCACGACGAGGCCCATGCGCTCGGCTTTCTTGAAGAGTTCGTCGATTCCCTTCGCGCCGCCCTTCAGCAACGGTTCGAGCTTCTGCGCCATCTTGACGGGCAAGCCCGCCATTTTGGCCATCGTGACAATGTCGAACTCGGTGGTCTTGATGAGCTTCTTGCCGACCGTCAAGTCCATCTTGGCGTTGTGCGCCTTGTACGCCTCGGCCATGGCCTTGAGGTTCACGATCGGGTCGTGCGTCGCCGCGCCGATCTTCTGCATTTGCCCGGCCAGGCCCTTCGCGTTCTCCGCCATCTGCCCGAGCTGCGTCTCTTTGCCCGCCATGCGCGTGATCATCATCGTCGCGATGTCGCTCTCGATTCCAACGGCCGACATCGCGCCCATGAGGCCCGACGTCTTCTCTGCCGTCATGCCGGTGACTTTCTGGAGGCTTCGGATCTGCCCCAGGTACGCGTTCGCGTCCGCCATCATCTTGCCGAACGAAAATGCGCCGGCCAGCATGCCGCCGAGCCCCGCGAGACCGACGACCTTCGACGACATCTGCTCGAATTGCTTTGCGAGTCCGGCCGCACGCGCTTGAATCCGGCCCATCGGTCCGGTGATCTTGTCGTCGGCGACGAACTCAGTCCTGACAACATCATCCGCCATCAACGCCCCCTGATGTCGTCGTTGCCCTGTCCGGGCAACTGCGGCGTTTCGCGCTCGGCTTCGAGCAGACGCACGGTAGCCGCGCACAGCTCACGGCGCTCGCTGACGATCATGACGCCCACCTCGGAGCGTTGCTGTCCGCAGTAGCGGCCGAGAAAGGCAATGTCATCGTAGAGATCCCGCACAGCGTCACTCGGCGTCGCGAAACGCTCCATGTAGGCGCGGGTCAAGTCACCGAGCGTCGCAAACGTCGCGCCTACACCTTCACGCTGCGACTCAGCAAGAAACCCTCGGTGTCCACGTCATCCGGGTTGTGGATCTGATTCCACGCAGACGCGCAGAGCGTGCGCGCCTTGGCGCCCAGCTCATTCCACGTGCGCTCGCGGCTGCCGTCCGAGTCCTTCAGCAGCGCGCCGTCGGCTTCCCAGAGCGAACGCTTGACGAGCTCAAACGCCATGCGGCTCGGCTCGTTGCGCGCGGCCTTGTAGGCCAACTGCTCCTCGTTCGTGTTCAGCTCGACCATGCCGATCTCTTTGAACGGACAGCCGCAAGCTTCGGGGATCTGGTAGCGATAGACGGGACGGGCGTTTGCCATGATGACGGGTGTTCCTTTGCGCCGCTTCCAACGGTGCTAGACGAAAATGGCCTGTGAAGCCTTGTAGTTCAGCTTCACAGTGACGTAATCGCCGCGGGCCGGTGTGGCCAGCGGGATCGCGCCGAAGGACGGATCGGGCACGATGATCGTGCGCGAGGTCCCATTCGTGAATCGCTGCTTGGAGACGACCTGGAGCGAAACGCCGGGCGTCCGGCGCTGCGCGATGTCGAGCAACGACTGCACGAACGTCGTCCACGAGGCGTCCTCGATCTGGATGTCCAGGTCTCCGGTGATGCCCTTGTAGACCGTGTCGTACCTGTCGCTGTGCTCGCCGAGGAAGCCCTCTTCCTTGATCTCCATCTCCCACGTCAGGTTCGCGCTCTTGACGTCGCCGAGTTGGGTCTGGACCTGGTTGTCGACCAGGATGCTCAGTGATGTGTCTTCGCCACGTAGCCGCATTTCTCACCTCGCCACGCGCTAAGGCGTGGAAATAACGACCTGCGTGCCGATGGTGGCGCGCTGAACGATCTGGTTTGCGCTCGCGAGCGTGGTCACGGCGTAGTCGATGAACCACACGCCGGCAGCGCGCGTTTCAGCCGTGTTCGCCGCGGTCGAGACCGCGTACGCGTAGATGCGCTGCTTCGACGGATTGAGCTTGCTGCGCAGGCCTTCGAGGAAGCCGATGACAACGGCGGCGCTGTCCTTCTCGAGGTCGTCGGTCAACGGCTTCTTCGCGAACTTGGCGAGCGCGCCCGTCAACGAGTCTTCGATGAAGTCAGCCATCGCCCTCTGCGCCATCGGGATCGGCTGCAACGTGCCCGTCGCGCGTTCGAGCTGCTGGCCCGTTGTGTTGCCGCTCTGCAGCACCGGCCCGCTGACGTCGTCCATGCGCGGCGCGCAGATGCCTGCGGCCCGCAGGGTGATGTGGTCGTCGATCGTGAGCGTCGGCGCGTTCGACTGCAGGCCCAGGAACGCGAGCGCTCCGGGCGTGCCGTCCGGCGAGATCGTCACCGGCGCGTCTTCGATTGCGGGGTTGACCTCGGGCGGAACAGAGGACATGGCCGAGGCGATCCAGCCGTCTGCCGTCTCATCGAAAATGCCGTCGGTCGTGACCGAAGCGTCCGCGCGCGTGATGGAGAAGCCCACGGCCTCGGGCACGTAGACCGAGACGCCCGGCCAGCCTTCGCTCGCCCGATCGGTGCGCAGCGCGGCTGCAGCCGGGTACGCGGCGACGGACGACGCGACGCCCGCGACTGTGACGTTGCTGAGGTCCGGAGCCATGATGCCGCGCAGGCCCTTGCCCTTCGCGCTGCGCTGCGTGCAGGTGTTCTTGAGCGAGGTCCAGATCGCTGCGCTGTGGCGCGCGCAGAAGACGAGGTTGACCGTGTTCGCCGGCGTCGCGTCGGCAAGCAGCGAGGCCAACGCAGACGCGTACAGCGTTTCGAGCCCGGCAGCCGATGTCGTGTTGGCAGTCTGGACTGCCGTCGTGAACGCGCACACGGAGATCGGGTGCCCGCCGAGCTTGAGGCCGGAAAGCGGGTCGTAAGCGCTGGCGGTCTGCGCGGGCGGCGCGACAGTCGGGCTGCAGACATCCGAGACCACGAGATTCTGAAACAGCGGCCGTACGGGCAGCGTGTTGCAGATGCCCGTGCCGGGCGCCTTGAAACCGTAGACGAGCGTGGTGCTTCCGGATCCGCCCGTGTCCGCACAGTTGGCGGCGTGGATCCGGTAGGCCAGATCCGTGTACGGCGCGGCGAACGCGAAGTTCGATCCGTCCTGTTTCTCGATCGTGAGCGTTGTGGTGCCGACCGTGATGATGCGGTACGTGCCAGCCGTCAAGAGGTTGCCTGACCCGCCCGCGGCGGCCAGCGACCCGAGCACGAGCGCGTCGCCGCATTTCACGCCCTCGGCCACGAAATTGCTGCCGATGCTCGTGAGGACACACGTTGCGAGCGCGCAGGCCGGCGTCGAGCCCACGATCGCGCTTTTGTACGCGGCCGAAGCCTGGAACGCGATCGATTTCATCAGCCGGACGGCCTTCGCGCCCACGTCGAGGAACTCTCGGCCGGCGGCCACGTAGCCGGGCACCATCGTGAACAGCGGCGTCGCATGCGTCGCGTCGAGGTTCGTCGGCAGTTCGCGCCACGCGCGGCATGCCTTGTCGCTTGCGAGGTTCACTGGCACGGCCACGAGCCCCGCGAATTTCTTGTTCTTCGCTGCAACGAAGCCCGATCCGCCCGTCTTCTTGTGCTCGCCAATCGTCTCGTCGAAGCCGCCGAGCTTCGTCAGGAAGTCGTCGCTGCTGAGGATCTGGACGGGCTGCGGGCGCGTCGAGACGGTGCCTGGCGTCGTGACGAGGTCCACGGAAACGCCGTACGTCATGTCGGCAAACTCGCCGACGAGCGCCACAACGCCCGTGCCGACGCCGACGACGCCGGGCGCGGCGTTGCCCTCGATCGTCACAACGCCTTCGATCTGCTGGATGGTCGCGAGGCCCGGATCAGATGTGTAACGTCGCATGAACATGCTGGAACCTCACAACAGCGTTGAGGCTCTAGGTGTTCTGCGTCAGATTGTCGTGCGCCGCTTCCCAGGGTCGCGACTCAGAGAATACGCGCCGCGGGCAGGGCGGGTCAAGCCTCGGTGTCGAACGGTTTGCCTTCGGCGCCCGGCGCCGAGGTCGTACCGCGTGCGTAGCGAATCAAGCCTCGGTGTCGAACGGCGCGTCTTCGACGCCCGTGGCCGAGATCGTGCCGCGCGCGAACGGCCCGCGCGGGCTCACGATCAGGCGCTGCGCAGAGACGAGCCGCACGAGCGAGCACGAGGCCGAGAGCTTGAACGTGGCCTTGCGGTAGCCGTGCTGCGCGTCGTCTGCGCTGTCGGGCTGCGTGCTGCGCTCGGCTGAGTAGCGGGCGTGCAGCCCGTGGTAGTGCGGAAGCGAGAGCGTGAAGCCGTAGATCTCCGGCGTCGGGTTGAACGCGTCTTCGAGGTCAGAAACGAGCATCGAGCGCTGTTCGGTGTCCGTCGCCCAGACTTCGAGCTTGAGCGTCGCCACCGCCTCACAGGACTTCTGCAGGAACATGCCGTCGGCGCCCGACTGATCTCCGATGGGCAGAAGCGCGGGGCGGAACTGGCTGGCGTCGTACGTCACGTCGCCGTCGAGCGCCACGTAGCCGGACGGGTAGACCGCGACTTCCTCGGGGTCTGCCCAGTGGTCGAAGATCTGCGCGAACGCCTCATGGCGCCCGTCCTGGTCGTGGTATGCCATGCCGAGCAGGTAGTCTGCCAGGCCGCGCACGAGCGCGAGCCCGACGTCGGCGCTGCGGTAGGGCGTCAGGACCTGGAGCGTCCCGCGCTGCACGAGCGTCGTGCCGCCGGGCGTCTGGCGGACGGATGGCAGGGGCATCACGCCACCTTCCCTTGCGCGGCGGCCAGCACGCGCTTGCGCGCGGTTTCGCTCACCATCACGATCATCTCGGGCATCACGTCTGCCAGCACGTGCATTGCGGGCGTGCCTTTCTTCGCGATTGACCACCGAATCGACTCGGCCGCACGCCGAATCGGGTCCGCGTGCCGGCGCACCGAAGCGCCGACTTCACCCAGGATCTTCTCGGCGTGCTTGCTCTGGCCTTCGCCGCGCACCCGGCTCGCAGCCTTCTGCTCGTCTGTCTTCACGCCGCCGCTTGCTTCGCCCGCAATCGAGCCCAAGGACACCTGCGGTTTCGCGTAGATGCCCTTGCGCGCGCACCAAGCCACGATGGCGTCAATGGGCGGTGGCGGTCCGTTCGGCCGGCGCCCGTCTTCGATGACGCCTGAGTACGGCGCGATGTTCTCGATCGTCGCGCCGCGGTCCGTCGGCACGCTGCGCCATGAGCGCTTGTACTGCCCGATGTTCATGACGCTTTTGTCGTCGGTGGCCTTGACGGCAATCGCCACGCAGCGCATCGCGCCCTCGACAAGGCCTGCGCGGATCGCAGCGTGCACCGCCGCCGTGCGCAGCTTGAGCGCTTCGGGCCATGCGCTGATCGTGATCGTCACCATTACGAAGCGTCCTTGAAGTCGCCGCCAGTCTGCCCGTCGCGCGCGCGGTTCGGGTGCGAACGCTCCAGCTTCACGAGCCAGCCCAGCGTTTTCGTCAGGTCCAACTCGGGCGCGCTCGAAAGCGTGAACCGGCGCTTCTGCGAGCGGCCCGCGCCGTCCGGCCGGATGAATTCAATCTCGTAGTAGACGTTCTCGTCCTTCGGGCAGGGCGTCCCGTCGTCGTCGTAGCCGGACAGGAATTCCTCGGTGAAGCGGCTCGACACCTCGCGCAGCGTCACGCCGCCGGCCTCGTCGAGCCCCACGGGCGTCAGCACGCGCTGGAGCGAACCCACGTCGTAGATCTCCGGCACGGGCAGGATCTCGCGCTCAAGCACGACGATCTCAGCACCGCGCCCGCGGAATCCCGCCGTCCAGCGCGTCCGAACGATCCGAACGCGGTACGCGCGCATGCCGAGTTGCACCGCGATATCGCGGAGCTGGTCCGCGACGGGGTGCAAGAGCCGCACGCAGGACGTGGCCGCGGCGAACGACGAGGGTGACGTGAACTGCGCGTCACACGCAGGCACGAGCGCAGAGCCCGCAAGCGGTGCACCAACCGGGAGCGGCACGAGGCCGCTCACCCGCACACCCGAAACGCGCCGCCGCGCTGGCCGCCGGGCGTGAGGATCGCGTTGATGCGGTTGCGCAAGTCCGGATGGATCGGAGCCATCAAGAGCCGGCTGAGCTTGTCCACCCAGCGCAGGTATTCCGCTTCGATGAGATCGCCCTCGCGTTGTCCGTTCTCGGCGCTCCGGAGCGTGAGGTTGCCGAGCGCGCTGGCCATGAGCCGCGGCCCCGCCGTGGCGGCCTGGGTCTCGTAGTTGTTGAGCGCGACCAGCATCGCGCGTACGCGCGGGACCTGCGATTCAATCAGCAGATCCAGGTGATTGCGCGCGATGAAGTGCGGCAGGGCGAAGAATGGAATACCCATGTTGATGCCGGCCACAGCCTCGACCGCCGGCCAGCCGAAGTGGTACATGCAGGCGTCTTTTTCTTCGGTCGTGAGCGGCATCCGGCACCTCGAACGGTGCGGGCTCTGCCTCGGATTGTCTGCGGGCCGCTTCCCAGGGTCCGCTCATAGGGTAGCGCGCGCCGCACGGGCGGGCAAGGCGACGGTGCTCGGCGACGCGGCTGCGCGCACGAGCATGATCCATGTCATGTTTTGCGCCGAAAATAACGCACGAGGACTTTACACAGCAGGGCAGATCGGCTATTCTCTTGAACGTGGGGCGCAGGACGCTCCCGGGACAAAGACCATGACCACCGCGCAAGCCATTAACAACCTCGACGCCACATTTGACGCTGCGCTGAACGCCCTGCGCGTCGAGACCTACAGCAAGGACACATCGGATCATGCCGTATGGGAGGAGTTCGAAGCGCGCGCGTTCGTGCTGTGCAATGCACTGCGGCTCGCGAAGCGCCCGCTGTTGTACCAGGCGCGCAAAGATGCCGGTCTCGCGTAGCACGGTCAAGAGCCACGGCGAGCGCAACGGCGTCGCACAGACCGTCTTGTCGCGCTGCACTGAGGTCTAGCCCTCGACGGGCTCCAGCACGATGCCCTCGCGCTCCCAGCGCGTGAACGTGCCGGGACGGTACGCCGTCTCGTCCACCACCGCGCCTGTGCGCAAATGGAAGCGATAGTGGCCCGGGTCGGCGACGAACCCGCCCTTGGCCACGCGGAACTTGCCCTCGCGGAAGCACAACACGTTGGGCGCGTCGGCTGCCGGCGCACTCGGCGCGTCATCAACCGAAAACTGCGTGAGCGTCAGCGGCATCACCGCCGGGCCGCGGTGCAAGAGCCCCGCGTTCAGCGCCGCGCGCAGCTGGTGCGTCTCAAGCTGGGCGAGCCGCGCGAGCAACACCGTGCGCTCGGGATCATCGTGGATCATGAGATCGAGGTGTGCGATCTGCGCGGCGGTGTTCGTTTCGGGCGGCACGTCTTCGCGTACGTGCGCTGTGCCGCGCTCCAGCGGCAGCCGGTCGAACACCACGACATCAGCCGCGGCGTCGGGCACAGTCCCGAACGGGATCCCGACCAGCGCTGCGGCGATCAGCGGCATTTCCTCGTACACCGCGTCGGGCACCTCGGCCGCACGCACGCGGGCCTCGTCAGCAAGTGCGCGTTCGCGAGCGGCCTCGCGTTGGCGCTCTGCTGCGGCTTCGATGTCCTCGGCCGAAAAGCCGGGCGCGAAGCCCGGCGCTGGCGCTGCTGCATTGAGTGCATCGAGAACCACCCGGTCTTGCTCCGCTTGGACGTCGCGCACAAGCGCATCGTGCGAATCGCGCCAGGTCATAGGCGTGTCGGGCTCGATTTCGGGCTCGGGTGCATGTGCGGGCTCGGGCTCGGGCGCGGGTGCTGCCGGTGCAAGCGTGTCCACGAGGCCGAACGGGTCCGCGTCGCGCTGCGCCTTGGCAGCCTCGCGTTTGACCTTCGCCGCCAACCGCGTCCGCTCTGCCCGTGCCGCTTCTTTCGCCTGGTCTTTCATGAGATCCATCCTCAGAAATGACAACGCCCGCGGTGCCGCCAGGTCAACAGGGCGCACGCGCGGGCGAGTCTCGTAGGGGCGGCGAGTGCAAAGATCGGAAAAGGCCCGAAGGCCACTCGAACGAAGGCAGGCAACAAGGCTCTTGACCCCGAGCAAGGGATGCCTGCCACAAACGAGTCCGAACAGGAGCGCTCAGTCAAAAGACCGGATCACGCAGAAGGCATCCTAGAATGCCTGGCGAGTGAAACGCCGCAAAACATGCGGGGCGGTTCCATGGCCGAAGCCAGGGTTTGCCCCGCAACAGCCGATTGCCACGACTAGAGGCGGCTCAAGAGCCGACCCCACGTTGACCCGACGAACTCAAGAGAGCGCGCGCAAGTCACAACGAAGGCAAAACGGCGAAACCGGGCAGTTGGTACGGCGCGAGCAAAGCAAGCGCCACAAGCCCGGAGGGCCAAACGATCCGCGACCAAGCGGATAGAACGAGCGGCACGACCGAAGTCGAAGCCGTGGCCCAAACGCGGCCGAAGCCGCAACAGAGGCAACGCTTGGAGGCGAGCCCCTAGACGAACGCCCGGAGGCGCGCGTCGCACCCGGCGAACCGGGTCCCGAGACCGAAGCCCCGAGCAAGTCAAGCATGCACTGCCGGCAGCGCCGGGTCAAGCGGGCAGATCGCACGCCTTGCAACGAATTTTGACGCCGAAAAACGCCCGTTTTTCACGCGATCCACATTGAAGATTCAATGGGTTGCACGCGGTGCTGTGAAAGCGGAGTGAGATAAACTACCCCGTCGCATTCACGAACCTCGAAAACAAGCGTGATACTGACGCGGATCAGCTTTTCAGCCCGCAATCGACTTTATTCCGATCTTCCGCGTGTCTGCGTCGCTGCGCACGACAGCAAGAACCGTAATGGATTCCAATCTTTGCGCGCTATTCTTCGCGCAAAACGTCAACGGGCCCGGAAGTTGCCCTCCGAGCCCGTCTCGAAACCGCCCGAGTGAGCCCAGCGAAGGGGCCCGGTCGGTGTGTCGCTCGCCTACGCCGAAGCGTACTCGATGCACACGGTCCGCTTGTACCGGCCTGCTCCGCCCGTCGGCGCCGCAGCGTCCGTGCCCGCGATGTGCGCGCCGGTGAACCGCCACGCCGTGCCGACGACCTGCTGGAGCCGATCCATCGGTGCCCGGAAGATCAGCTCGATGCCGTCCGAGTTGATCTCGACGCCGTTGTTGGTGATCGAGAAATCGCCAACCGCGCCGTTCAGCCCCGCGTCCGTCACGAGCAGGCCCTTCTCGAGCGTGTACTCGTACGCGCACTCGGCGCCGGTGATCAGCGCGCGCCGCACCTGCGTGCCAGCCGTCGTGCCGTCGTTGTAGACCTCGCCGCCGAACGGGTCCGCGTCGGGGTTCTGCAAGCCGCCGACGTAGTCGGGCTCGTACGTCGCCGTCGATCCGCCGGTCACCGTCTCGGGCGCCGGGCAAACCTCGTTGAGCAGGAACAGGCAGCCCATCATGTTGCTGATGACCATGTCACGGTAAATGACATAGTCAGGCAGCGACGTGTTCAGCCGCTGGAACTCCGTCGACGCGTACAGCTGGCTCTCGCCGTACGAATCGAGGTGCAGGTGGTAGTACTGGTCCGCGTGCTTCGGCACGTGGCCGGTCCGCATCTTCGCGACCGCGCTGCGGATGGCGGACAGGTCGAGGATGTTGCCCGCCACGACGCTGTCGATCTTCGAGCCGCCACCCTGCCGAACGCAGAACGTGCGATCGACCGAGTAGACCGCCGCGCGCGCCAGGAACGTGGCGGTGAAGCCCGCGACGCTCATGCAGAGGATCGTGCCGGGCCCGAAGATGTCGGCCACGTTGTCAGGCGTGAAGCCGATGACCTTGAGCGGCAGCAGCACGCCCGCGTTCGTCACGATCGTGATGTCCAGCGGGTTGGCGCTCGACACCGCGCCGAACCGAACGTTCTCGGCGCCCGCAAGCGTCGGGTTGCGCGCCGTGGTGAAGCCGTTGAGCCGCTGGACATGGAACGTGGTCGTTCCGAGCGGCGCGACGATCGTCGGGCCCGAGCCGGCGGTCAATACCGTCCAGCCCGCCATCGCGGCATTGAACAGGCAGTTGCGCGCGAGCTTGTTGACGCTCTCAGAGCCGGCGAGGCCAAGCGATTGGACAGTCGTCTTGAACAAATTGATGCACGCGAGCGCCGACGTCGGTGCGTCAACGTCGCTCGCTCCGGCCCACTGCGCGATGTTGCTCTCCCACTGCTCGACAGGGAAGCCCTTCGGCGTCGGGTCGGCGCGGACGATCACAGGCGCGAGGGACGGCTTGATCGTGCCCTTGCGGGTCGCGATGATGCTGTCGCCGATGTTGCCGGCCCACGTGCGATCGATGAAATCGCCGCGGAAGATCAGCTCCGGAAACAGCACGTCGTGGAAATGGCGCTCCAAGAGCTTGTCCTGAACGTAGCTGCGAACACTCGGATCCGCGAGAATCATGGTGAAAGGCGGCATTTGAAGACTCCCGTGAGCCGGACAATTCCTTCAGGCGCTGGCCTGGCTCCGATGCCGTGGCGCCTGTGGAACTGATGTGCTGCCTTGGGAGTGCTGGACCGCTTCCGGTGGTCTCGCAATCGCTACTCTACGCCTTGCCTGCCCTCGCGATCAAGTCGCGTTCACGCGCGGCGATCTCTTCTCGGCTCGCCGTGCGCGCATCGAACGGCACGACGTTGTTTCCGCCCGCTCCGGCCGCTGCCGGCTTCTTCGGCGCGACGTTCCCTGCGCCCGTTGTGACAGCCGCCTGAACGGCAGGCTTGACGGCTGCAAGGTATGGTTTTTCTTTGACCATCTGGGCAAAGAAGGCATCCTCGTTGAACTTGTTGATGAAGGCCTCGTCCTTGTCGGCGAGGTGCCGGCGGAGCTGCGAGACCGCGAAGTCCGGGTCGATGTGGCCCGCGCGCATCGCGCTCTCGCGTAGCTGATACTCTGCGCCCATGACCGTCTGCTGGCTCTTGAGCTGTTCGACTTCGGCTGCGTGCCGCTTGTCGTTGTCCTTCTGGCGCTTCTCCGCGCGGGCGAGCCGAGCGCGAAGCTCGACAGCCTCGGCCTCAAGCCGTGCTGCCAGCTTGCGGTCCGCGTTCGTGGGCTCGGGCTGGCGGTTGCGCTGCCCGTTGGCGTTGGCGTTGGCGTTGGCGTTGGCGTTGGCGTTGGCGTTCGCTTTTCCTGCGCCCGCATTGCCGGCACCGTTCTTGTTCTTGTTCGACATGGTCTGATCCTGGCGGGGGCTTCCGGCCCCGCGTGTGTCTGTGCGTACCGCTGGCTTTTCATCCGGCGGCTTCTTCGCCGCCGCGATCAACGCGTCGAGCGAATCGAACCCCGCGGCTTTGACCGCCGCGAGGATCTGCTGCTTCCCGTGGTCTTTGGCGTTCTTGACGATCTTGTCGAGCGACTCACGCGAGAGCGTGCGCCCCGCCTTCTTGCCCGCCGCAACTGCTGCAAGCGCCGCTGCGTCAGCCTTCGCTTTCTCGGCGTCGGCGTCGGCAGCGGCTGCAGCGGCGATTCCTTCGGGCGTAGGCATGACTAGACGCTCGTGAAGTTGAAGGTCTCGGTGATGTCGGTGGTCGTGCGCGGGATGTAGCAGACCTCCGCATAGTCCACGAGGGCCAGCGCCGTCGCGAACTCAAGCGTGGTGCCATCTGCGCTCAGCAGACAGAAGCCGGGCGCGTTGGCGCCGGACCAGTCCACAGCCGTGCCGCCTGCGTCCTGCACGAGGTACGAACCGGACACGCCCGTGCCCGCGCCGGGGTTCACGACGCGAACGCTCGTGACTGCAAGCGCCGGCGGGTCCAGCGGCAGGTAGACCGTCGTGTCGCCGTGGATGTGCGCCGTCTTCGGCGTCAGCAGCGTTCCGAGCCCCAGCTTCTGGAGGATGTCGCAGAGGCGGTTCGGGTTGGCCTGGTCGAGGCCTTGGGCGAGCGTGGTGTTGGACGACATGGTTCTCTCTCCTTGCGAAAAGCGCTTGACTCTCTGCGGGTTACTCGCCCGTGATGTTGAATGTCTCGGTCAGATCCGTGTAGCTGCGCGGCACGTAGCACACGATGCACGTGTCCGTCGGCGCAGCGCCGAGGCCGTTGCTCCAGTTCGCGTTGAACGTCAGCGTCGTGCCGTCTGCGCTCAAGGTGCACGCGCCCGGCGTGTTCGCGCCGCCGCCATTGTCGCGCACGGTCCCGCCCACGTCCTGTACGAGGTACGGCCCCGCGACCTGCGATCCGCCCGCGCCGCGCGTCGCGCGAACGCTCGTGATCATGAGCGCCGGCGGGTCCAGCGTGACGTCCTTCTGGCTCGACGCCGGCGTGAACGTCGTCGTGCGCGGCGTCAGCATCGTGCCGAGCTTGACCTTCTGGAGGATGTCGGCGATCCGGTTCGGGTTGGCCTGATCGAGAGCCTGCGCGAGCGTCGTGTTGCTGGACATGTGGGTCTCCTACTAGCTGGCCTGGCCCAGCAGCACCTGCACCGTCGTGGATTGGCCCGCGACGCGCGTGAGGTCGATTGCCGTGATCGGCACCGACAGGTTGATCAGGATCAGCAGCGAGTCCACCGGAATCGCAGCGGCCGTGCCGTCGGCACTGGTCACGCGCACCCGGATCTTCGCCGATGCCTTGAGCTGCACGAAATGCACGGCGGTGAGCCCGCCGAGGCCTACGCTAACCGCCGTGTCGACAGAAAGCGTGTAGCCTGCGCTCGTCTTCTCGACAAGCGCGACCGTCTCGTTGAGCTGCACGATGTCCTGATTCAAGCCGCTGCCAGCGCCCGTGACGACGGGCGTGGTGACGACGGCTCCCTGCAACGACAGCGTGTCGGCCATGTGCCTAGACCCCCGACCGCTTCTTGATCGTGTAGCCGTCCGGCTGCGGCGCCAGCGGGTTGTCCGAGCCCATGCAGAGCTTCTCGGTGTCGCTCAGTTCGGCTTCGCGCGAGACGTACTTGCCGTCGCGGCCTTCGAGCACTTCGCGCGAGCCCTTCGTGGGGCTCATCTGCTTGCCGATCTCTTCGTTCTTCGTGGTCATGGCGCTGTCTACCTCCGGCCCGACATGGAGCCGATCGCGTTCTTCTGCGGGACGATCTCGCCCGAGCCCGCGTTGCCGTTGGCTCCGATGCCGACGTCGGTGCTCTGGCGCTCGGGCTTCGGCGCCGGTTCGGACGCCGCGAGCTTGTCGTGGTCTGCGCCCATCTTGAGGGCCTGCGTGCGGGACGAGCGAAGCGTGCCGGGGCTGGTGTCTTTTGCGCTCATGGTTTCCGCACCTTCTGCGCCTGCGGCGCCGTCATGTTGCCGATTGGCTCCGGGTTCGTGACCGGCCAGTCTTCCCAATTGTCATTGGGCCGCTCGCCGCGCTCGCCCCGTTCTGTGTCGCTGTAGGGCGCGCGCGTCGCGCGGTGGCCCTGCGGCGTCGTGAACTTCGGATCCTCGCGCGGGTTCATGCGTGGCATGGATCAGCCTTCCTCGCCCTGCTGGCCGCCTTGGCCCTGCTGGCCGCCTTGGCCCTGCTGGCCGCCTTGGCCCTGCTGGCCGCCTTGGCCCTGCTGCTCGCCTTGGGGCTGCTCGGTCTCGATTGCGTGCACGACGAGGAAGAACGCCGCCATCTTCTCGGCGTCGGCGTTGGCCGCGGCGCCTGCGTCGCTTTCTGCGAACGCGTCGCCGAGCAGCTTCGCGCGGCCGACGTCCGTGCACTTCTCGGTCGCCTCTTCCAGCGCCTCGTGCACGTCTTCTTCGAGCGCTTCGATCTGCGCGCGAACGGCTGCGATCGTCTCGGGCCCGGGCGTTCCGTCCACGGCAAGATCGCCGCTCTGGTTCGCAGCCTGCACGACCTGCTCGGCGTACGGCTGGAGCTGCGCGACCGCGCTCGTGATGCTGTCGTCGTCGGGGCCCTGGTGCTCGGTGCCGCCGTCCTTCGTGGGGTCGGCGATGTCCGGCGCCGGACGCTGCTGCTTGGGCTTGAAGCCACCGGGCAAAGGGCCGGGATTCGGCTTGTTCTTCGCGAACGCTTGCAGGTCGGTTTTCGGCAGTGCCATTGCTACGCCTCCGGAACGAGGGCGAGCGAGCCGCCCAACTGCTTGTAGGTCTGGATCACGTAGCGCCAGGGCGACCAGCCGAGGCCCTTGATCGGGCGCTCGTCTTCGTCTCGAGTCGGCATAATCGCGTCCATGACGCTCTGCCAGAGGTCCGGGTCGTCGACCCAGGGCGGCATGATGCCGAGCTGGTACGCCATCTCGGCGGAGCGCTGCGCACGCTCTTCGGCCTTGACCTGCGCGACCGCGGCTTCGACGAGCGCGGTGATGGCCGCCGGCTCGCGCGTCACGCCCATGTCTTCATCATCCTCGTCGTCTTCAATGTCTACGAGATCCGCGGCGTTGTCGTCGTCAATCTCGGCGCTCTGGCCCGCGCCGCGCAACGGTGTGAGCGCGAGCTTCGGCTTGTTGCCGGCTGCGAAGGCTTGAAGGTCTGTGCGATTGAGCGGCATGCGCGAGTGCCAGTGGTCACTGACCACGCTGCAAAGACTACGCGTCGCCACGGGTGCGCGTCAAGACGGGCGTGTTGACATGGGTGCGGCGGTATGCTAAGAGCGCTTCTGGCATCGGTTCGGCGCGCCGTGACCAGGTGGAAGCGGAGGCGGTGCGCCGGGCCGAGGGCCAACAACGCTGGGTGAGTGATGACACCGGAACGCAGGGCTGAAATCGAAGCGATAATCGAACAGTACACGAAGCCGCGCAGCATCATGCTGTGGGACCCCGTGGCGAACATTGATCGTCCCAGCATCAGCAAGACCGGACGGATCGTTCCGCTCGAAAGCCACGCTGGCAGCAAGACCAACACCGCTGAGTGGGTAAACGGGCTCATCGACGCGGTTGTCGAATTGCTCGCAGAAACAGGAGACAAGCCATGAACGAGACAGTCAAAAACGTAACGGACGCAACGATCCCGGCGAGCACGCCGGTCACAGTGACAGACGGCGCGAACGACCCGTGCGCTGCGAGCGTCGGGCCGGCCGAAGTGTCGCTTCCGCCCGTACGCGAGCGAGAAGACGTCGGCATCGCAGACGAGCCCGTGATTCCCGAGTGGAAACGCGTACAAGCCGAGTGCGAAGCGCGCTCGCGCATGGGCCGCTACGTCAAGCCCGTGCACGCGTCCGAGCGCAAGAAGAACCGCGCAGCAGAAGCCACGGGCCGGCAGACCGTCCGCAAGATGCGCAAGATCGCCGCGCGACGCGCCAAGGCCGAACGCCTCGCGCCGGTCGTGCGCAGCTACCCGTCGCTCGCAGACGGAACGATGATCGCAACAACGGAGGGGTGCTGACATGACGCTTGAACGAGCGCTCGAAGAACTCCGCCGTCTCGGCGGGACGTGGGACCTCGCGTACAAAGACGGACTCGCGCACGGAATCGAAGGCATGTGCTGCGGCCGCAAGATCCGCGTCGCGTTCGATGCCCTGAACGGGTGGCGCGCGCAGGCAGACATCCCCGAACGCATGTGCATCGCGCAGGCGTGGAGCCCGTACGTGGGGCAAGTGCTCTTTGAACTGCTCGACAAAGACCTTCCGCCGTGCTCTGTTCCCGGGCCGAATGGCACAATGACGCTGTTCTGGCGCGCAAAAGTGCGAGACCTGCCAGAAGCGCAGGTCACACCCGCCACGAAGCATTACGGCGACGGGCTGGTCGGAAGCCACGGCGTCAACGGTGCCATCGATCCCGATCCGTTCACGTTCAAACGCGAAGATGGGCTCGTCCCGTCCGCCAGCGGACCGTTGCCGGCTGTGCAGGGCATGCAGCCCTCGCTCGACGCGACGGCAATCGCGCAGATGTCTGGCCCCGTAGACCTCAAGCTCCGAATCGCGCTGGCAGCGCTGCGCGACGAAGAAGGTGCGCAGGCCCGGTTGATGCGCGAGTGCGCCGTTGCCAGATGCGCACGCGACGCGCTGCAAGCAGATCGTCACGACGTAGCAGCCATGCTTGACACCGCGCACGAGCACATCGTGACAGTCGAGCGCGAGCGCGACGACCTGCGCGAGCAGCTCACCGCGGCCAACGCGCGGCTCGACACGCAGAAGGCCACGATCCAAGACCTGCAAGCGCGACTTGAAGAAGCGTCATCGCGCACGCCTTCGAGATTCAAGGCGTTGTGCGATGCCAACGCAGAGCAGGCCCAGCAAATCGAACGAGGCTCGCGCGCCAACGACAATCAGGCTGTGCGCATCGGTGAACTGGCGGAGAAGCTCAGCACCATGACGCGAGAGAGGGATGACGCCCACCTCACGTGCGAGCGATTGCGCTACGAGATCGAACAAGACAATAAAAGGAATCTTGACCTCGCCAGCCGCTGCGACAGAACGCAAGCACTGCTCGACGAAACCGAACGCGGACGACTCGCTGTGCGCCAGGAACTCGCGGACCTCAAATCCCAGGTCCGGAAGGTCGTGGGCAATGCTTGAAATCGCCGCATACGACGCGCAACTGCCCGACGCGCCACCGCCACGCCCCCCGCTTCGGCGCCTGCTGCTCGGCCGCGACGCCGTCGAGACGCTCTCACACGGCGGCTCGTTCGTCTGGGCCGTCGCGATTCCGAACGACCAACTCCTCGCGCAGCTCTCCACCGAGACCCTGCCCTGGCTCAAGTTCGGCACGTACACCGTCCACGGCGAGGGCGACAGCAAGGGCCTGCACGTCTCGTACGTGCCGCCGCTGGCACCGGGCGAACGCGTCGCGATCCTCACCGGCTCGGGCCGGCTCGCGCGCTGCACGTGCACGTCAGTTCGACTCGTGCGGATCAGTGCGCCGAAGGTCCTCACGCGCGAGGCCTTCGCGAAGCTGAAGCACCCGGATGCGTGGACGGCTGATGACCTGCTGAAAGCGTGGCAGGAGAAGCACGCATGGAAGTGCTCGCCCGACGAAGTCAAGCCGAAAACGACGCCGCCGCGCGGATGCTCGGCGCACTGGTGGTGGGAGATCACCGTCACCGGCGATGCGCGATGAGCGACGCACCCCCATCGTCTGCTTTCGCTCGCTGCGTCGAGCAGCTTCTGCGCGCCGAGCGCACCGGCGTCGTCATGCCGCTCGAACCGTTGGACGGGTGGGCCGAACTCACCGCGGCGGAGCAAGACATCGTCACCACGCTCGCGCAAGCCGTCCAAGGCTCGCGCGTCATGGTCGAACCGTGGCCGTACGGGCAGCACACCGTCGCGCAGGCCGGGCGTCTCGGTGGGCTCAAGGGCGGTGCCGCAGGCGGCGCCGCACGCATGGCCGGGCTCACCGGGCCCGAACGCTCGGACCTCGCACGCCACGCCGCATCAAAGCGGTGGGGAAGGGAGAATCACCCGTGAGTCACGCCCGCAACCAAATCGACTACGACAACCTCGCGCTCCTCGACGTCGCAGTCGATAATTGCATCGGAATTCTCTACGACTACGTCGGCCCGTTGCGACGTGCTGCACTGCCCGAGCCCGTCGAGCACGCGTTTCGCGCCGTCATCGCAGCCGAGCGGGCGTGCTGGCGCAGCGGGACAGCGCACACGCATGCGTGGCCCGACCCCGTCCACATCTTCGACGCCGAAGGCAACTACATCGAGAGCGACGACGAGGCCGTCGCGCGCTGCGAAGTGCCAGACGCGCCAAAGGACACGGAAATATGAAGCACTTCATCCTCGTCGGCGTCTCAGACCCGTTCGAAGGCTTCGCGCGCGACCAGCGTTGCATTCTCTGCGGCGGCAACGAAGGCCAGTCAGTGATCGTCTTGCTCGGACCCGGTGACAGCCCGGAAGACCGTGCGCTTTGTCGCGCAGGCGCGCCGTACTTTTCGCGCGGCGTCCTCGCGCATCGCGAGTGCCTGCCACCGTACGTCACGATGGGCGACAACGGCCCGTGCGTCGAAAGTGAGGGAACATGAAAGAGAAAAAGCCCACCGTCCTGCGCCTCGCAGACGCGCCGGCAGCAAGCGCCGCGCACTGGACGCCCGAAGACATGCTCCGCGCAACGCTTGCCGACATCGAGGCGGGCAAGATCGTGGCCAACAAGGCGATCCTGGTGCTCGACGGCGTGTTCGACGGCGAGGTCAAGCTCGCCACGCGCCAGGCCGGCACCGTCAGCGGCTACGAGATCTCCGGCATGATCGCTGAAGCGCTCGCAGCACGAACAGCACTCTCATGGGAGCACGACGAACGATGACGGCGAAACGCAGCAAAGACCGCTGTAAAGACTGTGTGTTTTGCGCACGTTGGGTGACGACGCCCGAGCAATGGCCCGGGACGCGCGCTTGCGGACGGCACGGAGGCGTCGTCAAAGCCGTCTACCCGACGACCGGCTGGTGCAGCGACTTTCAGCCGCGCGAGATTCCCGCGCGTGCGCCGGATCCGCCTGCCCCCGTTCCGCCATCCGACGAAAACGGCGTGCCGAACGGCCCACTGCCAGAGTACACAGGACGGCACTACGATCACGCCGTCAAGGACGCAGAGCGATGACCTACGCCTCCGAGACCCGCAAAGCCTGCCGAGACTGCGCGTTCTGCGACGTGTACGTCGATCCCGACGTGTCAGATAGCAGCCGCCATCATCACTTCTGCCGGCGCCACGCGCCGAACCTCATGTGCCGCGTCAGCGCAGACGACGAGTGGCTCAACTTCCCGCCCGTCAAGCCCGACGGCTGGTGCGGCGACCACACGTTCAAGACGCCCGAGACCACGATCAAGGTGATCCCGAGCTACGGGCCAACGGCTGGCCTTCGGTGCCGCGACTGCTACCACTATGGCGACGAAGACGACGACGGAATCGGACGGTGCGATCTGCACGGCAGACAGTGCTTCGCATCTGCGACGCCGTGCGCCACGCCCGATTGGACGCCGCGCCCGGTCAGTCCGCCCGTAGACCCGCGATGCGCTACTTGCCTGGACCCAGGGCCACGCGACGCGCAAGGCCGATGCGGCCTTCAGTGCATCCCACAGATGCCTACGCCCGCGCAGCCGGCACCGTTCGTTGTCCAAGTCCAGCTGCCGAACACGCCAGACGCGCCAGACGTGGTAGACATGTGCAGCATGTGCACGCGACTCCTCTCGTGCGACAAGCCCCGCAAAGGCCACCGACCGAATCTGTCGTGCCCCAAGTTCAGACCGTTCTCGTAGCCGGCACCCGCTCGCCGCCGATCCAGTACCAGCCAGGAATGCCCCAGTCCGGATGCCAGGGCACAAGCGTCTCGCGCCCGTTTGGCCGGCATGGCGCGCTCGTGAACGTCTTGCCCGCCAGGCTCGCGTGCACCTCCGTCAGCCCCTTCGCGTCGGGCACCGGACTTGAGTCCGGCATCGTCCACATCCCGTCTTTACTGCGGATTTGACCGTGAATCGCCAATGAATCCACAGACACGCGCTCGTCCAAGCCCTGTCCGCTCGCGTCGTCCACGTACTCAGTCCAGCGCAGCGTGAGCCCCGGCACCATGCCCGCCGCAGCTTCGACGCCGTCGATCGTTGATGTGCTCGCGGCATACGCCGCCTCGGTCCGCGCCACGCGCTCGGCCTGCCACCATTGCAGATCGCCCACGGTCTCGATGCGCTGGATCGCGTCGCCGACGGTCTCGCCCTGCAGCGCGCTCATGGACATCTCGTCCTCGATCTTCGCGACGAGATCGCTGCCGTACCGCGCGAGGCTCTTGACGCCCGGCGCGCGCATGCGCGACGCGCGGTGCGCTTCGGTTGCGCCTGCGTGGATCGCCGCGGCGTCGACGTCGCCGGCCACCGCAGCCCCTTTAAAGTGCACCGTCAGCCGCTCGATGTCAGACGCGACAGCACGGACGGATTCGAGCCGGGCTTCGGTCATGGACTCGGCCAGCACGCCTTGCAACTGCCCGCCGAACTTCACGACGCCCTGCCTGAGTTGCGCGAGGATCGCGCGCTGCTGCAGACCCGTGAACGTCTCGCTCTTGCCCGCGCGGATCGTCGCCTTGAGCTTCGCCAGCATCTCGGCGTATCCGCGCTCGTAAACGCCGCGCATGCGCTTCACAGCGCCCTGCTCTGCGATCCTGCGCAGACGCGCGGCCGTGGCGCGCTGCATCTCGCGGTACGCCGCAAGCGCCTCGCGCGAGGGCGGCGCCGGGTGAATGAGCCGGCCTGGCTTCTTGATGGGTGGCTTCGGCGCGGCCACGGGCTACCGCGCTCGCCAGGACTCGACGCGAAAAGAGCCCGTAGGCCTGCGCTCGGTGGACTGGCGCATCGCGCGCCGCATGACGCGATCGGCAGCACCGCCCGTGTACTCGCAGTACTCGCCGTTTCGCGTGCACATCTTGCCCGGCCCCGCGCGAAAGAGCATCAGCCGGCACTCGTGCTTCGCGAGCTGCGCGATCGTGCACGACGCGCGCTTCGGCAGCTCTTTGGCGAGCGCGTGCGCCGAGAAGAGTAGCAGGCCCGTGAAGATCAAGGCGGCGATGACGCGGTTCATGGCGTTCCTCGTTTCTGGCCGGACATGAACGCAGCGGCGTTGCCCGTCGGGATCGGGCCGGGCTGCTTGCCCTCGCGATCAAGGTTGTGGATCTTGTCGTGATCTCGCGCACATAGCGTAACCATGCCATCGGGATCGTCGTGCGGAAGGCGCGCGTACTTCCGCGCCATCTCCGGACTTGGGTTCTCAAGGTGGCCCTGGTGGTGGACTGTGAGTCCACCATTTTCCTCCGTGCCAGTCTCTCCGCACCGCTTGCACGTGAATTCGTCGCGCTCCATCACCTCGCGCACGACGTCGGCCGGCAATCCGCCTTCTCCGCCAGACGCCAAGACGCAGCCACGCGCCGCCGCATCGTCCTGCAGCGCCTTGAGATCCGCGTCGTCCTCGGGCGAGCCCTTGGCGTCGTGCTGGCCGTCGCCGCCCTTCGGCGGCTGGCCCTTGCCCATCAGCGCGGCGGCGTTCTTGCCCATGCCTACTTTCCACCGCCCGTCTGCCCGGCCACGCCGAACATCGTTTTCTGGTCCGCCGCTTTGGCGGCCGTCGCCTCGTCAACCTCGACGAGCCAGTCCGACCCCGTTCGCGCCGCCGCGGCGAGCGCGGGCTTGCTGCAATCCTGGCAGAAACAGAACTGCGTCACGGGCACGAACGAGCCCATCTGCGTCGGGTAGATCGGCATCTTGCCCTGGTGCTGCTCCATCAAGACAGCCGCGCCGACCGGGTCGTCGCGCACGAACGCGTCCGCCTCTTTGAAGCACTTGATCTGGACCCACGTCGCCGGGCTCCGGCATCCGCGGCACACCGCGCCGCTCCACGACGTCTTGCGGTGGACGTCCAGATACGTCTCGCCCGGCGCCCGCATCGTCTTGCCCGCCAGAAGCCTCGCAAAGCGCTCGTGCTGCCCTGGGTCGAATCCGTTGACCATCTGCTACCTACCCTTTCGTTCCGCGCGCCCGTAGCGCGCCGCAATCTCCGCCCAGCCTACACGATCTGTCGCGAGCCCGAAACCCAGGGCCTTGTCGTCCACGAAGATGTCCGCGGCAACTTTGCCGCACCGCCCGTCGTCCACGGCGTCAATCACGCCTTCGAGGTTTTCCGCCACGAAGTCAAGCATTTGCTGGTAGCGCGCCTGTTCGAGCACGCGCCCGGCCTTGAACCGCTCGACGTCGAGACGCCGAACGCCCGCCGCGACAAGCGGGTCCAGCCGCGGGTCAATCCGCTTCGCGCGGTTCGCACGCCCGCTGAAAACCACGAGCGTGTGGCCCTCGGCTTTCAGCGCCGTCAGCGCTTCCAGCGCGCCCGGCATGAACTGCAGCGGCGTCTCGACGTCCGCGTACGGCTGGTCCGCGCGAACGATCGTCGCGTCGAAGTCGATGGCGAAAGTCAAGCTCATTTCACGTAGATCTTCGTGCCCTTGGCCGTCGTGTAGAACTGCCCGCCCTTCGCGCCGGTCTGAAGCGCGCCCTTTTCGCCCTCGGGCTTTTTGTCGCGCTTCGCACTGGTCGCTGCTTCGGCTTTTGCCGTTACGCGGTCTGCTGCTGCGGATTTCGTGGCTGCATTCTTGTCGCCTGCTTTGTGCGCAGAGTACGCAGCGTTATGTGCGTCTGCAGCAAGTCGATGTGCTTGCGCTTCTTTGGGGTCTTTCGTGTTGCGCGCAATAAACACATGATGATGCATAGCGCTCTCGTGTTGCAGCATTGCCCTGTTCATCTCAGTACCCTCCTCCACCGCCGCCCATGCCCGACATCGCGGCCTGCTCTTGCGCCTCGCGCTCGGCCGCAGCCGCGGCTTCGAGCTTCTTGTGCAGCGCGCCTGCATCATCGATGCCAAAGAACGGCGCAACAAATCGGATCGCCGCCTCGATGTCCAGCACCTTGCTCGTCAGCGCCAAGCCCGCCGCCGTGACAGCGTCCTTCGTGTCGGTGAGCGAAGGCCGCTCGTACGGCGGCCATTTGAGCGCCAGCTCAAGCGGCTCGTCCGCGCTCGGCACCAGCCGCGGCAACCACTGCACCGCGCCCGTGGCGGCGTCAACCACAGCCTTGCGCGGCAAGATGATGCCGTCTCGCACCTCGCGCGTCTCGCCCGTCTCCTCGTCCACGACCTCGGTCCGCGGCGGGCGCGCGGCGATCTTCTGCGCAGCCGAGAGCACGAGCCGGATCAGCGGCAGCACGCCCGTCTGTCCGTACTGCTCTCTGAACCCGTCAATCCGCGACTCCATCGAGTCGTAGCGCCGCCGGATCTCCGTCGCCGTCGGCGGGCCCGCCTTGTCGCCCGCGCCGCCGCTCTCGATGACGCACCGCACGACCTCGAGCACCTGCTGCCGGAGCTGCTCGACCAGCTCCATCGCGAGCTTCGGGCCCGAGCCCGTGAGCTCGAGGTAGCCGACGGCGCCGGCCTCGGTGAGATCGACACCAGCGCCCGAACCCTTCTGGAGAGTGTCGGTTGGCGGAACCTTGTCCTTGCGCCAGAACGTCGGATCGCAGTTCGCGATCGTGCCGCGCACCGCCTGGCTCATGAGCGTGTCGATCGCGCGGCACTCGTCGTAGACGAGCGCGCAGTCCGGGCTCCCGTCCGGGTCGTCGTGCACCGGCTCGTTCTGAATCCAGACGACCGGCACGAAGCCGAAGTCGTGCTCGACGACCTTGTCCTCGACCCACTGCGGCTCGGGCGCGTCCAGGCTCTCGCTCACCGGCACGGGCTGATAGATCACGTCGCGGCTGTCGTCGATAACGCGGCGATACCAAAACCACTTTTCGACGAAGTAGTACTGATGCGCCTTCGGGTCCCAGACGCGGACCTCGGCGCGATCCATCCAACGCGTCTCAACCGCGGCGAGGTCCAGCCGGCCCTTGTCGCGCCAGATCGGCGTCATCCAGCGCGGGTCGTGGACCTCGAACACGATCTGACCGTCGCGGAACTCGAACCCCACGGGCACGCATCCCATGCCTCCGCCGAGGTTGCGCGCCTCGCGCATCTTGGCCCAGAGCCGGCCCTGCTCGATGATCGTGTGAACCCAGTCCTCGGCCTCGGGGTTGTAGCTCACGCTCAGCGTCGGGTGGTTGCGCTCGGAGAAGAGCTTGGCCGTGAAGCGCTCGACGATCTCATTTGCGAGGTGGTACGGCGCCGAGGGCTTGCGCGCGCGCAGCGGCACGTTCGCGTCGGCCATCGAGTTGTTGTTGTCGACGAACCCGCCGCCCATGTCCGCCGGGCGCGAGCCGACGGCTTCCTCGTCGAGGCGCGAGATCGCCTTGCGGCCGTCCCAGTCGTACTTGCGCCCGTCGTAGTGGCAGCCGCAGAACACCTGCCAGCGCCAATCGAGCTGGCGCTGGCGCTCGCTCATGCCGAGGCGCGCGACGTTCGTGGCGACGCGGCTCGTGTAGCTTCCGTGCCCGCCGTGCGCGAGGTTGTGGATCGCGCTGCGCGCCGCGCCCGTAACGTCGTCCACGACGACGCCCAAGGCTTTGCGTACGGGCGCGAGAATCATGGGCTGGGTCATGGGCGGCACGACGCGGCCGACGGGCCGCACCGTCAGGGTAGCGCGGTGAGGCGAGGCGGGCAAGACGCGAGGCGTCATTGAATGGACTTGACGCAAGCGCGTGTCCATGTTATGGTCTTGAACATGGCACAAACCCTTGATGGCGCAAAGAAAAGAGCCGCAACCGTTGCTGGTCTGTCGCTCGATGAGCATCTACATCGGATCGCTGACGGGCTCAAGCGATGCGTGTTATGCGAAAGTTGGCATCCCGTTGACGCCTTCGGGCTCGACAAAACGAGGCACGACGGAAGGGCTGCGTCATGTAAGCACGCCAGGGCCCTGCGACGAAAAGAGTTGTTTGTCTCGCAAAGCACGGGCGCTGCGAGGGGCCCACGTCCAGACCCTCCGCGCCCAGGCGATAAACGCCAAGCACGGCGAAGAATCAATGTGCTCGTTCGTACTGGGCATCTCGCGCGGCCAAACGAGCTGCCTTGCTTCGATTGTGGACATCGTTGGGTCATGGGCGAGCGTAGACATGAATACGACCACCACCTCGGCTACTCGTCCGAGCATCATTACGACGTGCAGGCCGTATGTTCGTCGTGTCACTCAAAACGGCACAAGGAGCGTAACCAATGAATATCACAAGCATAAAATGGACGGAACGCAGTTGGAACCCCGCGAGCGGATGCAAGGCCACGAGCGAAGGCTGCGCCTACTGCTACGCGCGCGGGCTCGCCGAACAGAAGCGGGGCACCGCCGCGTTCCCGCGCGGCTTCGATCTGACCGTCCGGCGCCACAAGCTGCGCGAGCCCTTCGGTGTGAAGGGGCGCGCGTTGATCTTCGTCAACTCCATGTCGGACCTCTTCTGGTCCGAGTTCCCCGCGGACCTGCGCGACGAGACGCTGGACGTCATCCGCCAGACGAAGCAGCACGTCTACCAGGCCCTCACGAAACGGCCCGGACGCGCTGCGGCGTACTTCGAGACGGCCGAAGCGCCGGAGAACCTCTGGCTCGGCGCGACGGTCGAAAGCCAAGCGCACGTTGACCGCCTGGACGCCTTGCGCGCTGCGAAGGTCGCGCACCGCTTCATCTCGGCCGAGCCGCTCTTGACGCCGCTCACGCTGGACCTGACGGGCATCGAGTGGGTCATCGTCGGTGGCGAGTCCGGCCTGCACCTGCGCGATCCTGCCATCCGCGACAAGCGCGGGCTTTCAGAACCCGCCGCCCGCGGCTGGGCGCCGCGCGAGGAACGCGCCGAGTGGGTGCGCGACATCGCTCGGCAATGCGAGGCTGCGAACGTCCCGTTTTTCTTCAAGCAGTGGGGTGGGCTTCGCCCGGACAGCGCGGGCGATCTACTCGACGGCCAGACGCATCACGCGTACCCGGAAGCGATGCAGTTCGCCGTCTGACCCGTCGCAGCCTCAAGCCTCGCGATCGCGATGTCCGCCACGTTCGGCAGCAACTCGACGCCGATCGCCACGCGCCCGAGTGCGTCCGCAGCGACGAGCGTTGACGCCGATCCGCAGAACGGATCCGCCACGATCTGCGCCTCGTAGTAGGTCAGGATGTGGCGCAATGCGTGGGTGCA
>JBAZTM010000030.1:0-39461 GCA_041661925.1 Gemmatimonadaceae bacterium
TGGTGATGGCGTACGTCGCGGGGACACTGCGTGGCGACGCGAGTTGTGCCGCAAGCGGTGCGACGACCAGCGTGCTGGCCATCGCCGCCGCGGCGACGCAGCGGAGGGATGCAACCATGGCAATGTTCTCCAGGGAACAGGACACGCGTCGAGGGAGGGGCGGCTCGACCGCGACGCGCGTGGTACCAACCTGTACGACACAGCCCGACCCTGCGTTGACGCTGGCAATTAGATTTCAGGCGTGACCAATCCCGCACCGACACCCGCACCGACACCCGCACCGATACGCTCGCGTCTGCGCCGATGGCTCACGCCGTGGAACATCATCACCATCCTGGCGGTGCTCTGGCTTGGCCCGCGGTTCCTGCCGCACATCGGCGCGGTGATCGGCGTCGAGAGCGGCGACCGCCAGCAGCCCCAATTCACCGTGACGACGCTCGACGGCCGCCCGATGAGCGACAGCACGCTACGCGGCCACGTGGTGCTGGTGAACTTCTGGGCCACGTGGTGCCTGCCGTGCCGGGCCGAGATGCCGCTCCTGCAGGCCATGGCGTATCGGCACGACTCTGCGGGGCTCGTCGTTCTGGGGCTGTCGGTGGACCGCACCGGTCCGGAAACTGTGCGCCAGTTCCTGACCGAGCGCAGCATCACCTATCCGGTGGCGATGGTCGGGCGAGACATCGAGACCGCCTTTGGCGGCATGCAGGGCTACCCGACCTCGGTGCTGCTCGACCGCACCGGCCGAGTGCGCTACAAGGTGCTCGGCCCGCTTGCGATGGCGTCCCTTGAGCCGGCGGTTCGCCGATTGCTCCACGAAGCGCCCGCGCCGCCGCGCTGATCGGCGTGCGGCGGCGCCGGACAGCTACTTCTTGAACGTCATCCGGAACGGGCTCGTCTCGGCGATGAGCCCCATCATCATCTGGTCCACCCGTAGCGTGGATGCCGTTCCCACAGGATACGGGCTCTTCGTGACGATCGAATAGCTGTAGACCTCACCGTCGTGCTCGGCGAGCACCTTCGCAATGTTGCCTTGCGAGGCACGCACCTTTTCCCACGCCGGCTTCTTGAACGCGCGAATCACCATCAGGAGCCGCGGCGGGACACCAGACGCGGAATCGGCGGTGTAGTGGAACTCGACCGCCTGATGGCCCCCAAACGTGGTGTCGGCGCGATCAATAAGGCGATAGCCGTACTTCCATGTGCCAGGGAGCGTGACCTCCGCCTTCATGGACGCGAGCTCCTGCTGAAACGGAGGGAGCACCGTCACTGGCGCGGCCGTCACGCCCACCTCCGCCTTCTGCTCGGGCGTGCCACAGCCCGCCATGGGAATGAGAGCGGCGAGGGACAGCACGACGAGACGGCGCAGCAGCATGGACATGAGTGCGTGGGATGAGGGCATGGCGGCGCTCAGCGCACCGCCGCCCGTGGAAGATAACCTGCGGATCATCGGGCCCTTGGGCCCTGAGGTGGTCGGCGCACTTTGCGTTCCTTCGATCATCGGCGTGGCGACGTGCCCAGCACGGGGTTGTTGGTGGCCGTAGGACAATTACCGGAGATCCACGCTCGCGCGATGCGGCGATGCACGATTCCGAAGCGACACAGGTCAGCGAAACCATCGCAGCGATCGGTCGCGCGTTGCGAATTGAGCGGCGGAGGTCAGCCAGCCTCTGCCAGGCCTTACTATGATGCCAGCAAAGGAGTTGGCTGCGGCATGGACGGTGCTCCCGTGGCGTTCAGCGGCGAGAAAGTCATCCTCAATTTGCCTTTCAGGCAAAACCTTACACCTTCCATACAGAACCCCGATTGGCGACAATTCGAATCGCCGGACATTTCGGGTGTACGAATCTGCTCACGAATGCATATCGCCTTCCGCCTCCTTCGCGTCGCCATCGCGGCCGCCACGCTCCATCTCACGATGGCGTCGCCGGCACGTGCGTGTGACCAGGTGGAGCGCGCCGCGATGCCGATGACGCACGCAGGCCATCAGATGCCGATGCCGACCGCCCCGTTGCAGAAGCACGGCCAGCATCCGTGTTGCCCGACGATGCCCGCCGGTTGCACGAGCGCCGCATGCACCATTGCGGCCGTCGAATCGCAGGCACTTTCGGCGTCACCAGTCACGATCGCGGTTGCCGCACCGCATACGGCGTACGCCGCTCGTTGGCAGTCCGTGTCGAACGCCCCGGAGCCACCGCCACCGCGCGCCTGAGGTGAGTCACGCCCGCGCCTGACGCGGGCGAGAGCCGAGCGCGCCCTCGCGCCGGCTGACCCGCACTCCCTCCGTTTCATGTCAACTACGATCAATCCCATCGCGCGACGCGGTGTGGTTGTCGGCATCCTCTGGATCGCCGGCAGCCTCGCGTTCGCTCCCGCTGTGCTCATGGCGCAGGATCCCGGTCTCTCGGCACCACCCGTGGCGAGCCGATCCGGCACAGTCCTCCTCGGCGACCTGTACACGCAAGTGCAGAGCGCTAGTCCGCGCGCCGCGGCAGCCCGCGCACTGGCACAGGCGGCACGGGCACGCGTGCCTGGTGCGACTCGTCCGCCCGATCCGCAGGTCCAGTTCGGGTTCATGAACTACATGCTCCCGAGTCTGGCACCGATGCCCACGCTGGGCATGCGGCAGGTGCAGGTGATGCAGATGCTGCCGCTTGGCGGAAAACTCGCGATGGCCGGACGGGTGGCCGACGCGCAGGCATCGGCGGCGTCCGAGCGCGCGCAGGAAGTCACGTGGGAACTGCGCAGTGAGATCGCGATGTCGTTCTACGACCTCTACGCCACCGATCGCCGCCTGGATGTCATGCGCAGCACCGTACGCCTGCTGCAGGACATCGAAAAGACTGCCGCCTCCATGTACCGCGTGGGCGATGGTCGCCAGGCCGACGTGCTGCGCGCGCAGGTGGAGATTGCCCGGATGGTCGAGGACACCGTGCGCATGCAGGCCATGCGGCAGACGATGGTGGCCCGGCTGAATGCGCTGCTCGATCGCCCCACCGACGTTCCGGTTGGCATTCCGGCGCTGCCGCAGTTTCCCGACTCGATTCCGCCGCGCGCCGTGCTCGACTCATTTGCGCGCGGCAATCGGCCGATGATTCGCGCCGGACTCGAGGAAGTGCGGGGAGCGGAGGCAGCGGCAGAGCTGGCGCGCAAGGAGATCTGGCCGGATCTGCAACTCGGAGCGCAGTACGCGCAGCGCGGCGGCGAGATGGGTGGCACCGAACGCATGGGAAGCCTGATGATCGGCGCCTCGATTCCCATCTTCGCGCGGCACCGGCAATACCGGATGCGCGAAGAAACCGTCGCCATGCAACGGATGGCCGAGGCGGATGTCGCGCTGATGCGCGCCGACACGCGCGGCAAGATGGGCGAGGCCTACGCCAATCTCGTGCGGGCCCGGAACCTGTTGCAGCTCTACCGCAGCACCGTGCTGCCTCAGGCGGAGGCGACCGTTGCGTCCGCGCTCTCGGCGTATCGGGTGGGCACCGTGGACTTCATGACGCTGCTCGACAACCAGATGACCGTGAACAAGTACCGGCAGGAGCTCTACGCGCTCGACGCCGACCAGGGAAAGGCGTGGGCGGATCTCGAGATGCTCACCAGCCAGGTGCTCTTTGACCCGAACAAGACTTCCGCGGCAACGCGAGGTGACAAGTGACCGACCACATGACCGATCCCATGCGCCGCGCGACGCCGGCTTCCGGGTTGACACTCACGCGCGGGCTCATCTACTTCGCGGTGCTCGCGCTCGCTGTCAGCGGCGTCTGGTTTGCCACCCGCGGCCGCAGCGCGCCAGAATCGACGGCGACCGGCCACAATCACGGCGCGACCGCTGCCGGCGACGGCACGGCGAAGGCCGTCATGCTGTCGGCGGCCGACCAGCGGCGCATCGGCGTCACCTTCGCGGTGGCCGAGCTGGGCTCGCTCGCCAAGGAAGTGCGGACCGTGGGACAGGTGACGTTCGACGAGACGCGCCTGCAGACGATCTCGCCCAAGATCGACGGCTGGGTGGACAGGTTGTTCATCAATGCCACTGGTCAACCGATTGCCGCGGGCGAGCCGCTGCTCACTATCTATTCGCCGATGCTGGTCACCGCGCAGGAGGAGTTGCTGCTGGCTAAGCGGCTTGCACGCGATGTCTCGGCTGCCAGCACCGACGCCCAACGGAACGCCAACGACCTGCTCAGCTCTGCACGCCGGCGGCTCGCATACTGGGACATCCCGGCGAGCGAGATTGCGACGATCGAGCGCACCGAGCAGGTGCAGAAGACGCTGACGCTGCGGTCCACCGCCAGCGGCTACGTGCTGGAGAAGAACGTCGTCGCGGGGCAGAAGATCATGGCTGGCGATGCGCTCTACCGGGTGGCCGACCTCAGCACCGTCTGGGTCGAGGGCGAGGTTTTCGAGCAGGACATCGCGAACGTTCGCACCGGCCAGATGGTGCACGCCGACTTCGATGCGCTGCCGGGCAGGCACCTGACGGGACGGATCTCCTACATCTATCCGACGCTCAATCCCCAGACGCGCACGGTGCGCGTGCGCGTCGTGCTGGCCAACCCCGGCTTGCAGCTCAAGCCGGGGATGTACGCCACCATCCTCATTGCGGGCACGGCGCGCACGGGCGTGCTCACGGTGCCGCGCGCCGCGGTGCTCTCGACTGGCGAGCGCAGCATCGTCTTCGTCCGCGACACCAGCGGCCACCTCACGCCGCGCGAGGTTGCGCTCGGTGCTTCCAATGACCTGCGCATCGAGATCCTGCGCGGCCTCACGGCAGGTGAAACGGTCGTCTCATCCGCGACGTTCCTCGTCGACGCAGAGTCCAACCTGGGCACTGCACTCGGCGGCATGGGCGACATGCCGGGCATGGACGTGACCACGCCACCGACGCCGGTGGGCAACGCGCCAGCTGCCGCCAAACCGCCCATCGCTGCGCCATCTGCAGCCAAGCGGCCCGTACCCGCGCCGGCGAAAGCAAAGGACCCGATGGCCGACATGCCAGGCATGGACCACTCGGCGCACACCACTCCCAAGAAGCCCTGAGGGCCACCGCCATGCTCAAGCGCATTATCGAGTGGGCAGTCGCCAACAGGCTGCTTGTCGTGCTCTTCACGATCGCGGCGACCGTCGGGGGTGTCATTGCCATCCAGCGCACGCCGCTGGAGGCGCTGCCCGACCTGTCGGACGTGCAGGTGATCGTGCAGGCCGATTACAACGAACAGGCGCCGCGCATCGTCGAAGATCAGGTCACGTATCCCATTGCCGCCGAGATGCTGAAAGTGCCCGGCGCGCACACGGTACGCGGGTACTCCTTCTTTGGCGTGTCGTTCGTCTACGTCATCTTCGACGACGGGACGGACCTGTACTGGGCCCGATCGCGAGTGCTCGAGTACCTGAACGGCATCAAGGGGAAGTTGCCCGCAACGGTTACCCCGACGCTTGGCCCCGATGCCACCGGCCTCGGCTGGGTCTATCAATACGCCCTGGAAGACACGACTGGGCGGCTCAACCTCGCCGAGTTGCGGAGCGTGCAGGACTGGTACCTGCGCTACGCGCTCACGGCGGTGCCCGGCGTGTCGGAAGTCGCGAGCATCGGCGGGTACGAGAAGCAGTACCAGGTGGACATCGATCCGGCAAAACTGCTCGCGTTCGGCATTCCCGTGACGCGCGTGATGGCCGCGCTGCAGAACGCGAACAACGATGTTGGCGCCATGACCATGGAACTCTCCGATCGCGAGTACATGGTACGCGGCCTTGGGTACCTGAAGTCGATCGCCGACATCGAGAACGTGGTGGTGGGGGCAACGCGTGACGGCACGCCCATTCGCGTGCAAGAACTTGGGCGTGTAAGCGTCGGGCCGGCGATCCGGCGTGGCGTGGCGGAGCTGGACGGGCGCGGGGACGCCGTCGGCGGGATCGTGGTGATGCGTTTCGGCCAGAATGCGCTGACGACGATCAACAACGTCAAGGCGAAGCTCGCAAGCGTGGAGAAGGGACTTCCGCCGGGCGTTGTCGTGCGCACCGTGTACGATCGCAGTGACCTCATCGAGCGGGCGATTGCGACGCTCAAGGGAAAACTGTTTGAGGAATCCGCCATCGTCGCGCTCGTCTGCGTGCTTTTCCTGTTTCATGCGCAGTCAGCGCTGGTGGCCATCCTCACCTTGCCGGTCGGCATCCTGATGGCGTTCATCGCGATGCGCTGGGTGGGCGTTAACGCGGACATCATGTCGCTTGGCGGCATCGCGATCGCCATTGGCGCCATGATCGACGGCGCGATCGTCATGATCGAGAACATGCACAAGCACCTCGAGCGTGCGGTGGACGCCAAGGAAGGTCCTCCCGTGGACGGCAAGCGTCCGAGGTCCTTCAACTCGTCAACGCTGACGACGGCGGAGCGATGGCAGGTAGTCGTTGAGAGTTCCAAGGAAGTGGGGCCTGCCCTCTTCTTCTCCCTGCTCATCATTACCGTGGCGTTCCTGCCCGTCTTCAGCCTGGAAGGACAGGAAGGGCGGATGTTCACGCCCCTCGCGTTCACGAAGACGTTCTCCATGGCCGCCGCCAGCCTGCTGTCGGTGACGCTGGTGCCGGTGACGATGGGGCTGTTCATCCGCGGACGGATCTTTCGGGAGCGGGCGAACCCGATCAATCGGGCGATGATTCGTGTGTATCGTCCGGTCATCGACTTCGTGCTCCGTCATCGTGGGCCAGTGATCCTGGCGGGGGTCGTGGCGCTCATCGTGACGTGGATTCCGTGGACGCGCATTGGCAGCGAGTTCATGCCGGTGCTCGAGGAGGGGACGATCCTCTACATGCCGACGACGTTGCCGGGCATTCCGGTGGCGCGGGCGCGGGAGATGTTGAAGCAGCAGGACTCCGTGCTCAAGAGCTTCCCCGAAGTGGAGCACGTGTGGGGCAAGTCGGGGCGCGCCAACACGGCCACGGATCCGGCGGGCTTCGACATGATCGAGACCACCATCTCGCTGAAGCCGAAGGATCAGTGGCGACCCGGCCTGACTTACGATGCCCTCGTGGCCGCGATGGACTCGGCTGTTCGCGTTCCCGGCGTGACCAACGCCTGGACCATGCCGATCAAAGGTCGCATCGACATGCTGGCGACAGGTATCCGGACCCCTGTGGGCATCAAGGTGTTCGGCAGTGATCTCGGCGAGCTCGAACGCATCGGCAAGCAGGTCGAAGAGGCGGTGAAGATGGTTCCGGGTACCCGCAGCGTGTTCGCGGAACGAGCGGAGTCCGGATACTACCTGGACATCAATATCGATCGCGCGGCGGCGGCGCGTCACGGCGTGAACATCGCGGATGTGCAGGCGGTGATCGCCACCGCGATCGGGGGCATGACCATTACGCAGACGGTCGAAGGGCGCGAGCGGTACGGCGTGCGTGTTCGCTATCCGCAGGAGCTGCGTGAGACGCCAGAGCAGTTGATGTCAGTGCTGGTGCCGATGAACCATGACGCCGGCGCCCAGCCAGCGCCGAGCAGCGGCGGCATGGGCAGTGCGGCAAGGGGCAGTGCGGCGATGGGCGGCTCGGCGATGTCCGCCGGCAGTGCGCAGATCCCGCTCGGACAGCTCGCCACGATCAAGCAGGTTGCCGGACCAATGGTGGTGCGCACGGAAGGCGCGATGCCGACGGCGTGGGTGTACGTCGACGTCGCTGGACGCGACCTCGGCAGTTACGTCGCCGAGGCGCAGAAGATGGTGGATGACATGGTCACCGTGCCGCCCGGATACTCCATCGTGTGGAGCGGACAGTACGAGTACATGCAGCGGGCCAAGGAGACCATGAAGCTCGTGATCCCCGCGACGCTCGCCATCATCTTCCTGCTCCTGTACTTCAACTTCAAGAACGTCGGCGAGACGCTCATCGTGATGCTCTCGCTTCCGTTCGCCCTGGTCGGCGGCATCTGGTTCATCTGGGCGCTGGACTACAACTGGTCGGTGGCAGTGGCCATCGGCTTCATTGCGCTTGCGGGCGTGGCCGCAGAGACCGGGGTGGTGATGCTCATCTACCTGGACCACGCGTGGAAGGAGCAGCTGGCGCGTGTGGGGCAACCGACCGTCGGCGACCTGTACCACGCGGTGATCGAGGGCGCGGTGGAACGCGTGCGACCCAAGATGATGACGGTCACCGCCATCATGGCCGGCCTGCTGCCGATTCTTTGGGGCAACGGGACCGGAGCGAGCGTGATGAAGCGCATCGCCGCGCCAATGGTCGGCGGGATGATCTCGAGCACGGTGCTGACGCTCGTGGTGATTCCGGCGGTCTACTCACTCTGGAAGGAACGCACACTGGCCGCGGCGTCCGATGCAGCGGAGCCGACGACCTCACAACTGGTGGTGCGCCAAGCGGGCGCATCCGACAACGTCGCCGGCTAGCGCCGGCTGGGAGTGTATATGCAGCAGGATTCTCGCAGCGACAACACGGAAGGTCCGGCCGGATCGCCTGACCATGCGGGTCGTCCCGCGACGAGGCTGTCGCGTCGCCAGTGGTTTGGAGTCGCCGGTGGGGGCATCGGAACCCATGCCTCAATGATGCGGCCGTAGCCGCGTGCGTCACGCCGGCTGGAGATGGCGTGTCGTCCTCTTCAACCGGCGACCACGCCTGTCGGTCCAACGTGACGCAGCTATTGCCCCCCTGCCAGGAGCTCATATGACTCGCCCATTCCACGTCCTGCGTCTCGGTCTCGCGTTGTTTGTGGCGCTCGCCCTCCCGGTTCGCTCGATATCCGCGCATCCGCGCCTGCTTCGCGCCGTACCCGCACCAGAGAGCCGTTTGGCTACTGCGCCCCGCGAGATCAGCCTGGCATTTCACGAGGCTGTCGTCGTTGGGCTCTGCCGGCTCACGCTGCTTGATGCGACGCGACACGCCGTGTCCCTCGATTCGATACGGGCCGTGAGGGGCGACGCAAAGACACTGACCGTGAAGATCCTCGGCACGATGCGCCCAGGCCGATATACCGTGAAGTGGCAGGCGGGAGGAGTCGACGGCCATCCCGTGCGCGGGGAATTCAGTTTCGTGGTGGATGCAGGCTCTGTTCGTCCAGCGAAGCGGTCGGCACCTCCGGTTCAAGCAGATGCGACCACGTCGCTCACGGGCGCTCGCATCGCAGCGGAAGTTCGCGGCGCGCGGCGATGATCGCACCACTGGTGGTGTCTACGCTCATTCCGCTGTCACAGGACTCGATGGCCCCGGTGTTCGGTGTGGCGTCTCCGGCCTATGTGGCAATCCGCGCGATCCTGACGATTGCGCTGGTAGGACTGCTCGGAATTCTCTCACTGCATCTCGCGGTCCTCCCACTTGCTTGCCGGAGTGCCTCGATTGGCACACCGGTGCCAAATGGCGTGGGGGAACGCGCCTCGCTGTGGTGGACGAGGGCGCTGCTGTGGACCATCCTTGCGACCACGCTGGCCCGGCTGGCGGCGCAACACGCCGCATTCTTCGGCACGGAGGAATCCTGGTCGCGGTCAACGCTGGGCGCGCTACTCCTTGACTCGAGTTGGGGACGCGGCTGGTGGCTGGCGCTCGCCGCAATCACGGTCGGCCTTTGGGGAGAGTACCGAATTCGTCACGTACGCGCGTTCGGATGGCAGGCGCTGACCGTGGCGGCGGTCGCCTTGGCACTGAGCATCGCCATGTCGGGTCATGCGGCGGTCTCCCCGACAGCGACGGTCATCCACACGCTGCACGTGATCGGAGCCGGCGGGTGGATTGGCAGCCTTGCCGCCGTGATGCTGATCGCCATACCAGCGGTGCTCCGTTCGAGCGGCGACAACCGCCACGGACAGATTGCCGCCGTGATGCGAGGGTTCAGCGCGCCGGCGCTGGGTTTCGCGGGACTCCTTACAGTCACTGGGACGATCGCCGCATGGCGCAACATTGGTGCGGTTGCCGAGCTTGTTCATTCGCTCTACGGGCAAGTGTTGCTGGTCAAGCTCGCGCTGCTGTCGGTCGCTGCCGGCACCGGTGCCTACAACTGGAAACGCGTACTGCCATCGCTGGGGAGTGGCGCGTCTTCGACTGCCCGACTGCGAAGGTCCGCGGCGGTTGAACTCGTGGCCGCGTTGGCGGTGCTCATCGTCACCGCCGTACTGGTGGCCACTCCGATGCCAGGCGACCCCTGACGTCGCGCTACGACGTGGTGAACGTGAACATCACCCCGAATGTGCCGTTGGATGCCTGCCAGCCGGCGCCCATCATGCCTGGTCCCCACTGACCGTTCATCATCGATCCGCCGCCCATCATGCTGCCACTGACCGTCTGGCCACCCATCATTGTGGCAGGTGACATGTTGATCATGCGACCCGCCGTGTCCTGAAGGCTCGGCGACAGGTGCACCACGTGCCTCGTGGCGCGCTTTAGCGGCACCTGCGGATTCAGCGTGAGCACCGTGCGACCCTCAGACCATGTGGCGACGGCGGCGACCACGGCGCCGGTGACGCTTTCTTCGTGCAATACGACCAGCATCTCCATACCGGTCATCATTGCATGGTTGAAGCGAAGCACGACCGGGGCGCCGGGATCGACGCCAATCGCGGCATTCGCAGGCTGAAGACTGGCCAGCGATGGCGCACTCGTCGCTCCGTCAACCGGGTTGTCGGAGGCGCCGCAGGCCGACAGCAACAGGGCGACGAAGGACAACAACGCAAATGGTCGACGGGAGGCGTACATCGCGGACTCCTTGATGATTAGACAGGAAAGACGAACTCACCCAGCGCTCCTCGCTTCGTGTACCCGGCCATGCAGTCTCTGGTGCCCTGACGGGGTGTTCACTCAGCACCTGACTCCCCACGTATTAACCGGAAGATCGTGCCGCCGGTGAGGTCACCGACGGCTTGCAGCGGCGCATCACTTCTTCTGCTGCATCCTCACGATGGCAACGATCAGGAAGACGACGAGCAGGATGCCGATCAGCGGCGACAGTCCGTAGCCACCCATCCACCCGTTCATGCCGTTCAGCATCGCAACCTTCCGGAGCGGGGTGTGCCGAGCTCACGTCGGCGTATTGCCGACGCGCTGCCTTCCCAGTGGAACGTGCACCGTCGACGCGAGAGTTGTAATCGCCCGAACGAATGAGATGGGGTGTGGCGCGGTGGGAGTAGGCGGGCACGGGCGCGCTGCGGTTCAGCCCTTCGATCCCTTCCTTCGCAGGGCGTCCAGCCGCGCACGCGCGTCACGAACCTTGGGCTGCAGCTCCGGATCGGCGTCCTTCCAGAGGTCCACGAACTTCTGGTAGTGCTCGATGGCCTTCGGCGCATTCCCCTTGGCATCGTAGAGTTCGCCAAGGCGTTTGTGCGAGCCAGCGAGGTAGTCGCGGTGCAGTGAGTAGATGGCATCACGGAAGCCGACGAATCGCTCGAATTCCGCAATCGCCGAGTCTGGCTGGTTGGCGAGGTCCAATGCCTGGGCACGCCACGGGCCGATCTGTTCGGGGCCGAGGTCTCCCTTGTCCGCTTCGGCAAAAAGCGCCGCCGCGTCCTGTGGCCGATTCTCTGCCATGGCGAGCACGCCCCGGGTCACGGGTACAGCCCCCTTGAGCATGCCCAGGTTCGATGAAACCATGTCGCGTTGCTGCGCGGCGGCGTACACGCGCGCCGAGGCGACGTCTCGCGTGACGGCTGCGATGTTGAGGAGCGTGGCCCACGGACGGTCTGGTGCCGCGAGCGAGTTGATGGGCACGCGCTCGAGCGCGCGCTTCACTGTCGCCTTTGCCGCCGCGGCGTCATTGAGGTAGTACGCCTGCACCCAGGCGCTGTCGAGCGCGACGAGCAAGCGACCCGCGTTGAGCACCGCCGGGCTGCCTTGAGTCGGTACAGACTGGGCCGTCCAGCGCATGGCCTCTCGCACCCGGCCGCGGGCCGCCAGGATATTGGCCATCGCGAATGCGGTCGTCCGTCGCGCGTCGTCGGTGCGCAGCGTCGGCGTAGAGGTTCGCAGGATCGAATCGGCGGCTGCAACGTTGCCCTTGGCCAGAGCTAGAATCGCCCGGGAGGAGGGAATGTCGCCGTGCGTCGGCAACTTCTTTTCGAACAGCGCCAGCGTTGACTCGGCTGCCGCGAGCTTGCCCTGCTCGATCTGTACCTGCATGAGGCCGACGAACGAGCCGCCAAAGGGCTGGGCCACCGAGATGGCGCGGCGGTACGACGCCTCCGCCTTCGCCCGATCGCGCATCGTCCAGTACATGATGGCCACGTTGTTGGTGGCCGACCGGTTCGTCGAATCGCGTTCGATCAGGGCTTCGTATGCAGCAATAGTCTTGTCGCGGTCTGGCGTCGGGCCGCTCGACCAGTAGTACGCCTCGGTCAACAGGCGTTCGTTGTCGCTGAGTCGGTCGCGGAATTGATACGCCTTGGTGCTTGCCGCCTGCTGCGCAGCCTGCGAACCGGGGTCGTTGGAATAGCTGGCGGCAATTCGCCGCCAGGCCATGGCAAACGTGCTGTCGAGTGCCACCGCCTGCAGCAGCAACTCGCGTCCCTTGGCGTTGTCGCCGGTGGTGGCGATGAGCTGCACGCCTTCCACGTACTTGCGCAGCGCCGGCAGCGACGAGGTGGAGACGCGCTCGAGCGGGATGGACTCGCGCACTTCGCGCAGGCTCTCGCCCACCTTGCTGCGGATGTCCTTGGACAACTCGCCGAGCACCTCGACGAGCTCCCCCTGGTTCTTGGAGGTGCGCCGGAACGTGGCGAGTTCGGCACCGTCGAGCGCGCCCACGAGGCGCGCCGAAATGACGTAGCTGCCGCCCAGTTCCACGATGTCGCCATCGAGCACCGCCTTGGCCCCTTCGCGGCTGGCCACCTCGCGTGCGAGCGTGAACGGAACGGCGGCGTCCGCCGGCTTCTGCATCAGGCGCAGCACCTCGGCCACGGCGGCCTTGGTGAGCACCTTCAGGTTTTTCGACTGGGCGAGATCGGTGCGCAGCGCTTCGGAGACAGTGATGCCGAGCGTCGTGTCGTTGACCGGGCTCTTGAAGTCGGCGACGATGATTGTCTCGTTCTGGCCGAACGCGCCCTTGCCGATGAGCGAGCCCACGGTGCCGATACCCATGGCGCGCATGACCATGTATGCGAGGACGAGCACCGCAAAACCGCCCACGGCCACGCCGCCGCCGATCCAGGTGCGCCGCCACGACACGTGGGGACTCGCCTTGAGCGCGAGCGTGGCCATGGTGCCGTGCGCCGCGGTGTTGCCGCCGGGCGTAAATGCGGGGGTGGCGGTGTAGAGCCGATACGCCGTGCGCTGCACGTAGGCGGTGAGGCCGATGATCGGCAAGCCGAGCATCATCACGCTGACGGAGCCCGGGAGTACCCACTCGGGAAGGCCGATGACACGCGCTGCAGCCCACGCCGTCAGTGCGACGAGCACTGTCGCCGCGGCCCAGATGGCGATGGCGCGTCCGGTGCGCATCTGCCCACCGGCGAGGATCACGGGCGCGGCCGTGCCTGCGCCGCTCGAGGTCACCGAATCGAGCACCTTCACGATGTCGATGCCCTGCTGCGGCCGGTCGGCGGGCGCCTTCTCGAGGCAGCGCATGACGATCTGCGCGAGCGCGGCGGGCGTATCGGCGCGCAGTTCGCGAATGTCGCGCGGCTTCTCGCTCAGTTGCGCGGCCAGCATGCGGGACGGCGGCAAGTCGTGGAACGGCGTCCGTCCGGCGAGCAGTTCGTACGCCAGCACGCCGAACGAGTAGAAATCGGCGCGATGGTCAACATCGGGATCACCCGCCGCCTGCTCCGGCGCCATGTACGCCGGCGTGCCGATGGAGGTGCCGATGGCGGTGAGCGTACCGCCCGGCGCATCGCCACGAATCGTCGAGATGGCCTTGGCGATGCCGAAGTCGGTGACCGTGGCGCTTCCCGCGGCCAGCAGCACGTTGTCGGGCTTGATGTCGCGGTGCACGACGCCGTGCGCATGCGCAAAGGCCAGCGCGCGCGCGACGTCGCGCAGGATGCTGATGACCTCGCCGATGGCGAGCGGACCGTGGGCCAGGCGTGCGCGTGCGGACTCGCCGTCCACGTACGGCATGCTGAACCAGGGGAGGCCGTCGGCGTCGCCGGCGCCCAGCACCGGGACGATGTGCGGATGCTGCAGCTGCGCGGCCAGGAGGACTTCGCGGTTGAACCGCTCCACCGAGACGCCGGCGAGCAACTCCGGCGCGAGCACCTTGATGACGACCCGGCGATTCAGCGCGCGTTCCGTCGCGACGTAAGTGCGCGACATCCCGCCGCCGCCGAGTTCGCGATCGATCACATACTGGGACGCGATGGACGCGTCCAATCGGGCACGAAAGTCGGACATGGGAGGGGGGCGGAGGACGGAGGAACCCCGAGGAATATGGGCACAAACGGCGCGGGGGCCAGTCTTTACGTGGCCAAAGTCCGTCGTTTCGTTGCCTGGCGCTTCAGCCCCGGCGCGTCTGTGTGAGCCGCATCCCGAGGTCAGCGCGTGCTGGGCGTGCTCCCCGTCGGACCTTCCATCCCCGGATGCCCGTACTCGTTCGAGCGGATGTTCTGGATCCGCTCCACATACTCGGCGTCAGTGATGGCGTTCTCCCAAATCCCCGACGCGCGCGCGCCCATGTAGCCGGCGAGGAACAGCCCCACCACGGCCGCGCCGTAGGCCAGGGGCGCAATCCGGCGACGGCCAATGTGGAGGCCGAGTGCATCGCTCTTGGGACAGACTGCGACGCAGTCCATGCAACTGGTGCATTCCACGCTCCGGATCGTGTCCTTGGACGCCACCGGAAGGCGCGCGATGCACGCCTTGTCGCAGAGTCCGCAGGAAATGCACGCCTCGGGATTGCGGCGAATGCGCGTGGGAGAGGCCCAGGAGAACGCGCCGAGCAGGGCACCATAGGGGCACAGGTAGCGGCACCACAGTCCCTGGATGAAAACTGACCCCACAACCAGCACGCCGATCACCACGAGCCCGACCGTTCCGATGTCGGTGAAGAAGAGCCCCATCTTCACGTCGGCGATGCGGTTGTAGGGCGACGACAGGAACGCGGAAAGCTCCTCACGTCCCATGACCAGCACCGAGCCGACGAAAAAGATCATGAGCAGCCATTTCACGCCGCGCAGCGGGATATCCAGCCATTTCCACGGGCGGAAGTTGCGGCCAAAGGCCGTGCGTCCCAGGCGGGCCAGCCCCTCGGACAGGAACCCGACCGGACAGACCCACGAGCAGAACGACTTCCGCAGCAGCAAGGCGAGCGCGATCGCCAGCAGCACCAGCACGGTTGCGGCGGGATGGATGACGTTCAGGCTTCCCTGATAGACCCAGTCGAGCGCGCCCATCAATCCGCTGATGGGGAGAAAGCCCTCGGCGCCGGTCGGCCGTGCCGGGAGTGGGAGGTCGCCCGCCTGTGCGCTCCCCACCCATCGTGCGAACTGCACGCCGAGCAGCGCACAGGTCAGCGCGAAGCCGCCTTGCACCACTTGGCGAACTCGGAAAGTCCGATGCGCCTTGCGCCCGGAGCGACCCGCGAGCCACACCAAAATCGGGTAGCGTTCGAAGGGGGCGGGCAGTGCCGTGATCGTGCGCGGAGCCATGCCCTGAATGTGAGCCGGGCGCGTTGCACTGGTATCAGGGTGAATGCGTCGTCGGCGTCAGCGGTTGCCGCACAACACGAGACACGCGCGCCCCGCCCCTACGGGGGTGAAGCCCCGCATCGCCGCGCGCGGAAATCCACGGGGCGGCACCGGAATGCCCATGCCTGCCAGAATCCGTGTTTGGCTGCCCGGGCTGCGCGCTCCGCGCGCTGCAGCCGCTCGAGGTGGCGCACGTTCTCGTAGGCGAGGACAACCGCCCATCCGCTGGCCACCATCGCCTCGTTGATCATCACCGTATCGACCCAGGCGTACGCGAGCGAGCGTCCATAACGGTCGGTCGGCGTTCGGTCGAGCTCAAGTCGCAGCGTCGAGCCGGGGCGTGCGAGCATCTCAAGCTGGCGCTTGGCCATCTGACCCCACGGCGCCTGCGCCATCTCGGGGGCGTCGATGAGCAGCAGCCTCACCTTGCGACCGTCCGCGCAGGTGAAGGAATCGCCGTCTGCCAATTTCGCCACGACGCATGTGAGTTTTGGCCGTGCGCGCTGCATCGTGTCCGGCGCCGTGCGCTGCACCTGACCCTCGAGCCGTGACGCATGCCACCCCACGAGCACAAGGGCCAGCGCCCACCCACGCGCGTGGCGTGGGCTCATACGGGCGATGCGAACACGCGCGTATGAGCCTGATTCATGACGACCGCGTTCAGCGGGCGACTCCAGCGAGCGTCGCGACGATGCGCAGCGCCCACTGCGGTCCGAGATACCCCGCCGGTCCGTCCTCGTACCATTCGTCGTGGGAGTGTGCGCCACTGCCATCGCCGCCGCCGTCAATCGTGATGGCGGGAATCCCAAGCGAGATGGGGTAGTTGGAATCGGTGCTCGAGGCCCCGATGGTCGGCGTGAGTCCAAGCTGCCGCGCGGTCGTCAGCGCGGCGCGCACGATGGGGGCGTCATCGGACTGCGCGCCGGTGGGGCGGATGCCGATGGTATCCATGCGCACCGTCAGGCCCTTGGTCGAACCCGGATACCGTGCCTTCTCAGCAGCCACGGCGTCACTAATGGCCTTGCGCACCTGCACATCGAGTTTGGCCAACTCCTCCGCTGACTCACTGCGCATGTCCACGTCCATCACCGCTTCCATGGCGATGGAATTCACTGACGTACCGCCCGAGACGATGCCCACGTTGAACGTGGCCTTGGGCGAGCGCGGCACCTGAATGTCGCTGATGGTGGCGATGGCGCGTCCCATCGCGTGAATGGGATTCGGCATGCCGAAGGCGCCGTAGCTGTGTCCGCCCGGGCTCAGGAAGTGGACGTTGTAGCGATTGCTTCCCACGGCCCGGCTCACGATGTCCGTCCCCGCGCCGTCCACCGAGATGAAGTAGTTGACCTGTCCTTTGTAGCTCGTGCCGAGGAGGTGTCGGGTGCCACGGAGATTGCCCGGACCTTCTTCGCCGACGTTGGCGACGAAAATCACGCGTCCGGCGAAGCGCAGCCCCGACTGCTTCACCGCGCGAGCCGTGGCGAGCACCACGGCGAGACCGCGGCAATCGTCACCGATCCCGGGTCCCCTGAGCCGCGCGCCATCCTGCCGAACCTTGACGTCCGTTCCCTCGGGGAAGACGGTGTCGAGATGACCGGCGATGAGGACGGTCGGCCCCGTTGACGCTCCCTGAACCTCGGCCACCACATTGCCCACTTCGTCAATGCGCGCGTCGGCGTAGCCGAGGGCGACGAGTTCCGCGCGGAAGGCAACACCGCGCGCCTGCTCCTTGAACGGCGGCGCGGGAATCTCACAGAGCGCCACCTGCTTCTGGAGCGTCCAGGCGTTGTCGGTCTTCAGGAGTGCGAGCGCGCGTGCGAGGGCCGGCGTGTCGGCGGCGGACTGCTGGGCAGCGAGCGCGAGCGGGGCGACGAGCAGGACAGCGAGGAAACGGCGCATGGCGGATAGGGTCGGGAGGAGTCGTGCGAGTCAAGGCGGTGTCACGCCTCCTCTACGATAGTCGGGGGAAGTGTGTTGGATCAGTGGCGTCCGAGTCCTGTTTGGAACCGCGGTGGCGGTCGCCCCGTTGCGAAGCTGTCGGACCTCGCCATATTGCGCGAGGTTTTCCCAACCCCCGCACCCCCGGACCATGGTCAATCGCCCCTGGCTCGCGCACTACGATCCCGGTGTTCCCAGCACGCTTGGGGAGTATCCCTCGAGCACACTGCTGGACTTCCTCGATGAGGGGTTGAAGGAACGACCGGACCATGCCGCCCTGCTGTTCAAGGGACGCGCGGTCTTGCTGGGAGAACTCGACGCGCTGAGCACCGCATTCGCGAACGCCCTTCTCGCGATGGGCGTGACGAAGGGCGACCGCGTGGCGGTGTTGTTGCCCAACTCGCCGCAGTTCTTCATCTGCGAGCTGGGGGCGTGGAAGATCGGGGCGATTCTCGTGCCCCTGAACCCGATCTACACCGAAGAGGAACTGGTCGGGCCGCTCCAGGACATGACGCCCAAGGTGGTCGTGACGCTGACGCCCTTCTACCAGCGCGTGAAGCACGTGCAGGCGCAGGTGGGCAATCCGCAGATCATCGCGACCAACATCAAGGAGTATTTCCCGTCGCTGACGTCGCTGCTCTTCACGCTGTTCATGGAGAAGCGCCACGGACACCGCATCTCGCTGCAGGCCGGCGACCTGTGGCTGCAGGACGTGCTGGCCGCGCATCGCGGCACCGCGCGCCCGGCCTTCCGGCCGGGGCCGGATGATGACTGCATGATCCTGCTGAGCGGCGGCACCACCGGCACGCCGAAGGGTGTGCGTGTGCACCATAACGGACTCGTGAGCACGGGGCTGCAGGTGCGCGCGTGGTTCGCCGCCGAGTTCAAGCCGTGGACGGACGTGTACATGTTGCCGCTCCCCATGTTCCACTCGTACGGTGCGTGCGGCGTGCAGTCAGTCTGCTTCATCGGGCACAACCCCATCGCGCTGGTGCCGAACCCCCGCGATCTCGACGACATCGTGAAGACGTTCGAGCAGGTCAAGCCGACCATCTTCTGCGGCGTTCCGACGCTGTACAACGCGTTGCTGGGGCACAAGGATGTGAAGAACGGCAAGGCCAACTTCAGGTCGCTGCGCGCCTGCGTGTCCGGCGCCGCACCGCTGCTGGCGGAGACGAAGAGGCGCTTCGAGGCCGCGACAGGGGTCACCATGGTGGAGGGGTACGCGATGACCGAGACGCTCCTCGCCGCCACGCTCAATCCCATCCGCGGCGTGACGAAGCTGAGTTCGGTGGGCATGCCGTTTCCCGACGTGGACGTGATGATCGTGGACGCCGATGATCCGATGAAGGTCCTCTCCACGCGCGAGGTGGGCGAGATCATCATCCATGGGCGCCAGATCATGCGCGGCTACTGGAACAACCCCAGCGAGACGGCGATCATGCGCCGCGTCGGCCCAGACGGCCGCGAGTGGATCTACAGCGCCGACCTGGGCTACCTGGACGAGGACGGCTACGTCTTCATCGTCGACCGCAAGAAGGACCTCATCAAGCCGGGCGGCATGCAGGTCTGGCCGCGCGACATCGAGGAGGTGCTGCAGGCGCACCCGGCGGTGGCCGAGGTGGGCGTGCGCGGCTTCCCCGACGACTACAAGGGCGAGATCGCGGTGGCGTTCGTCGTGCTGCGCGAAGGCGCGTCAGCCACGGCCGAGGAATTCCGTGAGTACTGCAAGCAGCACCTGGCGTTCTACAAGGTGCCCGGCAAGGTCGTCTTCCGGAAAGAGCTGCCGAAGTCGATGGTCGGCAAGGTGCTGCGCCGGATGCTCACGCTCGAACCAGGCGAGGCCGCGTAAGGCCCTTCGCTACCCCGGAACGCTCGAACGGCGCGACTAGAAGTCGCGCCGTTTCATTTCCTTAAAGAAGGCCTGATTTTCGTGGTCTTCTTCGGCCCGCTTGGGCGCCGTCTTGTCGTAGGTCTTCCCGAACTCGCCGCGCGGCTTCACCGGCCCCGCCTTGGCGAGCTTCTTGAGGAGCTTCTGCACTTCCTGATCGCGCGGATTGGCCATGGGATCCAATGGCTGAGGGTCGTCCCTGCAATCTATACGCCCCGTGGGCGAAATGCTCCAACACCCCCCGGAGAAGCCGTCGGAAAACTCAGGAACTTCCCTGACAGAGAAATGGTATGTATAATACCACTTTAATGGTGCGTGTACGTACCCCAAGGAGGACCGCATGCCTGACACCACTGAAACGACCATCGCCGCCACCATGACGCTGAATGAGATCAGCCTGGCCACCCCGCGCGCCCTCGAAGTCTTTGCCCATCACGGACTCGACAGCTGCTGCGGGGGTGCGAAGCCGCTGGCGCTCGTCTGCGAGCGGCACGGCCTGGACCTCGACGAAGTGCTCAAGGAACTGCGCGCGGTATAACGCATCGTCTGCTATCTGCCATCCGCCATCCGCCATCTGCCCCTATGGACTGGTTCGTACGCTACTTCATCAAGAGCGCCCTCGTCTCCCTGGGCCTCGGCATCTGCTTCGGCATCTGGATGGGCTTCGCGCCCAACGCCGTCATCTACCGCCCGGCGCATGCTCACCTGAACCTACTCGGCTTCGTGTCCATGCTGATCTTCGGCGTGGCCTATCACGTGATTCCGCGCTTCACGGGGCATCCGCTGCACAGCCGCCGCATGGCCGAGGTACACTGGTGGGCGTCGAACACGGGGCTCATCGTGCTCGTGCTCGGGTTCATCTTCCTACCGTGGCTCCCCGGTGCGCGCCGGGCGGTGGAAGTGGGCGCGGCGCTCGCGGCCATCGGTGCGTTCCTGTTCATCTACAACCTGTGGCGCACGCTGGATGGTTCAGGGCCGAAGCCACGACGCGACGACGGAGCGGGACGCAAGCTCCCCATGCAGGGATAACGGCTGGCGACCGCATCGCGGTTCGCTAGACTGGAGTCATGCACTCACTCGCGCGTCGCTTCCTGAAGACGGCGATTGCCTTTCTCGTCGTCGGCCTTTCCCTCGGTGTCTGGCTGCTCGTCCGTCGCGAACTGGGCGGGGACGCCATCTCGGCGCGTGAACTCAGCGCGCACACGCACGCCCTGCTGGTCGGCTTCGTGATGATGATGATCGCCGGCGTGGCGCTCTGGCTCTTTCCGCGCCCCTCGAGCGACGACACCCGGTACAAGCCCCGGCTGGCCGAGGCGGCGTGGTGGTGCATCGCGCCGGGCACGGCCCTGCGAATCACGGCCGAAGTACTTGCCGGCTTCGAACCCGGCCGGGGTTTGCGCACGGCGATCCTCGTAGGCGGCCTCGCGCAGGCGGTAGGGCTGGCGCTCGTCTTCTGGACGCTCTATCCGCGCATTCGCGCCGCCGGCAGCGCCCAGCGCGAGGCGAAGGGCGAGCGCTTCTAGCCGTCTCGTTCGTTTCAGGGTCGCGCGTCAGCGCAGCAGCAGAAGTGACGCCACCAGCGCGGCCAGCATCACGCCCAGCGCCAGGGCGACGCGCAACCGGAAGGCGCCGCGGCCGATCGCCGCGGCAATCAGGAGTTTGACGAGGGTGTTCGATGCGACGGCGACGATGATCGCGCGCGCCGCCACGGTCGCGAAACCGCCCTGATCCATGCGCGTCATCGCCACCGTAATCGCGTCAACATCGGTGGTGCCGAACAGGGCAGCCGTCGTATAGACGCCGGCGTCGCCGAAGTGGGTGCGCACAAGCCCCATGAGCAGCAGCACCACTTGAAAGGCCAGCGCCATCTGCAGCGCGGCGCCCAACCGCAGCGGACTGCGCGGGGTCTCATCAACCGAGGTCTGTGATACACTCGGCGAACGGGCCATCCACCAACTGAATGCGACGCCTGCCACAAAAGGCGCGGCGAGGTAGGGGAGCATGGCGATGCCGACGTCACGATTGAGCGCGAGGGTGACCACCGCCACACGCGGCACGAGCACGGTGCAGGCGGCCACCACGCCGGCGGCGTAGGCCGCGCGAAGCGGCTCTTCGTCACGGCTGCTGCGCGCAAAGCCCCACGTGACCGCGGTCGACGACACCAGGCCGCCGAGCGCTCCGGTGACGGCGTAACCGCGTTCGCGCCCGACGACGCGCCGTGCCAGATGGCCGCCGAAGTTCAGCGCCGAGATGATGAGGACGAACATCCACGTGGCGCGCGGGGTGAGGTCGCCGAGCGGGGTGGGGATGGTCGTGGGCAGAATGGGAAGCACGACGAGCGCCAGCACGGCGAAGTGAAGGGCCGCGCGCATTTCCACGGGGTCCACGCGATCCACCCACCCGTGCAGGCGATGCTTCTCGGCAAGCGCCAGCACCACGATCGCCGCAATGCCAGCGGCGAACTTGAGCGCGCCACCGCCCGCCATCACGCCGAGCGCGAGTACGATCAGCGCGGCAGCCTCGGTGGTGCCGTCTATCGCGTGTTCGGTGTCGCGTCGCGCGGTCATCACGTACGCGCCGACGGCGAGCAGCGCACCAGCGGCCACAAGCGCCGCCCCGGTGAGTTGGGCGTCATTCGTGACGAACAGGCCGCCGAGTCCGCCGAGCAGGCCGATGAGCAGGAAGGTGCGTGGTCCCGCGAAGTCCTGGTCAGGGCCGTCCGTGCGGCCCGACCGCTGCCGTTCGATGCCCACCGCGAGACCCACGAGCGCCGCCACCGCCAACCGCGCGGCCGTGTCGAGCGTCTCGGGAAAGATGGGCATGGATATCAGTATGGCCCGAGCGGCAGGTCGCTCAGGCGGTCAACGACTAGGTGCCAAGCTTCTTGCGCACGCGCTCCGCAATGTCCTTTTCCAGCGTCCCCGAGGAGTGGCAGGTGACGGCGTTCTCGCGCGCGAAATTCGGCGACCGGCCCGTCGCATCAATACGGGTGATCAGGTTGAGGCCGCCCTTGGGATTCGGCGCCAGGAAGCTGGAAATGGTCATCAGGATGTCGTACGTCTCGGCGTTCGGGATGCCCTGCGCGTTGCCGCAGTCAAGGATGCGCTGCATCGGTATCTCGCCGACGCGACGCCGCACCTTAAAGCTCTCGTTCCCAACGAGGTGTTGGGCATCCACGAGCGTCGTGATCGGGATCTTGAGCTCGGAGTACACGACATTGAGCGCCGTCCAGGCCGCATCCATCGTGCCGATGACGATCTGTGAGTACCCCGCATTCACGTCAACCGTGTTGATGTTCAGCGTCGAGCCGGGCGAAACGATGCGCTGGGTGACCGGCGTCACGGTGACATTCGGCGTTGCCTGAGTCCCACCCGACGAACCGGACGCACATCCGGCAGCTGTGACTGCGGCGACCAGCAGGGCCCGCGTGGTGTTTCGAAGCACGACGTCTCTCCAGTGGTTGTCCCCTACCATACCATGCGCCACCGGCAGGGGTTCCGGCAACTGTACCCGGAACGGCCGTCGCCACCCTACCAGTCCGCCATCGCGGTCCACAGCAGGGCCACGGGGCAGTCCGTCGAGCGGTACTCGGGCGGGGCGTCTGTGCCGCGCGTGTACACCTCGAGGGCGCGCCACGACCACCGCGGCTGGGCGAGAAAGAACTCGCGTTCCACCGGCCGGCCATCGAGCCACCAGCGGCAGGTGCCGGCTGGCGTTTGGGTGGTGAGCGCTGTGCTGTCAGCGGCCAGGTCCGGTCCCGTGATCAACAACATGCCCTCACGGGAAAGTCGCTCCAGCAGCCGCAGGTAGTCGCTCCCGCGCGGCGGGCGAATCTCGGGCTCGGGGAGCGGCGCGAGGCGCACATCCACACGTCCGAGACTGGCTTGCAGGGCCACCACGGAGGGCTGGTAGCCGGCGGCACGGACGTCCAGTGTCACGGTGCTGCCCGGCACATCCCGCAGGGCGAACGCTCCCGACTTGTCGGATTCGCTGGCAGTGCCGGTGCCGACGAGCGAGATGCGCGCCGCTCGGACGGGGCGCCCGTCGGGGTCGCGGACCGTGCCCTCGAGCGGCCCGCTCCTCGACGACAACACGAGATCACCGACGGCAATGTCGCGCGACCCCATCTGAAGGAAAGCCGAGGCGCTGCGCGTGGAATCGTGCACCGTGGCGTGGAACCACGCGTAACGCGGAATGCCGCAGGCGACCCAGACCTGGCTCTCGCCTTCGACGCTTGTCCGCACCGAGCCCGGCCGCGCACTCCCGCCCGACGCGCCGCCAAGCATCCAGCTCACGGCGACGTTGATGCGCACGCGCGATCCGTCCGTGGCATGCACGCTGCCGAATGCCACCGTGGGCGACAGGCTGTCAGCTGTTTCGGCGCAGAACCGGTCGCGAATGGCCTCGAATGCCGGCGTGGCCAGCGTGACCGGCGCGCTCGCACCCGCGAAGACGCGTACCAGCGTGCCGGAGTCGATGATCTTGAGGGAATCGAGGGACGGGTGCCGGAAGGCGACGGTCCACTCGCCGGGTGGCACGCTGTCGAAAACGAACCGCCCTGTGCTGTCGGTCACCACCGTGCGATTCAGCCGGGCCACGCGCACCTCGGCGCCCGGCAGGGTGGCGCCGAGGAGCGAGTCGATGACGACACCGCGAATACGCCCGGTACGCCCCTGCGCCGGCAGCAGGCTGACGGGGAGCGCGAGTGCGAGCAGGATGGCGAGGCAGGACGGCCGCACAAAACGAAGGATGATGGTGGTGGCGGAACGTCTCGCGGGCACCGCAGGGACGCAAGTGCAGGCGGCCCTTTCGTCGCGCGGCGGAGTCCGTTAGCTCTTACGTCGTGCAGACCACGACCGCTCAACGCCGAACGAGTGCCGCCAGCGGATGGACGCTGGTGGTGCTGGCCTGTGTCGCCGTGCTCTGGGCGCTGCCATTCCGGTCCTTCGACCTCGACCGGTTCTTCGTGCCCAAGGAACTCGCGCTGCACGTCGGAGCTGCGCTGGCGCTGACGCTGGCCGTGGCGGGCGGTGTGGGACTGCCGCGTACGCGTCTCGACCGGAACTTCGTGGTCTTCCTCGCGCTGTCCGCGGTCTCGGCGCTGTTCACGATCAACGGGTGGCTGGCCATGCGGGCGCTGGCGATCAGCGTCAGCGCCGCCTTCGTGTTCTGGGCCGCGCGGGCCGCCGCCGCGCACGGCGCGCGGGACGTCCTCATTCGTGGGCTCGCGGCCGTAACGGTCATCGGGGCGGCCACGGCACTCGCGCAGGCATACGGCGTCTCGAGCGACCTCACGTCGCTGAGTCGGGCGCCGGGCGGCACGTTCGGCAACCGCAACTTCATGGCGCACTCCGCCGCCATGGGCGTGCCGTTGCTCGGGTACCTGGCGCTCACGGCGCGCGGACTGCCAGGGGCCCTGCTGGCTTCCGCCGGCCTCGGCATCAATGCCGCGGCGCTGGTGCTGTCGCGCACACGTGCCGCCTGGCTGGCGCTCGTCTGCTGTGCGGTGATCGTCATCCTCGCATGGCTGTGGCGACGCGGCACGCTCTGGCGTGACTCGTCGGCGCGACGCGGGCTTATTCTCATCATCGCGGGCATGCTGACCGGTGGTGCAGGGGCAATTGTCCTTCCGAACTCGCTCGACTGGCGCAGCGAGAATCCGTATCTCGAGTCGGCCAAGGGACTGGTGAACTACCGCGAGGGGAGCGGTCGTGGCCGTCTGCGGCAGTACGCGAACTCCTGGAAGCTCGCCATGCAGCATCCCGTGCTCGGCGTCGGCCCGGGCAACTGGGCGGTCGAGTATCCCGGGGTCGCTCCATCGTCGGATCCCTCGCTGAGCCGCGAGACGGGGATGACGGCCAATCCGTGGCCGTCGAGCGACTGGATGGCGATGCTCTCGGAGCGCGGCTTTCCGACGCTCGTCGTGTGGGCCACGCTGATGGCCGGGCTCGCCCTCAGCGGAATCATCGGCTGGGGCCGGCTCGACGTGCCGCTCGACGAACGACTCCGTGCCGTCGCTGGCGTGGCCATCGTGGTGGTCGTTGCGGTCGAAGGCGCGTTTGACGCCGTGCTGCTGCTGGCCACGCCGACGCTGCTCTTCTGGGGCGCCATGGGCGCGCTGCTGCCTCCTGCACCGAGCGCGGCAACCGCGCCCATGGGCAAGGGTCGCCGCGCGCTGCTGGGCGCCGTTGTGCTCCTCACGGGATTGGCCGCCGCGGAATACAGCGCACTCAAGATTACGTCGATGGCGGCGTACAGTTCCGGCCAACTTGGACGCGCGGTGTCGCTCGATCCCGGGTCGTACCGCGCGCGATTGCGCTATGCGCAGCTCATGATGTCGCGCACCAGCCGCACGCGCGGCTGCGTGGAGGCGAAGGCGGCGCTGGCGCTCTTCCCGCGCTCACCCGACGCGAAGCGTCTGGCCTCTGGCTGCAAGTGAGGGGTCGTCGGCGCTGACAGAGAGCGCGAGCCCCAACTGCGCCGCGTAATACGTCGCCATGATCACGAGCGTGGCGCCGGGGAACGGCGCCATGAACTTGCGAATGGCCAGCGCGGAATCGGACATCAGGAAGCAGACGCTTCCCGCGGCGGCCAGCATGGCGTGCGGGGTGCCGAGCATGCGCCAGCGCGCAATGGCCTGCCAGGACATGGTGCTGATGACAGCCACGTAGCACGCGACCGGCAGGCGCATGGGGCCGAGTGACGGCCAGAGATACCAGAGCAGGGCACCGGCGATGCCGAAGACCGGCAGGGCCGGAAGCACCGGTGCACTGCGCCCTGCGCCGTCGGACGCGAATGCCCTGATGTAGCAGAGGTGCGCCAGGAGAAAAGCGGCGAGCCCCTGCACAAAGAGTCCCTGCGGAAGCATCAACAGGATGTCTCCGGCGAGCGACGCCGCGAGTCCGGCAGCGATCCAGGTGCGGTATCTCGAAGCCGCCGTTGTACGCAGCACGAGGGCCATCAGGGCGAGGATGGCCAGCGGCTTCAGGATGTAGACGGCTTCATGCATCCCGAGCGTTTCAGCGCCGGTATTGAGGACGGCGAGTGCGAGGGCGGTGATCAGCAGGGTGCGGCGCATGCGCAAGAAGTAGAGTGTCAGGGAGCAGTGCGGTGGTACTCGGCTTCGAGCATGGCGCTGAGCACCGCATCCACGTGCGCATCCTCAGGCACCGTGCCCTGCGCGGTGCGCGGTGAACCGCCGCCGCGTCCACCCACGCGCTGCAGTGCCTCCTTGAGCAGCGCGCCCGCATTGGCATTGAGGTCCGCCGACACGGCTGCCGCGATGGTGCGTGAGCTGCGCACGGCGCCAGCAGCCACGGTGGCGCTCAGCGCGGCACACGCCGCTGCCCAGGCGCGCAGCTCGTCAGCCGACATGCCATCCGCGCCGCGCAGCCGACGCACTCCATCTCTGCCAGGCGATGTGGCCTCCCACTGCGCACGGGCGCGATGCCCGGCCACCTCTTCGGAGAGTTTCCTGTTTGCGGACGCCAGCACCTTGGCCTCGTCGGCTTGCGCCTGCACCAGCGGCGCCACTTCGTCCACGCTCGCCGAGAGACGGGTGGCGATGCCGCTGAGCGCGTCGTAATCGGCGCGCGCGCGTCGAATGGCACGGGCGCCGCACACGAACTCGATGCGTGTGTTGTCGCGGATCTTCTCGATGCGGCGCAGCAGGATGGCGCCGATCTCGCCGGTGGCACGCACGTGTGTGCCACCGCAAGCGCTGGTGTCGAGTCCTTCGATGCTCACGATGCGCAGTGTGCCCGTGCGATGCGAGGGCCGGCGCAGGCGCGGCGCCACGGCTGCCGCATCCTCGAACGTGACTGTCACCGGGCGGTTTTCGGCAACCAACTCATTGGCGTACTCCTCGATCCGGCGCAGTTGCTTGGGTGACACCGTAGCCGTGCGGATCTCGAGCGTGGAGAGCACGTCGCCGAAGTGCACGCTGACAGTTGGCCAGTCGAACAATTCCTCGCAGATCCCCGACAGGAGATGCTGTCCGGTATGCTGCTGAACGAAATCCCACCGGCGCGTCCAGTCGATGACGCCGTGCACGGTGTCGGGGCCGGCGTATGGCGCGGCGAGCACATGCGCCACGCGCTCGTCCTCGTCCACCACATCAACGATGTGGATGCCGCCCAGCGTGCCCAGGTCATTCGGCTGTCCGCCCGACGTCGGGTAGAACGCCGAGCGGTCGAGGTAGAGACGGCGGCCATCGTCCGCACGTTCGACGATGGTGGCGTCGAAGGTGCGCGAATACGAATCGGTGTAATACAGGCGGGTTGTCATTTAGAAACTGATGGGAGATGGGAGATGGGAGAAGGAAGATGGGAGATCAGCCGACAGCTATCACCGGTCACCCATCTCCTAACTCCCATCTGTCTCTCTACATTGTCGGCTTCCGAACTTTCCGTTGAAACTCCGCATCCTTGTTCCACATCGGCCACGCCGCACTGGCGGCAAGTGTGCGCGTGAACGAGAGCACGATGTTGCTCAACTGCACGGCGCCGCGTAGGTCCCAGTCGGACTTGTACTCGTCGGCCGGCTGGTGGTACCTGTGCGCGGTGTAGTCCTCGCCTTGCTGCGTGCCCCACCCCTTGGGGCGTCCCTCGAAGTCGTTGCCTTCGCCAATGGAGACGGCGGGCACGCCGACTTTGGCAAACGCAAAGTGGTCGGAGCGGTAGAACGATCCGCGCTCCGGGAACTCCTCCGGCGTGATGCGCATGCCCTGCGGCCGGATGAGCGCGGCCAGTTGCGGACCGAGCGAACTCTTGGTGTCGCCCAGCACGTTCAGGTCGCGCGTGCGCCCGAGCACGTTGCCGCCGTCCATGTTGACGTTGGCGACCATCGCTTCGGTGGGAACGGGCGGATTCTCGGCGAAGTAGGTTGAGCCGAGAAGTCCGCTTTCTTCGGCGGTGACGAACGAGAAGAGCACCGAGCGCGCCGGCTTCGGCCCCTGTGCCAGCACGCGCGCGACGGCAAGCAGGTTGGCGACGCCGGAGGCGTTGTCGAGCGCGCCGTTGTAGATGGAGTCGCCGTTGACCTTGGGGCCAATGCCCAGATGGTCCCAATGCGAACTCATCACGACATACTCGTTGCGGCGCTGTGGGTGACTGCCCCGGACAATGCCCACGACGTTGGCGCTCTCGAGGTGCGACACGGTGCTGGAGAACGCGACGTCGAGCGTGATGCCTGTGGACACGGGCCGAAAGTTGCGCGACTCGGCCTGTGTGCGCAGCGACGCCAGGTTGAGCCCGGCCTGCGCGAGCATGGCCGTGGCGGCACTGTCGGTGATCCAGCCCCGGAAGCCGAGTGCGGGCGGGAGCTTGGCATCGCGCGGGAGCAGTCGCTGTTCCTTGGCCCACGACCCGACGACGGTGTGCCACGGATAGCCCGCCCGTTCTGTCGTGTGCACGATGAGCGCGCCGGAAGCGCCTTGACGCTCCGCCTCTTCGAACTTGTATGGCCACCGTCCATAGTAGGTCATGGCGCGTCCGCCGAAGAGCTTGGGTTCGGCGGCCGGGGCTGGCGGGTCGTTGACGAGAATAAGAAGGATCTTTCCCTTCACGTCCACGTCCTTGAAGTCGCTCCACTTGTACTCGGGCGCCACGGCGCCATAGCCGACGAAGACGATCTCCGCCTTGGCAGCGCTCTTCTCCACGGCACTACCGCCCCAGACGACCACATCATCCGGATAGCGTAGGCGCGCCGTCGCCTTGCCCGTCGCCGCCACGCGCATCGTCGCGGGGTTCGCGTCGAGAATGTCGATGGGCACCTTCTGGATGTAGGAGCCGTTGGCGCCGGGCTCGACGCCAAAGGAGCGCAACTGCGCCGCGAGGTACTCCACCGTGAGTTTGTCGCCGCGAGTGGCCGGGGCGCGGCCTTCGAGCAGGTCGCTGGAGAGGAAGCGCAGGTAGCCGTCGATCTCGGTGGCGGAAATCGGGCGAGCCTGGGCGGTGAGCGCCGCCGGCCCGATGATCGACAGCGCAACGACGAATCGAACGAATCGCGGAGCAGACACGCGTGAACTCCTCAGGGAGGGGATGAACGGACGAAGAGCCCGCCGCTGAACGATATCATGCGCACGGGCTCTCCTGACAGTCAGCAGTGCCTATGCGTCTAGCGGTACCGCTCCATCAGCGTGTCGAGCGACCCCTTGCCGGGGCACAGTTCGCCAAAGGGGAGATGCGCGAGCGGCGTGGGCACCGTGTGATTCATTTCGTGAAGGTCGCGCCCCGACTCGTCGAGGTACAGGATCCCCGTGGCCACCTCGCCGCGGTCGTGGCAGGCCCGCACATGCTGGTACGCCGTTTCGCGGTTGGTGGGGTCGTATCCCGGCGCCGTGGCGTGCAGTCGCACCTGGCTGCCGTCGTGCATCCGCACCACGGTCACTTCTTCGTGCTGCCTGGGCAGGGTGATGGTGCGCCGCAGCGGGACGAAGTCCGTGGCCACCGTTTCCACACCGTGGCCGCGCACGTAGGCGTAACTCTTGGTGGAACCCTCGTGGTCGTTGAACGAGACGCACGGCGAGATAACGTCAATGAGCGCGAAGCCACGATGTGAGAGCCCCGCCTTGAGGATCGGAACAAGCTGTTCCTTGTCGCCTGAGAACGAGCGCGCCACGAATGTGGCGCCCAGGGTGAGGGCGAGCAGGGCGGGATCAATGGGCGTCTGATCGTGCACCTCACCCTTGCGCGACTTGGAGCCGATGTCGGCCGAGGCGGAGAACTGCCCCTTGGTGAGGCCGTACACGCCGTTGTTCTCGATGACGTACAGCATGTTCACGTTGCGGCGGATCGCGTGCGCCAGCTGGCCGAGCCCGATGTTGAGCGAATCGCCGTCGCCGGAGATACCGATGTACATGAGTTCGCGATTCGCGGCGTTGGCGCCGGTCGTCACGGACGGCATGCGGCCGTGCACGGAGTTGAATCCGTGCGACTGCTTCATGAAGTACGCCGTGGTCTTGGACGAGCAGCCTATGCCGCTCATCTTGGCGGCGAGGTGCGGCGGGAGATCGAGGTCCCAGAACGCCTGTACGAGCGCCGCGGTCACGGAGTCGTGGCCGCAGCCGGCGCAGAGCGTGGACATCACGCCCTCGTAGTCGGCCTTGGAGAGGCCGATGCCGTTCTTGCGGGCGCTCGGGTGGCGCACGGAGGGTTTGGCGATGGAACTCATCGGGCCGCTCCTTCAAGGTGCGTGGTCAGGGCGCTCACCAGCGTGTCGGCGGCAATCGGCGTTCCGGCATAGTCGAGCACCGAGATCATCCGGTCGCGCGGCGTCCCCGTTTCAATTGCCAGGAGCGAACGCAGTTGCGCGTCGCGATTCATCTCGATGACGAAGACGGTCGAATACCGTTCGAGGAACTCGGTCACCTCCGGCGCGAAGGGGAACGACCGGATGCGCATGACATCGGCGCGGATCCCCTGCTCGCGCAGGCGGTCAACCGCCTCGCGCACCGCGGCGTCCGGACTGCCGACGAACACGATGCCGACGTCGGCTCCGTCCTGAAGCGTATACGCCGGCTTGGGCAGTTCGCGCGCCGCCGTCTCGAACTTGCGCTTGATGCGGTCCACCACGTCCTGGTACGCCGCGGCATCCTCGGTGTACGCCCCGAACCTATCGTGTCCCGAGCCGCGCGTGAAATACGCCCCTTTGCCGCTGACTCCGGGCAGGGTGCGCGCGGCGATGCCGTCGCCGTCGGTGTCCACGTACCGGAAGAATTTCTGCACCTTCTCAAGCGCGGCGGCGTCAAGCACCTTGCCGCGGTCAGGGACATAGGAGTCGTCCCACTGAAACCGCGGGACGAGCCAGTCGTTCATGCCGATGTCGAGGTCGGTCACCACGAAGACCGGCGTCTGGAATCGTTCGGTGACATCAAACGCCGTCACCGCGAGTTCAAAGCACTCACCTGGATCGGCGGGGAAGAGCATGATGTGCTTGGTGTCACCGTGCGACGCGTAGGCCATCAGCATCAGGTCGGCCTGCTGCGTGCGCGTCGGCATGCCGGTGGCGGGTCCGGCGCGCTGCACGTTGAAGAAGACGCCCGGCAGTTCCGTGTAGTAGGCGAGGCCGAGGAACTCCTGCATCAGCGAGATGCCGGGGCCCGATGTGCACGTGAACGAGCGCGCTCCCATCCAGCCGGCGCCCAGCACCATGCCTGCCGCCGACAACTCGTCCTCGGCTTGCAGGATGCAGTAGCGCTTGAGTCCGGTCTTCTTGTCGACGCGATACTCCTGGCAGAACGCCTTGAACGACTCCATCAGCGACGTGGACGGCGTGATGGGATACCAGGCGCCCACAGTGGCGCCGGCGTAGAGCGCGCCCAGCGCGCACGCGGCGTTGCCGTCCATCAGGATGGAGTCGCGCGTGCCGTCCATCGGCGCGCAGTGAAACGGCAGCGGGCAGTCGAAGTGCTCACGCGCATAGTCGTAGCCCAGCCGGATGGCGCGATGGTTCGCGTCGAGCAGCGCCTTCTTGCGGCCGTATTTCTCGTTGAGCATCCCCTCGATGAGCTGCTGGTCGATCTGCAGCAGGGCGGTGAGCACGCCGGCGTACGCGACGTTGCGCAGCAGCACGCGGTCGCGGTCGCCGGTGAATGCCTCTCGGCACAAATCGCCGAGGGGAACGCCGAGGAAGGTGACGTCGGCGCGATGGTACTTGGCATCGAGCGGCCACGACGAGTCGTACACCACGTACCCGCCCGCGCGCACGGCGGCGATGTCCTGCGCGTACGTGGACGGGTTGAGCGCGACGATCAGGTCAATCGCCGCCGGCCGGCCGGTGTAGCCGTCACCGCTCACCCGAACTTCGTACCATGTGGGCAATCCCTGAATGTTCGACGGGAAGATGTTCTTGCCCGTGACCGGGATACCCATGCGGAAGATCGCCTGCATGAGCAGGCTGTTGGCGCTCGCCGATCCCGTGCCGTTGACGGTGGCCGACTTGAAGGCGAAATCGTTGATGCGACTCATCGTGTCTCGGCCTCCCGGCCGACGTCGCCCGCGTAGGCGAGCTTCAGGTCGAACTTCTGCATGTCCCACGCCGCTGTGGGGCAGCGTTCGGCGCACAGGCCGCAGTGCAGGCAGACGTCCTCGTCCTTCACCATCAGGCGTTTCGTCTGCGGCAGCGGTCCCGACTGGAAGAGCGCCTGTTCGTAGTTGAGCGCCGGCGCCGACAGGTGCCCTCGAAGTTCGATCTCGGTGTCGCGCGCCGGGGCGATGGTGAGGCAGCTCGTCGGACAGACGTCAATGCAGGCGTCGCACTCGATGCAAAGCGCGTCGGTGAACGCCGTCTGGATGTCGCAGTTGAGGCACCGCTCAACCTCGCGCGCCGCCTGCTCCGGCGTGAAGCCCAGCTCCACCTCGATGCTGACGTCGCTGAAGCGCTTCACGAGTTCTTCGTGCTGCATCTTGGCGCGCTTCGACGGGTTGTAGTCGTTGCTGTAGCTCCACGACTGCATGCCGAGCTTGGCGCTGGTAAGCGTCATGCCGACCGGCGGGCGGTTGGTGAGCGGCTGACCGGAGCAGTGCAGGTGAATGGAGATGGCCGCCTGGTGGCCGTGCTCCACCGCCCAGATGATGTTGAGCGGTCCCCACGCGGCATCGCCGCCGAAAAAGACGCCGGGGCGGGTGGTCTGGTGCGTCACCCGATCCACCACCGGCATGTGCCGTGCGTCGAACTCGATGCCGAGGTCGGGTTCGATCCACGGCAGCGCATTCTCCTGCCCGATGGCGAGGATCACCGCGTCGCACGGAATGACAACCGTGCCCGTGATGGTGCTTGCCTGCCGCCCGTTGGCGTCCTCGGTCCAGCTGAGCTGGTCGAACTCCATGCCGGTGAGCACGCCGTTCTCGACGACGAAGCGCCGCGGCGCATGGTTCTCGACAATCTGCACGCCTTCTTCCTCGGCGTCCTCGAGTTCCCACGGGGACGCCTTGAAATCCTTGCGGCCGCGGCGGGCGATGACCTTCACGTCGGTGGCACCGAGGCGCTTGGAAGTGCGGCAGCAGTCCATGGCGGTGTTGCCGACGCCGATGATGAGGACGCTCGGCTCGATCTTCGCGATGTGCTTGTGGTGCACGGCCGACAGCCAGTCGAGCCCCACATGAATCGTCTCGGCGTCGTTGCGGCCCGGGATGTCGAGTTCCTTGCCCTTGGGCGCGCCGCTGCCCACGAAGATCGCGTCGTACCCCTCATCGAGGAGTGCGCGCATGCTGGTTACGGGCGTGCCGTACTGCATGTGCGCGCCCATGTCGATGATGTAGCCGCACTCCTCGTCGAGAACGCGCTCCGGCAGGCGGAAGGCCGGAATGCTGTAGCGCATCAGCCCGCCGGGTTTCGCGTGCTTTTCGTAGATGGTGACGTCGTAGCCGTGCGGGAGCAGGTCGTTGGCGACGGTGAGGGACGATGGCCCCGCCCCGATGAGCGCCACGCGCTTGCCGTTCTTCTGCGCCGGGGCCGTGGGGAGCCGATCGGCGATGTCACCGTGCAGGTCCGCGGCCACGCGCTTCAGGCGGCAGATGGCGACCGGTTTTTCGTCCACGCGCCCACGGCGGCAGGCCGGCTCGCAGGGGCGGTCGCAGGTACGGCCGAGGATGCCCGGAAAGACATTGGACTCGCGGTTCAGCAGGTACGAGTCAGCGTACCGGCCCTGGCCGATGAGGCGCAGGTATTCCGGCACGTTGGTGTGGGCGGGACACGCCCACTGGCAGTCCACAACCTTATGGTAGTAACGCGGATCCGAGACGTTCGTGGGGGCCATGCAGTTCGCCTTGTCTGTTCTCCCGCAACGTACCGGCGGGAAGGGGGAATTTCAAACTGTCACCGCGAAGGTTGAACGTCACGAAGGGCCGCGAAGAAGGTCGAGCCCTTGTCGTTACGTCGTCGCCGGCTGGGGCTAACGGACGTGGGTGTCTATCTTTCGCGATCCTTGTCCAGTGGGGCAGCAATGCCGCAGGGTCCATCGCCAAGCACGCGCCACCCAATTACCGGCGCCGAGCGTGTCGCGTTCCTCAAGAACTTCATCACGCGCCCAAACATCGAGGTTGGGGACTACACGTATTACGATGACCCGGCCGGTGCCGAACGGTTTGAGGAAAACGTCCTCTACCACTTCGATTTCATCGGGGATCGCCTGGTCATCGGGAAGTTCTGTTCGATAGCCGCAGGGGTGCGGTTCCTGATGAACGGCGGCAACCACCATGTGGCAACGATGTCGAGCTATCCGTTCTCGATCTTCGGGCACGGGTGGGAAGCGGCAGCGCCCGAGTCGTGGCCTTACAAGGGCGACACCCGTGTTGGAAACGATGTCTGGATCGGCTACGGTGCGACGATCCTGCCCGGTGTGACCATCGGCGACGGCGCGGTGATTGGCAGCCTGAGCGTCGTGACGGGCGATGTGTCGCCGTACGCGATCGTCGGCGGCAATCCGGCGCGGGTGATTCGCCATCGCTTCGACGACGTGACCATCGCACGGCTGCTGGAGCTGCGCTGGTGGGACTGGGATATCGAGCGGATCACGCGAAAGGTCCGCGCCATCGCCGGCACGGACCTCGCGGCACTCGAAAGCAACTGACGCGCCTAGCTGACGTGTTTTGCTGATGCGCCTAGTCGTGGCTCCCGTAGTCGCCGGCGCGCGCCCTGTCGCGATGCAGTCGGGCGAGCAACGCGAAGTAGCCCAACGCCAGCAGCACACCGGGCAGATACCAGAAGAAGGCTGAGCGCAGCCCGTTGGCTGGCGCCGCGGCATTGGCAGTGGTGAGGGAGTTGGCCTCCTCCGGCACCGCGTAGAGCAGCGCCGGCCAGGCGCACGCCGCGGTGGCGCCGAGGAGTCCGCCAACGAAGCAGGCGCTGCCGGCAAAGGCGAGTCCGTCGCGCCCGTTTCGCAGGCCCGCATAAGCGGCCACGGTTCCCCCGACGGCGATGATCACGAACAGCCAGGCGAGCGGACGCGATGCGAACGCGTCGAAAAAGCCGGGGCGCACCGCGGCGGTTGCCCACGTCACCAGCGGCCATGCCACCATTACTCCAATCAACGCGCGCTGCGCCGCGAGGCGTGCACGGTCGCGCACAACGCCATCGGTGCGGAGCGCAAGGAACGTGCCGCCATGCACGGCGAGTGCCCCGACGGCGAAGAGTCCCACCGTAATCGTGTACCAATCGAGAATGCCCACCGGCGGCGTGGCGCGGAACTGCGTGAAGAGCTCGAGTGTGAACCAGCCATCCGCCGAGAGCGGCACTCCGCGCACGATGTTTGCGAGGGCGACGCCGAAGAACAGCGCCAGCAGGAGGCTGGTCGCCATGAACAGCGTGTCGAAAAACGAACGCCACATTCGGTCGGCTACATGCGAGCGGAACTCGATAGCCAGTCCTCGACCGATGAGGCACCAGAGCACGAGGAAGATGGCGAAGTAGAAGCCGGAAAGCCCCGCCGAGAGCACCTTGGGGAAAGCCATGAAAAGCGCGCCGCCGGCGGCGAGCAGCCAGACTTCGTTGCCATCCCAGAACGGGCCAATGGCAGCGATCACCTGACGGCGTTCATCGTCGGTGCGGGCCACCAGGCGGTGCAGCATCCCCGCGCCGAAGTCATAACCGTCGAGCAGCACGAAGGCGGTCAGCGCGCCGGCGACGATGACGTACCAGAGGTCAGCCATGGGCGGCCTCCGGTGTCGTCGCGCCATGCGGATGCACGCCGGGCCCGGCCGATAGTTCGCGCGCCACCAGCCAGAGGAAGGCGAGGCCGATCATGAAGTCGATGCCCATGAAGCCGATCAGCGTGAAGAGCGCGGTGCCACCATGCACCATCTGGCTCGAAGCGTCCGCGGTGCGCAGCAGGCCATACACCACCCACGGCTGACGTCCCAACTCGGCGGTCATCCATCCCGTCGTGACGGCGATATATGGAAATGGGAACGCGAGCGTGAGTGCCCACAAGAGCGCACGCGAGCTGAATAACCGGCGCGTCAGCAGCGCCAGCGCCGCGAGGCCCATGAGGCCGATCATGAGCGTGCCAAGCCCCGCCATGATGTGAAATGCGTAGTACAGCAGTTCGATGTTGTCGGGCCAGTCGTTCTCGGGAAACTCGTTGAGCCCGGCGACATTGCCCTGGAACGTGCCGAAAGCCAGGAAACTGAGCATGCCCGGCACCGTGATCGGATTGTCGAGCCGGCGCTGCTCGACGTTCGGCTGTCCGATGAGCGTAATGCCGGCCCGCGTCCCGCTCTCGAATCGTCCTTCCATGGCGGCGAGCGCCGCCGGCTTGTGCCTGGCTACCGCTTTTGCCTGCATGTCACCGGTCGGAAAGGCCACCGCAAGACTGGCGACGAAGCCGAATCCGACGCCCAGCGTGAGACAGCGACGCGCAAAGTCCGTATGCTCGTTCCGCAGCAGGTACCACGCGCCGACGGCCGCGACGACAAATGATGCGGTGGCGACGCTCGCCGCCTGATTGTGCGCGAACTGCAGCAGCGCCCACGGGTTGAGAAGAACCGCACCCAGGTCCGCGATCTGCAGATTCCCGTCGGGGCCGACGGTGTAGCCCACCGGGTGGTGCATGAAGGCGCTCGTGGCGATGACGAAGTACGCCGAGAGCCAGCTGCCGACGAAAAGCGCGACCGCAGCGGCGAAGTGCGCCATCCGGGAAAGCCGCTTCTCGCCCCACACGAGCAGCGCGAGGAAGCTCGACTCCAGGAAGAACGCGAAGATCCCCTCGAGCGCGAGCGTCTGCCCGATCACCGGTCCCGCGTAGCGGGAGAGGCGCGCCCAGTTCGTGCCGAACTGGAACTCCATGGGAATGCCGGTGACGACACCCACAGCGAAGTTGATGCCGAAAATCCGTATCCAGAACCGCGCCGCATCGTCCCAGCGCGAATCCCCCGTACGCAGCGCGAGCGCCTTCATGACAACGATGAAGAGCGCCAGCCCCATCGTGAGGACGGGGAACAGGTAGTGGAACGTGATGGTGAAGGCGAACTGCAGCCGGTGCCAGAACAGTGCGTCGGCGAGCATGGGCGGCCGGAGATGGCGAGTGGTGAGAGTGCAACAAAGTCCTGATCGAACGTGCGTTGCTCGCGGGCCAAACGTCAAGCGGATTATCGCAGGCCTTCTGCACCGCGCAGACCTTCTTCACCACGGAGCACGCGGAGGAAGACGGAGGGCCACGGAGTACTGCAACCCCTGGGGTTAAAGACAGAGCGCCACGCAGGATTCTGCGTGGCGCTCGCCGTTCCACCAAGTAGGTGCAGTACTCCGTGGCCCTCAGCCGTTCTCCGTGTGCTCCGTGGTGAGAAAGGCCAGCCTCACCGGGCGGTCGCTACGGCACGACCTTGTCGCGCACCGTCGGATATGTGATGCCGAGTTGCTCGAGATACGAATTGTACTTCTTGGGGTCGTAGTAGAACTTCTTCATCTCCTCGCGGTACTTGAGGAGGATGTCGCGGTTCAGCCAGATGGGCGGCTGATCGTTGGGGCCGATGAGCGGATAGTACTTGGTGGTCTTGGTCTGCTCGTTCGTGAAATAGTCCCACGCGTCGCTCACGAGCTTCGGCGTGGACAGAATGTCGAGCAGCGTCATGGCCTGCACCTTGGCGCCGGCTACCACGCCCTTGTGCGCGATCGGCGTCGCCATGGCGATGGCGCTCGACCAATTATGCCCCGGCAGACCCGGCACGTTCGACGGGTAGCGCAGGGTGATGGTCGGCACGTTCCAGCTCACGTCGCCGATGTCATCGGATCCGCCACCCATGCGCTGCGATTCCGGCGTGGGTCCACTGATGTTGCCGTTCCCCGAACCGAGTCCGCGCTCGTTCTGGCCCAGCGTCCGCTGGATGCCCTTGGCCATGATCTGGTCCTTCTCGTCCCACGCGGGCATGCCGACCTTCTTGATGTTCGCGTACATCGCTTCGGCCACCGGGCGGGAAAAGTGCGCGCTCCATCCCGAGCCGATGATCATCACGGTGTCGACCGAGGTGCCGGTCATCAGCGCCGCGCCCTGCGCCACCTTCTTGCCGATCTCGAAGTTGGCCTTCACGCGGTCCGAATCGCGTTCGCGGAAATAGAACCAGATCGTCGCCGAGCTCGGCACGACGTTGGGTTGGTCGCCGCCATCGGAGATCACGTAGTGCGACCGTTGCGGCAGTTCGAGGTGCTCACGCCGCATGTCCCATCCCATGCCCATCAGCATCGCCGCGTCGAGCGCGCTGCGACCTCGCCACGGCGCGCCGGCCGCATGCGCGCTCTCTCCCTTGAAGCGGAACATCGCGCTGATCAGCGCCGTGCTGCTGCTCTGGCCCCACGACACGCCAAGGTCCTGCCCGACGTGCGTGAAGAGCGTGACGTCCACGTCCTTGAAGATGCCGGCGCGCACCAGGAACGCCTTGCCCGCCATCTGCTCCTCGGCCACGCCGGGCCAGAGCACCAGCGTGCCCGGCATCTTCTTCTCGATCATGATTTCCTTCACGGCGAGCGCGGCGGCGATGTTCAGCGGCACGCCGGAGTTGTGCCCCTCGCCGTGGCTCGGTGCGCCCTCGAGGTACTCCTCGCGGTAGCCGACGCCCGGCTTCGCGTTGGTCTTCGGGATGCCGTCAATGTCGCTGCCGAGCGAGATCACCGGCTTGCCGCTGCCCCACCGTGCGACCCACGCCGTCGGCATGCCGCCGACGCCGCGTTCCACCTTGAAGCCGTTCTGTTCGAGGATGCCCGTGAGATACTTGGACGTCTCGAACTCCTGCATACCCAGTTCGCCGTACGAATAGACCTGGTCCACCATCTGCTGGATGAGCTTGGCCTTCGCGTCGACCCGCTTGACCGCATCGGCCTTGAGGGCGTCAAGTGCGGGCAATGAGGGGTAGACGTACTTGAGGGAGTCAGCCGCGCTGCTTCTCGGCCGCTGGGCGGCGAGCGAGAGCGGCACGGTAAGCGCCAGGCCGGCGACGGCCAGCGTGCGTGCGATCGAACGGGTCATCACGATCCTCCGGTGAGATCGGCGTACGGGAGGGTTACGCACACACCCCGTGCGGGGTTGTAGGCGGAGGGGGGCACCA
>JBAZTM010000031.1:0-38458 GCA_041661925.1 Gemmatimonadaceae bacterium
TGGACGAGAAGACCACGGCGGGCGCGGCGATGATCGTGCCGCACGACAGGCCGCGTGAGAGCAGGAACAACAGCGACGTGAGTGACCGCGTGCGGGCGTCGAAGCGCCGCTCGAGGAACTCGTACGCCGTGTAGACCTTGGCCTTGTGCAGGAACGGCACCAGGGTGACGCCGAGGATCACGAGCGCCACCGGCAGGCCGAAGTAAAACTGCACGAACCGCATGCCGTCGTTGGCGCCCTGCCCCGTGGTACCGATCATCGTGATGGCCGACAGCTGCGTGGCCATCACCGAGAGCCCCACCACCCACCACGGCAGGCTGCGATTGCCAAGGAAGTACCCTTCCAGCTTCTTGGTTCCCTTGGCCCGACGGATGCCGTCTATCGAGATGTACGCGAGGTATCCAAGGACGATCGCCCAATTGATCCAGTGCATATCGTCAGCCCGCGTAGCGGTATTGGAGCGCAAAGAGCAGCGCCCAGGCCACGAGCTCCGCGGCGAGGACCCGCAGGAGCACCTTTCGGAACGGCGTGCTCACGGCTGCACCCGCGAAGGCGCCCGATGCGCCGGCTCGCGGCCGGCGGAGAGCAGGTTCACGAATAACCGTGCGCTCCCCAGCACACCCGCCGGGAACTGGCGGAAGAGCGAGAGTGTCGTGTACACGTACGTTCCCTTGCCGTAACGCGTCATCAGGATGGCTCCGGTGTTCTCGGGTTCGCCGGGGTCATGCATTTCCAGCGGCGCCGCATACTGCTTGTCGATGACGCTCGGCATGTAGAGCGCGCGTTCCTGCACCCACTCGGCCCAGTCGCGCTCGCCGATGCGGTTTGGCCAGTTCAGTAATAGCGACTTCGGGTCGCGCACCGTGACTGGCGCCTCCTCGAGCGTGACGCGCTGCGCGGAACGCGCGAACGACACAGGGTACGGCATCATCCCCGGACGCGCCATCTCCTGCTGCCCGTACTGCACCAGCATGGTCCCGCCATCCTTCACGAACTGGAGCAACCGCGGGTTGTACGCGCGCAGTTCCGGCGACGCCTGATACGCGCGAGGTCCCACGATGACCGTGGTGACGCGCGTCAGGTCAACGAGCGGCAGCTCCTGTGGCGTGACGACCGTGACCGGAACGCCGAGCTGGCGCAAGCCGGCCGCCGACAGATCGCCAACTCCCTGGACGTAGACGGTCTGCAGCCCCGCCGGCACGGTGATCGGCACCGCCTGCAACCAGAGTCCTGACGTCCGGTATAGCCGGATGGGGTGGATGTGCGAGTACTCGATGGTCCGGAAACCCTCGGCGTACTTGCCCATCTCGCCCTCGGCGATCACCCCGAACTGGTAGCGCCCCTCGGCGAGCGTGCCGCGAATTCGTAGGAAGAGCTCGCGCGATTCGAACGGTTCGAGCGTGATCTTGCGCATCGCCGAGTCGACGGTGATCCCGTTCGGCGAAACGACGTTCAGCGAGTACGCGCGCGCCGTGGTGGAATACGACTGCAATGTGAGCCGCAGCATCTTGTCCACCGGCTTGCCCGCCTGCATCCACTCAAGGCCGCGGTCGAACGACAGCGAGACCGCGGGCGCCCCGCCCACCGGGCGGTTCTGCTCGCCGAGCACCGGATCAGCGAAGCGGTAGACGACGGGTTCGCGCGGCGACTCCACCGTGACACTGCCGACGGTCACCGTGACGCCCGCCTCCGACTCGCGGCGCACATCCTCGCGCACCGCCACCCCGCGCAGCAGCCCGCTCGAGACGGCCGACACGCGCCCCAGGCCGTCGGCGGGCGAGCGCTTGTCGGCGAACAGATCGCCCTTCCTGCCGCCCAGCCACCACGGACGCGTATCGAGGAGACCGACGAGCATGCGCGAGACGCGCCATGCGCTGTCTGGCGCGATGACCACCGGATTCGGCAGTCGCGACGTGTAGCCGTTGAGCCGCACTGCAGAGACCACCACCGACTGTCGGCCGCGGTTGTACACCGTGATCACGGCCGGCATCGAGTCGCCAAAGGCGAGTAACTCGCGCTCGGCGGTCGCTTCCACCGCGACGCCCGCTGCCTCGAGCAGCGCCGCGGCGCTCCGCTCGTGCATCTGTTCGACCACCGCGTCGGCGTCGAGCTGCGCCGGCGTGCAGTTCACGAAGTCCTGCCGTCGGCGGTAGCCGACGGGCAACTGGCAGCTCGGCATGCGCGAGCGCACAGCGTCCACGGCCGACGCGACCATCGACAAGTGCGGAATTGCCTGTTCCGGATGTCGGAAGTCCAGCGCCGCTCCAGCCGAATCGGCGTGCACGAGCGCCGTCCGGAGCATCTGACGCTGGTCCGGGGTCAGGCCCGCGTCGAGGCGCGTGACCGTGGTGTCGATGCCGTCAAAGATCGAGCGCTCGCTCGTGGCCGGCGTCGCTTCGTTGACGCGCGATGCCTGCCGGGACACCGCGTCCATCGACACGCCCCGCCGCTGCAGCACGCCAAAGCCCTGCGACCGATGCTGGCTGCGGCTTTCGCCGGCGATCTCCGCATAGCTGCGTCCGGCGATGGGATTGTACTCGCCGGTATTGAATGACAGCGTGGCCTGCACGCCGGTGAAGCGGGCGCCGCGGTAGAACTTCTGGGCCTCCCACGCAGGACCGAACTCCTCCACCGGGAAGCGCGCGGTGTCGGCGGACAGGTCGTACGCTTCACGCGCCACGATCCCCGACACCTGGTGATGGCCGTGGCCGTCCCGCTCGGTCCCCGAGAAGACGGCCACAATCACGTTCGGACGGAAGCTTCGCACGACCGTCACCACGTCGCGCAGCACCTCTTCGTGGTCCCAGTGCTTGAACGTCTCCTCGGCCGACTTGGAAAAGCCGAAGTCGTAGGCGCGGGCAAAGTACTGGTGGCCACCGTCGATGCGGCGCGCCGCCAGCAGTTCGTCCGTGCGAATGGCGCCCAGCGCCTCACCAAGCTCATTGCCGATCAGGTTCTGCCCGCCGTCACCGCGGGTCAGCGACAGGTAGGCGGTCTCGACGTGGCGTCCGCGGCTGAGCCACGCAATGAGCTGCGTGTCCTCGTCATCCGGATGCGCGGCAATCACCAGCACGCGCGGCGTGACCATCAGCCCGTGCACGAGGTGATCCAACGCGGCCGCGCCGCGGTCCTGCGCTGAGGCGGATCGCGGCGCGGACAGCAGGCAGACCACGGCGCACGCGAACAGCGCGCGCGAAGGGCGCATCGTCATACAGCCTCCTCCGGTTACTCCTGCTACTTGGCGAGCGCCGCGGAACGCCGCATGCCGGCGCCACCGCGCGGCGGCGGCACGTCCAGCGCCTCCTGCACGATGCGGCCCTGCTCGTCGGCATGTGCCTTCGGATATCCTTCCGCCGGGCTCGCGCGCTCTGGCCGCCCGATGTACCGGATGACCAGCGCGTTGCCCGCCGCGACACGCAGGCGCGGGGCAATGTAGCTCCACGCACCCATGTTCTTCGGCTCTTCCTGCACCCACGCCACTTCGTCGATGTTCGGGTAGCGGTCCACGAGCCGCGAGACCTCGTCCAGCGGCCACGGATACAGCGCCTCGACGCGCACCACGGCCACGTGGGCGCCCGGCTCCTTCGCCATCAGGTCGTAATAGACCTTGCCCGTGCAGAAGACGAGGCGGCGCACCTGCTCGCGCTTCGCGTCGCCCGCGGGATCGTCGATCACCGGCCGGAACGTGCCCGTCGCCAGGTCGGCGAGCCGCGACGCTGCCTGCGGCAGGCGCAGCAGCGACTTGGGCTGCATCAGCACGAGCGGACGCCGCGGCTCACGGCGCGCCTGCCACCGCAACAGGTGGAAGTACTGCGCCGGCGTCGACGGATAAGCCACCATCATGTTGTTCTCGGCGCATAGCTGGAGGAACCGCTCGAGCCGCGCGCTCGAGTGTTCGGGCCCCTGCCCCTCGTGGCCGTGTGGCAGCAGCAGCACGAGGCCGCTGTCCTGCCCCCACTTGGCGCGGTCGGCGGCGATGAACTGGTCGATCATCGCCTGCGCCACATTTACGAAGTCGCCGAACTGCCCTTCCCACAGCGTCAGCGTGTCGGGTGCCGCCACGCTGAACCCGTACTCGAAGCCAAGCACGGCCATCTCGCTGAGCGCGGAGTTGTGGATGTCCAGCGTCGCACTCGCGCCTGGCAGGTGCTGCAACGGCACGAACTTGCGCCCCGTCTTCACGTCGCTGAGCACCGCATGCCGGTGCGAGAAGGTGCCGCGCTCGGCGTCCTGCCCGGTGATGCGCACGGAGATCCCCGACGCGATCAGCGAGCCGAATGCCAGTGCCTCCGCGTGCCCCCAATCAATGCCGCCCGACTCGCCCAGCGCTTCACGCCGGCGCTCGAGCTGCTTGGCGAGGCGCGGGTGCGGCGCGAAGTCCGTGGGATACTGCAGCAGCTGCTCGTTGATCGCTGCCAGCGTCTCGGCGCGCACGGCGGTGTCGGCTACCGGTGGGAAAACCGGCACCTCCTCCTCCGCATGCACGGCCGCGGCCTCGACCGCGCTCCGCGGCATCGCGGCATGCAGCGCCTGCAGACGCTCGGCCACTGCCCGTTCCACCGCGTCCACGTTGGCCTGCGTCGCCACGCCCTCGGCAATGAGCCGGCGTCCCCACATCTGGCGCGGCGTCGGGTGCGCCTTGATGCGTTCGTACAGCACGGGCTGCGTGTACGTGGGCTCATCGCCCTCATTGTGGCCGTGCCGACGGTAGCCGACGAGATCGACCAGGAAGTCGCGCCCGAACTTCTGCCGGTACGCCACGCCAATGCGCATGGCGGCTACGCACGCCTCGGCGTCATCGGCGTTGACGTGGATCACCGGGATCTCGAAGCCCTTGGCGAGGTCGCTGGCGTAGCGCGTCGAGCGCGAGTCGGTGGGGTCGGTGGTGAAACCCACCTGGTTGTTCACGATGATGTGCAGCGTGCCGCCCACGGAGTATCCCGCAAGTCGCGACAGGTTCAGCGTCTCCGCAACGATGCCCTCGCCCGGGAATGCCGCATCGCCATGAATGCACACCGGAATGACGGTTCGTTCATCGCGCTCGAGCGGGTGGCCCGCGATGCGCTGCTCCGCACGGGCCAGCCCCATCAGCACCGGATTCACCACCTCGAGGTGGCTGGGATTCGGCACCAGCGAGACGTCAACGGTCGCTCCGTTCGCGGTGACTTGCCGTCCCTCGAAGCCGAGGTGGTACTTCACGTCGCCCGTGGAGGTGCCGTCGAGGTGATCATGGCGCCCCTCGAACTCGGCGAAGACATGCTCGAATGGCTTACCCAGAATGTGCGTCAGCACGCTCAGGCGTCCGCGGTGCGCCATTGAGATGGCGACGTGATGCACACCGGCGGCCGCGGCTTCTTCAATGGCTGTGTCGAGCATCGGTACGAGCGCATCGGTTCCCTCGATCGAGAAGCGCTTGTAGCCGACGTACGCCTTGCCGAGGAAGCGCTCGAAGCCGTCCACCTCGGAGAGGCGGCGCAGCACGGCGCGCTTTTCGTCATCTGTGAGCGGGCGCGTCAGTTGTTCCGCCGTAAAGAGCGCGCGGAACCACTGCCGTTCCTCCTCCGCGCCACAGTGCACAAACTCGACCGCGAGGTTTCGCGTGTAGCGGTACTTCAGCCGCTCCGCGACGTCGCGCGCCGTGGCGAGGTGCGGAAAGTCGATGGCTGCTCCGCTCACGAGATCCAGGTCGTCATCGGTGATGCCGTAATGCTCGAGCGTGAGCTCGACGGCTCCCGGCGGCGGCGTCCCCAGCGGATCGAGTTGCACGGCGAGGTGGCCGTACCGGCGAATGGCCGCGGTGTAGCGGGCGACGCCAGCAACCTTATGCGCAAACGCCTGCAGCTCTGCCGGTTGCAACGCCGACGGCGCCCCGGACTGGGCGTCATTTCCCAGCGATTCTGCCAGTCGGAAGATCTGACGCCACGACTCTTCGACGGACCTTGGATCGCGTCGGTAGGCCTCGAACTGCTCGGCGATGTAGCCGTCGTTGAAGGCGGATGAGATCGGGAGGCTCATAGGCCGAGAAATCTAATCGCCAACGGCGTGAATTGACGGCCCTGGAACCACGGCGTCCCCCACCCGGAGTTCGCCGGAAACCACAACGCGCGCGTACACGCGACTCCAGCCGGGGTGCTTTTGCTGTGAAATGCGGTTGGAATTCTCGTCCGCAAAGGACGGCCGGATGGACTTGCACGGCGAGGCGTACGCCGTGACATCCATCGTGACGCCGCCAGCACGGAGCTGCACACCCGGAGCAATAGTGTCCCAGTCGAGGCCGCGAATGGTGAGGTTTTCGCCCGTCGTGCCGGGGGCGATGGCGTGCCCCTCACGCTGCAGCGCCTCGATGCGCTCCATCGAGAAGAGACAGAGCGCGCGATCGGGGCCGCCGTGATGTCGCCGATCCCGCTGCCCGTCGCCGTCGAGCCCCGATGGACTCGCGTGGGCCTCCGGCACGGGAAGCTTGGGCACGCCGCCGCTGGATACGTTGATCGAGACGATGACGCCCTGCTCACTCATGATCCGGCACCTCCGCCGTGACGAGCCGGATGGGAATTCCGCCGTTCGTCGATTTCCATTGTTCGGTGAATGGCAGGCGAACCTGCCGTTCGAGATCACGGTCTGCGCTGAGCATGGCGAGGCGCCAACCGGCGGCCTGCGCTCGCGCCACGTTGCCCAGTTGCGCGAAGAGATCGCGCAACGGTCCTTTGTCGCCGACGCGGATGCCGTAGGGGGGATTCACGACGAGCAATCCCGGCGCGGCCCCCACACGCAGCGCGCTGAGCGACTGCTGCGCGATGGCGAGGTCCTCCGTCACACCGGCGCGCGCGGCGTTCTCCCGCGTGGCGGCCACACCGCCGGCATCGCGGTCTGAGGCGCTGATCTCGACGCCGGCGTTCGGGAGTTCGGCGGCGGCCGCCTCGTCTCGCAACCTGCGCCACTGCGCGGCATCGTGCCCCGGCCACTGCTCGAAGGCAAACGTACGGGTGCGGCCGGGCGCCATGCGGCGCGCGATCATCGCCGCCTCGATCGGGATGGTGCCCGAACCGCAGAGCGGGTCGGCGAGCGGCCTGCGCCCGTCCCATCCCGCACCGAGGAGCATCGCGGCGGCAAGGGTTTCACGGAGCGGCGCCTTGGCGGTCGCCTGGCGGTAGCCGCGGCGATGCAGCAGCGCACCCGACGTGTCGGCACTCAACACCAACCGATCACGGAATAACCGCACCACGAACAGTTGCTCGCCGAGGCCGTCTTCCTCGTCCTCTCCTGCCGCCCCAGCCACAAGAACGCCCGGCGCGCAGCCGGCGAGCGCATCCGTCAGGCGCTGCGCCACCGCCCCCGAGTGGTACAGCCGCGACTTGCGGCATGTCACGCGGAACCGCACCCGTCGTCCCGGCGTCACCACGGTCTCCCACGCGACGCGCTTCGCGTGCTTCTCCACGTCGGCGAACGTCAGCGCCTTGAATTCCGCCATGCGCACGACGACGCGGCTCGCCGTCCGCAGGTGCAGGTTGGCGCGCATGATGTCGCGCAGCGAGAGCGGCGCCTCCACTGCGCCGGGGTCTTCGGCCGTCGCGGAGACACCGAGCGCCGCCAGCTCCCGCCGCGCCAGTGTCTCGAGTCCGGGCGCGGTGATGATCAGCGCGTCACGCGCTGCGTCTGGTGGACGGCGTGGTGGCATGTCCCGAAGTCTCGCGCCTCGCATGCCACCAGCGCCAGCCGAGCAGCAGCGCAAACACCGCGCTGTACAGCGCCGGCGGGCCAACATCGGCCTTCACCGACATCCACCAGTGCACGATGCCCAGCACCGGCACGACGTACACGAGGCGATGCAACGTCACCCACCGATGACGCAGGCGCGCTATGGCCGCGCGCGTGGACGTCAGCGCGAGCGGCAGCATCATGAGGAGTGCCGTGAAGCCGACGATGATGTACGTCCGCTTCGTCAGGTCCTTCGCCAGTTCGCCGCCGTCAAGCTGGATGTCCACCAGTGCATACCACAGGAAGTGGGTGAGGCCGTAGAAGAATGCCGCGAGCCCAAACGTGCGGCGATACTTCTGCAGCCAGTTCCCTCCCGTGATGCGCCGCGCGGGCGTAATGGCGAGCGCCGCAACGAGGTATTTGATCGTCCACTGGCCAAGGAGCAACTCGCCTTCCTTCACCGGGTTGGACCCCAGCCAGCGTGTGCCAAGCACGAAATCGGAAACGAGGGCCGCCACAACCAGCGGACCGGGGACGAGCACGATGATCCAGACCGCCCACGGCCACCAGCGCGGCCGTCGCATTCCCCTCACTCCTCCCTCCACTCGTCTCTCCTCACCAAGCCCCTGCACCCCTCCCCGTCTCCCCTCAGTAATTCCGCCGCAGGTCCATGCCGGCATAGAGTGAGGCGACCTGATCGGCGTAGCCGTTGAACATCAGGGTCGGGCGGCGCAGGAACTCGCCAATGCGGCGTTCCTTGGCCTGGCTCCAGCGCGGATGGTCCACCGTTGGGTTCACGTTGGAGTAGAAGCCGTACTCGTCGGGCGCCGAGTCATTCCACGCGGTGGACGGCTGGCGGTCGGTCAGCCGTATGCGCACGATCGACTTGATCCCCTTGAACCCATACTTCCACGGCACCACCAGCCGGAGCGGCGCCCCGTTCTGGTTGGGCAGGTCGCGCCCGTAGACGCCGGTGGCAAGCATCGTAAGCGGATGCATGGCCTCGTCGAGGCGCAGTCCCTCGGTGTACGGCCAACGCAGTACCGGCACGCGCTGGCCCGGCATGCGAGAGGGATCGTAGAGCGTGGTGAACTCCACGAACTTCGCGCCTGGCGTTGGCTCCGCGCGCCTGAGCACATCCGCCAGCATGATGCCGCGCCAAGGGACGACCATGGACCACGCCTCGACGCACCGATGCCGGTAGATGCGGTCCTCCACCCTGCCGGCCTTCAGAAAGTCCTCAAGGGCGTAGTCCCCGGGCTTCTTCACGAGCCCCTCGACCTTCACCGTCCACGGTCGCGTCTTGAAGCCGCGCGCCTGCTCGGCCGGATCCTCCTTGCTGGTCCCAAACTCGTAGAAGTTGTTGTAGCTGGTGACGTCGTCCCAGGGCGTCGGCTTGTCGTCGGCCTGCAGGCCATACGGCTTGCCCAAGGCTTGCTGCGCCGCGGACAAACGCGGGAGCACGGTGGTGACGCCGGCAATGGCACCGACCGTGAGACCGGCGGCGGCCAGCCATTCACGTCGCGTGAGGTACAGCGGTTCAGGCGTGATCTCCGAGGACCGGAGATCGGGCGGAACGGGGGGGCGAATCAGCATGGGTCGGTTGGGAGGTAGCCGGCGTACCGTCGCAAGGGGATCAAGGTTCCCTCGCACGGGCTGACGGGTCCACGTCGGGAGCGTAACTTCAATCCGGAACGCGGGCAACCACCCGTCTGCTGTTGAACGCCACGCCCCCGCGATTCGTTCGCCGCGCTGCCCTGCCCCTGTCCGTCACACGATGCCAGCCGCCAGCATGATACCTGAGAGCCTGTCGAACGCCGCAGAGCAGGTCGCCGCGGCCGCTGACACGCTCGTGACGCAAGGCACCTTCCTCGGGCACTCTCCCGAGCGCTGGTTGCAGGCGGCGGCCGCCGCGGGCATCGGCATGGCCCTGCTCTGGGTGGTGCGGGCCTTCACCGAACGACGGCTCGCCAAGCTCGCCGAGCGGACCGAGACGATGGCCGACGACCTGGCCATCGCGCTCGTCCGCGGCATCAAGACGTCGCTCTTCGTCTTTGTCGCGGTGGTCGGGCTCGATGCGTTCATCGCCTTTCCGCCGGCGGCGGATGAAGCGGTGCGCATCGTCAAGATCCTTGCCCTGGTCTTTCAGGGGATTGCCTGGACCGACGTCCTCGTCACGTTCTGGCTCGCGCACTGGGCCAGCAACAATCCACAGCAGAGCGATCGCACCACCCTGGCCGCACTCGGCTTCGGCGTGCGGCTGGTCCTGTGGAGCCTGCTCATTCTGCTCGCCCTGCAGAACTATGGCGTCAACGTCACGACGCTCATCACCGGCCTGGGCGTCGGCGGCATCGCCATCGCGCTCGCCGTGCAGAACATCCTCGGCGACCTCTTCGCCGCGCTCTCCATCGTGCTCGACAAGCCGTTCGTGATCGGCGACTACGTCGTGGTGGACCAGCACGAGGGGACGGTGGAGCGGGTCGGGCTCAAGACCACGCGCATCCGCAGCGTGAACGGCGAACAGATCGTCGTCTCCAACGCCGACCTCCTGCGCAGCCGCATCCGCAACTACGCCCGCCTCGAGGGGCGCCGGTTCCTGCTGCGCACCACCGTCTCTCTCCAGATCGATGCGGCGCAACTGTCGGCGATCCCCGACCTGTTCCGGCAGGCCGCTGAAGGTCAGCCGCACACCATCTTCCAGCGGTCGCATCTCGTGGGCACGACGCCGCTCGGGCACGAGTTCGAGACCGCGGTCTATGTAACCGTACTCGACTACGCGCAGGCGCTCGACGCACGGCAGGCCATCCTGTTGCGGGTCTACTCCGCATTTCAGCGCGAGGGCATCACCCTCGCGTCCGGCACGGCGAGCGTCGCGGCCACGCGGAGCACGACGTGAGCGACGCACCGGTGGTGCGGATCGGGGCCGGCAGCGTGTCGCCCCTGCACACCCTGCGGGAGATCTGGCATTACCGCGACCTGTTCCAGGCGCTCGGCACGCGCGACCTGCGCCTGCGCTACCGGCAGACGTTCCTTGGCATCGCGTGGGTCGTGCTGCAACCGCTTGCCGCCGCCGGCATCTTCGCGTTCGTCTTTGGCACCATCGCGCGCGTCCCCACGGACGGCCAGCCGTACATGCTCTTCGCGCTGGCCGCGCTCGCCGGGTGGAACTTCTTCTCCAGCGTGTTGACGCGCGCCAGCACGTCGCTCATCCAGAATCCGCAGCTCGTCACGCGCGTCTATTTTCCGCGGCTCATTCTCCCGCTGGCCGTGGTGCCAGCGGCGCTGGTGGACCTGCTGGTCACGGTCGTCGCCTTCGCCGTCATCGCGCTGGCGCAGGGGCACGGATTCGACGCGCGTCTCGTCGGCCTCCCCGTCGCCATCCTCCTGCTCGGCGCACTCGCACTGGGCGCCGGCTTCGCGGCGGCCGCGCTTGCCGTGCGCTACCGCGACGTGCAGTACCTGCTCCCGGTGGCCATCCAGCTCGCGCTGTACGCGAGCCCGGTGGCGTACTCGTCATCGGCCGTGCCGGCCCGCTGGCAGACCCTGTATTACGCCAACCCGCTGGCGGCGCCGCTCGAGCTGTTGCGTTGGTCGCTGCTCGGCACGCCCGCACCGGCGGTGCGCGAACTGTTGTACAGCGTGGGCTCCGCGGCCGTGCTCGTCCTCATTGGCGGGGCGGTCTTCCGCGGCATCGAGCGGAGCTTCGCCGATGAGATCTGACGCGCTCGCCATCCAGGCCGAGGGGCTCGGCAAGTCGTATCGCATCGGGCGCGGCCCGCGCGCGACGACGCTGGCGGAGCGGCTCGTGGATGCCGTGCGACATCCTTTCGGCCGCGCTGCGGGCGACGGATTCTGGGCGCTGCGCGACGCGTCGTTTGAGATCGAACGCGGCCAGGCAGTGGGCATCATCGGCCGCAACGGCGCCGGCAAGAGCACCCTGCTCAAACTGCTGAGCCGCATCACCACGCCGACCACGGGCTGGGCGGAGCTGCGCGGCCGCGTCGGGTCGCTCATCGAGGTCGGCACAGGATTTCACCCCGAACTCACCGGGCGCGAGAACGTCTTCCTGAACGGCGCCATTCTTGGCATGCGGCGGCATGAGGTGGCGCACCGCTTTGACGAGATCGTGGACTTCGCCGGCATCGAGCGCTTCATCGACACACCCGTGAAGCGGTACAGCAGCGGCATGTACATGCGGCTCGCGTTCGCGGTAGCCGCGCACCTTGACGCCGAGATCCTCGTCGTGGACGAGGTGCTCGCGGTCGGCGACCAGGAGTTCCAGAAGAAGTGCCTTGGCAAGATGGGCGAGGTGGCCGGCGCCGGGCGCACCGTCCTGTTCGTCAGCCATGCGCTGCACGCCGTCTCCACGCTCACCACGCGCACGCTTGTGCTGGAGACCGGCCGCATCGCCTTTGACGGCACCACCAGCGACGGCCTCGCCTTCTACCGCGCCCTGCAGGCGGAGGGCTCCGGGTCGGCGCATGCCTACCGCGCCCCTGCCGGACGGAGCGGCGTGCACCTGATGGACGGACGCGTCGTTACCTCCATCAGCGACGGCCTGCATCGTCACGGCGACCCGTTTGCCCTCGAGTTCACGCTCGACGTGCCCGAGCCGGTGAGCCAGCTCTGCTTCTCGGTGCACATCCACGACGAGTCCGACCGCGCCGTGAACCACTTCTGGATCTACGGCGACGGGCCGGCATTCCGTAACGCCACCGGCCGCTTCACGGTGCGCATCGAAGTGCCCAAGTACCGGCTGGCGATGGGCCGCTACACTGTCACGGTCTGGGTGACGGATCGCGCCTCGCACACCATCTATGAGCACCTCACCAACCTTTGCCCCTTCGAGGTGACGATGGAGGGACTCTCGCGCCCGGACTACGAGTGGAGCCCGGAGCACATGGTGTACGCGGAGGACTACACGTACGGCGTGACGCGCGCATAGCAGTTCGGGATCGACCGTGAAGACGGCGATCAAGGCGGGGACGTTTCCCTTTTTCGAGGTGACGGATGTCCGAAAAGACGCAGAGCTTCAAGAGCCACACGGCCTGGCAGCCGCTCTATCATTTCATCGCCACCCCCATTGCGCTCCTCAACCTCATCATCCAGGCCCGGCATGCCTACTACTACGGCACGCGCTACGCCTGGTGGAACGTGGTCTTTGCCTTCGGCATCTTCGCGCTCGTCTGGTCGGCGCGCCTGATGGCACTCGCGGTGCAGGACCGCGTGATCCGGCTCGAGATGCGGCTCAAACTGCGCGAACTGGGTGTGCCGGACGCCGATATCAGGCGCATTACGGTGCGCCAGTTTGTCGGACTGCGCTTCGCCAGCGACGCCGAACTGCCGGGCCTCGTGCAGCGCGTGCTGAAGGGCGAGCTCGCCGAGCAGAAGGCCATCAAGGCCGCGATCACGGACTGGCAGGCCGACTGGCAGCGCGCCTGAGTCGGCGCTAGCGGCTCGGCAGGAGGGCGGCGTGCCAGCTGTCGCCGGCGCGCCGCTCGAATGTCGAGCGATAGGTGGCCGCGTCGGTGATCGACAGGTCCATGACCGGCGTGTCCGGCCCGACGTCGCCGCGGCGCCCGAGGTACGCGAAGTCGTCGCGCGAGATGCCGTGCACAAACCCCGCGCGGTCGCGGTAATACACGAGCGACCCGTCGAGCAGCGTCGTGCCGATGCCGCCTTCGATGCCCTTGAGCGCGCGAAAGAGCCCGTCAACGGAACAGCCGGACGCACCCTCGCGCGATGTGTCCACGCCGACGGCCAGGAAACGTTCGTCACGCCAGTCGCGCGCCGCCCACAGCGGCTGGCCGTGCGCCTGCCACGTCAATAGGAAACTGTCCACCGCCACGAGAACGCGCATCTCGTCGATTTCATCAATGGGCGCGGCGGCGCCGAAGAGCCAGACGCGGGCGTCGGCGGGCAACTCAGTGAACTGGACGATGGGCATGGGTGATTCTCTACCGAACGGGAAGAAGGAGGCAGAAGAAGTCTAACGACCTTCGACGCCTCGCCATAACCGCGGTCTCGTGGCATCTTCCGCCGCAGTTGCATAAGGCGACCTCGCCCCGGCCCACACTGCATGGCTCCGCTGGATCCGCCCGTCGAACACCACATGGAGCGCCGCGCACGCTTCGAGGGGCTGCTGGCCACTCCCGTCAGCGCCGGTGTGCTCGCGCTCGGCGCAGTTGCGGCAATCGCCATCTGGACGGGCGCGTGGGACGCCATGCAACGCCCGCTCTGGCTTGATGAGATCGTGAGCCAGCTCATCGCCAACGCACCGAACGGGATTCTCCACGCCATGCGCAGCGGCGCCGACTTCCAGCCGCCGCCGCACTACGCGCTCGTCCGGCTGGCCGCCGCAATCGCGGGCGACGCGACCACGGTGACGGCACGGCTTCCGTCGCTCATCGCTGCCGCCCTCAGCGTCGTCGTGCTCACGGCGGCCTTGCGTCGGTCGCTCTCCCTCGCGGCCTCGCTTGCCGGCGCGCTCGCGCTGGCGGCGCACCCGCTCTTTCTGTCGCAGGCGTTCGAGGCTCGTCCCTACGCGCTGTGGATTCTCGCCACCGCGCTCCTCGCTGAGTCACTGCGGGAGCGCGGCGCGGCGGGCGCATGGTTCGCCGCAGGCGCGGCCGTGGCGCTCTGCACGGTGCACTACTTCGGCCTGCTGTCTCTGGCCGCGGTCGGACTCGCTGCCGTCCCGCATCCGCGCGTCGGCCGAGCCGTTCCGTGGCCCGCCATCGCGCGCTCCGTGGCACCGCTCGCCGCGGGCGGCGTGGCCCTGCTCGCGCTCCTTCCGCTGGCCAGCGAGCAGCTCGCCGCCACTGGTGGACGAAGCTGGGTTCCGCCGGCCACCGGCCAGGCGATCAGCGCCTTTCTCCTGTTTCCGTGGGGCTGGCGCCCCGCGGCCCTGCTGATCGCGGCTGGCGCCTTGGCGATCGCCGTGCAGCACGTGCCCGCTGTCGCCACGCGCTGGCCGCGTCCACGACAGCGGACGGTGGACATCACGGTCGCGGCCCTGCTCGCTACCGCCCTCGTGCCGCTGCTGGTCGTGCTCCTCAGCATCACGTACAAGCCGGTGCTGGTGCTGCGCTACTCGGCGCCGGCGGCGCTTGCCGTGGCCACGCTCTGCGCGCTCGCGGTCGAGCGCCTCACATCCCCGCTGCGGTGGGCCGCGGTGCTCCTGCTATTGCGCGCCACGTTCTTCTCGCTCGGGTCGATAGCGGCTGGCTCGCGCGCCGGCGCCGTGACCGTTGCTGACGAGGTGCAAACCGTGAGCAAGCTCGCTGCTCGGGGAATTCCTACCGTGTCACCGTTCCGGCACGACGCGTACCGGACCAGCCTCCTCGCCGGCGGCGGGCCCGGCGTGGAGTGGATGGAACTCAGTGATACGCTGGTCGAACGCGCCGGCGCCGCACGCGTCGAGGGACTCTCACGGGACATGCTCCTCGTCGAGCGCGACTTCGGACGCGCGGTGCGGCGCGAGTTCGCGTTCCCAAAGGGCGTCACAGTGGCGCAGGCGCGGGCCTTGTCCGCGGTCGCGCTGCTGCGTGATGCGGCGTACCTGGCCGCCGACACGATCTGGTTTCCGGGATGGCGTCCTTGTCCGCTATCAGACCGCCTTATCGTGTACGCCGCACCGTCGCCGCCATCAGGGCCCTCGACGTCGCCGGATTGCGCCGCGCTGCGTGCAGCGGTTCAGGACGGGCCGATCCGCCGGTAGTCGCCGCGCGAGAAGTACTTCTCGATCAGGGCGTAGAGGATGATGTAGACGTACCGGCACCCCATCTCCTTGATCAGGAACTTGCTCTCGCCGGCTTCGCGTCCGTACCAGTTGGTCGGCACGACGGTCCACGAGTAGCCGCGCACGATCGCCTTGAGCGGCAGTTCAATGGTCAGGTTGAAGTGATTCGACAGCAACGGGCGACACCCGTCGATCACCTCGCGCCGGTATGCCTTGAACGCGTTGGTGAAATCGTTGTAACGCTCGCGAAAGAGCAGGCGCACCACCGAGTTGGCGATGCGATTCAGCGCCAGCTTGCTCCAGGGGTAGTTGCGCACCGCCGCACCCGGCACGAACCGCGACCCGAACGCGCAGTCGTAACCTTTCTCCAACTCACGGTAATACGTGACGATGTCGCGCGGATCGTCGGACGCGTCGGCCATGACTACGACCACGGCATCGCCCCGGTACACATCGAGCCCATGGCGCACCGCAAATCCGTATCCGCCTGGGCCCGGATTCACCGAGCCGCGCACCGAGGGCAGCTGCGCGGCCAGCGCCGCGACAATCGCCTCGGTGTCGTCCGTGCAATGGTCGAGCGAGACGAGGATCTCATGCGGAATGTCCGCGCCCTGCAGCACACCGTCGATCGCGTGGATCGTCGGCACGATGGAGGCACCCTCGTTGTGCGCCGGGATCAGGACGGTCAGCAGCCCCGCGCTGCGGGTCACAGCCGGCATGTTCATGTCCCGAAGACCGGCGCGAGCAGCGCGGCGTTTTCGGTCATCCAGCGATGCAGGTCCTCGAGGACCTGGCGCGGCGTTCGCCGCGGCGTCCACCCGAGCGCCGCGGTGATCGCGCGCTGGTCGGTGAGGTAGACGCGCACGTCGCTTGGGTGCGTCGTCAGGTCGGCCGAGCACGAGAGCCGCGCGCCGGCGATCTCCTCGCAGAGCGTCGTCGTCTCGGCGAGCGACAGGCTGTTCGCCACGCCGCCACCGGCGTTCCACGTGCGTCCCGCAATTGCCGGCCAGGCACCCAGCTGCGCCAGCAGCAGGTCGCACGCGTCGTCGATATGCAGCACGTCGCGCACCTGCTTCCCAGTACCGCCCCACCCCTGATAGCGCAGCGCGCCGCCAAAGACGAAGCGCGACATCCAGAGCGCAAAGACCCCCTGATCCACCTTGCCCATCTGTCCCGGTCCCGCAATCACACCAAAGCGGGTGACGGCGGACTCGACCCCGAACGCCGCATACTCGGCGAGCAGGAGTTCACCCGCGAGCTTGGTGGCACCGTAGAGCGTGCGCACGCCGGCGAGCGGAAAATCTTCCGCAATGCCAAGGGCAGAAGCGCCGGGCACGCCGGGCTGGTCCTCGAGCACGAATCGCGTCTCCGACTCGCGCACGGCAAGCGCGTTCACGCCGGCCACCGGGTAGACGCGGCTCGTGGACAGGAACATCAGTCGCGCGCAACGCTCCCTCGCGAGCTCCAGGCAGTTTGCCAGCCCGCCGAGGTTCGCCTCCACGACATACCGAGAGCCGCCGGCATATCCGGCGAGCACCGATGGCTCAGCGGCGCATTCGACGATCAGGTCGACAGGGCGGCCGCCGAGCGCAAGATCTGTCGGCTCACGCACGTCGCCACGGACAAACTCCACGCCAGCCGCGGCGAGCAGCGGAACGTTGAGTTCGCTGCCGCGGCGGCGCAGGTTGTCGAGCGCAATCACCCGGGCGCCGACGCCCGGGGCGGCCAGACGACGCGCGACCGACGAGCCAACGAATCCCGCACCGCCCGTCACCAGCACTGTGGCGCCGCTCAGGTGTGTGTTGGCTTCCGGGGGATGCGACATGGCGGCGGGTAAGGGAGAAATCGCGCGTGCCTCGACGGACGCACCCTTGAATGTTGCATTGGGGCGCACGCCTCGCCACACTCCCAGTCATGCACGGGGCCGGCTCCTTCCTCTACACGCTCGCCGTCGTCTGCTGCGTGGCTGCCGTGACGACCGTGCTGTGCCAGCGCATCCGGCTGCCAGTCGTCTTCGGCTACCTGCTCGCCGGCATGATCGTCGGACCGCACGTGCCGGTGCCGCTCATTGCCGACGCCGCCACCGTCTCCTCGCTGGCCGAGGTGGGCGTTGTCCTGCTGATGTTCTCCATCGGCCTCGAGTTCTCGCTGCGAAAGATGCTGCGCCTCGCGCCGGTCTCGGGCCTCGTGGCCCTGCTCGAAACGAGCGCCATGTTCGGCCTGGGTGTCGTGGTGGCAGAACTCCTTGGCTGGTCAGCGGTCGAGAGCGTGTTCACCGGCGCCATTGTCGCGATCTCGTCCACGACGATCATCGCGCGCGCCTTCCACGACCGGCCGATGGAGCCGGTGGTGCGCGACACGGTGTTCGGCATCCTCGTCTTCGAGGACCTGATCGCCATCCTGCTGCTGGCCGCCCTCTCGGCGCTGGGCCGGGGCAACGCGCCCTCCCTCCGTGAGCTCGGCGGCACCGTGCTCCAGTTGGTCACGTTCCTCGCGGCGCTTATCGGCGTCGGCCTGCTCGTCGTGCCGCGCTTCGTGCGGTCGGTGGCGCGCCTGCGGCGCGATGAGACGACACTGGTGACGACCGTGGGACTCGCGTTCGCCGCGGCGCTGCTTGCCACGGCGTTCGGGTACTCCGTGGCACTGGGCGCGTTCATCATGGGCGCGCTCGTCGCCGAGTCGGGCGCCCGGCACGCCATCGAGAAGCTCCTCGCGCCGCTGCGTGACTTCTTTGCCGCCGTCTTCTTCGTGGCGGTGGGCATCTCCATCGACCCGGCCCTCGTGGCGCGGCACTGGGGAGCGGTCCTCATCTTCACGGCCGTGGTGATGGTCGGCAAGGTGTTGACCGTGACCGTCGCAGTCTTCCTCTCGGGACGCGGCGTTCGCACCAGCGTGCGTGCCGCCATGAGCCTGGCGCAGATTGGGGAATTCTCCTTCATCATCGCCGGCGTTGGCGCCGCATCCGGAGCCGTCGGTGACCAATTGCTTCCCGTGGCCGTTGCCGCGTCGGCGCTGACGACGCTTGCCACACCGGCGCTCATCGCCGCCTCGGCGAGCGTCGCGGCGCGAGTGGATCGCACGCTTCCCGCGCCGTTGCAGACCTTCGTGGCCCTGTATGGGTCGTGGTTCGAGGCGATGCGGGTCGGCAGCGCGCCGCACCAGCGCTCGCGGGCGCGCCAGCTCATCGGGTTCATCGCGATTGATGTCGCCGGCCTGCTCGCCATCGTGATCGCCGCCGCCGTGGAGATGCCACGCGCCGTTACGCTGCTACGCGAGTGGCTGGGCACGGGTCCGCAGGCGGCGCAGCTGCTGGTGCTCGCGCTCGGGGCACTCGCGGCTGCCCCGCTTGTGCTCGGACTTTTCCGCACCGCGGGACGCCTGGGCAACCTGCTCGCCGAGCGCGCCCTCCCGATACCGGCACGCGGGGCCGACTTCGGCTTCGCGCCGCGCCGCGCACTGTCTGTCTCGATGCAGGCCGCCATTCTCCTGCTCGCCGGTGTTCCCGTCGTTGCGGTCGCCCAACCGTTTCTGCCGCCGCTGCGCGGCGCCGCGGCGCTGCTCGTCCTCGTCCTGGTGATGGGCGCGCTTCTCTGGCGAAGCGCCTCGAACCTGCAGGGCCACGCAGAGGCCGGCGCACAACTGCTCGTGTCGGCGCTGCGTCACCAGATGAGCGAAACGGGCGTGCACGCGGTGCCGCAGCCCATCGCGCATGTGGAGGAGCTGCTGCCGGGTATGGGCGCGCCGGTCGGCGTGGCCATCACGGCCGATCATGCCGCAGCGGGACAGACCCTGCGCGCGCTGAACATCCGCGCCCGCACCGGTGCCGGCGTACTCGCCATCACGCGCGGTGAGGAGCGCATCCTCATTCCGCGCGGTGGCGACGAGATTCATGCCGGCGATGTGCTCGCGCTCGCCGGCACGCGCGAGGGTGTCGCAGCAGCGATCGCGCTCTTGACGCAACCAGTCGCCGGCCGATCGAACGCGTGACGCTTCTGACGGCGGTAACGTGTCTTCCTGCGATCGAATTGCGAAAGAACAGGAAAGAAATGCGCCATTAACGCGACACTATAGAGTCTTTATAGCGCCATTTACAGCTTCATGTACTGAGTCTATCGATAGGGTATCTCGGCTTACCTGGCGTGGATAGCGGAGCACTAGGCGCGTCGCGCGCCCGCACCAGTATCGCTCGTGTGCAGCGCTGCACTTTGCGCACTCCTGTCGCGAGCCGCGGGGGCGCGCGCCGGACGCAGCGGCGCTAATTTGCGGACGCGCCGCATCAGACGACGCGACTCTCCCGAGCAAATTCCGTCATGTCGAACCGACTTTCGTCCGTGCTCCAGCGCGCCGCCGCGATCGCCATGCTCGTCTCGTCTGCCGCCGCTGCGTCCGCGGCACAAGGCGCCCGCGGCGAGGGCGTGGGGCCGGGTGGGACCTTTCCGTTCGGCAACTTCTTCCTCTCCTTCGGCGGGAGCGTCGCGTACACCGGCGACCTCAACGCCCGCCTCGACACCGCGAAGTATTTCGCCGTCTCCAACGACGCGATCTCGTATGGCGGCGGTGGCCGACTCGCCTGGGGCCGGATGATCGTCGGCGGTGAGTTCTCCATGACCACGTTCGGCGAAGAGGGCGACCCCGTCTCCGGTCGGACCTCCGCCCTGCGAAGCCGGTTCGCACTGGGGCAGGTCGGATACGCCTGGTGGGCGGGACGCCACCTGAACGTCTATCCGATGCTTGGAGTGGGCGCCGGCACAATGGTGCTGACGCTCTCGGATCGCAACGGCGGCGGCGCTCCACCAGCCGGCGTTGATCCGAGCTTCACCGATATCGCGCTGCACCCCAACTACTCGTCCAAGCTCGACGCCACGTATCTGCTCTTCGAGCCAGCCATCGGCGCCGACTGGCTCGTGCTGCGCTCGCTCGGCGACCGCTTCGGACTTACGCTCGGCGCCCGCGTCGGCAAGAAGATTGCGCCCAACCGCGCGGCGTGGACGCTCGAGGGCCGCAAGGTGATTGGCGGACCGGATGTGGGCCCGGACGGCGCCTGGTTCCGCTTGACGGCGGGAATTGGCTGGCGCTAGTCGCCGAGCAGGCTGAGTATCGCATCGGTGAATGCCGCGGCGTAGCGCTGCGCCGAAAAGTCACGAGCGCGTTCAGCCGCCGCCGCGCCGCAGCGCGCGGCAAGCGCTGGGTCATCCAGATACTGCAGGAGCGCCGCCGCCAACGCGGGCGCGTCGCCGAATGGCGCGAGCAGGCCATTCACACCCGGCGTGATGACTTCGGCGGGACCGCCCGCCGCGCCGGCGACGACGGCCTTGCCCAGCATCATCGCCTCGATGACGACGATGCCGAAGGGCTCCCGATCAGACGCGTGGACGACGATGTCCATCGCCTGCATCCAGCGCGGCACGTCCGACTGGAATCCGGCGAACGTGACCGCGTCCTCCAGTCCGAGTCGTTGCACCTGCCGACGCAACGCGGCGGGGTAGCCGGGCTCCGGCTCATGCGCGCCGCCCACGATGACGACGCGCGCACCGGGATGGCGCGCACGTACCATCGGGAGCGCGTCGATGAGCACGTGCATTCCCTTCCAGTGCTGCAGGCGACCAACGATGCCGATCAGCGGCCCGTCCGCCGGCAGTCCCAGCGCCTCCCGTGCGGCGGACGGCAGCTCGTGCCGAGCGCGGGTATACCGCTCCAGTGACGCCCCCGGATATACGAGCCGCTGTGCACGGTGCGGCCAAAGGCGCGCCTGCGCCGCCGCGCAGTCGCGCGAGAGCACCAGCACGCCGCGGGCCGGCAGCAGCGTCGCCACGCGATCCATCCAGTCGGGCGCGGGGAGCCCCACCTGGTACCAGGCCGCCGGCACCCCCGCCAACATGGCGGCGGGCCCCGCCATCGTCTGTGACGCAACCATCCACCCGAAGATCATCGACACCTGTCGCTCCCGGGCCAGCCGCGCGATGGCGCGGATGACTGACCATCGCCGGCCAATCTCCCGCAGCCGTCCGGCCGGGATGAGATACGTCTCGATGCCGAGGTCGCGGGCTTCCTGCACCATGGACCCGTCGCGCGTGAAGACCACGATCCACTCGACGCGGCGATCGCGACCGTGTTCGAGCAGCTGGCGAAACATCATCTCGCCGCCTCCCAACAATTCGCCGAGCGGCATCACCAGCAGGACGCGGGGGACGCTCATCGGCGCGCCTCGCGTTCCACAATCGCCAGAAACCGCGTTTCAAAGGCAGCGACCGAGTAGGCCTCCGCGTGCCGGCGAATCACTGTCGCGTCCCAGGTGATATCCGCGGCGCGCCGCACCGCATCGGACAGTGACGCCGCCGACTGCTCTGCGAAGAGCACACCTGTGACGCCGTCCCGCACGGTCTCCGTGGCGCCGCCGGCACGGTACGCAATCACCGGACGCCCGCTCGCATTCGCCTCGAGCGGCGTGATGCCGAAGTCTTCCTCCCCCGGGAAGATCAACGCGCGGCATTCCTGCATCGCACGGGCGACGCCCGCATCATCCACCCGTCCGCGGAACGTGATCGTGGGCCCGGCCATCGCCTCCAGCGACTGGCGCGCCGGTCCGTCGCCGATGATCTCGAGCGGGAGTCCCAGCTGCGTGAACGCGGCCACCGCGAGATCGATGCGCTTGTAGTGCGCGAGTCGTGATACGACGAGGTGGTTCCGTCCCGCACCGGTCCCGACGGAGAAACGCCCGGTTTCGACCGGCGGATGCAACAACTCGCTGGCACGCCCCCAGCAGCGCTGCACGCGTTCCTGCACGACACGGGAGTTCACCACGATGTGCGTGGGACGCGTCGCCGTGCGCACGTCCCAGGCGCGGAGCGCGGCGATCACCGGCGGGAGCGCGAGGCGCGTCAGCGGTCCAAAGCGCTCGCGCGCCACGTACTGCTCGTAGTCCCACACCCATCGCATCGGCGTGTGGCAATAGCAGACGTGCACCGCATCCGACGGCGCGCGCACGGCCTTGGCCCACGCGCTGCTGCTGGAGACGACCACGTCGTATCCGTGCAGGTCCATGCTCTCGATCGCGAACGGGTAGAGCGGCAGGTACGCGCGGAAATGCCGCCGCCACGCCGGCAGCCGCTGCATCCACGAGACGCGGATATCGGCGTCGCGCAGCGACGCAGGCATGGCGTCGCGATCGGCGATGGTCGTGAAGATGGGGGCGTCGGGCCAGAGGCGGTGAAAACTCTCGACGACCCGCTCGGCGCCGCCGGTCTGGTTCAGGTAGTCGTGCACGATGGCGACGCGCATCAGCCCATCACCTCGTCGAGGACGGCGCGGACGCCACGCACCATCGTCTCCACGCCAAACGTGCTGCGCGCCCGCGCCGAGCCCGCCTGGGCGATGGCCGCCGCGCGCGCGGGGTCGGCGCGCAGCGAGGTGACAGCCTTCGCCAGCGCCGCGGCATCTCCCGGCGGCACCAGCACGCCCGTCGTGCCGTCGGCGATGATTTCGACGACGCCGCCCGCGGCCGTGGCGACGACGGGCCGCCGCGCCAGCATGCCCTCGACGACGACGCGTCCAAACGGCTCGGGGAATGTCGAGGCATGCACGATCACGTCAGTCGCGCGCATCAACGGGGCGATGTCATCGCGGAACCCGAGGAACCGGACGCGCGACGTGACACCGAGTCGCTCGGCCTGCGTGCGCAGCGAGGCCTCGAAGGCCTGCTCGCCGAAGAGCGGCGCGCCAACGATCCACAGGTGGCAGTCGGCAGGCAGTTGCGCCAGCGCATCGAGGGCGACCTGTTGTCCCTTCCAGGCATGCAGCCGCCCGAACACGGCCAGCACGTAGGCGGCGCCCGGCGCCAGCTGCATGCGCAGCGCCCGCACCGCGTCGTCCGGCACGGCGTCGAACGCCGCGGCGTCAACGCCGTTGTGCACCACGCGCACGAGACGGCGCCTGCCGCCAGCGGCGACGAATGCGTCGGCCGTCGCCTGTGAGTTGGTGATGACGCGCGCCGCCCCCCAGTTCGCCATCATCACGGCGGCCCGGGTGTTGAGTGCACTGAAGTGCGGCGCCCCCAACAGGTCGCGCAGGTGCCAGACCACCGGTAGTCCGCCGCGACGTCCGGCGAGCGCCGCCACGATGAATGCCTTCTGGGAGTTGGCGTACAGGACGCGGGCGGTCGCGCCCTCCCGGGCAACGACGCCGGCCATTCGCCACGCGGCGAGCACGGCACGCGGCGAGGGTGCGAGACTTTCCTTCTTCACGAGGGCCAGGGCCCCCATCGGCAGCACCTTCACGTCGACGTGCCGGCGCTCGAGCGCCGCCCGAAACGGCCCGTCGACAAAGAGGCGCACCGTGACGTCGTCCGCGAGCCCGGATACGATGTCCAGCATCGACAGCTCGGCGCCGCCGAGCACGCCAACGTGATCGAGAGCGAGCACCCGGGCGCTCATGCGCGCTGCGCCCCTTCGTACACACGCCGCACCTGCTCGGCGACCACGGGCCAGTCATTGCGACGCAGCGCGTACGCCCGGCATGCGTCGGCCGACGGCAGCGGCGCGGTGCCGGTGAGTGCGTCGCCCAGCCCCTGTGCGATGGCGGGGGCCGAAGCGTCGGCGAACACGAGATGACCGGGCAGTCCTTCGACGGTCTCGGGAAGCCCGCCGACCGGAGTGACGAGCGCCGGGGTTCCCGCGGCAAGCGACTCCGGCACGATGAGTCCGTACCCCTCCAGGGCCACCGACGGCACCACGGTGAGTTCGGCCGCGCGATAGGCAGCGGGCAGGTCAGCTTCGCCGATGAAGCCGACGAGCCGGCAGTGCTCTTCGAGTCCGGCGCGTTGGATTTGCGTCTTCAGTTCCGCCTCAAGCGGGCCTTGGCCGGCGATGAGCACGAGCACGTCGGGGACCCGCCGGCGCAGCGCGCTCACCGAGGCGACCAGTTGGCTGAGTCCCATGCGATGCGTCAGGCGTCGCACACACAGCACGATGCGCCGGTCGACCGGCCAGCCGAGGCGCGCACGACATTCGGTGCGGGAGGCGTCGATCGCAAAGCGACGGCAGTCCACACCCCCGGGAATGACGTGGATGCGATCCCACGACACGCCGAAGGACTCGTGCAGAATGCGACCGAACGCGCTGGAAAGCACGATGCAGGCATCGGCGCGCTGATAGACCGCCCGCTCCACCATCGCCTTGATGCGCGGACCGGCGCTGCGTGACCGTTCAGCAATCGCCTCTTGCCCCCACGGTCCGTGGAAATGAACGACGAAGCGCCGGCGCGGGTCGCGCAGGAGCCCCAGCAAGGGTGCCATGTACAGCGCGAAATGCCCCACAACGATCGCGCCGGGATCTTCCCGCAGCAGCGTCTTCGCCTCGGCGCGAAGTCGTCGGAGGCGCTGCGGCAGCGGCGAGCCGTGCGGCACGACACCTTCCACGCGGCCCTTCGATTCGATAAGTACGCGCTCCGTGCCAACGACGAGCCCTCGCACCTCGACGCCAACGGCGGGCAGGTGACGCGCGAGTTCGAAGTACACGCGGTTCAGTCCGCCGGGTTTTTCGCCAAACCACTCCATGCCCACCTGGATCGTGCGGATGATGGGCGGCCGCGGTGAGCTGCGAGCTCCGCCTCCGGCGCGCAGCGCCTCGAGCGAATCTTCACGGTTCAGCGATCCATCCAGGGCGAGACGTGCCCAGAGTTCGAGCACGAGAAGCGTGAACAGCGGGTCTCCCCAGTCACGCACGCCGCGCTGGTGCTCGTCGAGGAGGCGTCGGGTGAACTCCGGCCGCACCCAGCCGCGATCGTGGAAGGACACACTGTCGAGCGCGGCGCGTACGTACGGCGCCATCGAGCCACGCAACCAGCTCGAGGCGGGCATGACGAAGCCCCGCTTGCGCCGGTAGAGCACCTCGGGCGGCACGAATCGTGACGCCAAGCGCTTGAGCAGGTGCTTGGTCTCCCATCCCCGCAAGCGAAGTGCCGTTGGAATGGTGGCCGTGAACTCGATCATCTCGGTGTCGAGCAGGGGCGAGCGCGCTTCGAGGGAATGCGCCATCGACGAGACGTCGGCTTTCACGAGCAGCTGATCGGGAAAGTAGGTGCTGAAGTCGCCATAGAGCGCGCGGTCCACGTCATCCACCCCGTCCGCCCGGGTCCAAACCGCGCGGTACATCTCATGCGGGTCGAATGCCCCCACGGCTCCCAGCAGCGCCGGAGAATACGCCGCCAAACGCATCTCCCCGAAGGCACGGTCGTACGTGAAGGTCTCTCTCGCGCTCGCGCGTCCGGCGCGCGCAAGCAGCATCGCGCGCTTGAGCGGACCCGCCGCGCGCCCTCGTAGAGCGGCATCAGCGAGCCCTCGAACAGACTCCGGCAGGAATCTGCGATAGATACTGGCTGCACGCGCAACCATCGGGCGGGTGTAGCCGCCGAAGAGCTCGTCGCCGCCGTCCCCGTTGAGCGCGACGACCATAACGTCGCGCGCGATCCGCGACAGGTCATGGCTCGGCACGATGGAGACGTCCGCGAGCGGCTGCCCGTAGTGCCAGATAATGCCGGGCAGGTCGTTGACGACGTCGGGCCGCAGCAGCCGTTCATGCAACCGCACGTTCAGGTGCCCGGCGACGCGGCGGGCGAAGGGACGCTCGTCGAACTCGGGGTTGTCGAATCCGACGGCGACGGCCTCGACCGGCGTGCCCGCGGCCTGCGCCGCTAGAGCCGTGATGAGCGACGAGTCCACTCCACCCGACAGGAAGACGCCGACGGGTCGGTCCGCGACGAGCCGCTCCGTGACCGCGCGACGGGCAATGCGCTCCACTTCGTCGAGCACCTCGCCCTCGTCCATCGACGTCTTCTTGGCGAATGAGACGTCCCAGTATCGCTCCACCTGGCAAGCCCCGGTGGCTGCGTCGAAGGTCAGCCAGTGTGCCGGAGGCAGCGCCTGCACGCCCTTCCAAACCGACATCGGTGCTGGCACGGCCTGGTACGTCAGAAACGCGTCGATCGCGCGCGGGTCCACGTCCGGCCGCTTCCGAAGCAACTCAAGCAGCGCGTTCAGGGTGGAGGCAAAGGCGAACATGCCGCCGTCATGCGCATAGAAGAACGGCTTCTTGCCCGCGCGGTCGCGCGCCGCCCGCAAGATGCGCCGCTCGCTGTCCCAGACGGCGAGCGCGAACTGCCCCTGCGCGCGGCGCACCGTCTCGTCGAAACCCCAGGTGCGCACGCCGTGGAGCAGCACTTCGGTGTCGGAGCGCCCCCGCCAGTGGCGCTCCGGGCCGAGCGACGCGCGCAGTCGCGCGAAGTTGTAGATCTCGCCGTTGAAGACGATGACGTGCGTCTCGTCCTCGCTCACCATGGGCTGGTGTCCAGCCGCGGAGACGTCGAGAATCGAGAGTCGGCGCGCACCGAGGCAGATTCCCTCCCCCACCCAGAGGCCACCGTCGTCCGGCCCGCGATGCACCATGCGGGCCGTGGCCGCCTCCACTCGCGCACGCTCGTTGCCCGCCCCGGGGCGCACCAGGCCGCAGATAGCGCACATCGCTCAGCCCCGCCGCGCCGTCACGACGCCGCTCCGGCCAGCACGTCGAAGTATTCGGCCGCCACGCGGTCCCACGCGTAACGAAGCGAGCGATCGACGGCGGCGGTCGACATCGCGGCGCGGCGCGGTACGTCGTCGCGCAGGATCAGCAGCGGCTCGCGCAGCGCGTCGCCGCCGAATGGCGCAAGAAATCCGTTCACGCCCGGCGCGACCAGTTCCTCGGTGCCATTGATGGCGTGTGCGATGATCGGAAGCCCGGAGGCCGCCGCCTCGAGTATGACGAGCGAGAACGCCTCATAGCGCGATGGATGCAGCAGCACATCCGCTGCCGCGTACCACCGCTCCGGCGTGGTCGTCTTGCCGACAAATCGCACCTGCGCCGTGGCCTGTCGCTGCGCCGCATGCGCGCGCATGGCGGCTTCATCGCCGCGCCCCACAACGCACAGCAGCGTGTCGGAAAGCCCCGCCACGGCGTCGATGGCATCACGCAGGCCCTTTCGCTCCCAGTCGCCGCCACAGAACAGCGCGACGAACGCGTCAGCCGGTACGCCCAGCGATTCACGCAGCGCACGCTTGGCGGTCGCGTCCGCCGTCGGCCGGAACACGGCATGGTCCACCCCGTTCGGCACGACGGCGATCAGGCGTTCCGGCACGTTGTAGTACTCCTGAAGTTCCCGCGCCGTGCCTTGCGACACCGCGATGACCTTCCGCAGGCGCCGCGCGCCGTACGCGTGCCGTTCCTGCCGCACGAAGATCTGCTGCACCGCGCGCTGCCAGGTACGTCCCACGGCGCTTCCGCCCCGCAGTCCGCCGAAGCGTGCCGTGAACGCCGCGTGGCAGTACTGCGCCGTGATAACGTCCGCGTCGAATGCCGAGGCCCCGATACTGTTGGTGAGCGTGCAACCCGCGCGCCGCTCGGCGGCCTGCGCCGCGCGCGCGAACAGGAATGACCCGACGACGAGCGGCCGCGGCGCGAGCGGGATGCGCCGCCACTGGACGGGGGCATCCGGCAGTTCGCATCGCGACGCGATGACGGTCACCGGGATGCGTCGCGCGACGCGCGCCAGGATCTCGGCGGCAGCGCGCTCCTGGCCGCCGTGTCGGTGCACCTCGTGCGCGATGAAGGCGAGCGAGAAGCTCATGGGCACCCGGAAGTTGCGTGCCGAGCGCACTCGGCGGAATGCGGTCGCGTCATCGGCCGGGGGGAGGCGGGACCACCAGCCTCCTCGGCGAGCGGCGTATCGTGGACGCGCCCGCGAGCCGGCCAGCCAGCGCGGCACGCCAGCGGCGCATCGCCAACCGGTCACCCTGCAGCAGGCGGCGCGCGCACTGTATGGGTCCGGGTGCCTCCCCAGTGCCAACGAGGAACGCCCAGGCCAGGAAGAACACGCGCGCCACGCTACGACGCGACTCGAGTAGGGCCACGGTCTCGTTATGCACCGCATCCACGAGCGGCGGCTCCGCGAAGACGCCGCGATGCAGGTGATCGGCATCGAGCCTCGGCGCGATATCATGGTCCACCGCCACGGCCGGATCATAGATGAGACGCCACCCCGCACGTCGCATGGGCAGGCAGACCCCGAGTTCCCAGTACAGTTGCGCCCCGGCCCCCCGCAACCGCCGGTCGAATCCGACGGCCCGCAGCAACGGCGCGCGATAGGAACAGTTGACGCCCTTCAGCAGATCCACGTCCCGCGCCGGTCCGGCGCCGAGATGGTGATTGCCGATCACGCGTCCGAACCACTGTACGACGCCGACGCGCGGCGCCGTGCCGCGTTCGTACGGCTGCCAGTCGCGTCCACCCACGCCGCCCACGTCGGGCGCCGACCCGAAATGGGCGAGCAGTCCCTCGATCCACGCCGGGAACGGGCGGGCGTCGTCGTCGGTGAGCGCCATGATGTCGCCGGTCGCCGCGTCGAGCGCGGCCTGCATGGATGCCACCACGCCGGCGGTTGCGGCCTGCGCGACGCGCACGGGGAGCCCGGTTGCGCACGCCGCCTCGGCGACGGCAATCGTGGCGTCGTCGCCAGCTCGCACACCCACCACCACTTCGTCCGGCACCCGCGTCTGCGCACCGAGGGCCGCCAGGCAGCGCACGAGCGAATCCGGCCGGCCGTAGCTCGGCACCAGCACGCTGACACGCAGCGTCATACGCCGCGCTCCGCGGGGAATTCCCGCGCACTCGCGCGTTCCCACGCGGCTCCGTGCCGCAACACGTGCCACACCTCGGCGCCGAGCGCCCAGAGCGCCAGCAGCGAGTCCAGTCCCTTCGGGCGCGCGCGCACGTTCACAAGCCGGCTCAGCGTGAAGTTCCGGATGAGCCGCCAGCGCACGGGGCGCGGGGCACCGTACTTGTAGAGGAAGCGCACCTCCGCTTCGCGATACGCCCCCATGCGCGTGCCCGACGGTAGTCGCCGCGGCGGATGGTCCACGCGCGCATCGGGCACCCACGTCAGCGCGTGACCGGCGGCGCGCAGGCGTTCGCGCAGGTCCGCATCTTCCATGTGCGGGAAGGTAAACCCCTCATCGAACCCGGCAATGGCGATGAACGTCGCGCGGCGCACGGCGAAGTTGCACGACCAGAGCACCCCGCCGGCCCGGTTTTCCGGCGCGTGGTATCGAGGAGACACCAGGCCAGCGTCGCAGGTCGTCTGGCCCTCAAGCACCTCGCCGTCAACGGCGGCAGCGACGTACGCGGCAAGCCATCCCGACGACGGCACAATGTCATCGTCGGCGAAGACGAGCCACGTGCCGTGCGCCGCGCGCGCGCCGGCATTGCGGTTCGCCGCCGGTCCGCGTCGCGGACCGCGCACATGCCGCGCCCACGGGCATTCGAGGCGCAGCCATGCATCCGTCGCCTCAAAATCGCCGTCGTCGGTGACGATCACTTCGTACCGCGTCGCCTCAAGCGCCTGCGCTCCGGGCGCCAGTCGGGCGAGACAGGCCTCGAGTTCGCGTCGCCGGTCGCAGGTGGGAACGACCACCGACCACTCCGGCCCGGCCGTCACGCGTCGCTCCAGGCCGGTCGTCGTCCCGTCGCGCAGGAGCGGAGCATCTCGGCGTACCGGGGCGAAAGCATCTCCCAGCTGAACCGATCGTGGGCGTGCCTGTGCCGCACCTGGCGCACCCCCTCATCGGGGCGCTCGGCGAGCGCGCGTCGGATGAGCGTCGTGACGGTTTCCCTGTCCCGCAGATCGCCAAGCACGGCGTGTGCGCCGAACAGATACCTCGTGCCAGCCGTCTCATGCGCCACACATGGCAGACCCGCCGCAAGCGCCTCCACGTACGCCAGGCCGAATCCCTCGCGAAGCGAAAGCAACGCGAAGGCGTCGGCGGCCTCGTAGGCCTCCGTCATGCGCTCCGTAGACCACGTGCCCATGAAGAATCCGTCCGCCAACAGGTCGCGGGCGCGCTCACGCACGCGCGGCGTTTCCTCAGTCTCCTGCCCCAGCAGCACCACGAACGGACGCGCCGCGCCCATGTCGGCCACCGCCTCGATCAGCGCATCCATGCGCTTGATGGAACAGTCGAGCATGCCCACGCTCAGCAGGACGGTCTGTCCGTCGGGCACGCCAAACGCGCGCCGCGTCGCCGCAATGCGCGTCGCGTCGCGGCGTGGCAGCAACGTCGGCATCGGCAGGCCATGCGGCAGCACGAACATCCGCTCGGCCGACTCTCCACGGGCCAGCGCTCCCTCAAAATGCTCCGGTGTCAGCTGCTGCACCCAGTCGCATCGCGTGAACGGCTGCGTGGTTGCGCCACCATTGTAGTAAAGCAGCTTGAAACGCTGCCCGCTGCGGCGCCGCCAGTGCCAGCAGGCGTTGCCCAGGTTCAGGTCGGCGAAATAGACCAGGTGCGGGCGCCACGACACGAGGTGCGGGAGAAACCCGGCGAAGAACGTGGCCTGCTCGACAAAGTAGGGGCTCCACCCGACCAGGCGCGACGCCGCGCTCGCGGCCCGAGACGCACGCGGCACGTTCCACACCGCGCGCTCACCGTCGCGCACGTCGCCGCCACCGCCGTAGACGGCAAGTTCGAGTCCGTACGTCCCACGCAGTGCCTCGTGAACGTCGCGCGTGAACGCCTCGAAGCCGCGACGCTGCCTCCCGAGCCCCGTGCACGGAATCGCGACCCGCACGACATCGGCCGGCGCGCTCACTGCTTCCGCCCCACCCACATGCGGTAATCGGTCACCCGGTCCTTCCACCGCTCCCAAGCCGAGCGATCATAGTGCGGTTCGAACAGCAGGTGGTCGCGAACGATCGCCGGCACGACGCCGGCTTCGCGCGCGCGCGCCTCGACGCGGGCCCACTCGATATGGTCGTCCGGCCAGATGTGCAGGTCCCCCTCCGGCATCCATCGAGGATCGAACCAGCGGCGCCACTGGAGCAGGGATCGGAGTCGGTTCCAGTATCTGCGCGGGTCAAGAAACCGCGTCCACCGCTTCGGCGGAAACACCCATGCCTCGCGCAGGAACTGCGCGCGCCCCGGATCGTGCCACGATGCATCGTGTCGCTCGTGGTCGATGTAGACGAGCCCGCCGGGCCGGACGACGCGCGCCATTTCGCCGACCAGTGCCAGGTAGTCCGGCACGTGGTGCAGCACCGAGTAGCACGCTGCCACGTCAAAGGTCGCGTCATCGAAGACGCGGAGCGAGCGCCCGTCAATCAGTCGGACCGTATGCCGGTCGCTCGGCGCAAAGCGCTCTGCGGCTACGCGCAGGCAGCCCGGCGACACGTCAGCCGAGACCACGGCGGCGCCGGCCTCGAGAAAGTGGGCGCTCAGGTTTCCGGTGCCCGCGCCGACGTCGAGCACGCGCGGCGCGTCACCGGCGCGTGCACAGGCCGCGACGACATCCCGCACCGCGCCGGCGATGCGCGCCTGCTCCACTGGGTTGAAGATCTCGGGGTGCGACGCATCGTAGGTCGATGCCACCGCGTCGTACGCTCGCACGTTGCGGGCGATGGCCGCGTCAGCCGGCGCGGGGCTCCCCGGGCGGAGCATGTGCTACGCGCCCGTGGACGTCGGTGTGTAAGCACCGAAGTCGCGTGCCAACTGGCGGGATCGCAGCCCAGTGCCCACGGCGTAGTTGTACGCGTGTGCACTGCACGCAAATCCGTAGGCCCCCCAGAACATCGCACCCGAAGCGCCACTGAAGATATCGCCGATCAGGAGCACGCTGAGGAAGGCCCAGAACGCGGCGCGTGCGGCGTTTGCAAAGGCATCCTGGCGTGAGTCGCGGAATCGCGCCAGCGTCAACAGCTGGCCCAGGAGCCCCATCATCACCATACTGCCGCCCGGCCAACCGAGGACGTAGAAGATCTCGAGGAACCCGTTGTCAATGGACGCCTGACGACCGACTTCCGACGAAATCTTGACGGCGCCTCCCGTGGCGCCGAGGCCTTCGCCCTCGGCGCGCCTGCCGATCTCCTGAATCGCGAGGTTCGACAGCATCACGCGAGTGCGCACGGAGTTGTCGTCCTCGAGCGAGGTGAACGACAGCAGGCGACGCGAGATCGAATCGCGGAAGACGTCGAGCGAGAGCACCGGAACCGCGATAACGCCCATGAGGAGGATGAAGAACCAATTGCGCGTCGCGCGGCGCAACGGGCCCATGAACTGGATGATGAACAGCCCGATAGCCAGCGCCACCCACCCGGAACGGGTGCGCGTCAGCAACAGCGCGATCAGGGCAAGCGTCAACGAAATCACCATGCCGCGGCGCGCGGTGCCGAAGAGAAACAGCATACCCGTCATCAGCACGATGGCGTACGGCCCCGGGGAGTTCATCGTCCCGAAGGCGCGAAAGCCGAACGGTACGGGCATGCCGATGGACGCCACATTGGCCGCCACCATCCAGTACTGATCCCACGAGGGCAGCGCCACCACCTGATAGATGCCGTAGGCGCCCAGCACGGGAATGGTCCACTGGAGAAAATCGAGGAACGCCTTGCGCAACGCCGGAAGCGTGCGCCAGCTCAGGATCAGGTGCATGGAGAAACTGATCGGTCCGACCCAAGTCATCAGCGCGTACGTCGCGGGGAACAACCCGTTCTTCAGCACACCGATGAAGAACCCGTACAGAACGCCGGTCAGCATGAAGACGAATGGGTACATCAATGCGCCGCGAAGCTCGCGCGCCCGGTACACCATCGTTAGTCCCGCGATCAGCGTCACCACCACGGGGGCCATCAGCACGAAGCTGGCCGGCTGGAAGCCGTGGTGCATGTCGACGACGCGGCGGACAAACGGGGCGAAGAACCAGAGCGCGAAGACAAACACCACGTAACGGGTCGGGGCGCGATAGTACGCGACCAGCCCGGCCACCGCCGCCGCCGCAACGAAGAAGACGGCGAAGAGCCGACCGCCGAGTCCTCCCAATCCCGCGAGGGTCACCGCAAGGAAGATTGCGAAGGCCACAGTGGACGCCGACATGCGCGCGCCGCCGCTGCGCCCCGCGGTCATCACGGGCGGACTGGCCGTCACGGCTTCCATCAGCGATCCTGGGCGCTAGTGCGCAGCACCGTGGTGCCGCGAGCGGTGCCCCTCGGACTCACGCGCCCGCCGCGCCCGCTTGATGCGTCGGCGCGCCGACTGGAACGCATACGCCAGCAACGCCACCGCAATCGTAGAGGCTGTGCCGTGTGCAAAGAGCGAGAAGGGCGCCATGCCGTTCTCAACCAGCGTTGTGGGATCCGGCCCGGTGTCGATCGGACCCTGCATGCCGTTGAGTCGCGACAGCACCGACACGTCGAGTCCAAGCATGTTCGGCAGCGTGGCGCTGAACCCCGGATTCACCTGCGGATCACTGGCCCGGAAGACGAACATCGTCGTGAGCCACAGCCCCACCAGCCACAGCGTGCTCAGGTAGATCACGCGCGGGGCCGGCAGATACCATTTGCGTGCCGCGCGCGACGACCGTCGCCGCCGGCCCGCCCACGGGGCGTCGAGGATCCACCACGTCAGCACCGACACGACCATCGTGGTGCCAAGAATCAGCGGCGCAACCAGCGCCTCGGTGGCGCCAAGCAGGACGCCCGAGATCGTCGCCGCGCTGAACTGCCCCGATGACGGCAGCCGCTCCGTTCCCGTGTCGAAGATATCTGGCACGAGTTCGGAGGGTCTCGGTTCGGTGTCTGCGTGTCTCGTCATGGGCGCGTCCCGGGCCTATCGGCCGTATTCGTAATAGTAGCCGTAGCCCTGACGGTAGCGCGAGCCACGCCGCAGTTCGACGTCGTTCAGCACGGCACCCGCGAGCACCACCTTGACGTTGCGCAGCTGCGCCACGGCAAACTTGAGTTCGTCGCGATCGGTCTTGTCGGAGCGGGCGACAAGCAGCAGCGCATCCGAGTTGGCCGCAATCAATGCGGCGTCGGTGAACAGGTTGAGCGGCGGGGTGTCGAGCAGCACGTAGTCGTACTGCTGGCGCAGCCGGTCGAAGAGCGGCTGCAGCCGCGTGGCGACCAGGAGGTCGGCCGGGTTGACGCTGGGCGAACTGCCGAGCGGCAGGACGTCCACGGTGCCGCCCGTCTCCATGCTCACGCGGCGAATGCACTCACCCGGCGACGCCTGGCCGTACATGAGGTCGAAGAAGCCGGGAGCCGGTGGAATGCCGAACGCCTCGTGCACGGTGCCGCGCCGGGTTTCGGCATCAATCAGGATGACGCGCTGCCCCTGTTGCGCCAGCGTGATGGCGAGGTTCACCGCCGTCGTAGTCTTGCCGTCGCCCGGTAGCGCGCTGGTCAGGACGATGACGCGCGGCGCCCGCGGTGGCGTCAGGTAATTGAGGTTCGTGCGCAGCGCCCGGTAGGCCTCGGCCGCCGGTGTATGGTAGTCGCGCGACGAGCCGGGCGCCGAACTGCCCGCCGTTGAGCGCTCGCGCGCCGCATCGCCGCGCCCCTCGCTCTCCGCCGGCGGCAGTCGATACGCGCCAACGCGAGACTGCTGCTGGAGGTTGGGAATGATCCCCACCACCGGCACGCCGACGATGGCGCGCAGGTCCGCCTCGTCGTGGATCGTCGTGTCGAGCCAGTCACGCAGGAACGCCACGCCAATGCCCACCAGCAGGCCCGAGAAGATGGCGACCGCAAAGATGAGCGACTGCGACGAGTTCGCCTGCATGTCGGCGCCCACCGCCTCGTCCAGAATCGAGGCGGAGGAATCCGGCACCGAGGCCTGGATCTCGGCCTCCTTCAGTCGGCCCTGCACGAGCTGCATCGTCTCCTGCAGCACCACGCGGTCGCGCTCGAGACGCTGGAAGCCCATCGCCTCCTCCGGCATCCGCGCGAGCGCCGTCTGCAGCGAGTCCACCCGACGCTGGCGGTCTTCCACCAGCGAAGCGCGCTGGGCGAGAAAGGCCGCCGCCCGGTCCTGAATGCGCTCACGCACCGTTTCCATGCGCGCGCTCACCGCCCGCACGTCGGGATCGTCCGTGGTGCGGCGCTGCAGCAGCGCATCCCGCTCGCTGCGCAGTGCCTGCAGTGTCGACACTTCGGTCGAGGCGATGCCGAGGAACTCGGGCGTGGCCAGCGCGCGCCGCAGGAACTCGTCGGCACCGTCGGCGCCGCTTTCGCGCAACGGTGCGATGGCGCGCGCGATCGCGTCACGCTCGAGCGTGATCGTGGTCATGTTGCCGCGCAGCTGGTCCAGTTCCGAGACCATGTCCTGGATCTTGCCGTCAATGCTCGACACGCCGCGCGCCAGCAGGAAGTCGCGGATCGCCGCTTCCTGCGCGTTCAGCTGCTCGCCGACCACACTGACCTGCCGTTGCAGGTAGCTCACCGTGGACCGGGCGCCGCTGGCCGCGAGGTCGATCCGCCGCGTCACATAGGCGCGCGACAGGACGTTGGGGACCTGCATGGCCTCCACCGGGTCGCGGCCGGTGTACGAGATGCGCAGGACGTTCGCGTCCCGGCCGGGCTGGCTCACGCGAATGGCATCGCGCAGCGCGGACGCCACATCGTTGCGCGGGAAGACCGTGAAGACCAGGCGATCATAGCGCGACGCGCCGCCGGCCAGCTGGATCCACCCGCCTTCGATCGGGATCGGCATCGAATCCGGAAACGTGCCCAGCATCTTTTCGCTCGGCAGCAGCCGCACCTCGCGCATGCCGCGCCCCACGCGGTCGAGTCTGTACGCCTGCGACGGCGCGTCCGGGTTGATCTGGGCCGCGCGCACCACTTCGCTCTTCAGTCGACGCACCGGCTGGTAGACGCCCAGCCGCATGCCCAGCGAGTCCACCACGTCGTAGGCGAGCTGGCGGCTCGTCAGGATCTGCGTCGCCGTCGCCAGCACGGTCGTGTAGTCCGAGGCGAACATCCCGTACGGGCTCGCGGCGTTCTTTTCCTCGATGCGGATCGTGGTGGACGCGGAGTAAACCGGGTCGATGCGTCGTACGGCCAGCATGGCGGCGGCGGTGGCGAGGCCAACGCAGATGACGATGATCCAGGCGCTGCGCGCGACGGTTTGCCACGCGCGCCGGAGATCGATTTCCTGGTTCGCGTCGCCGGGGTCAGCAAGAATTGGCAGTTGTTCCACGGTCTATCTCTTCGAAAGCAGGAGGATCGATACCAAGATGGAGATGGTGCTGGCGAACTGATTGAACGTCCCCATCCACGGCGCCGACCGCTCAAGGAACGACGGGTTCATCACGACGATCGCGTCGCCTTCATCCAGCGCGATTCGGTCCAGCCGGAGGTCCGCCGAGAGTGAGTAGCGCGTTCCGTCTCGCCCCTTCTGCAGGAGGATAGTCGGGGTCTGGAGGCCCCCGCCGCGTATACCGCCCGCCTTCGCGACGATCTGCTGGACGGACATGGTCGGTTCCGCCTGGTACACTCCGGGGCTCTGTACCTGTCCGAGCACCGGCAGCGACCGGAGCAGGCCGACATCCACGATCGCATCGATAATGCGCTTGGTGTAGCCATTCGTGATGTAGGCGGACAGGGAGTCGGCGGTCATGCCGGCGGCGGCAATGCGGCCCAGCCCCGGGATGAAGACCTCACCCTTTCCGTTCACGACGTACTGGCCGCTGAGCTCGGGCTCGCGATAAACGCGCACCTTGACCTCGTCGCCTGGAAGCACCGTCCACGGACGATCCGGAAGCGGCGCCAGGGAGATGGGGGTCTTCTGCCCGCAGGCGGCGAACAGAACGACGGTCAGCGGCAGGAGGCGACGGGCGAGTGTGTGCAGCAGAATGCGTACGGTCATCGAGGAGCCGGTCAGGAGTACAGGAGTCCGAGACAAGAACGATCGGCGCGGGAGCGGCGTCACCATCAGAACGCGCCCTTCATGGAAAGCACGGCGGGAACCGTCCGCAGCAGGATCACGAGGTCACGCCACAGCGTCCACCCGCGCACGTAATCCGATTCGAGGCGCACCACATCCTCGAAGTTGCGGATGGCGTTCCGGCCGCCAACTTGCCACGGGCCGGTGATGCCGGGCAGGACCTCGAACCGGACGAAATGATGGGGCTCGTAGCGCAACACTTCCGACGGCAGCGCAGGCCGCGGCCCCACCAGCGACATCTCACCGCGCAGTACGTTCCAGAGCTGCGGCAGCTCGTCGAGGCTGGACCGGCGAAGGAACCCGCCGATGCTCGTCAGGCGCGGGTCGTTGGGAAGCTTGAAGATCCGCTGATCCGCGTCGTGAATATTGTTCTGGGCGACCGTCGCCAGCCGCTGTTCCGCGTCCGCCACCATGGTGCGGAACTTCAGGCAGACGAAGGGATCGCCGCCCAGCCCAACGCGCACCTGCCGGAAGAGTATCGTCCCGGCTGAGGTGACCTTCACGAGCACACCCACCAGCAGCAGGACGGGCGAGAGCACGATGAGTCCGAGCACGGCTCCCACCATGTCAATCAGGCGCTTGAGCACCAGCTGCGATCCCACCAGCGCCGGCCGGGAGAGAAGCATCAGCGGCTCGGCCCGCCGCAACACAAACGATGGCTCATCGAACTGGCGGAAGGCCTCGCGCCGCGTGGCGTAGACGCGCGCACCAGCGCTCGACGCGGCGATCATCACGCTCTGGAGCGCCACGTCCGACACGGGGCCCACGAGCACCAACGCGTCGGCGTTGGATTCGGCAATGCGGTCGTACAGGTCCGGCATCCCCTCATTCCCTGGCTCACCCCACTGCGGCGTCATCTCGTAGACGGCCGGCATGACCCGACTGGCGATCCCGGACTCGCGGTCGCGCCGGAGCCGCTCGATTTCGGCGGCAGGCCCGACCACCAGGGTGCGCGCCGCGTCGAGTCGTCGCGGGTCAATCGGGCTCAGCGCACGCGCCAGCCCACGACGCTGGATGATGAGCACCACCCAACCGGCGGCGAGCACCGCGCCGACGGCAATCCAGCGCCCGAACACCCCCGGCCCCCACACTTCGTTCCAGCGCGGCAGGGCAAGACCCAGCAGGAGGGCGATGAACACGCGCCACGGAATCGCTTCCCGATCGGTGTAGGCGTAGCAGCGCGTCGCCATCAGGCAGAACACCAGCGCGGTCAGGCGTCGGGCCAT
>JBAZTM010000032.1:0-2280 GCA_041661925.1 Gemmatimonadaceae bacterium
CGGTTACACCGATCCCGCCACCCAGGAATGGGTGAGCGCCACGGAAGTCATTCGCGAGGTGGACGGGATGATCGTCCGCCTCACCGTGCACGGCATCTTTCTCAAGGAAAAGGGGCGACGCCTCGAAGTGGGGCCGCTCGACTACGAGACGCTGTACCGCGACGCCGTGCAGCGCAGCAACGGGCTGTCGCCAATCAAGCCGCGCAAGGGACGTTCCGCGACCACCGTGCCACGAGGGCTGCTCGCCACTGAGAAGGGGCGATAGCGACGCAGCTCAGAGGGAAGCGAACTGCCGGCGGGCGGTATGCCCCACCAGCGACTGCACCGACAGTCCGTCCGCGGCGTAGGCACCTTCATAGAAATGCCGAGTGAGGATGTCGTCGTCGCCAAAGCCGTATTCGTGGTGGTAGCCGCCGACCTCGCAGACGCGCAGCCGCATCGCGAGCGTCTCGAGACGCGACAGGGACAGGGCGCGGTCGGGCAGGGCGATGATGTCGGCCCGTGCCGCCTCGGCGGACGACTCGCGCGCGAGCCCGAGCACGTCGCGCCGGAACCGGCGATCACGCGCAAAGGCGGTGAGCAGCGTACGCCACATCTCGGCGAACCTGGCATCAGTGAAATGCGCCCAGCTGGCGATGTGCACGCGCGGGTGATCGGCCGACTTGAGGCTGAGCTTCACCTCCTCGATCTCCAGCCAGCGGGCCATTGTGTCCTGCGAGATGCGGTCATGCACGGTCGCGCCCGGCTGGCCGTTCCCGTTGGCCGAGTCGGCGGCGTCACCCTCGTACGCCAGCAGTTCCGAGGTGAGCAGGACCATGACCTTCTCGTGGCGGCTCAGCAGCGAGACGAGGATCGGGCGGAGCCAGGTGGCGTCAATGGCGCCCGCATTAGCGGGGATGCGGACGACGCACTGGCCGATCGGCGCAATCGCTGCCGGCGGCGCGGTGCGGGAGGGAGAGGCGAGTACCCAAGTGGTCTGACGCATCGCGGACGGGGACGGGGACACGCCGCCCCGGGCGCTGACGCACCCGGCGGCGGCCGTTCGACGAGAGTCCAGTCTAGTGCGTCCGGCGCGAAAAAACTATTACGCCACGTAACGTTTTACCGAAATCTTGCGAATTCCGGGAATCCGTGACATGGTGTATGGACCGGTGGCGGCTTTCCCGCCGTCCGGCTCCCCCGCCCTACTGCGACAAAATGTCCGCTCTCCCTACTTCGACACCCCGCACCGACCCCTACGGCACGGCACTCATCTGTGATGTGCTAACCGCCTATCGGCGCGACCTCGAGCGCACGCCCGACATCGTGCAGTTCGGGGAGGTCGACGCGCGCTGGCTGACCGCCGGGCTCGATGTCGAACGACTGACGGCGGCGCCGGCGCTTGACGGGGGCGCGGCCGCCGTCGCCCAGCGCCGCGCGCTGCGGCCCGGGCCGCTCCTCGCCCTCACGGCAGATATGGAGGCGGCCGGCGCCCTGACCCTCGCGTACGCCACGCTGGCGGCGGCCCGCCGCGTCTGGGACCGCGTCGACCCGCCGAACGCCGCCATGGCGATCTTTCGGCAGGCGCGCATCTGCCGCTCTGTCGGCGCCACGCAGGCGGCGGAGAACCATTACTCGTACCTCTTCAGCTTCGCGACGCGGCACCGACTCGCCGAGTTGCGCGGCCGCGCCCTGGTCGGCAAGGGAATCCTGCGGACCCTCGAGGGCGATGCGGCCGCCGCGTACCGGTGGTACGCCAAGGCGCGGCTCGCCTCGGCACGGAACGCCGTCGTGGTGGCCGTCTCGTACCACGGCGAGATGGCCGCGGCGCTTGGAGCGCAGGACTTCAACCGCGCCCTCATTGCCGGCTGGCGCGCGCTGGAGACTTCCGCACTTGGCAGCTACGACAAGGCGGGCGTGATGGAGAACCTCGCGTCGATTGCGTTGCGCGCCGGCAAACCGGTGGCCGCCCTGCGCGTTATCAGGGCCGCCCTGCGCACCACGCGGCACGCCCGCGTGCTCCTGACGGCCTACTCCAAGGGAGCGCTCGCCGCCGCCGAACTCGGCCGCGGTGCGATGGTCGACCGTTTCGCCGCGCGACTGATGGCAACCGCGGCCGCCGCGAACTTCCCCATTGAGGAGCTCGAGGCGCGAAGCGAACTCGCCCAGGCCTTCGCGAAGCTCGGCAACGATGCCAAGGCCCGGCGCCTCGCGCGCGCCGTGCGGCGCGACGCCCTGGCGCTGCACCTTACCGTGGTGGTGCGCCGCTGCGACGCGGTGCTTGCGGGCACGACGGAGCTT
>JBAZTM010000032.1:2290-38166 GCA_041661925.1 Gemmatimonadaceae bacterium
TGACGCTGTCGGCCCCGGCCAACCGCGTCGTGCTCGAACTCGAGAGGGTCTAGCAATGCTCGCGCGCGCTCAGTTCCAAGGCAGCGAGTCCTTCGGCTTCCCCTGGCCATCCGGGGCCGTGGGGGATGTGCCACACGCGGACATTGTGCCGACGAGCAGAAGGGCGAGCAGCAAGCGGGCGATGGTCTGGCGGGACATCGAACTTCTCCTTGGTGATAGAGGCGGGGAGAGAGATACCTATGTCCGCCAGCAAGTACTAACACGCCACGTCACGTTTTCATTACACCACGTAACGTGAAACGAATCTATTCCCCAATTCTGCTGGTGGGCCGCGACACCGAGGCCCCGGGCTGGCTCGTCGCCGGCCTTCCCGCCGACGCGCCCGTGATCTGCGCCACGGAAGAAGCGGCCGCGCGCCGCGCGCTCCGCCGTCCGGATGTGCATGTGGCCGTCTTCGACCTGCACGAAGATGCGGCGGGCAGCGTCGCGATCCTGGAGGACGTGCCGACCCAGTTCCCGTCGATCGCCACCGTCGGCATGGCGTCGCGGGTGCGCGTGAACCCGGACGAACTGTTGCGGGTGGCGCGCGCCGGTGTGCACGCCGTCCTCTTCGAGGAGGACCGGCGCTTTCCGCTGCTCGTGCGAAGTGCGCTCACCGCGGCGGTCACGCGGCATCGCGGCGACCGCGTGTGGGGCGCCATTGCGCCGGGAACGCCGGCGCGCGTGCGTCCGCTGGTGGCGTACGGCCTCAAGAACTCGCACCAGCATCTTTCGGTGGACGTGGCGGCGCGCGCCCTCGGCCTGCATCGCAAGACGCTTGCCGAACGGTGCGCTGTGGCCGGCGCTCCGCCGCCGCAACAGGTGCTGGGCTGGTGCCGAATGCTGGCAGCGGCGATCCTGCTGGAGGAGGAGGGACGCGCCGTGGACCACGTGGCGTTCGAACTCGGCTTCGCCAGCGGCGCCGCGTTCCGGAACATGCTCAAGCGATACACGGGGCTGAACCCGGGCGAGTTGCGCCAGCGCGGCACGGTGACAGAAGTCGCGCGCCAATTCCGGACGGCCATGACGCCCCCGAGCGGTCAGCCGGCGATCCTCCGCATCGGCTAAGGGGAAGCTGCGGGTACGAGCGGAGTCGCCCGGCGGAAGCCCGCGGGCGGCCGCAGGGCACGCGCGCAGCCGAACGAAATCGAGTCGCGCCTTGTAACGGGGGGCCGCCACCCCTAGCTTTCCTGTCCCCGCCCTGCGCGGGGCGCGCGCGAGTAGCTCAGCTGGATAGAGCGTCGGCCTCCGGAGCCGAAGGTCGTGGGTTCGAATCCCGCCTCGCGCATCCCCTCCCTCCTGTCGGCCCGAGCCCATGCGCTCGCCCCGGGACTCGACTGTCCACGGCTCCCCCATCCCTACGGGAGCCCTCCCCCGCACCCCGAACCCGTCCCTCCGCACCCCGTTCGTGGATATCTCCGAACTCAGGCGCACGCCCCTTCCCGAGCTGCTCGCCTTCGGCGAGACGCTGGGCATCGCTGACGCGGCCGCCCTTCTCCGCCCCGACCTGATCTACAAGATCGAGCACGCCCTGCTTGCGCGCGGCGAGATGCTGATGGCCGAGGGCGTGCTCGAGATCGTGAAGGAGGGGCACGGGTTTCTGCGCAGCCCCGACAACAGCTACCTCGCGGGCGTGGCCGACGTCTACGTGTCGCAGACGCAGATCCGGCGCTTCAGCGTGCGCACCGGCGACACCCTGCGCGGCCGCGTGCGTCCGCCCAAGCCGTGGGAGAAGTTCCTCGCGCTGCTGCAGGTGGAGAGCGTCAACGGCGGCCCGCCCGAAGCGGCGCAGGCGCGCATTCAGTTCGACAGCCTGCGCCCCTCGTATCCCAAGTTCCGCCTGCGGCTCGAGCGCGCCGACGGCGACCTCGCCATGCGCCTCGTGGACATCATCGCGCCGCTCGGCAAGGGCCAGCGCGGGCTGATCGTGGCGGCGCCGCGCGCCGGCAAGACGATCCTCCTGCAGAAGATGGCGCTGGCCATCTCCGAGAATCACCCGGAAGTGACGCTGATCGTGCTGCTCATCGACGAGCGGCCGGAGGAAGTGACCGACTTCATCGCCTCAGTGCCCGGCGCCGAGGTGATCGCGAGCACCTTCGACGAGCGCGCCTCGCGGCACGTGCAGGTGGCCGAGATGACCATCGAGCGCGCCAAGCGGCTCGTGGAAGGCGGCCGCGACGTCGTGATCCTGCTGGACTCGATCACGCGCCTGGCGCGCGCGCACAACACCGTGATCCCGATGTCGGGCAAGCTGCTGTCGGGGGGCGTGGACGCGAAGGCGATGGAGCGCCCCAAGAAGTTCTTCGGCGCGGCGCGCGCCATCGACGGCGGCGGCACGCTCACCATCGTGGCCACGGCGCTCGTCGGCACCGGCTCGCGGATGGACGAAGTGATCTTCGAGGAGTTCAAGGGCACGGGCAACATGGAGCTCGTCCTCGACCGCGACATCGCCAACCGGCGCATCTTTCCCGCGGTGGACATCCAGAAGTCGGGGACGCGCAAGGAAGAGCTGCTCCTGACACCGGAGGAAAAGAACCGCATCTTCCTCATCAGGCACTTTCTTGGCGACATGCCGCCGGAGGACCAAGTGCTCTTCCTGTCCAAGCGCATGGTGCTGACGAAGACCAACGCCGAGTTCTTCAAGAAGATGGCGGAAGGCGATGTCTGAGCTTCCGGGACGCATTCTCGCGATTGACCTTGGCGACCGCCGGGTCGGGCTGGCGATGAGCGACCCGTCGCGAATGATCGCGCAGCCGGCGGGGTTCATCGAGCGCCGCCCGGGGAAGCGGCCGCCGCTCACCGCGCTGCTCGCCAAGGCGTCGGAGGTCGGCGCGACGGCATTCATTGTGGGCCTGCCGCTCAGCGAGGCCGGCGACGACACACCGCGCGCGCTCGAGGCGCGTCGCCTGGCGCTCGAACTCGAAACGCGCACGGGGCATCCGGCGCGCCTGCTCGACGAGCGCTTCACGACGACCGCCGCGCTGCGCGCGGTGAAGGCCATGGAAGGGTCGACGCGCGGCAGGAAGGGGGACGTGGATGCGCTCGCCGCCACGGTCCTGCTGGAACAGGCGCTGGCGCACGGCGCGCGGATCTGGGCGAGCGAGAGCACCAATGGCCAGCACCCGATGACCGAGGACCGCGGAGGCAGCGATGCGGCGTAGTCTCGGGCGATGCTTCGGGGTGGCGATGCCGCGTGGCATCGGGCGATGCCTCGGGGCGGCGGTTCTCGCCGCCGCTGCCGCATGCGGGTCACGCGGCGGACCGATGCAGAAGGTCACGATCCCCAAGGGGGCGAGTTTCCGCGTGGCCGCCGAATCGCTGGCCGCCCACGGGCTGATCGGCAACGCGCGGCTGTTCGGCATCTACGCGAAGATCCGCGGCCGCGACCGCTCGATGCGGTACGGAACCTACGTACTCGCGCGCGGCACGAGCTGGAACGAACTGCTTTTCGACCTGCGCCGCGGCAAGGGGATCGTGCACACCGTGACGATTCCCGAGGGATACGAACTGTCGCAGATCGTGCCGCTGCTGGCCCAGGCGCTCGAAGTGTCGCGCGACTCGCTCGAGATGGCGGTGCGCGACTCGACACTGCGCCGGCAGCTCGACATTCCGACGCCGACGCTCGAGGGGTATCTCTTTCCCGACACGTACACGTTTCCCGACAAGGTGACGGCGCACGAGGCCGTGGCGGCGATGGTGCACCGGTTCGAGACGCTGTGGAAGCCGGAATGGGACGCCAGGCTGGACAGTCTCAAACTCAACCGGCACGACATCGTGACGCTGGCGTCCATCGTGGAACGCGAGGTGCGCCGGCGCGAGGAGGGACCGGTGGTGGCGGCGGTGTACCTGAACCGCCTGCGGACGCGCATGCCGTTGCAGGCCGATCCGACGGTCACCTTTGCGCTCGGCAAGCGTCCGGGGCGCGTGTACTATCGGGATCTGCGGGTGAAGTCGCCGTACAACACCTATCTCGTGCTCGGCCTGCCACCTGGCCCCATCGGATCGCCGGGACTCGCGAGCCTGACGGCGGCACTGCATCCCGCGAAGGTGCCGTACCGGTTCTTCGTGGCGCATCCGGACGGACACCACGAGTTTCGCACGACGTATCGCGAGCACCTCGAGGCCATTCGCCTGGTGCGCGCCCAGGCCAGCCTCGACTCCGCGGAACGCGAGGCGAACGCCCTGCGCGCGGCGCGCGACTCCGCGGCACGCGCGGCCGGCGCGCCGATCGAGTCACTGCCGCCGATGCCGGCCCCGAAGAAGCCGCCGCGGCGGTGAAGCGCACGCGGAGTTCTCGGACCTGCGAACTAATTACCACGGATGACACGGAAACAGGCGGATGAACACGGATCCTGCTTGTGGGGTTCCCTCCAACGCTGCATCCGTGTTCATCCGCTCGACTCCGTGTGATCCGCGGCAAAGCAGTTCACGCCCCTTTCCCGTCCCCCGGAGCAGTCAGAAGGCAACGACGCGCGCCCGTCGTCGAGATCGCCGCGCAGGGCGGCCGCCTCGCGCAGGTAGGCGTGCCGCGACGGCGCATCGGCGGGCAGATCAACATGCACGAGCACGCGGATGCAGCGCGGGAGCGCGCCGCGCACCGGAAGTTCCGCCGCGCAGAGCATGGGCACGTGGGTCCACCCCATGTCACGCGCCGCCTGCGCGGGGTAGGCGCTGGCGAGGTCGGTGGTGCAGGTGAAGAACGCGCTGATCACCTGCGGGGCCTGCAGCGCATTGCGCTCCAGCAGCGTGCGCAGCAGTTCCTGCGTCGCCTCGGCGAGGAGGCTCGCATCATCAGCGGCAACGGTGGTGGCGCCCCGCAGGGCCCTGAGCGGCATGCGGTAATGGTGCGCGGCTTGCGCGCGGCGGGCAAGCGAGGCCGCGGCGGTCATCTGTCACCGTGCGACGGCGGTGGGTAGCTTCCGCGCATGACCCCGCCAACCGCGATCGTCACCGCCCGCGGCGCCAAGCGCCTCGCCGCCGGACATCCGTGGGTCTTTCGCAGCGACCTCGCGGAGGCGCCCGCAGGACCCGCCGGCGCCGTGCGCGTCGCCGACGCGCGCGGGCACGCGCTCGGCTGGGCGTGGTGGAGTCCGGCGTCGGAGATCGCGCTGCGCCGCGTCGATCGCGACAGCGACGCGACGATTGACCGCGCGTGGTGGCGCGCACGGCTGGCGCACGCGCTGACGCGCCGCGCGCCGCTGGCCTCCGACACGAATGCCTGCCGGCTGGTGCACGGCGAGGGAGACGGCCTGCCAGCGCTGGTGGTGGACCGCTACGATCGGTGGCTCGTGGTGCAGCTACTCTCGGCGGCGGTGGAGGCGCAGCGCGCACTGGTGGTGGACGTATTGCAGGAGCTCGCCACCCCTGACGGCATCCTGCTGCGCAACGACGCGTCGGTGCGCGCGCGCGAGGGACTGCCGCGCACGGTGGAACTGGTCGCCGGCGCGGTGCCAGAGGAGATCGAGGTGAACGAGCACGGCGTGACGTACCTCGCCGCACCGTGGACCGGGCAGAAGACGGGGGCGTTCCTGGACCAGCGCGAGAATCGCGTGATGCTCCGCGGGTACGCGCGCGGCCGCGCGCTGGACGTCTTCAGCTACCACGGCAGTTTCGCCCTGCATCTCGCGCGCGGGGCCGACTCGGTGACGGCAGTGGACTCGTCGGCGCCGGCGCTGGAGCGGGCGCGGGCGAACGCGGCGCGCAACGGCATCGACACGATCACGTGCGTGGAGGCCGATGCGTTCGAATATCTCCGCGACGCGGCGGCGGGCGGGGAGCTCTTTGACGTGATTGCCCTTGATCCGCCGGCACTGGCCAAGAATCGCGGATCAATAGCGGGGGCGCTGCGCGGGTACAAGGAACTCAACCTGCGGGCGATGCGCCTGCTCGCGCCGGGCGGCATGCTGTTCACCGCCAGCTGCAGCTATCACGTGACGAAGCCGATGTTCCTTGATGTTGTGCGCGACGCGGCGGCCGACAGCCAGCGTCCGATGATCCTGCGCGCGCTCACCGGCCAGCCGCTGGACCATCCGGAGGTGCTGACGATTCCGGAGACGGGCTATTTGAAAGGCTTGCTGCTGGAGAGAGGCGAAGGGTAGCGGCATCAGCCGTCTTCCGTCTTCCGTCTTCCGTCTGCCGTCCGCCGTCTACCGTCGCTTTTCGCCCACGCCGGTCTGGCACCCCGGGCACCAATACGTGCTTCGTCCCGCCTGCGCCATGCGCGCGATCTTCGTGCGGCACCGCGGACAGGCGAGCCCTTCGCGATCGTAGACCTTGAACGGGCGATCGCGCAGGCCGGCGCGATAGCGTCCCTGCCGCGCGAAGCCATCGGCGATGGCGGCCTTGATGCCGCGCACGAGCGACTGCGCCTGCCGTTCGCTGAGCGTGCGCGCGCTGAGCGCCGGGTGGATTCGCGCGCGCCACAGCGCTTCGGCGGCGTAGATGTTGCCGAGCCCGGCCACCACGCGCTGGTTGAGCAACACCGTCTTGATGGGGCCAGCGCGCCGCGCCAGCGCGTCACGCAGGAGCGGGACCGTCAACGCGTCCGGTTCTGGGCCGAGATCGAGGGTGGGGGGCGCGCCGGGCGCATAGTAGGCGGCGGTGCAGAGCGCGCGCGAATCCACGAGGCAGAGCCGCAGGCCGTCCGTGGTCGCGAAGACGATGCGGGCGTACGGGGGAAGCGGGTCCTGGGGGCGCGCGATCGTCCAGTCGCCGTTCATGCGGAAGTGCACCGCCACGATGGCGCCGTCATCGAGCACGATGTGCTGGTGCTTGGCATGCCGCTCGACGCGCACGACGCGACGCGACACGACGCGCTGCGCGGCGCGGGGCGGGAGGGCCCGACGCTGCGACGCGTGGTGCGTGGCGACCGATGCGAGGACGCGGCCAACAAGGGCCCGGCGGGCGACGGCAGCGGCGGCTTCGACTTCGGGGAGTTCGGGCACTCTTCGAGACGGGAGACGGGAGACGGGAGACGGGAGACGGGAGAACAGGAATTGGGCGAAGCCTGGTTCCGCAAGCAATTGCTTTGTGCGCGCCGAATTTTACCTTGTGAGCAGGCCTTCAGCGCAAACATGACACCGCACACTCCGCGTTCGCTTCGCCACGAATACGAGATGTACGTCGAACGCGAGATCGAGGACTACAAGAACTCGGTCAGCCGGTCGGCGCTCATGTCGCTCGCCGATGAGGCGATGCGCCGCCTGGGCACGGGCACGCAGATGGGCATGACGGAGCTGCTGCTCGCGGCGGAAGTGGATCGGCTGATCACCGGCCGGCTGCGGCTGCCGTCCTACGATACGTGGCGCAAGCGGCGCCAACGCAACGCGTCCGAGTTGCAGCGCCCCGAGCATTGGGGCCTGCGCGGCAACACACCGCTCAAAGCAGCCATCCCCCTGCTGGCGGGTTCCGGGTCGGTGCTGGTGACGGGTGCGCGCGTGGAGGGATCGGCGCTTTACCTGGCCGCCAACGGATGCGCCGTGACGGCGGTCGAACCCGAGCGCGACGTGGTGGAGCGCATGATGGAGGCGGCGCGCGATGCCGGCCTCGAACTGATGGTGCGCGGCACCGTCGGCGAACTGCATACGCACCTGCCGACCGACCCGCTCACGGCGGTGGTCTGCACGCCGGCCGCCTTTGCGGGCCTCTCCGCTGACGAACGCGCGCGGGTCTTCGAGGTGCTCAAGAGCGTCACCATGGATGGCGGCGTACACCTGGTCGAGACCATCGTGGCGGGCTCGTCGATGATCGACGAAGACGAGTTGCGGCAGCAGTACAGCGGCTGGGCAATTTCAATTGTGCACGACAAGGGCGAGTCGAAGACCTTCGTCGCGAGGAAGGCCGTGGCGTAACGAACTGACACACATGATGTTTTTGTGCCGTGTCCGAACGAAACAACCGCCCCTTACGGGGGCGGTTTTGCTTTGCATAACTGATTGTGAATACAAGACTTAACGCATCAGGGAAACTGGCATCGCTCGTGCAACGTCAAACTATTGTACTTCCATATGAAAGAGCGAGCGCTGCCGCGTCGTGGCAGAGTCCCCCACAGCCGGAAAGCAGTCATGGATCAGCTTCGTCAGGCAGAAATCATCGAGCAGGAACCCCTCGGCATCATCATTTCGCGCGGACCGCGCGCGGAAGAGACGCCGCGTCTATGGGCGTACATCTGGGGACCGGTCCCGGTATCGGAACCAGAGGATCATCCGAAGCCTGCGGCCGCCTAGCGGCCGCGCTTACGACGGAGTGCGACAGAATACGACAGAATACGACAGAATCGACAGAGGCCGGTGGGAGTTGATCCCGCCGGCCTCTTGCATTCCACGCCGATGCGCAGTCACCGCGTACGCTGTCGGATTCTGTCGCACTCGGTCGTTTTCCGTTCCACCACAAACGCACAGGGGAGCCGGCAGATGCCAGCTCCCCTGTGTGCTCCGAAGAGCGGAAGAACTACTTCTTCTTCGCGGCCTTCTTGGCGGGCTTCTTAGCAACCTTCTTCTTCGCAGCCTTTTTCTTGGCAGCCATTGTACAACTCCTTTCAAGGAGGGTCTTTCCCTGGCGATTCCCCGGTGAATCGCTGGGTTTCTCCGCCGCGTTGCCACGACGGAAATTCTTGCACGGCCCCGAAGGGCGCGTTGTTATCCGTTGATTCAGTCCTTCAAAAACAGCGCGCGCGAGATTGCCAAACCACTCATCATCACAATCGTCGCACGTCGAACTTGCCTACACGATTGTTTAAAGATGCAAATCGCGCAAGTACCACCGCCACAATTCTTTTCGGCGCCAATCCTCGGCCCGGCGCGTCACCACGACATGCTCGCGGTCCTTCGCAATCAATTCGCGGCGTGCATGCGCCATCATCGCGCGACACGCTCTGCACTGCGCATTCGACGATTCCCCCTCTGAAAATGTCACGGTCACGGCACCGCGCGGCGCGCGTCAACGGCGGGCCGATTGCGATTCGTCCGCACATGGCCAAACTTTATCGGGTGTTGTTTCCCCAGAGGATGACCGAGTGCCTACGCTGACGATCAACGGCCAGTCCGTGCATGTCGCCGAGGGAAAGACGATCCTCGACGCGGCGCGCGGCGCGTCCATCGACATCCCGACGCTCTGCTGGTATCCGAAGCTGCCGACCGCCGGCAACTGCCGCATTTGCCTGGTATCGGTCGAAGGATCGGCCAAGCTGCTGCCGTCGTGCGCGACGACGGCGGCCGAGGGAATGGTGGTGACGACCGAGTCGGATGCGGCCGTGGCGAACCGCCGCAGCGTGCTCGCGATGCTGCTCGAGCGCTACCCGGTGGAGCGCATTCCCGCCGAGGGAGCGCGCAACGAATTCGAGACGCTGGTGCGCCGGTACGACATGCCCACCGCGCACCTCGCCGCCATGCCGGTGCGAAAAGGCGACCACCGCATCGCCGACCCGATGATCCTGCACGACATGAGCACCTGCATCCTCTGCACGCGCTGCGTCCGCGCCTGCGAGGACATCCAGGTGGTCGGCGTACTCGACGTGGCGGGGCGCGGCGCGGACGCACACATCATTGTGGGAGCCCACGGCGACCCCGAGCACGCCGGCTGCACCTGGTGCGGCGAGTGCGTGCGCGTCTGCCCCACGGGGGCGATACACGACGTGCTGCCGCACGCGAAATTCCGCTTCGACACGATGGCGCACGAGGAGCGGGTGGTACGCTCGATCTGCCCCTACTGCGGCGTGGGATGCCAGGTGGACCTGAAGGTGCGCGGCAACGACGTGGTGCGCGTGTCGAGTCCGTGGATCGAGGAAGTGTCGCCGAATGAGGGGTCGCTGTGCGTGAAGGGACGGTTCGGCACCGATTTCGTGCTGCATCGCGACCGGCTGACGACCCCGCTGATCCGCCGCGGGTGGCGGCGCGACGCCGCGGGAACGTGGACGTTCGATGCGACACGCGACGGCGCCGCGGCTTTCCCCAACCGCGGCGGCCCGTGGGAGAGCATCCGCGGCGAGGGTGGCAACGCCTCGCATCGCCCGAGCACGAATCCACTGCGCAAGCACCACCGCCCCGAGAACCCGCTCGGCGACCCTCGCGACCGCGTGGCCACGCCGGCGTCATGGTACGAGCCGTTCCGTCAGGCGACCTGGGAGGAGGCACTCGAACTCACCGCGCAGCAGCTCGCGCGCGTACGCGACGCGCACGGTCCCGACGCGCTGGCAACGTTCCAGAGCGCAAAGTGCTCCAACGAGGAGAACTACGTCCTGCAGAAGCTGTTCCGGGCCGGCATCGGCACGAACAACGTGGACCACTGCACGCGGCTGTGCCATTCGTCGTCGGTGAGCGCCATGCAGCGCGCGCTGAGCACGAGCGCCGCGTCCGGCTCCATGCGCGAGGTCGAGCACGAGTCGGACGTGATTTTCGTGCTGGGAGCCAACACCACGGAGAGCCACCCGGTGTTTGGCGCGGCCATCAAGCGCGCCGCCCGGCGCGGCGCGACGCTCATTGTGGCCGATCCGCGGCGCATCGAACTGGCCGCCCGCGCCAAGATTCACCTGCAGATGGTGCCGGGCACGGACGTCGCGCTGCTGAACGCGATGCTGCACCACATTCTCGAGCAGGGGCTCGAGGACAAGGCGTTCATCGCCGCGCGCACGCACGGTTTCGAGGCGGTGCGCGCCGCGGTGCAGCCGTACTCGCCCGAGGCAGCCGAGGCGATCTGCGGCGTGCGCGCGGCGCTGATCCGGCGCGCCGCCGAGCTGTACGCCAAGGGGCCGCGCTCGGCCACGCTGTGGGCGATGGGACTGACGCAGCACCACACGGGCACCGACATCGTGACATCGCTGCTGAACCTGATGCTGTCGTGCGGAATGATCGGCACGTGGGGCAAGGCGATGATCCCGATTCGCGGGCAGAACAACGTGCAGGGCGCGAGCGACATGGGAGCGGTGCCGTTTGCGTACACGGATTACCAGCGCGTGGACGACACCGCGGTGCGCGCGATGTACGCCGCGGAGTGGGGGATGGACCCGGAGCGCCTGTCGCTCAAGATCGGGCGCAAGGTCACGCAGATTGTCGGCGCCGACTCGCCGGTGCGCGCCATGTACATCATGGGTGAGAACCCGGTGATCTCCGACCCGGACGTCTCGCACGCCGAGCACTGGTTCCGCGGACTCGAGTTCCTGGCGGTGCACGACATCTTCCTCACGGAGACGGCGCGGTACGCCGATGTGGTGCTGCCGGGGGCGGCGTTCGCCGAGAAGACCGGCACGTTCGTGAACACCGAGCGCCGCGTGCAGCTCTTCGACAAGGCCGTGGATCCGCCGGGCGAAGCGCGCGCCGACCTCGACATCCTGCTCGACCTCTCGCGGCGACTCGGCGTGTCGACGCCATACACCGATAGCGAGGGCGTGCAGCACGAAATCGCGCGCGTGACGCCGACGCTGCGCGGCGTGACGCACGCGCGGATCCGCGAGCATCGCGCCGGACTTCAATACCCGGTGCCGGACGCGACGCACATGGGCACGGCGTTCCTGTTCGCCGACGAATTCCCGACGCCCGACGGTCGCGCCACGCTGGTGCCGGTGGAGTACCTGCCGCCGGCGGAACTGCCGGATGCGGAGTACCCGTTCTTCCTGAACACGGGACGGCAGATGTACCACTGGCACACGGGGACGATGACGCGCCGGTCAACGGCGCTCGACTCGCGCGAGAGCACACCAACCATCGAGCTGAACCCGGCCGACGCCGCGGCGGTGGGCGTGCACGACGGCGACGAGGTGGTGGTCACGTCGCGGCGGGCGCACATCCGCATCGCGGTGCGGATCAGCGAGCGCGTGGCGCGGCACCAGGTGTTCGTGCCGATGCACTATCGCGAAGCGGCAGCCAACCTGCTGACGAATCCGGCGCTCGACCCGCACGCGCACATCCCGGAGTTCAAGGTGTGCGCGGTGCGGGTGGAATCAGCGGCCGTGGCCGCAGGAGTCTGACGATGGATCTGGGACTTCGCGGCAAGGTGGCGCTGGTGGGCGGCGCGTCGTCGGGGCTGGGACGGGCGATCGCCGAGGAACTGGCCGCCGAGGGGTGCGATGTGGCGGTGGTGGCGCGCGGCGCGGAGAAACTGCAGGCGGTGGCCGATGAACTGTCGCAGCGGTGTGGCGTGCGCGTGATCGCGCTGCCGACGGACCTGGCGAAGCCAGGCGCGCCTGCGGAGTGTGTGCGCGCCGCGCAGGCGGCGCTCGGGCGCGTGGATATCGTGGTGGCCAACGCCGGCGGTCCGCCGGCGACGAAGGTCGACGTCGCGACGACGGCGCAATTCGAGGCGGCGCTGCGGCTCAATCTGCTGGCGTCGGTCGAACTGGCCCAGGCGGCGCTGCCCGGCATGCGCGAGCGCCGCTGGGGGCGGGTGATCTTCCTCACGTCGTTCGCCGCCAAGCAGCCACAGCCCGACCTGCTGCTCTCCAACACGGCGCGCGCCGGCCTGCTCGGGTTCGCCAAGACCATGGCGAATGAAGTGGCGGCGGATGGCGTGCTCGTGAACACGGTGCTCCCCGGGCACTTCGATACGGCGCGCGCCGCGGAGCTGGCGCGAATGCGCGCCGCGCGCGACGGGGTGGCCGTGGAGGAGTTGCTGACGAAGCGCGCCGCGCACGTACCGCTGCAGCGCGTGGGTGCGCCCCGCGAGATGGCGGCGGTCGTGGCGTTCCTGGCGTCGGAGCGCGCGAGCTTCGTGACGGGAACTGCGATACAGGTGGATGGAGGCCAGACAGCGGGACTGTTGTAGAGAGACAACAGAGAAACAACGGAGAGAAAACAGAGAGACAACAGACAGACCACAGGGGGAGTGCCTAGTGCGGCGCTTCCCCCTGGTGCTTGTGCGCGGTCCTTCGTGATCTTCGACCTTCGTGGTTGCAGTTCCACTACACGAACATCAGCAAAATCGCCCTTCCGTATGGCGACGTCACACGCGACGTTTTATGTGTCGACCGCGTAGTATCGGCGACACTGATCACGCCGGCGGCATGTGCCGGCGACATCCGCCCAAATACCGGAGCCTCCGCGCGTGAAAGCGCTTGTCAAACCAGCCCCCGCCGCTGGATTCGAACTGCGGGACGTCCCCGTCCCGACCATCCGCGACGATGAAGTCCTGATCAAGGTGTCCCGTGCCGGCGTCTGTGGCACGGATGTCCATATCCACGAGTGGGACGACTGGGCAAAGGGGCGCTGCAAGCCGCCCTTCGTGGTCGGCCACGAGTTCGCTGGCACGGTGGTGGAGGTCGGCAAGCTCGTCACCGACGTACACGTGAACGACCGCGTGACGGCCGAAGGGCACATCGTCTGCGGCCGCTGCCACCTGTGTCGCACGGGCAACTCGCACGTCTGCCCCAATACGCGCATCATCGGCGTGGACCGGGACGGCTGCTTCGCCGAGTTCATCGCGATGCCGGCGGGGAACGTCTGGCACCTCGATGACAACATCCCGTTCGAGATCGGCGGCATTCACGACCCCATGGGGAACGCGTTCCACACGGCGCTGACGGCCGACATCCCCGGCAACACGGTACTGATCACGGGGTGCGGTCCGATCGGCATCTTCGCGGTGGGGATCTGCGTGGCGGCGGGCGCGAGCTGCGTGATCGCCAGCGACGTGAACCCGCGGCGGCTGGAGCTGGCGCGGGCGATGGGTGCGCATTTCGCCGTGACGCCCGACCAGGTCGCAGAGACAGTGAAGAAGGCGACGGACGGGCTGGGCGTGGACGTGGTGCTCGAGATGGCCGGCGTGCCGGCCGCGGTGCACCAGGCGTTCAAGGAAGTGCGCGTGGGTGGGCGGGTGCAGATGCTGGGCATCCCCGCAAAGCCAATGGAGATGAACCTGGCCACCGAGATCATTTTCAAGGGTGTCACGGTGTACGGCGTGGTCGGCCGCCGGATGTACGACACCTGGATTCAGATGACGCAGTTCCTGCGCTCGGGCAAGTTTGACCCGACTCCGGTGATTACCCACAGATTTCCGCTCGAGCAGCATGCGGAAGCGATACGGGTCATTAAGAGCGGTGAGGCGGGGAAGGTGGTGTTTGAAATAGGGTAGAGAAACAACAGAGAGAAAACAGAGAAACAACAGAGAGACAACAGAGAGACAACAGACCCACAACAATTTGCCGCCTACGTGGACGGCTGAGCATATCATGGCACTTAACACCGCATTTTCCGCATCAATGGAAGGCGCCATCGCGCAGTTGAAGGCGGATGGGGTCTACAAGCGTTTGAACTACCTCGAGTCGCCGCAGGCGGCGCATGTCCGCATGGAAGGGCGCGGCGAGGTGCTCATCCTCTCGTCGAACAACTACCTGGGGCTGTGCGACGAGCCGTCGGTGGTGCAGGCGGGGCTCGACGGGCTGAAGACGTACGGCGCCGGCACCGGGAGCGTGCGCTTCATCTGCGGGACCTTCGCGGTACACCGCGAGTTGGAGGCGGCGCTCGCGCGCTTTGTCGGCACACCGGCCGCGCTCTCGTACGTGAGCTGCTGGAATGCCAACGAGGGGCTCACCGCGACGATCGCCGAAGAAGGGGATTTCGTGGTGAGCGACGCGCTGAACCATGCGTCGATCATTGACTCGGTGCGGCTGGCCAAGGCGATCACCAAGTGCACCACGGCCGTCTACAAGCACGGTGACCTGGACGACCTGCGCGAGAAGCTGGTGGCGAACAAGGGGGCGCGCCGGCGCATCATCTGGACCGACGGCGTCTTCTCAATGGAAGGGAGCATCGCGAAGCTGCCGGAGATCCTGCAGATCGCGCGCGACCACGATGCGATCGTCGTCATGGACGATTCGCATTCCACGGGCGTGCTTGGCGCCACGGGGCGCGGCACGGCGGAGCACTTTGGGGTGCTGGGCGAGGTGGACGTGATCACCTCGACGCTGGGCAAGGCGCTGGGCGGCGCGGCGGGCGGGTTCGTGGCGGGGAACGCGGCGTTGTGCGACATGCTGACGCAGCGGTCGCGGCCGCAGCTCTTCTCCAACGCGCTGCCGCCCACAGTGGCCGCCAGCGCGCTGGCGTCGGTACAGTTCCTCGAGGCGCACCCCGAGCGGGTGCAGAAGCTCAGGGACAACGCCAAGTACTTCCGGCAGGCGATCATCGAGGCCGGGTTCAACCCGCTACCGGGTGACACGCCGATCGTGCCGATCATCATCGGCGAGACGGCGCACGCCATCCGGATGAGCGAACTGCTGCTGGACGAGGGGATCTTCGTCACCGGGTTCGGGTTCCCGGTGGTGCCGCACGGCACGGCGCGGCTGCGCTGCCAGATCTCGGCGGCGCATTCGAAGGACGACCTGGACCGGGCGGTGCGCGCCATCGCCGGTGTGGCACGCAAGGTGGGGCTCACGAAGTAGCCGTTGCCGGGTCCGTGACCCGGGGACGGGACGCATCGTCTACATCCGGTACCACTGGCTGCACCGGTCACCGAGCGGCAAGTTTTTCGCGTCGGTGCGCGGGTGGGCCGGCGATCCTCCTTTTCGAGGGTTCTAGCATGCGTACGATCTCACGCCTTGGCCTCGCGTTCACGCTGGCGGCGCTACTCCCCGCTGCTGCCGCGGCGCAGCAGGCCGATGTGCCGATTGAAAACTCGTGGTTCTGGGGGGCGAGCGGCGGACGGATTTCGTTCCCGACCTACTTCCACCGCGTGGACGCGCCGATGATCCAGGCCGACTGGCTGATCACGCGCCAGCGCTGGGCCCTGCAGGTCTACGGGGCGCAGGCGTACTTCACCGACTCTTCGACGGTGGCCGACCTGAACTCGTCGGGCATGCGCAAGGCGGCCATTACCGACCTCCGGCGTGTCGGATTCCAGGGCATCGTCTTCCTGCCAAACTGGACCTGGTTCCGGCCGTATGCCGGCATCGGCTACTCGTTCAACTACATCAAGCAGGCGGAGCCGATCGGGACGTTCTTCAACAGCGCGGCCGCCCGTGACTCGGCGCAGACGCGCGTGAACGAGGCGCGCGCCCAGGCCAAGGCGACGTTCAGCGGCGGCTTCATGATCACGTGGCACCGGTTCGCACCGTATGCGCAGTACACGATGATGCCGACCAAGGGAACGGGCGACTGGCTCATCAATGGAAACGGCGCGACGCACTTCTGGGAAGCTGGCCTGAGGTACAACTTCGGGACGGCGATCGAGAAGCTCAGATAGCGACAGAATACGACAGATTGCGACAGAGTACGGCAGTGTACGACGGAAAGGGCGGGTTCCCATGGGGAATCCGCCCTTCTTCGTTGCGGTGTCTTCGAGCGCCAACTGCCATCCGCCATCCGCCATCCGCCATCTGCCATCTGCCATCTGCCACCTGCCATCACCCACCTGCACGCGAGACTATCTCAGCACAAACCTCAGTGGCCATTCCTGCGCTTTGCTAATCCCGATTCGCGGCGTCACGGCCACGTGCGCGTCGTCCACCGGGGCGCCGTGCAGGATGCGCAACGCGGCACCGCGCACGAGGTCGGCGCCGTGATGCGTGGGGCCATCGATGCCGAAGGCGCGGCAGAGCTTGCCGGGGCCGTCGGCGAGCGCGTGATCGGCGAGCGCGTGATCGGCGATGCGCGTGCCTCGGCCGCGACGGCGGCGCATCTCGTCGAGTCCCTCGAGCGACCGCACGCCGCGAATGAGCACCGCGCTCGGCAGGCCCTCGGCGCGCGTGACGGCATTCACGCACCAGTACATGCCGTAGATGAAGTACACGTACGCCGTACCCGGCGGCCCGTAGAGGCCCGCCGTGCGCGCCGTGCGTCCGACGGCGGCGTGACAGGCGGGATCGTGTTCGCCGAGGTACGCCTCGGTCTCGGAGATGATACCGCGGCAGGTCACACCGTCGCGCGTGCACTCGAGGACGCGCCCAATGAGGTCGCGCGCCACCACCTCGGTGTCACGATCGTAGAAGCGACGCGGCAGTACGCGCCATGAGAGACGCCGCGCCCCCAGAGGGGACGCGGCGTTCTCAGGTCCAGCAGCGCGTGCGCGCGTCACCGTTACGCAGCCGGGGCCTTCTTGGCGCGCGGCTTCCGTGCGGCCGGCTTGGCCTTGGCCGCCGCCTTCGCGGGGGCCTCGACCTTCGCGGCGACCTCCGCCTTTGCCGCAGCACCGGCTTTCGCCGACGGCTTGCGACCTGGGCGGCCCTTCTTGGCGGGCTCCGCGACGACTGGTTCCGTCGGCGCAGTGACCGCCGGCGTATCGTCCACGACGCCGAGGAGAAGCAGCGACGGCGGCACCTTGGCGCCACGGCCACCCTTGGCGGGCAGTCCGCGCGCGGCACCCACACCGCGCGGGGCCGGCGCCGCAGTCGGCGGCGGCGGCGCATCGGCCTTGGCCTGCGCCTCGGCGGCGCTGAGCTGGTCGGCGACGCTGACGGCGCCCTCGACGCGCGAGACCTCGAACGAATCGCCGCGACGGCGCACGTCCACCGCGCCGGCGTCGTGCGTGTCACGCAGGATGCGCGTGAAGTTGCGGTCGCTCAGCGACTCGCTGTCGCGGCCGAGCAGTTCACGCGCCTTGACGCGCACGGCCTCGGCCATGGCCGAGGAGTCACCGGTGGCCAGCGCCTCGACCGCGCGCCTGACGAGCGAGAACGCCTCGTCGCGGGTCAGACGCACGCCCGAGACGCCGATGGTGGCGTCCACCTGCGGCGCCGCATGCTTGCGCTCGTGACGCGGATGCTGCGGCGCCGGTGCAGCTGGTGCCGGAGTTGGCGCGGGCGTCGCTGCGTGCGCCGCTGCGTGCGCCGCTGCGGGCGCGGCGACTGCTGACGGAGCGGCTGCTGCAGGAGCGGCAGCGGCCTCGGGGCGCGTCTCAGCGCCACGCTCGCGGCCGCGGCCGCGTCCGCCGCGACGACCGCGACGTCCCCGCCCTTCTTCGTCATCACGCGGCGCGGCGGCGACGGCCGCCGTTTCGGCCGGCTTGGGCGCGTCCTTGCGGGGCGCGGTCGGCAGCGCGACTTCGAGCTGGCCGTTCTCGAGCTTGGTGACAAGGATCAGCCCCTTGTGCGAGGCCTCCTGGCAGAAGCGCGAGAACTTCGACATGCCGAGGTTCTTCTCGTCGAACGACGGGTCGATTTCCTGCATGACCTGCTTGAGGCGGTCGGAACGCATGACGTCGCCGTTCTTCGACATGCGCGTGATGGCCTCGGTGACCAGCTCCCACGGGTCCCACTTCTGCGCGGCCGTTTCGTCGCTCGACTTCACGAGGCCGGCGAGGGCGTTGTAGCTGTAGTACTCGTCGCAGTTCTGCACGAGCAGGTCGCTCGACGACTCGCGGATGCCGACGCCAATGACGTACTTGCCGTACTCCTTGAGCTTGAGCACGAGCGAGGAGAAGTCGGAGTCGCCGGAGAGCAGGATGTAGGTGCCGATTTCCGGGCGGGTGAAGACCAGCTCGACCGCATCCACCGCGAGGCGGATGTCCGTGGCGTTCTTCTTGGACGAGCCGTACGCCGGGGCGAAGATCAGGTCGATGGACGATTCCGACAGCGGGACGATGTACTGCGGATAGCGCCGCCAATCGGCGTACGCGCGCTGGACGGCGACCTTGCCGCTGATGATGTCCGACGACAACAGGTTGCGCAGCTCCGTCTGCAGGTCGGAGCGGATGCCCATCGTGACGTTGTCAAAATCGATGAGCAGGGCCGCATTGGGCGCGGCGTGTGGCGTGGCGATTCCGGCGGCGGCGTGCGCGGCGGCTTGTGGCCCGCGGTGCAGCGGAGCGACGGGGACGCGGAGCGACGAGCTCCGCTGGTGACGAATGTTCATGCCTTCTCGCGATTGGCCGGGCGCAAACGGCCCGGGGGCGAGCATGCCAGCGCGGCCTAGGTGACCGGACGCGGCAGCTGCCCGTGGTTGGTGTGCTCCACGGGTTCTCAACCGAAGCGCCAATGGGGGCAGCTGGCCGGCAAGAACCTGTGGTTGCGGAAGGGGCCGCGAGCGCGCTCATACTGGCTACCGGCGGTGCCGGGAGACGCTGGTGGCGCGGACGCTGGGTGGCCCCGAAGTCACGGGCGAAGCCGATGATCAGCTGATCATCGGCAACGTCCGGGACCTCTGGTTGGGTAATGTAACCCTTGCGGGGCTCCGGCGGCACCCTTCAAGAACCGCGCTGGTGGCCGCAACCCCGCACCGGTAGCAAGTTTCGGAGGGTCGTGTCCTTTTGAAACTCCCCTGCTCCCCTCCCCGTCCCAGATAGCGTGCCACTCGGATTCCGCGCCCGGCTCTTTGTCATCCTCGCCCTCTTCGCGCTCGTGCCGTCGCTGGTCCTGACGGTGGCGTGGGGCGGAGCGACGAGCCGTGTGCTACCGCGGATGAGCGGGGCGGCCGCCTGGGACAGCGTGGCGGCGTCGGGATCGCGGGCGGTGCGGCTCGCGCTCGAAGCGCCAGCGTCGGATGAAGCGAAGGCCGCCCTGACGCGCCACGAGCAGGAGCTTGCGAGCTCCGTCACGCAGGCGCGCCGGTTCGAATACCTGGCGCGGCAGACGGGGCCCGCGCTCCTCGCGGTCGGACTCATCCTGCTCGCGTTCCTCACGTACCTGGCCTCGCGCATCGCCGGCCATCTCAGCCGACAGCTTAGCCGACCGCTGGATGAACTGGTGGGCTGGACCGAGGCGATCACCAAGGGTGAGCCGCTGCCGGAGCGCGTCACGCAGCGCGGCGCACCGGAGTTCGGCGTGCTGCGCGACCGCATGCGGGCGATGGCGGCCGACCTCGAGCGCGGCCGCGAGTCCGCGATTGCGGCGGAGCGACTCGAGGCATTCCGCGAGTCGGCGCGACAGGTGGCGCACGAACTGAAGAACCCGCTGACGCCCATCCGCTTCGCGATTGCGCGCCTGCGACGCGACGCCGCGCCGGAACTGCGCGAGACGCTCGACGTGCTCTCGACCGAAAGCGAGCGGCTGGAGGCGATGGCGCGCAGCTTCAGCCAGTTCGGCCGCCTGCCCGAGGGACCGATGGCGGCGCTCGACCTCGGCGACATCGCCCGTGAGACGGCGCGCACGAGCGTTCCTGATTCCGCGACCGTGCAAGTCGAAACCGCGCCGGACCTTCCGCTCGTACAGGGTCAGCAGGACGCGCTGCACCGCGCGTTTGCGAACGTGCTGATCAACGCGGTGGAAGCGGGCGGCGCGAACGCGCGGCTGGAGGTGCGCGTGGCCCGGCGCAATCACGACGTGGTGGTCGCCGTGCGCGACCACGGATGCGGCATCGCGGCCGAGAGGCTGCCCCGCATCTGGGATCCGTACGTGAGCGACAAGACGGCAGGGACTGGGCTGGGTCTGGCGATCGTGAAGCAGACAGTGATGGCGCACGGCGGGAGTGTCGAAGCCGACAGCACGCCGGGTGAGGGGACGGAGGTCCGTCTGGTCTTTCCGGCCATGAGTGAACATCGAGTGGGGGCATCCGCATAATGGGACCGGACATCATAGTACCGATCGGATTTTTCGCGATGGTCGTGAGCATCGTGCTCGGCGTGCCGCTGGTGCGGGCGCGCATCAAGGAGCGCGAGCGGCACGGCGCTCCGGTGCTGCAGGATGCGCAGGCCGCCGAGCGGCTGGCGCGCATCGAGGCGGCGGTGGAGTCCATTGCCATCGAGGTGGAGCGCATCTCCGAGGCGCAGCGGTTCACGACGAAGCTGCTGTCAGAGCGTTCGTCGGCTGGATCGACGACGGAGCGGCGGCCATGATGCCAGTGGTGTTCGCCGAGCTCGTCCCGATGGCCACGCACGGGGCCGCGTCGGTCGTGCATCACGCCATGGTGGAACCTGGTGAAGTGATGATCGTCGGCATCATCTTCGGCTCACTGGGCGTTGTCCTGTATCCGCTCGCGCGCGCGATGGCGCGGCGCCTCGAGGGCAGCGCGGCCTCGGCGGCGCCGTCGTTGCAGGGTGTGGAGGACCGGCTCGACCGCATCGAGCGCTCCGTGGAGGCCATCGCCCTCGAGGTGGAGCGCGTCTCCGAAGGGCAGCGCTTCGTCACGAAGCTCCTCGCCGAGAAGGCGACGTCGCAGCTTCCCCCCGCACGCCCGTGAGCGCCTAGATGCCGTCCGTCCTGATCATTGACGACGAGCCCAACATCCGGCGCATGGTGGGGGCGCTGCTCGAGGCCGAGGGTTTCGAGGTGCGCGACGCCGCCGACGGCCAGGCGGGCCTCGCACGGGCGCTCGAGTGGGAACCGGACCTCGTGCTGCTCGACCTGATGATGCCCGGTACGCTGGACGGCATGGCGACGCTCGATCAGCTGCGCGAACGGTTCCCGGAGCTGCCCGTGGTGATGATGAGCGGCCGTGCGGGGCTCGCCGACGCGGTGAAGGCGACGCGGCTGGGCGCGGTGAACTTCCTCGAGAAGCCGCTGACGCCCGAGGGTGTGCTGTTGGCGCTGGCCGGGGCGCTGGAGCTGCGCATGGCGCGGCGCGAGCGCACGGCGCTGCGCGTGGACCTCGGCCTGCACGGCGAGCTCGTGGGAGACAGCATGGCGTTGCGCACCGTGCGTGAGATGATAGCGCGCGTGGCACCGACGGACGCGCGGGTGCTGATCACGGGCGAGTCGGGGACGGGCAAGGAGCTGGTGGCGGCGGCAATCCATGCGGAGAGCACGCGACGCGAGAAGCCGTTCGTGCGGGTGAACTGCGCGGCGATCCCGCGCGACCTCGTGGAGAGCGAGATGTTCGGTCACGAGCGCGGTTCCTTCACGGGGGCCACAGAGCGGCGGCTCGGACGCTTTGAGCTCGCGCACACGGGGACGCTGTTCCTCGACGAGGTGGGCGACCTTGGTCCCGAGGCGCAGAGCAAGCTGCTGCGCGCCATCGAGGCACGGGAGATCGAGCGCGTGGGCGGCGGACGGTCCATCAAGGTGGACGTGCGCATCCTTGCCGCCACCAACCGCGACCTCGAGCGCGCCGTGCGCGAGGGGCAGTTCCGCGAGGACCTGTTCTTCCGGCTGAACGTGATTCCGCTGCCGGTGCCGCCGCTGCGCGAGCGGCCGGATGACGTGCCGGCCCTCGTGCGGCACTTTGCCGCGCTGCAGCGTCGGCGATCGGCGCAGGCCGTGCCGGTGTGGACCCCGGAGGCGGTGAATGTGCTGTCGCGCTACCGCTGGCCGGGCAACGTGCGCGAGCTGGCCAACATCGTGGAGCGGCTGAGCATCCTGCACGCGGGGCGGCCGATCGGCGAGGAGGAGGTGCGCGGTGTGCTGCCGATGGCGCCGCTGTCCGCGCCGTCGCTGCCCGACCTGGTGCAGCCGGAGCTCACGCTCAGCGATGCGCTCGACGAGTATGAGAAGCTGCTCATCACGCGGGCCCTGTCGGCGGCCAACGGCGTGGTGGCGGAAGCCGCACGACGCCTGCGCACCGACCGCCCCAACCTGTACCGGCGCATGCGGCGCCTGGGATTGCAGCCCGACAATGGCGAGTGACGAAACGACACGCGTATGACCACTCTTGGCGACTCGTTGGCCGCCTCGACGCGCGACTCGTGCGGCAAGCGCATGTCCGCACGGCGATTGCGCCATTGGACCGGCAGCGGCACGGCCCCTGCACTCTTGCGGGCATCTCAAGCACCCGAGGACGCACGATGACTCGCATCAACTCTCTGGCGGCGATGGCCGCCGTCGCACTGTGCACCGCCGCGGCCGGCGCGCAGCAGCGCGACCTGCCCGCGCGCGATGCCGTCGCCGCCGCGGTGGCGACCTACAACGCCGAGCGCACCCTGCGCGTGACGGGCGTACTGGAGGTTGCGGCGGAGCGGACCATCGAGGGCGATGTGGCGGTGCTCAACGGGCCGGTGCGGGTCGCCGGCCGGATCACCGGGACGCTCGCCGCCATCAACGCCGATGTACAACTGTCGCCGGGGGCGTCGCTGGGTGGGCTCATCGTGGTGGGCGGCACGATCACCGGGCGCGACGCCGCCACCGTGCGCAGCGAGGTGCTGCAGCGACCGGAGTTACTGCGCTACCACGTGGCCGACGACCAGCGCCTCGTGCCGGAGGAGGAGCCGGCCTACGACGAGGCATGGTGGCGGCGGCACACGCGCCGCCGGCCGCCGCCGTCCGACGACCGCTCGTGGCGCGATTTCACCTTCACGAGCGCCCATACCTACAATCGCGTCGAGGGGCTGCCCATTCTCGTCGGGCCGCGCATCCACCAGGTCACGGACTGGGGGCGCTTCACGCTCGAGGCGTTCGGCGTGGTGCGCACGGCGGGGCCGGTGCGATGGGACCGCGGCACGCTGGGCCATGATGTCACGAGCGAGCTGCAGCTGGGCAAGAAGCTGGGGCTCGGCGTCGGCGGACGGACCTTTGACATCGTTGACGCGGTGGAAGACTGGCAGCTGAATGACCGTGAAGTGGGGCTGGCCGCGGTCGTGCTGCACCGCGACTTCCGGGACTACTATCGCCGACATGGCGGCCTGGGGTTCGTGAAGCTGCACGCGGGCGCTGACGCCGACCTCACGTTTTCGTTTGGCGACGAGCGGTGGGAGAACGCGCGCGATCGCGATCCCTTCTCCCTGTTTCGCGGCGGCGATCCGTGGCGCCTGAACCCGGCGATGGACGAGGGGACGATGCACCTCGCGACGTCGCGGCTGCGCGTGGACACGCGCCGGCGCGAGAGCGTGCTGTGGGGCGGCTGGTACCTCGACGCGGAGATCGAACGCGGCACGGGACGGCTGGCGCGCGACCCAGGACTGCTGACGGTGATCCCCGTGCCGGAGGACGTGGCCTACACGCGGGGCTTCGTGGATGCGCGCCGCTATACGCGCCTCTCGCCGGACGCCGCGCTCAACCTGCGCTTCGTTGCCGGCGGGTGGATGTCGGGCGACCGGCTGCCGATGCAGCGGCGTCTCTCGGTTGGAGGGCCGGGCACGCTTCCCGGCTACGACTTCCGGCGCGCGTGGCGGGTGCACCCGGACGTGCTGACGTGCGGGGGCACCGTGCTGCCGGGCGCTCCGGCGCTCTGTGATCGCGTGATGCTCTTCCAGGCGGAGTTCCGCAGCGACTTCGGCGTCCGCTGGGTGCGCAACGACGCTCGCGACGATTGGTGGCGTCCCGGCTTCAACCGGCATGCGTCGTGGGTGCTGTTTGCCGATGCGGGTCGCGGTTGGAGCGTCGGCGCGCCGGACCTCGCGACGACGTATGCCAAAGATGACGTGCCGCCGCTGTCGAGCTTCCGCGCCGACATCGGCGCCGGGATCGACTTTGGGTCCGTCGGCGTCTACGTCGCCAAGGCGACGACCACGGCACGCGAGCCCATGAACGTCATCGTCCGGGTCAAGCTCCCCTTCTGATGCCACGCCGCCTGCGCCGCCACCTGCTTGCCGTCGTCGCGCTCCTTGGCGCGACGGCGGCGGCGACGTCGGCGCAGACACGGCCATCGCTGTCCATCACCCCACCCGCCGCCGGCGAGGTGACGCGTACGGGGCCGGTGGTGGTGGCATCTCGCATGCTCTCGGGCCGCAAGCTGCAGGAACTGCTCGCCAGCGGATTCCCGGCGCGGTTGCACTTCGTCGTGGAGCTATGGAGCGTCGGCGGCTGGGTGAACGATCTCGAGCGCTTCACGGAGTGGGACGTCGTCGTGCGTTGGCTGGCGGTGGAACGGGTGTACGAGGTCATCCAGATTGTTGGCGCCCGGCCGTTTTCGCTGGGCCGGTTCGCGCTGCTTGACGATGCCGCATCGGCGGTGGCCCGTCCCACGCGGGCACCGATCGTGGCGTCGGCTGCCGCGCGGCGCATGTACTACCAGGCCACGCTCACGGTCGAGACGCTCTCCCTGTCGGACCTCGATGAGGTGGAGCGTTGGCTGCGCGGCGAGCTGCGGCCGGCCGTGCGCGGCGAGCGCAATCCGGGGACGGTGCTTGGGCGCGGACTCAAGACGCTGGCGTCGCGGCTGCTCGGCGGCGAGCGGCGCGAGTATGTGGCGCGGACGGGAGTGTTCCAGATACAGAGGGGAGAGGGGAGATAGGAGATGGGAGATGGGAGAAGGGAGAGGGGAGATGGGAGAAGGGAGAAGGGAGAAGGGCGGGCTCGTGATGAGTCCGCCCTTCCTTCATCTCCCATCTCCCATCTCCCCTCTCCCATCTCCCATCTCCCATCTACCTTCTGTAGTCCACTGTCCGCTCCACTTCATGCAACATCGCCGCGCCATAGAACATCCGGATGTACTTGGTCTGCGCCGGGGTCAGCTTGCGCACGGCCCACGAGAGGTGCACGAAGTGCGGCTCCACGGGGTCGTGCAGCAGGCGCATGCCGATTTCCGTCGGCAGGTGGTTGGCCTTGCGTGTGTTGCACGAACTGCAGGCAGTCACGACGTTGGTCCACGCGTTGTCTCCGCCGCGCGAGAGCGGGATGACGTGATCGCGCGTGAGCGACTCGCGCGGCTTCAGCACCGCCGACACGCGCCCGCAGTACTGGCAGCGGTAGTGGTCGCGCGCGAAGAGGAACGTGTTGGTGACATGGCGGCGGAAGCGCCGCGGCACGTGCACGTACTTCGTAAGCCGGATGACGACAGGATGCGGAAAGTGCCGGTTGGCGGACCGCACGGAGCGCTCGCCGTCGGCCTCGACAATCTCGGCCTTGCCGTCGATGACCAGCCGCAGCGCGCGCCGCAGCGGCACGAGCGTCAGGGGCTCAAACGACGAGTTGAGTGCGAGGCAGCCGACGAGCACCTAGTCCTCCAGTGAGGTAAGAGCGATGCGCGGCGGCCGCATGGTCATCTACTCGCGACCGCGGGACTGGGGACGGGCGTCAGCCAGCCGTAGGGATCAGGGATCCGGCCGCTCGCTATCCCGAGGTACTTCTCCTGAATGGCCTTCGTCACCGCACCGCGGTGTCCCTCGCCGATCGTGATGCGGTCGATAGAGCGCACGGGGGTTAGCTCGGCGGCGGTTCCGCAGAAGAATACCTCGTCGGCAACGTACAGCATCTCGCGGGGAATGGGCGACTCGCGCACCTCGACGCCGAGATCCTGCGCGATGCGGATCACCGAGTTGCGGGTGATGCCCTGCAGAATGCCGGCCCCGATCGTCGACGTGTACAGGACGCCATCGCGCACGAGGAAGAGGTTCTCGCCGCTTCCTTCGGCCACCTGGCCGTTCACATCGAGCATGATACCCTCGATGTAGTCGTCCACCTTGGCTTCCATCTTGGTGAGTTGTGAGCTCAGGTAGTTGCCGCCGGCCTTCGCCATGGTGGGCAGCGTGCTGCCCGCCGAGCGGCGCCAACTGGAGATGCGCACGTCCACACCGCGCTCGAGCGCCTCCTCACCGAGGTAGCGCCCCCAGATCCAGCAAATGATGAATGTCTCGATGGGTGCGTTGCCGGGGTGCACGCCCATGTTCTGGCCGGTGCGCATGACGAGCGGACGGATGTAGCACTCCTTGAGCCCGTTGGCCGCGATGGTGTCGACGACGGCCTGGCACAGCTCGTCCACCGAGTACCGCATGTCCATGCGGTAGATCTTCGCCGAGTCGGCGAGGCGGCGCATGTGTTCGCGCAGGCGGAAGACCGCGCCGCCCGACGGCGTCTCGTAGCAGCGAATGCCCTCGAAGACCGACGACCCGTAGTGCACCACGTGACTCATCACATGGATCGTGGCATCCTGAAAGTCCACGAGCGCGCCATCACGCCAGATCTTCTGGGTCGCGCCGCTCGCAGGGGGATTATGGGACACGATGAGGCTGCTCCGGTAGAATGCAACAGGGACCGACGGAATCCGACAGAGTACGGCAGTCGAAGACGGGGCGCCAACGAATTCTACACAATGGTGTCAGCGCGGCGCCAGCGGTCCAACGACTCGGCGTGGCACTGCACACGCGTGGCCAACGACGGGTCGTCATGCAGCAGCACGCCGTCACACACGAGCACGCGTCCGGCAACCACCGTGCGGCGCGCAGGGGATCCCCCCGCATGCACAAGCGCCGCGGCGATATCGTGCACGGGGCCGGCCAGTCCATGCAGGTCGAATGCGGCGAGATCCGCCTGATATCCCTGTTTGAGCACGCCGACGGCGTCTCCCAGACCGAGCGCACGCGCGCCGCCCCATGTGGCCAGTTCCAGTACCCGGGCCGCCGGCAGCACGTCTGCACGCTTCGTCCGCAGTCGTTGCTGGAGCGACGCAAGGCGTGCCTCGCCCACGATGTCCATGCGGTTGTTGCTCGCCATTGAATCGGAGCCAAGGCCAACGTCGAGTCCGGCCTCGAGCAACTCGAGAAGCGGGGCGATGCCGTGCGCCAGCTTCGCATTGCTCGCCGGGCAGTGCGCCACGGCGCAACGATGCCGCGCCATCGTCGCGATATCAGGCGCGTCGGCGCAGACGGCGTGAATGAGCAGCGGCCGCACCGCCAGCACGCCGCACCGCTCGAGCAGGGTGATGGGCGACCGCGCGCGCGGATCCACCTCGATGCCACGCGACCGCAGGAAATCAGCGAACGGCCCCTGCGCACGCTCCACCAGCATTGACTCGTCCTCGCCTTCCGCGATGTGCACGGCCATCGGCAGGCGCTCAACGGCGGCATAGGCGGCCACCGCCTCGAACAGCGCATCGCTCACGCTGTACGGCGCATGCGGCGAGACGCCGACGCGAACGAGCGGCGTCTCGTGCGTCCGCATGGCGTCCACGCTGGCGCGCAGGCCGGCCATGGACGCCTCCACCTGCCCGGGATCGGGGCCGAAGACTTCGCGATAGGCGATACCGCGCGCGCCGAGCTCGCGGAGCGCGTCAAAGGCCGCCGCTGAATCGCCGGTGTCGGCAAAGGTGGTGACGCCGGCGCGAAGTCCCTCGGCCACGCCGAGCCGCGCGCTGTCGAGCAGAGCCGCGGCATCGAGCGCGTGGCGCCGCGCTCGGGCGAGCAGCCGCACCCAGTCGAAGAACGCGAGGTCCTCGAGGAAACCTCGCATGACCGTGAGCTCGAGGTGCGTGTGCGCGTTGACGAGCCCCGGCATGAGCACGGCGTGGCCGAGGTCATCGTCGGTGCCGCCCGCCGGCGCCTGCGCACGAGGCCCCACCCACGCGATGCGATCGTGCTCGACGACGACGGTGCCGTCGTCAATGGGCGACCCGGCAATGGGCAGCACCCAGCGCGCGTGATACCGGGTGCGTGCCACGCTCAAGGCCGCCGCGTCGGCGCAGATGGGAGAGGGGCCGGCGTCTTGCGCGACGGACGCGTGTCCCTGACCGGGGCCGGACGGGCGCCCGCCGCGCGCGGCGCGCACTCCGCCAGCGGTTCAGTGCCCGGGATGAACCACTCGTAATACGCATCCTCGGCGGGGCAGCCCGGGTTGGCGAGCAGTCCCGTCAGCTCATCCACCTGCTTGGAGACGAGCGACGACGGGCGCGGCCAGTCGGGCGGCGACGGCTTGCGCTGGTAGGCTTCGATCATGAACTGCGCCCAGGCAGGGGCGGCGAGGCGGCCACCCTGCGCATTGGGCATGATCTTCTGCGGCTTGTCGAAGCCCATCCAGACGCCGGCAACGAGGTCGGCCGTGTATCCGATGAACCAGACGTCGGTGTAGTCGTTAGTGGTGCCCGTCTTGCCGCCCGCCGGCAGGCGGAATCCCGACGCGGCCATTGCACCGGCGGCACTGCCGCGGCGCAGGACATCCTTCATCATGTCCACCATCAACCACGCTTCTTCGGGCGCGAGCACCGGCTGGCGCACGATCTCCGGCTTCCACAGTTCCTTTCCCTGCGCGTCCTCGACCCGCAAGATGCTGATCGGGGTGACCCGCCATCCGAGGTTCGCGAAGGTGGAGTAGGCCGCCACCATCTGCAGCGGAATAACCTCCGCCGAGCCGATGTGAATGGACGGATACTCGGGGATGGGCGTCGTGATGCCGAAGCGACGCGCCATCTCGACGACACTCTGCTCGCCAAGCTCCATGCCGAGGCGGATGGCCGGCATGTTGCGCGACTGGTAGAGCGCGCGCCGCATGATCATGGGCCCTTCGAACTTCAGGTCGTAGTTGCGCGGCTGCCACGTGTCGCCGGCCACCTGCGGCAGCTCGACGGGGGCATCATCGACGATGTACGACGGCGGGCGCCCGCTCTGGATGGCGGTCGCGTACACGATGGGCTTGAACGTCGATCCCGGCTGCCGCGTGGCCTGCGTGGCGCGATTGAACTTGGAGTCTTCGTAGTCGCGCCCGCCCACCAGCGCGCGAACGGCGCCGTTGCGCGGATCCAGCACGATGAACGCGCCCTGCAGGTAGGGCGTCACCCCTCCGGGCGGGGGCTCCTCGGCAATCGAGGTGGCGGTCATCAGTTGTTCATAGGTGCGATGCGGGAAGGGACCGGCGGATCCGCCCTCAACGGCCTTGAGCTGCCGTTCGAGCGCGCGCTCTGCGGCGCCCTGCAGCTCGAGATCGAGAGTGGTGTAGACGCGCATCCCGTCAGTGTAGATGCGATCACCGAACTTCGCCTCCAGCAGCTGGCGGACCCACTCGACGTAATACGGCGCGACATCGGAGGATCGTCCGCCGCCGTGGGCGAGGCGCAGCGGATACGCCTTGGCGAGCGAGGCGTCGGCGTCGCTGATGGCGCCCTCGCGGCGCATCAGCTCGAGCACGGTGTTCCGGCGCTGGATGGCGCGATCCGGGAAACGGCGCGGATTGTAGCGACTGGGCGCCTTGGGCAGCGCGGCGAGCGTCGCCGCTTCGGCGAGATTGAGATCGCGCACCGACTTGCCGAAGTAGCGTTGGCTGGCGGTCTCGACGCCGTACGCGCCGCTCCCGAGGTTGATCTGGTTGAGGTAGAGCTCGAGGATGTGGTCCTTGCTGAACCGCGCCTCGATGGCGCGGGCCACCTTGGCCTCGCGCAGCTTGCGCAGCGGGCTCTTCTCGCGCGTCAGCTGCTGCGGAAAGACGTTGCGCGCCAGCTGCATCGTGATCGTCGAGAAGCCCTGCGTGTACGACCCGGTGCGCAGGTTGGTCAGGCCGGCGCGAACGACACCGATGAGGTCGATCCCCCGGTGCTCGTAGAACCGGCGGTCCTCGGTGATGACGAACGCCGCCGTGAGCACCTTCGGGATCTGCTCAATGGGCACCAGCGTCCGGCGTTCCAGGCCCAGCTCGGCCACGAAGCGCCCATCGGCGGCGAAGAGCTTGGACGTCTGCCGCGGCCGGTACTGGTCGAGTGCGGCGATGGACGGGCACTGGTTGCCGCGGCAGACGAGCACCCAGGCAAGCATGACGCCCGCCACCGAAATGCCGGCCATTGCCGCGATCGCGATGAGCGAATACCGCAGGAACTTCCTCATAAGACCGAAAATCTATCACACTGGGTGCAGGGGAAGGGTGCAGGGCGTGGGAAGGGGATGGGTACAGAGTGTGGAAAGGGGCTGGGTCGGGGTTCGGGAGGGGGGAGCGAGGGCGGAGCGCCGTGCAGGGAACGGTGCTCCCCGCGTCCCCCTTCTACACCCTGCACCCTTTCTCTTTCCACACCCTGCACACTTCCCCTTCCCCGGCAGTCTTCTCCCGCCGCCGGACGGCAATCGGTAGCTTCAGGCATGTCACGACTTCTCGTCACCGGTTCGTCCGGCCTCATCGGATCTGAAATGGTCGCCCACTTCGCCGCGCTCGGCTGGGACGTGCACGGGGTGGACAGCAACCAGCGCGCCGTCTTCTTCGGGCCCGGCGGCGACACCCGGTGGATGCAGCAGCGGCTTACGAACAGCTGGAAGAACTTCCAGCATCACGAGCTCGACGTCCGCGACCGCACGGGAATCGACGCGCTGCTGCGCGAGCTCAAGCCGGACGCCATCGTGCACGCGGCGGCGCAGCCGAGCCACGACCGCGCCGCGAGCATTCCGTTCGACGACTTCGACACGAATGCGGTGGGGACGCTCAACCTGCTGCAGGCGGCGCGCACGCACTGCCTCGAGGCGCCGTTCGTCCACTTCAGCACCAACAAGGTGTACGGCGACGCGCCCAACGAGCTGAAGCTCGTGGAACTCGAGACACGCTGGGACTACGCCGACGCGGCATTCGCCCACGGCATCGCGGAGGACTTCCGCATCGACCAGTCGACGCACTCGATCTTTGGCGCGTCGAAGGTCGCGGCGGACGTCCTCGTGCAGGAGTACGGGCGCTACTTCGGCATGCGCACCTGCGCGCTGCGGGGCGGCTGTCTCACCGGCCCGGCCCACTCGGGCGTCGAACTGCACGGCTTCCTGAGCTACCTCGTGAAGTGCAACGTCGAAGGGCGCACGTACCGCATCTTCGGCTACAAGGGGAAGCAGGTGCGCGACAATATCCACGCGCGCGATGTGGCGAAGTTCGCCGAGGCGTTCATCGCCAGGCCGCGGAGCGGCGAGGTATACAACCTCGGCGGCGGCAAGGGCAACGCCTGCTCGATCATGGAGGCGTTCACGCTCGTCGAGGAACGCACCGGGAAGGCGATGGTCTCCGAGTACGACGCGACGAACCGCATCGGCGACCACATCTGCTACTACAGCGACCTGCGGAAGATGATGGCGCACTATCCCGGGTGGTCCATCACCGTGCCCCTGGCGACGATCTTCGACGAGATCGTCGAGGCGTGGCAGCGACGCCTGGCGTGACCGCGGCACCGCCGCGGATTCTGCTCGTCACGGACGCCGACCTCTCGCCCGGCAGCCGCGGCGCGGGACGCACGCTCGTGAACCTGTTTTCGCGCTACCCCGAGGATCGGCTCCTGGCCGTGAGCACGAGCGCAGGCTCTCCGTTCCGGATGGAGGGCGGCCGGCGCGTGCTGAGCGCCGCTCCCGGCCTGCCAGGGCGCGCGGTGCAGGCATTGCGCGGTCTCATTGGCCATGTGGACGCGGCGTATGTGGGTTTGCGTCCCCTCCCCGGCCGCGCCGAGATCGAGCGGTTCGACCCGCAACTGGTGGTTTCCGTGCCCACCCATCCCATGGGCATCGCACTTACGGAACGGTGCCGCGCGTTCGGGCCGCTCGTGATGTACCTCATGGACGACTGGATGGCATTCGAGCCGGGCGTTGCGCTGGCTTTCAACACGCGTCGCCGCGGGCGGACGCTACTGCGCGACTGCGCGGCTTGGCTGAGCATTTCGCCGAACCTCCTGTCGTCCACGCGCGAGTTCGCCGGGGTGGACCGGCCGGCGCTAGTCGTGCACAACCCCGTGTCGTTTGCCGCATCACCGCCGGCGGCGCTCTCCGCGCCCCGCACGGGACGCTTCCGCATTGGATACGCCGGGTCGGTGTGGCCGATGCACTGGGATGCCGTCGCCGCGGTCGCGCAGGGCGTGCAGCGCCTGAGCGACGCGGGCACCGACATCGAGTTCGTGCTGTTTACCGACCGGTACTTCTGGGGGCGGCACGAGGACGACTGGACGCGCTGGAACGTGGTGGACGGCGGGCTCATTCCGTACGCGGAACTCGGCGGCGCGCTCGGCGGCTGCGACCTGCTCCTCGTGGCATCGTCGTTCGAGGCGTCGCAGGCGCACATGTCGCGGTCCTCGATCCAGACCAAGGTGACGGACTACATGGCCGCGGGCCGTCCGATCCTCGCCTGCGGGCCGCACTCGGCCGCATCGAACGAGTTCCTTCGCCGGCACGCGTGCGCGCACTTCGCCGAGGATCCAGACGCGGCGGCCATTGATGCCGCGCTTCGGCACTGCGTGGCGGCGCGCGCGGAGGGACCGGCCATGGCCCGGCGCGCGTGGGAAGTGGTGCGACGGGATCACGATCTCGTGGGCGTGACGGACCGGCTCTACGCGTTCCTCGCCGAGGCGGCACGCGCCTATATTTCCTGAGATGACGGACTTTCTCTCAGAACTCGCGTGGCGCGACCTGCTCTATCAGCAGACGGAGGGCGCGGCGGCGCACTTTGCGTCGGGCCCCGTCGCCGCCTATTGCGGCTTCGATCCCACCGCCGCGTCGCTGCACGTCGGCAACCTCGTCCCGATCATGGGCCTCGTGCACCTGCAGCGCGCGGGACACCGGCCGGTGGCGCTGGTCGGTGGCGGGACGGGCATGATCGGCGATCCCAGCGGCAAGGCGACGGAACGCCAGCTGCTCACGGTGGACGAGATCGACGCCAACGTCGCGGGCATTCGTGCACAGCTGGGGCGCTTCCTCGATTTTTCCGGCCCAGCCGGGGCCCAACTCGTGGACAATGGCGAGTGGCTGCGCTCGCTGTACGCCATCGAGTTCATGCGTGATGTCGGGAAGCACTTCACGATCAACCTGATGATGCAGAAGGAATCGGTGAAGGCGCGCCTCGAGGGCGGCATTTCGTACACCGAATTCTCGTACATGCTGCTGCAGGCGTACGACTTCCTCGAGTTGCACCGGCGCTATGGCGTGACGGCGCAGGTGGGCGGAAGCGACCAGTGGGGAAACATCACCGCCGGCACCGAACTGATTCGCCGCACCGTGCAGAAGGAAGCGCACGGGGTGACGCTGCCGCTGGTGACGACGTCCGGCGGGCAGAAGTTCGGAAAGACGGAAGCGGGCGCAGTCTGGCTCGACGCGGCGCGCACGTCGCCATACAAGTTCTACCAGTTCTGGGTGAACGCGGACGACGCCGACGCCGTGCGCTTCCTCAAGATGTTCACGCTGGTGGGACGCGAGGAGGTGGACGCGCTCGCCGCGGCACTAGCCGCGGCGCCGCACGAGCGCGCCGTGCAGCGACGCCTCGCCACCGAGGTCACCGCCCTCGTGCACGGCGCCGAGGCGGCGGCGCTCGCGGAGCGGGTATCGCGGGTGATTTTTGACCGCCGGGTGGACCCGCGGGAGCTGCACGCGGACGTATTCGAGACGCTCGTGGCGGAGATTCCCTGTGCGCGCTTCGCTGCCGAGGCGCCGCTGGAACTGCTCGATGCGCTCGAGCGCGCCTTCGGGCTGTCGCGCACCGCTGCCCGCAAGCTCCTGCAGCAGGGGGCCGTCAGCCTGAACGGTGAGAAACTCGGCGCCGAGACGGTCATGATTGACGCGGCGGGCGCAGCGCACGGGCGCTGGTTCCTCCTGCGCAAGGGCGCGCGCGAGATCGCCGTGCTCGAGCTGGTGCCGTAGCGGGACCTGGTCCGACCCACAGAGGCAGCTACCTGCCGAGGAGCGCCCGCCGTTCGCGCGCCGGCAGGTACTTGGCGCCTTCGCGCATGGTCAGGCCGGAGACATCCGCCCGGTGCGCGCGCAGGAATGCGGCAACGGTGGCGGGGTCCGACTTGCTGACCTCGCGCAGCACCCAGCCGAGAGCCTTGCGAATGAAGAACTCGCGCTCCCCGAGCATCGGAACGGCGAGGGCGACGAAGGCGCTGAAGGGGACGGTGCCGTCCTTCATGCCAGGAAGAAGCGTGAGCAGGGCCGCGCGCCGCATCCAGAAGTCGTCATCGCGCGCCCAGCGCGGGAGCGTGCGCCGCAGCAGCGCCACGCGCGGGAGCATCGGCGCCGCGACCTTGAAGCAGATCCAGTCGAGATACGCCCAGCTGCGCGCCTCACGCAGCAACCGCGCGACCAGCGGAATGTCGCGCGCCCCAAGCACAGCCTCGTTGGCCTCGAGGACAAACATCGCCACGGCGCGCAGTTCGTGCACGCCGGTGCCCCAGAGCGCCACGACGAGCGGGCGCATCGACGCCGGGGCCGCCGCTCGTACGCGGACGATGAGCGCCCTGGCGACCTTCCGGATGGATGGCATGTCGGCGCCGAGGAAGACCAGCTCGCTCTTGAGGTAGGCTTTCTCGTTGACGGCGCGAGCGGCGGATCCGGCGGCGGCGAGCGCCGCGCGCGTCTCGCGCACTTCGCGCGTCACATTCAGCGCCTTGCCGGTCACCGCGGCACGAGCGCCGCCAGCGCCACGTCAAGTTCGGCGGTGGTGGTGTAGAGATGCGGCGCCAGCCGAACGCCGCCCTCTCGCACTGAGTGCGAGACACCGGCCGCTGAAAGGCGCGCACTCGCCGCCGCGAGGTCGTCCACGGCAACGGACATGAGTCCGGCGCGACGGGCGCGCTCGACGGGCGTGATCAGGCGCACGTCCGTTCGTCCGTCGCACCACGCCACCACGTGATCCGCCAGCGACGCCACGTGCGCCTCCACCGCGGCGGGGCCAAGTTCGAGGAAGAGACTCAACGACGCGGCCATCACCTTGAGGTCGTGCATCGGCGCGGTGAAGACCTCGAACTTCCGCGCGTCCGGATAGAAGGCGTAGTCGTAGTCGAGGAAGCGCGTGAAGTCTGCCGATGCCGGCATGGAGAGCCAGCCGACCGCCGGCGGGTCGAGTTCCTGCACGAGGTCACGGCGCACGTAGGCGAAGCCAGTTCCCCACGGCGAGAGGAGCCACTTCTGCGCACCCGTCGCCAGGATGTCGATATGGCATGCCTTCACATCGAGCACTGCCGGGCCCAGTCCCTGGATGGCATCCACCACGAACCAGATGCCGCGCTCCGTGCACGCCGCGCCGAGGCGGGCGAGGTCGAGCTTGGCGCCGGTGGCGAACGACACCCAACTCACCGTGAGCGCGCGCACATTGGGCCGGTCGAGCGCCGCGATGAGCGCGTCCTCGTCTGGCAGGCGGTGCTTCATCGGCACCAGTTCGAGGAAGACGCCCTTCGCCTTCTCCAGCCCCATCCACGGATAGATGTTCGCCGGGAACTCGCCCGCTGTGGAGATGACCACGTCGCCCGCCTTGAACGGCAAGGCGCGCGCCGCGAGATTGACGCCCTGCGACGTGTTGGTCGTGATGGCGATCTCGTCGGGTGACGCGTTGATCAGCGCCGCTGCGAATTCGCGCCCGCGCACAACGCCGTCCCAGAAGTAGTCGAACCCCACGCGCCACAGCTCGGCCCGGAACGCGTTCGCTTCGGCCTGCACGTCGCGGGCGCGTTGCGGCAGCGGGCCGGTGGCCGCATGGT
>JBAZTM010000033.1:0-27649 GCA_041661925.1 Gemmatimonadaceae bacterium
TCGCCCTCGAGCCATGCCGCGCACGGCAGGATGCGCTTCTGGTCGTTGACGATTGCCTCGACCATCTGCACGGCGCCCGACGACGGCGCATAGTACGCCGAGCCGGTCTTGAGGTATTTCACGATCCCGCCGCCGCCATTGCGCGCGCGGACGACCAGCGGCTCCAGCTCTTCCTTCGAGAGGAACTGCGTGATCGGGATGCCGCTGATGGAGGTGTAGCTAATGAGCGGCACCATCGTGTCGCCGTGGCCGCCGAGCACCATCGCCTGGATGTCGCGCACCGAGACGTCGAGCTTCTCGGCGATGAACGACCGGAAGCGGGCCGTGTCGAGGATGCCGGCCATGCCGAGCACGCGCTCGCGCGGGAACCCGCTGACCTTCATCGCGACGTAGCACATCACGTCGAGCGGATTCGAGACCACGATGATGATGGCATTGGGCGAGGTCTTCGCCACTTCGGCCGCGCACGAGCCGACGATGCCTGCGTTCGTGTTGAGCAGGTCGTCGCGCGACATCCCCGGCTTGCGCGGGATGCCCGCCGTGATGACGACGATGTCGGAGCCGGCCGTCTCTTCGTAGCCGGTCGTGCCGGTGACGCGGGAGTCAAAGAGCTCGATGGGTGCCGATTCCCACTGGTCGAGTCCCTTCCCCTGCGGAATGCCGTCGGCGATGTCCACCATCACGACGGAACGGGCGAGTTCCTTCTCGGCGATGCGCTGGGCGGTCGTGGCGCCGACATTGCCGGCACCGACCACGGTGATCTTGTTGACCATAGGAGTGGCAGGAAGAGAGTACGCTGCGATGCTGCCGGAACGGAACGAAATTACGGTTCGCGCACGCAGATGTAAACGCGTTTCCGCCGCCAACTCCGGCTCCATTTGCCTTACGCGTGCAACTGAAAACCCTTACCCGCCCACCTCGCTCAGCGCCTTGAGGCCACCAACGCGCAGCTTCAGCAGCTCGTGCTCGCGCGGCTTTTCGGCCAGTGCCTTCGCGAAATACGGCGCGAGCGGCTCGCCGGCGCGCAGCGGGTCGCGAAGATTCACTTCGTGGTCGCCGTAGAGGCAGGTGCGCAGGCGTCCGTCGGCCGTGAGCCGCACGCGGTTGCAGGTGTCGCAGTACGTGTGCGACAGCGGCGTGATCACGCCAATCGTCCCCTGCGCGCCGTTGATGCGCTGGTATGTCGCCGGACCATTGCCACGGGCAGGGCCCGGAGACGCCTCGAGCGCGCCAAACCGCGACGTGATGCGCGCCAGCACCTCATCGCTCGGCACGACGCGCGCGAACTCGGTGCCGGCGAGGTCGCCCACTGGCATCAGCTCGATGAAACGCACGTGCCACGGATGGTCGACGGTGAGCGCCGCGAAATCCTCGACCTCGTCGTCGTTCGCGCCGCGGATCACGACGACGTTGATCTTGATCGGATCCAGCCCCGCCGCGGTCGCGGCAGTTGCCGCGGCGATGGGATCGAAGGCCAGGTTGCGCCGCGCGATCTCGGCGATGCGCTCCGGGCGCAGCGAATCCGAACTCATGTTGACGCGGTCCAGCCCGGCGTCGCGCAGCGCCTGCGCCATCTGGGGCAGCTTCACGCCATTCGTGGAGAGCGCGATGTCCTCGATGCCCGGCACCGCGCGCAATTCGCGAATGAGCGTCGGCAGGTCCGGGCGAACCGTCGGCTCGCCCCCGGTGATGCGCAGCCGCTTGAGACCGAGCGGCGCGAGCTGCCGCACCACTTCGGTGATCTCCTCGTACGAAAGGATCTGCAGCTTCGGCAGCCACGCCATCCCGCTCTCCGGCATGCAGTACACGCAGCGGAAATTGCAGCGGTCCGTGACGGAAATGCGGAGGTACTCGATGCTGCGTCCGTACTGATCAAGCATCGGCGGTCCCTCCGCTGGGCGCGCCACCGCCGGCCCCCGCACCCTGCACCACACCCTGCCTCCCTACACCCTGCACTCCGTGTTCCACCCATTGCCGCGTGCCGTCGGTGTAGTGCTCGAGCTTCCAGATCGGGACGCGCTGCTTGAGCGCCTCGATAATCCAGCGCGTCGCGTCCATGGCGTTGGCGCGGCGCGGATGCGCCACGGCGATGGCCACGCTTGCCTCGCCCAGCGCCAGGTAGCCGGTCCGGTGTTCGATGACGACGTGCGCTGTGCCGAAACGCGCCGCGGCTTCACCGGCGATCGCGGCCATCTCGCGCTCCGCCATTGGCGCGTAGGCGTTGTACTCGATGCCGTCCACCGGCCGACCGTCGTTGGTGTCGCGCACCGTCCCGACGAACAGCGAGAGCGCGCCGTTGGCCGGCGAAGCGACCTCTGCCGCAATGGCGGCGATGTCGAGGGGCGTGCCCACGAGGCCCGTGCGCATCAGCCGCCCGCCACCGGCGGGATCAGCGCCACTTCATCCGCGGCAACCACCCGAACGTCCGCACCAGCGTAGCGATGATTGACGGCCACGAGCGGACGTTCCGGGAGGCGAATGGTCGGCGCGGCAGCACGCACCGCCTGCACCACCTCGGCGACGCGGGCGTCGTCGGAAACCGACACACGCACGCTCGGGGCGCCGGCGGCGTCGGCATACGAGGCGAAGAGGAGGACGTCGATTTGCATCTCGCCTAGCAAGCTAATGCGAAGGCTCCGGGAGCGTGACGAGCCCCCGGAGCCGCGTACCCACTTCCGTGTATCCTATTCGTCGTCCGTGAGTTCCGATTCGTCAACGCCCGCCACCATGGCGCGCAGTTCCTTGGACGGCTTGAAGACCGGCACCGGACGCGCCGACACCTCCACCGGCGCGCCGGTGCGGGGGTTGCGCGCCATGCGCGTCTTGCGCTGGCGGATCTTGAAGGTGCCGAACCCGCGCACCTCGATATTGCGCTGCTCCTTGAGGGCGTCCTTGATGGCGTCCAGGAACGCGTCCACGACTCGGGCGCAATCCTTCTTCGAAATCATCGGGCCGGAGGTCCGTTCGATCGCCTCGGTTACACGCTCGACGAGATCAGCTTTGGTCATTTCCTTCCTCGGAAGGGGCTCGAGAATGCCGTAACTGATGAAAACGTAGGATGTTACGCCTACGGTGTCAAGCACGATAGAGCCCGGCTCCCATTTTTCGAGGGAAACCGGGCCTCTGAGCTAACGCTAGCGCTGGATTTCGGTTACGCGCCGACGGCGTGCATGAACTCGTCGAAGAGGGGGCGCGCGTCGTGCGGACCTGGCGCCGCCTCCGGGTGGTACTGCACCGCGAAGATTGGCAACGACTTGTGCTTCAACCCCTCGATGGTGCCGTCGTTCAGGTTTACGTGCGTCACTTCGAGGTCCGGAGCGCCGGGAATACCGTCCACGCCGCCCTCCACCGCGAAGCCGTGGTTCTGCGACGTGATCAGCACCCGTCCCGTCGCAATGTCCCTGACCGGATGGTTACCGCCGCGATGCCCGTAGGACAGTTTGGTCGTGCGTCCGCCGAAGGTCAGGCCGAGCAGCTGGTGGCCAAGGCAGATGCCAAAGATCGGTATCTTGCGTTCGGCGAGCGACTTGATGACCGCCGGAGCGTACTCCACGGCCTCCGGGTCGCCAGGGCCGTTCGAGAGAAAGACACCGCTGGGCCGCAACGCCACCACATCCGAAGCGCTCGTCGTGGACGGCACCACCGTCACGCGACAGCCGCGCTGCTCGAACAGGCGCAGAATGTTGCGCTTGATGCCGTAGTCGAACGCGACGATGTGGGGTGCACCGGGATTGCCCGCGCACCACTGGTACGGCGCCTCGGTGGTCACGACAGACGCCAGGTCCAGCCCCGCCATGGGCGGACAGGCATCCAGCACGGCGAGCGCCTCCTTGCTCACCTCCGAACCAGCCGCAATAACCCCACGCAACACGCCGACTGTCCTCAAGTGACGCGTGAGGCGACGTGTATCAACCTCTGTTAAGATAGGCACTTGCGCGCCTGTCAAATAGTCGAACAGGCTGCCCGATGCGCGCCAATTGGAATGCGTGACGGAGAGCTCGCGTACCACGATTCCGCTGATCTGCGGGTGCGCAGATTCGGGGTCTTCGACATTGATGCCGTAATTGCCGATCATGGGGGCGGTCATCACCACGATCTGGCCGCGGAACGAGGGGTCGGTAAAGACCTCCTGGTAACCGCTCATGTTCGTGGTAAAGACCACCTCGGCCACGGACGGTGCCCCGATGGGGGCCGCGAGGCGGCCACGAAAAAGGGTTCCGTCCTCGAGGAGGAGGAACCCCGGCTTTTCGTCGAGGAGCGTGGTCACCGCGCCGTCAGGGCTGCTTGGCAGGAGCCGGCGTGGCGGGAGCAGGCGTCGCCGGCGCCGTCTGGAGCGGCACCACGGACTGGGCTGCGCCGCCCTGCGTTGCGGGCGCCGTGGGAGCGGCCGGCGGGACTGCAACGGCCTTGTCGAGCACGGAGGTCGGCGTGCGACCGCGCGCCGACGCCACCTGCAGCACGAACGAGATGAAGATGAAAATGCCGCCCGCCCACCAACTGGTCTTGGTCAGCAGATTGCCGGCCTGGCGCGTGCCGAGCAGCGCGTCGGCGGAGGACGAAGCCCCGCCGAAGCTCGCAGCAAGCCCGCCGCCCTTCCCGCTCTGAAGCAGGATGGCCGCGACGAGCACAATGCTGTCAATAATCAGCAGGATGACGAGAAATCTGGTGAGCATCGAGGTCCCGGGGTGATTCCGTAGGTAAGCCTTGAATCCTAAGCAACTTACATGCCCAGATCAAGTGAGGACGATCGAAGCCCACCCTTCGGCGTCCAGACTCGCCCCTCCAACCAGCAGACCGTCCACCTCCGGCGCCGCCAGCAGATCGGCCGCATTGCCGCGGTTCACCGAGCCTCCGTAGAGGATTGGCACGGCGAGACTGCCGCTGTCGAGAATGCGATGCAGCTCTTCGCCAATGGCCTGATGCACGCTGCTCGCGTCGGCTGGCGTCGCCGTCTTGCCGGTGCCGATGGCCCAGACCGGCTCATACGCGATGATCGCATTGCCCGCCTCGGCGCTGCTGACGGTGCTGAGCGCGGCGCGCAGTTGGCGCAGCACCACTTGTTCCGTCTGCCCTGCCTCGCGCTGCGCGAGCGTCTCGCCCACGCAGACGATGGGCGTGAGGCCGGCACGGGTGGCCGCCGCCACCTTCTTGCCGGCCTCCTCCTCCGTCTCGCCAAAGATGTGGCGACGCTCGGAGTGGCCGACGAGCACGTACTTGGCCCCCGAGGCGCGCGCGATGGTGGCGGAGTTTTCGCCGGTGTACGCGCCCTTGTCTTCCCAGTAGATGTTCTGCACGCCGAGCTGGATGTCGGGGCGGTCCTTCAGCGCGCCAACCACGGCGCCGAACGACAGCGCCGGCGGAAAGAAGATGACGCTGCGGTCCTGTCGCTTGCCGAAGTGGGCAAGGAAGGCGCGCATGAACGCCGTCGCATCCGCCGGCGCATGATTCATTTTCCAGTTCGCTGCAAAGATCGGTTGCTTCATCACTTGTCATCCAGGGCCGCGACGCCCGGCAACACCTTGCCCTCGAGGAATTCGAGGGAGGCGCCACCGCCCGTCGAGACGTGGCTCATCTTTGCCGCTAGTCCCGCCCCTTCAACGGCCGCGGCCGAGTCGCCGCCGCCGACCACGGTAATGCAGCCCTTGGCCGTGGCGTCCGCCATGGCTTGGGCCACCACGTTGGTGCCATTGTCGAACGGCGGCGTCTCGAAAACGCCCATCGGTCCGTTCCACACCACGGTCTTCGCGCTCAGGATCGCGCGCGCGTACGACGCCGCCGTGTCGGGGCCGATGTCGAGCATCGCTTCCGTTGCGGGAATCGCATCGCGCTTCACGGCGTGCGCCTTCGCCCCTTCGGCGATAGCGGGCGCAACCGTCGCATCGTGCGGCAGGATCAGCACGGTACCGGCGCGCTCCACCAGCGCCGCGGCCATCTCGACGCGGTCGGGTTCCACGAGCGAGGTGCCGGTCTCGAAGCCCATCGCCTTGTAGAAGGTGCAGGCCATTGCCCCGCCGACGAGCAGTGCATCCACCTTGGGGAGGAGCGCTTCGATGACGTCAATCTTCCCCGAAATCTTGGAGCCGCCGAGGATGGCGACGAACGGACGCTTGGGATGCTCGAGTGCGTTGCCGAGATAGTCGAGCTCTTTCTGCATCAGGAGGCCGGCGACGGCGGGGTGCAGGAGCTTCGCGACGGCCTCCGTGCTGGAATGCGCACGATGCGCCGACCCGAACGCATCGTTCACATAGAAGTCGCCGAGCTTCGCCATGGCGGCGGCGAGCGCGGCGTCGTTCTTCTCCTCGCCCTTCTCGAAGCGCGTGTTCTCGACGAGGAGCACCTCGCCGTCCTTGAGCGCGCGCGAGGCAGCCTCCGCCTCCGCGCCGACGACGGTCGGGCAGAACGCCACTGGCTTGCCGAGCAGTTCCTGCAGGCGCTTGGCCACCGGGGCGAGCGAGTACTTGGGGTCTGGGCCGCCCTTGGGGCGGCCGAGATGCGAGCAGAGCACCACGCGTGCTCCGCCCTTGAGGAGCAGTTGCAGCGTGGGAAGCGCGGCGCGGATGCGGGTATCGTCGGAGACGGTGCCGCCCTCGCCCAGCGGGACATTGAAGTCCACGCGGACGAGGGCGCGCCGCCCCTTCATCTCCGCCGGCGCCAGGTTGGCGACGGTACGCTTGTTCATCGTGAAGTCCTAGAGCCGCGCGCCGATGTACGTGATCAGGTCGACGCAGCGCACCGAGTAGCCCCACTCGTTGTCGTACCAGCCCGACAACTTCACCATCGTGCCATCGATGACGTTGGTGCACTTGGAATCGATGATGCACGAGTGCGGATTGCCGACGTAGTCGATGGAGACGAGTTCTTCCTCGGTGTACTGGAGGATGCCCTTCAGCGCCCCTTCCGACGCCGCCTTGAACGCCGCGTTCACCTCGGCGATCGTCGTCGGCTTCTCGACCTCGACCGTGAGCTCGGTGAGCGACACGTCGGGCGTGGGAACGCGGACGGAGAGGCCGTCGATCTTGCCCTTCAGTTCCGGAATGACGAGCGCGGTGGCCTTGGCGGCGCCGGTCGTCGTCGGAATGATGGACAGCGCGCCGGCGCGGGCGCGGCGCAGGTCCTTGTGCGGCAGGTCGAGGATGTTCTGGTCGTTGGTGTACGAATGGATCGTCACCATCGCGCCGTGCTTGAAGCCGAACGCGTCGCGGATGGTCTTGACCATCGGGACGAGGCAGTTGGTCGTGCAGGACGCGTTGGAGACGATGTGGTGCTTGGCGCTGTCGTACTTGTCGTGATTCACGCCGAGCACGACGGTGATGTCCTCGTTCTTCGCGGGGGCCGAGATGATGACCTTCTTCGCGCCGCCGGTGAGGTGCTTCTTGGCGTCCTCGGCATTCGTGAACTTGCCCGTGCTCTCGAGCACGATGTCCACGCCGAGATCCTTCCACGGCAGGTTGGCCGGATCCTTTTCCTTGAAGATGCGGACCTTATCGCCGTTGATCGTAATCGAGTTGTCGTCGTACGTCACGGTGCCGTCGAACGTGCCGTGCACCGAGTCATACTTGAACAGGTGCGCCAGCGTCTTGGTGTCGGTGAGGTCATTCACCGCGACGAAGTCGATGGCGTCGCCGCGCTCCTTGGCGGCGCGCACAACCTGACGGCCGATGCGGCCGAAACCATTGATGCCAACCTTGATCGCCATCGCTCAAGCTCCCGTAGGTATCAGGGGCGGTCGGCGTCACTGCGCGCCCGCCCGAAGGTCCAGTACCTGATGTCGGACGCCCCGCCGTCGAGCAGCGCGACAGCGCATGCATTGAGCGTGGCGCCCGTAGTGAGTACGTCGTCCACCAGCACGAGCATCCGGCCGCTGAGGGCGACCCGGCGCTGCGCCGGAACGGCAAACGCATCGTGAACGTTCGCCCTGCGCTCAGCGGGTGTCAATTGCGTCTGTGACGCGGTGGTGCGAACCCGCACGAGCGCGTCATCCAGTACCGTGCCGCCGGTGCGCCGCGCGAGCGCCCGGGCCAGGTGCGCGCTCTGGTTGAAGCCTCGTTCGCGCAATCGGGCGGCCGCCAGCGGTACAGGAACGAAGCACGGGGCCTCGACGCCATCGAGCAGCCCGCTGCCGAATCGCAGCATGCGCTCCGCCATGCCCTCGGCCATCCCCCACCATCCCTGATACTTGAGCGCGGCGAACAACGGCGTGCTCTGCGCGTGCGGGACCCAACACACGGAGCGGGCGCGCGAACAGCGCGGCTCCAGCAGCGGGCAGACGGGACACTCGGCGCGGTCGTCGGTCCCACCCACTGGATTCAGGTGCATCGGGTGACCGCACCGCGCACACCATGGCTTGGGGAGCAGCGGCAGCCGGCTCCAGCAGGCGCCGCAAACCAGGCCGGCATCGCGCGAACCCATGCCGGCACTGCAGACGAGACAGGCACGCGGCACGGCCAGCTCAAGCGCGCCGTCGAGAGCGCCGCGAAACGCGTCGCGCAGCGCGCAGTGGATCTCGCCGCCGAGCGCCGGCCGCCAGCGGCGGCCTAGCCCCTCACGGAAGCCCACATCGCCTCGCGGTCGGGCGCCTCGCCGAACCACCGCTCGAAGGCGAGCGCCCCTTGGGCGATCAGCATCCCTAGTCCGTCAGCGGCGGGCCGACCTGCCGCACGCGCGGCGCGCACCCACGCCGTCTCGGCGCGCACATACGCAAGGTCGAACACGCAGGAGCGCAACGGGAGGAGGTGCACCGGCACGGGAAACTCGTCGTCCGGCCCCAATCCCAGCGGAGTCGCGTTCACCACCAGGTCGGCGTCGACGACCGCAGCCTCGAGCGATGGAGCACGCTGGACGTTGCCGAAACGCCCCGCGAGCCGCGCGGAACGCTCGGCATCGCGCGACCAGAGTGAGACGCGGCACCCGGCCCACCGCTCGGCCGCCGCCACCACAGCCGCCGCACCGCCACCGGCACCGACGAGCGCCACACGACGCCACGCGCGCTGCGCGCCGAACGCCCTGGCCACCGCCTCCTCGAAGCCACCCACATCGGTGTTGTCGCCGACGAGTACGCCATCCTCCGTCCAGAACGTGTTCACGGCCCCCACGCGCTCGGCGATCGGTGACAGGCGGCCGCAGAGGGCGGCGAACGCTTCCTTGTGCGGCACCGTGACGTTTCCGCTCGCCCCGATTAGCCGCAGACGCGCGGCTGCGTCCGCCAACTGCGTGGGAGGAATGTCGAACGCTTCGTAGGTGAGCGACAGGCCGGCCGCGCGCAGCGCGGCGTTCTGGAACATCGGCGACAGCGAGTGCGCCACCGGATGCCCGATCAGCACGAGGCGCCCGGGGAGCCGGTTCACGGGCGCCTCGGCGCGGACTGCTCGTCGGCTAGCCGGCGGATGACACGCGGGATCTCAGCGTCGAGATCGTCGGCCATGCGGCGATACGATTCGAGCGCCTCGCCGAATGGATCGTGGATGGTGCGCCCAGTCGCCGCGTTGGCCGCGTAGTCCGTCAGCAGGAAGACCTTGCCTTCGCCGCCGAGGGCACGCGCCGCCGCCACGTGGTGCGCGGCCATGCCGAGGATGAGCGAAGCCTCTTCCACGATGTCGCTCGTCAGCACGCGCGCCCGATGCGTTGAGAGATCGAGCTTGCGCTCGAGACCCACGAGGATGGAGGCGTCAGAGGCAGGCGCGTCCTGAAACGCGCTGGTGCCGGCGCTCGAGACGATGATGTCGAGTCCGCGCGCCGCGGCGTGGGCGCGGGCCATCGCCTCCGCGAGCGGACTGCGGCACGTGTTGCCGGTGCACACGAAGAGAACGTGGCGGCTCACTGGTCACCCACCAGGTCGGGAACGACGGCGCGCAGTTCTGCGGCGGAGAGCGCGCCGGGGCGAATGACGCGCAGATGCGGCCCCGTGCAATCCACCACGGTGGATGGCGCCGACGGCTCGAGTCGGCCCCCGTCGAGCACCATCAGCATCCCCGACGCGACCTGCTGCGGAAAGCTGGTGATCACCTCGCTCGCGGAGAGTGCCGCGGGTTGACGCGGCAGGTTGGCGCTGGTGGAAGTGAGCGGATCTCCGAGCGAGGCAATGAGGCGCTGCAACGCGGGGTGCGAGGTCCACCGCACGGCGACGCCGCCTTCCGGGCCGCGCAGGCGCGCTGGCACACGCTTTTCCGCGCCGCGCAGGACGAGCGTGAGCGGTCCGGGCCAGAATCGCGCGGCGAGCATGGACGACGCGTTGGTCATGTGCAGTCCGAGGCGGCCGATCATCGCGCTGCTCGACACGAGGAGCAGGAACGGCTTGCCGAGCGGCCGGTTCTTGAGGCCAACGAGCACGCTCACGGCATCGGTGTCGATGGCACCGCCGAACCCGTAGATGGTCTCGGTGGGATAGGCGAGCAGTCCCCCGCCCTGCACGTGGGCGATGGCGCGCGGGATGGTGGCGTCGATCTCGGCCGGCGACCAGAACGGAATGGGCCGCAGATCAGTCGGCGAGCCCATGCATGGCCTCCGCGCGGCCGAAGTCCGCCGCCTCGGTCACCTTCATCGCGCGCTCGCTGCCGCGCACCACCACCACGGGTTCGCCGATGCGTTCCACCAGCGCGGCGTCGTCGGTGGCGTCATAGCCGCCGTCCATCGCCGCGCGGTGCGCGCGCAGCAGGACGTCACGCGGAAATCCCTGTGGTGTCTGGGCGCGCCACAACTCTTCGCGCGCCACGGTGCGCACAATGCGTCCGTCGGCGTCCACTTCCTTCAGCGTGTCCACCACGGGGAGGGCCGCAATGGCGGACGTTCCCGCGCGCACGGCGTCCACGACGCGGTCCACCACTGCCATGGGAACGAGCGGGCGCGCAGCGTCGTGCACGAGGATAATGCCGCACGACGGCGGCAGGTCGGCGATGCCGTTGCGCACGCTCTCGGCGCGCGTGCGTCCGCCCACCGAGAGGAGCAGCCGCTCGCTGTCGCTCTGAAAGATCCAGGGCGGCGGGTCGCCCGCGTACGCCTGCGGGACGACGCAGACGACCATGGCCACGTCCGCGCGCTCCTGAAAGAGCTGCAGCGAGTGCAGCAGCATGGGGCGGCCCGCGATCCACTTGAACTGCTTGAGTTCACCGTCGGCGGTGCGCGACGACGAACCGGCCGCGACGATCACCACGCCCACGTCGGGGGCGCTCACCGGAACAGCTCCCGCATCAGCGTCGTGACGTCGGCGACGCCGACCACGTTGAGTCCCTTCGGCGGCTTGCGCGGCTGGCCGCGGCTGGCGACGTACGCCGTGTGCATGCCCATCTTTGCGGCTTCGGCCAGCCGCCGCTCCACCTGCGACACCGGTCGGATCTCGCCGCCAAGGCCGAGTTCGCCCACGAAGACGGCGTCGCGGGGGAGCGCGCGGTCATACACGGACGACGCGAGCGCGGCCGCCACGGCCAGGTCCGCGGCCGGTTCTCCCGCCTGCACGCCTCCGACCACGTTCAGGAAGACGTCGAGTTGCGCGAACGACAGGCCGGCGCGCTTGTCGAGCACGGCGAGCAGGAGCGCGAGGCGGCGCCCATCGAAGCCCGTGCTCACCCGCTGCGGCGTGCCATAGCCCGCCTTGGCGGCCAGGGCCTGGATTTCGAGCAACACCGGACGCGAGCCCTCGATGAGCGCGGTCACCGCGCTTCCCGAACTGGTGCCGTCGGCGCGATCGCCGAGGAAGAGCGCGCTCGGATTCTCCACCGGAATCAGCCCTTCGGTGGTCATCCGGAAGACGCCAATCTCATCGGCCGAACCGAACCGGTTCTTGGTGGCGCGCAGCACGCGGTAGTCCAGCGACTGTTCGCCCTCGAAGTAGAGCACGGTGTCCACGATGTGCTCGAGCGTCTTGGGCCCCGCGATGCCGCCGCCTTTGGTGACATGACCGACGACGAAGACGGCGGTGCCGCTTTCCTTCGCAAAGCGCATCAGCCGGGCGGCGCACTCGCGCACCTGGCCCACGTTGCCCGGCGCGCCCTCGAGATCGCCCGTGTACACCGTCTGGATGGAGTCCACCATCATGACGGCCGGACGCCGCTCGTGCGCCGTGGCGAGGATCGTCTCGAGGTTCGTTTCGCCGAGCAGCGCGACATCGAGCGAACCGCCGCCCAACCGGTCGGCGCGCAGCTTCACCTGGAGCGGGGACTCCTCGCCGCTCACGTAGAGCGCGCGATGTCCCGCGGCTTCGAGGCGCGCGGCCACCTGCAGGAGAATCGTGGACTTGCCGATGCCGGGCTCGCCGCCGACCAGCACCATCGAGCCGGGCACCACGCCGCCGCCGAGCACGAAGTCGAACTCGGCGAGGTCGGTGCGAAAGCGATGGCTCTCGGTGCCGACGATCTCGCGCAAGCGCGGCGTGGGGAGCACCGCGCCACCGTCCGCGAAGCCGGCGGGTCCATTGCTCCGGCGTTCGCTGCGCTTCGACGCCGGCGGAGTGATGATCTCCTCGACGAGCGAATTCCACGCAGCGCAGGCGTCGCACTTGCCCTGCCACTTGGAATGGTCGGCGCCGCACTCCGTGCAGCGATAGGTGGTCCTGACCTTGCCGGCCATCAGCCCACCGGGCGCGACGTGTAGCTCTCGAACCGCGTGAAGTTCTTGCGGAAGTTCAACCGCGCCATTCCCGTGGGACCGTTGCGGTGCTTGGAGATGATGATCTCGGCGAGACCATCGAGCGGAATGTTCGAGTCCTTCATCATCTTGGCCACGCCCTGTTCGTCGTACGCGCCCTCGTAGTACTCCGGGCGGTAGATGAACATCACGACGTCCGCGTCCTGCTCGATGGAGCCCGACTCACGCAGGTCGGAGAGCAGCGGGCGCTTGTCGGTGCGCTGTTCCACGCTGCGCGAGAGCTGCGACAGCGCGATGACGGGCACGTCGAGTTCCTTGGCGAGCATCTTGAGCGCGCGCGAGATCTGCGAGATTTCCTGCGTGCGGTTTTCGCTGTCGGGCGGCGGCGCGATGAGCTGCAGGTAGTCCACCACCACGAGGCCGATGTCGGACGTCGCCTTGAGGCGGCGGGCGCGCGACCGGATGTCGTAGATGCTGAGGCCGGGCGAATCGTCCACCCAGATGGGCGCGTTGCCGAGGAAGCCGGCGGCGCGCGCGAGCTGGGCGTCGTCGTCCTGGGTGAGCTTGCCACTGCGAATGCGCTGTGCGTCCACGCGACCCTCCGAAGCGAGCATACGGAGCAACAGCTGCTCTCTACTCATTTCGAGGGAGAAGACCGCCACCGGAACGTTGCGGTCGATGGCCGCATTTTGCGCAATGTTCAGCACCAGCGCCGTCTTGCCCATGGACGGGCGCGCCGCCACGACGATGAGGTCGGAGCGCTGGAAGCCGAGCGTCATCTTGTCGATGTCCGGGAAGCCGCTGGTGACGCCGGTGACGTCGCCGCCCGCCGCGCGCAGCACGTCGATGCGCTCCATCGCCTGCCAGAGCAGGTTCTTGATGCGCACAAAGCCTTCGGCGCCACGCTCCTTGCCGACCTCCATGATCTTGTGCTCGGCGAGGTCCACGAGCTCGTGGGCGAGCTGCTGCCCCTCGTAGGCCTCGCTGACGATGCCGGTGGCCACCTCGATGAGGCGGCGCCGCAGCGCCTTCTCGCGCACGATCTTGCAGTGGTGCTCGACATTGGCCGTGGTCGGCACGATGTCGATGAGCGTCGCCAGGTAGTCCTTGCCGCCCACCACGTCCAGCGAGCCGGTGCGGTCGAGCTCGTTGGAGAGCGTGAGCGGATCGACCACCGAGTTGTCGCGGTGCAGCTGGAGCATCGCCTTGAAGATGCGCCGGTGCGGCTCGCGGTAGAACATCGTCTCGTCGACGAGTTCCGAGGCGCGCGACACGGCGTCGGCGTCGAGAAGCATGGCCGAGAGCACGGCCTGCTCCGCCTCCTCCGAGTACGGAGGACGCCGGTCCCTGAACGGGTCAGCCTTGGGCTGCGGAATCGAAAATTCGACGGGCGAGCTGGACATCTTCCCAAGTCGGGCGCTTCCATGCGGGATTCCGCAGGAGAGCGGCAGGATGGTACGTGACGATCAGGGGGACACCGTGAAAGCGGTGGACGAGGCCCCGTAACTTACCGATGGGCTGCGTGGTCTGCAGTAGTGTTTGCGACGCAAACGTGCCGAGCGCAAGGATCACCTTTGGCTGCAGCAATTCGAGCTGTCGCATCAGGTACGGACTGCAGGCCTTGATCTCGTCCGGCGCCGGATTGCGATTCCCCGGCGGGCGGTGCTTGAGGACGTTGCAGATGAAGACATCCTCGCGCTTGAGCTGGATGGCTTCGAGGATCTTGGTCAACAGGTCGCCGGCACGGCCGACGAAGGGGCGACCCAGTTCGTCTTCCGTCTGCCCGGGCGCCTCGCCCACGCAGACGAACCCGGCGTGGGGATTCCCCTCCCCGGGCACGGGATTCTTGGCGGTCTGGTGGAGCGAACAGCCGCGGCAGGCGGCGACGTGCTGGGCCACCTCGTCGAGCGAGCCGAGCGAGGCGAGTGGACCGGGCAGCAGGTCACGCATGGCGGAGCCGACGATGATCCCCGCGCCGGGCATCGGCAGTGGTGCGGCTGGATCGGACGGCGCGGCGACTGCTGGCGTGTCAGCGGCGGCTGTCGGCTTCTCAGAGGGCGCCGTGAGCTTTGCGGACGCCGGAGGCGATGCGGGCTTCGCCGGAGACGCCTTGCCCGCTGGCGACCGCGGCGCCTCCGCCCCGATGGATGTGAGCGCGTCGCGCCAGTTTGTGGCGCTGGTCGGTGCGGCGTCGCGCGCTGAAGGCGCGGAGGGCGCGGCCCCTGAGTGACTCGTCGGTGCCGCCGGCGCCGACGGTGCGGACCGTGATGACGGACCCGACGGTGACGCACCGCGCGCCGGCGCCGGCTGCTTGTCGCCGATCAGGCGCAGCACATCCTCCACGGGGAGCGAGTCCAGCACCAACTCCGACTCACCCATCTCGCGGCGCTGCTCGAGATACTGCCGCAGGCGCTCCCTAGCGTCCATCGAACAGCCCGGCCACTCGGTCGAGGATCGCGTCCGCCACTTCGCTCTTGCCCTGCAGCGGCAGTTCCTCACGGGCGCCGTCGCGCGCGAGCAACGTGACGCGATTGGTGTCGGAGCCGAAGCCAGCGCCTTCCTCCACGCGGTTGGCGACGACGAGATCGAGGCCCTTCGCGACGAGCTTGGACTTGGCCCCCGCCTCGAGCTGTTCCGTCTCGAGCGCGAAGCCCACGACAACGCATTCGGGACGGCGCGCGTCGCGGGTGGAGGTCAGGATGTCGGTCGTGAACTCAAACACCAGGTTCGGCGCGGCCGCCCCCTTCTTGATCTTCTGCCCGGCCACGGCACGCGCACGAAAGTCCGCCGGAGCGGCGGCCATGATCAGTGCATCGGCCGTCGCGAGCGCGTCGCGCACCGCGTCGGCCATCTGCTCCGTGGTCTCCACCAAGACGATTTGCGGCCCGATGGGTGCGTCGACGGCAAGCGGCCCGGCCACGAGCGTGACATTTGCGCCGCGTCGCCACGCGGCCGCGGCAAGCGCGACACCCATTTTGCCGGTGGAGTGGTTGCTGAGAAAGCGCACGGGATCGAGCGCCTCGCGCGTCGGGCCAGCCGACACAACGACGTGCTTGCCCGTAAGCGGCGACGCCGGTTCGAGCAGCCGGGCGATGTGCGCCTTGATGGCGGCGGGCTCGGGCATCCGTCCCGGGCCGCTTCCTTCCTCGCGGCTGGCCAGCGGCCCCGTCTCGGGGTCGAGCACGTGATAGCCGATCTCGCGCAAGCGCGCGACGTTCCGCTGCACCTGCACGTGCGCCCACATGCGGTCATTCATCGCGGGCACGATCAGCACCGGCACGTCGCCGGCGGCGAGCAGCGATGCGGCCAGCAGATCGTCGGCACGCCCAGCGGCGGCACGCGCAATGAAGTCGGCGGTGGCCGGCGCGACGACCATGACGTGAGCGGCGCGCGGCAGCCGGATATGGTCGAGGGCATGCCCCGTCGCCACGAGCTGGTCGTGCACGGGGCGGCCGGTGAGCGCCTCGAACGTGACCGCGCCCACGAACTCGCGAGCCGAGCGCGTGAGCACGACATCCACTTCGGCGCCGGCGAGGGTCAGTTCCCGCGCCAGCGTCGCCGACTTGTAGGCCGCGATACCCCCGGTGACGCCAAGGAGGACGCGCCGCCCATCAAAGGGGCGCATCGTTCGCTCCGGTGACGCCGCTACTCGGTGGTGCGGCGGCGCGGCACCACGCGGTACTCGATGCGGCCGTCCGTGAGCTCCTCGAGCGCGCGGGTCGTCAGCTTCTTCTCGCCGACCTTGGAGCCGCTGCGCGGGAACTCGTTGAGGACGCGCGCGTACTTCGCGGCCACGAGCACCGAGAGGTACTTGTTCGTCGCGTGCTCAGTGACTTCCGACGGGGTGAAAACTCGCATGTTCGCCTTCCGGGGTTAGACGTAATTCGTGATTTCGTGCTCGAGCCGGGCGATCAGCCCGGCCACCTGCTCGTCCAGCTTCGGCGCGCGTTCGCGCCGCGTCATTTCGGCGTCCACGATCGCCGACACGCGCGCCACCGCGGAATCGAGATCGTCGTTCTCCACCACGTAGTGGTACCGGCCGATCTCGTGCAACTCGCCCTGCGCGTTGCGGAGCCGGGTCAGCAGCACGTCGCGGCTCTCGGTCCCGCGCCGCGTGAGGCGCTCCACCAGCACGTCGATGGAGGGCGGAATGATGAAGATGAGCACCGACTGCGGGAAGGCCCGCGCAAACTGCGCCGCCCCCTGCACGTCGATGTCCATGATCACATGCTTGCCGGCCGACAGCACCTTCTGCACCTCGGTGCGGAGCGTGCCGTACGAGTGATCGTGCACCGTGGCGCTCTCCGCGAACGCGCCGGCGGCGCGCTTCTCCTCGAACGCGTCGGGCGTCAGGAAGTGGTAGTCCACGCCGTCCACCTCGCCCGGGCGCGGCGGGCGCGTCGTGCACGACACCGAGTAGCCGATGTCGCTGCGTTCCGCCATCAGCCGCCGGTAGATGGTGGTCTTGCCGGCGCCCGAAGGGGCCGAGAGCACGATGGGGAACGTGATCATTCGATGTTCTCCACCTGCTCGCGGATGCGCTCCAGCTCTTCCTTGATGGCGATGACGTCGCGCTGGATCTCGGCGTCGTTCGCCTTGCTGCCGGTGGTGTTGGCCTCGCGCAGCATCTCCTGCAGCAGGAAGCCGAGGCGCTTGCCCACCGCTTCGCCCTCCCCGTCGCGCAGCGTCTCGCCGAACGCGGCGATGTGCGTGCGGAAGCGGTCGATCTCCTCACCGACGTCGAGCCGGTCGGCAAGAATGGCGATCTCCTGCGCGATGCGCTGCTCGTCGAGGGCGACGCCGTTGGACAGCTTCGCGACGTTCTCCAGCAGCCGGTCGCGCTGGGCGATGATCCGTTCGGGGGCGCGGGCGGCGATTCGCGCGACCGCGGCATCCACAATGGCAAGCCGATCCAGCACGACGGTCGCCAGGCGCGCGCCTTCGCGCTCACGCATCGTGGTCAGCGCCGTGGCGGCTTCATCCACGATGGCCACCAGAGCGTCGGCACCGTCGTCGGGCATGTCGTCATCCGCGCCGGCGCGCACGACATCTGGAAGGCGCAGCACGGTCGCGACGTCCACGTCGCCCCCGAGCGCGTTGGCGTCGCGCAGCGCCTTGAGCTGGGCAGCATACGCGGCGAAGCGCGCCTCGTCGATGGCGGCCCCGAGGACCGCGGCCCGCTCCACGCGAGCCGACACGGTGACGTGCCCGCGCGCGATCCGCTTGCGCAACGCCTCGCGAACCTCACCCTCCCACCGGCTGAGCGCCGACGGAAGCTTGAGGCTGGGGCTAAAGAAGCGGTGGTTGACGGTACGAAGCTCGACGCTGATGCGGGCAGAGCCCACCACACCGTCTGCCGTACCGAACCCGGTCATGGAGCGAATCATATAGAACCGTGTAACTTATTGTAGATCAGGGGCTTTGGCAAGGCGAAGGAGGGCGAATCACTAGTTCCAGAAGTTCCAGCGGAGCCCGTAATACTGCAGGCGTCGCGGCATCATGTACCCCGGAGCCGTGTCATAGGCCTTGCCCACGGTGTTCTCCGCCTGAAAGAAGACCGTTCCGCTCTCGATCCGGATCTCCAGGCGGGCCCCGATAACATCAATGGGCCCAGTAGTTTGCCCAACCTGACCGGCAGCGGTCGGGAAGAACACTGGCGTGCGGTGGTCGTACGTTCCCGCGGCCAGAATGTGGAAATTGTTGCGCGGGAAGCGACCCAGCCAGGCGGTGCTGAGTCCCAACCGACCGTGCACCTCCATCTGCGGCCGGTAGGCCCCCGACCCTTCCCACCGCACACCGCTGACGTCGAAGCCGATGGCCTTGTACACCGGGCCACTGGCCGCAAAGACCACGCCCTTCACCTCCGGACTGCCGACCCGAACGAGGCTGCTGTCGAGCGCCACGGGAGCAGCGAGCGTGGCCAGCCCCCGCGTGAGCATGCCGCCGGTAAGTGTGTATCCGAACAGCGTGGTCGAGACGTCCACTCGCGACGCCGAGAACGCAGGGCCGCCCGTTTCCTCGGACTTTGGGGAGTAATTGCCGAACGCCCCTGAGACCACGAGCCACCGCCACGGCGCGACGCGCGCGGTCAGGTCGACGCGGCGCGTGGAGTCGGCGCCGCGCGTCTCGGCATACGCCGCCAGCGAGACATATCGCCAGTCGTATCCAAGCCGTACGGACGGCGAGAGGTCAGTGCGCCCCTGCGACGCCCGCAGCCGCGCCGTGGCGCTGGCGTTGACGCCCCATCGGGAGGCGCCCGCCGCGAGCACGTACTGCGACCGCGAGGACGCGCTGTCCACGGTGTCCTTGGGCACCGCCGTCGGATCGGTCAGCGTGGTCGTCTCGGAGACCTTGCTATTCTCCGCCACCATCTGGGTCGCCGCGAGGAGCTGCACCCACGGCGCTCCCTTGGCGTCGGGATCGCCCCATGCGACGCGCGCAAACGCCGTGCCCATGGCGCCCTTGAACGCGGGGACGCCGTTCGCATAAGTCAGCGCGGAATTGAGCGGCCAGCGAATCGCCGCGGCGCGATCGAGGCTGGCGCGGCGCCACGTGCCGTCCACGCTCCAGCGCTTCCACGCCCAGCCGACGCGCCCGAAGACCTGCAGCGACGAACCGTCGCCTCCGGTGCGCGGCGACGTGGTGCTGTACTGCTGGGCCGCCAGCTGTACGGCGCCGCCATTGTGCAGCCGCTTGCCGAAGTAGCCGCGATACAGGTTGGTGTTCTCGCTCCCCGTCGTGATGTCGGTGCGCGTGAACGGTGTGGTGCGGTCCACCCGCCAAGAGCGCAGGTGCACGCGCAACTCGCCGGGGCCGCGCTCGATGCTGACCTCTTCGCACTGCCAGAGGGGAATCACGCTGAGGTCGAGCACCGTGCCGTTGCGCGGATCAATGGCGTCGAGTTCCACGCCGTCCTGGAAGACGCGCACGCGCCCGGCGTCGCCGTTGTACGCCACGAACTTCGGTTCGGCAATCCAGTTGGCGCGAAAGCCCGTCGCACCGGGCACCTGCGCCAGGAGATCGGCCAGCGATGCGGCGCCCGCGGCGCGCAGCGCCTCGCCGCTCCAGTGCCAGCGACCGCCGCTCTCCACCGGCAGCTCGGCGCGCGCGAGCGGCGCCTTCACCGTATCCGCGGCCAGTCTTTGGCGGCGAAGCGTCGCAGCGTCCGGCTTGATGGTGTCGCTTGCGACAGCGGCGGCAACGGCGGTCGTATCCTTGGACGGACGCGCGGCGCTGTCCGCCGGGGCGGCGGGCACCACAGCGGGCACCGCCGCCGGCTTCGGCGCCGGCACGCGCGGCGGCGTGGGCACCTGCGCGGCAAGCGCGGAGCCACCCAACAGCATGAGGGCCGCCGCGAGGCGGCCCGTCAGGCATCGGCCACCGTTCAGCGGGCCCTCCCTCGCGCAAACTCGACGAACGTTCGCACCGGCACCCCCGTGGGTCCCTTCGGAATCACGACGAGATCGGACTCGGAATACGCCGTGCCGGCAATGTCGAGGTGCACCCACGGCACACCCGCCGGCACGAACTCGCGCAGGAAGAGCGCGGCGGTGATGGTCCCCGCCCCGCGGCCGCCGATGTTCTTGATGTCGGCGATGTCACCCTTGATCATCTCGCGGTAGTCGTCCCACATGGGCAACGGCCAACCGGGTTCGCCTCCGCGTTTCGCCGCCGCCAGCACCTCGGCCTGCAGCGCGTCGTCGTTGCTCATCACGCCGGTAGCGGAGTTGCCGAGCGCAATCACGCAGGCGCCAGTGAGCGTGGCGGCATCAATGATGGCCGTCGGCTTGAAGCGCGCGCTGTACGCCAGCACATCGGCGAGCACGAGGCGCCCTTCGGCGTCTGTGTTGAGAATTTCGATCGTCTTGCCGTTCGACGCCGTCACGACATCGCCGGGGTTCATGGACGTGCCCGACGGCATGTTGGTGGTGCTGCCGATGAGTCCGACGACGTTGACCCGCAGCTTCATGCGCGCAATCGCCTCCATCGCGCCGAGCACGCCGGCCGCGCCGGACATGTCGTACTTCATCATCTCCATGCCCAGCGCCGGCTTGATGGAGATGCCGCCTGAATCGAAGCAGAGTCCCTTGCCGACGAGCGCGATGGGCGCCGCTCCGCGACGACCGCCGCGATACTCGACGACGATCAGCTTGGGATCCTGCGGCGTTCCCGCCGCGACGGCGAGGAACGACTCCATCTTGAGGCGCTTGAGATCGCGGCGCCCGTATACGGCCACCCGCAGGCGATGCCGCTTGCCGATGTCGCGCGCCGTGCGCGCCAGGTACTCCGGCGTGCAGACGTTGCCCGGCAGCTGCTGCAGCCGCCGCGCGAGGTGCTGTCCCTCGCCGAGTGCAACGCCCGTGGCGAGCGCCGCCTTGGACCCGCGCGCATCCGTGGCAATGACCACTGCCTCGACGAGCGGCTTGGGGCGATCCTTTGCCGGAGGCTGCGTCTTGTAGTCCGTGAAGTCCCACGCGCCGCGCGACAATCCGAAGGCCGCCGCCTCCACCGTGTCGCCCGAGAGCTGCGGCGCCCAGAACGCCATCTTGCGCACGCCGAGCGCGTTGCCCTTGCGGCCGGCGAGCGTCGCGGCGCGTGTTACCGCGCCATACGTGTCCTCCGACTCACCGAGGCCGACGAGCAGGGCGCGCGCCGGACCGCGCCCGGGACCGCCCGCGCCCACGACGAGCAGCGACTCGTCGCGGTTCCCCTTGAAATCGGCCTGACGCACGGCGCGTGAGAGCGCGCCGCCGAAGGCCTTGTCCAACGATGCCAGCACCCGGGGAAAGACGCCGCCGGAGTGGAGACCGACCGCAAGCAGCGGGGTCGCGACGCGCGACGGGTCGCCGCCGCGCAGGGTAATTGCCAGCGCCATGTTACGCTCCCTTCATGCCAGCGATGATCGCATCGCCGAAGCCCGAGGTGGACACTTCCGTCGCACCGGGCATCTGCCGCGCGAGGTCGTAGGTGACGGTCTTATTCCGGATGGCTGTCTCCATCCCCTTCACAATGAGATCCGACGCCGCCTGCCAGCCCATGGCCTCGAGCATCATGCAACCCGAGAGGATGACGGACCCCGGATTAACCTTGTTGAGTCCCGCGTACTTGGGCGCGGTTCCGTGTGTCGCCTCGAATACTGCGGCCTCGTCACCGATGTTCCCACCTGGCGCGAGGCCGAGCCCGCCGACTTCGGCAGCGAGCGCATCAGAGATATAGTCGCCGTTGAGGTTCGGCGTGGCGACCACCGAATACTCGTCGGGACGCAGCAGGATCTGCTGGAACATCGCGTCGGCGATGCGGTCCCTGAGGATCACGGCATCGGCACGCGCCGACTTGCCCGCCAGTCCGAGGTCGGCCTCGGCCACCACTTGCCCGGCGAACTTCTCCCTGGCTAATTCGTAGCCCCAGTCGCGGAACCCGCCCTCGGTGAACTTCATGATGTTGCCCTTGTGCATCATGGTCACGGACGGACGGTTGTGCCTGATGGCGTACTTGATGGCGCGCTCGATGAGGCGCTTGCTGCCGAAAGGCGACATGTGCTTGATGCCGATGGCCGACCCTTCGCGCACCGTCTTGCCGAACTCCTGCAGCAGGAACAGGCGCAGCTTCGCGGCCTCTGGCGACCCGGCCCTGAATTCGATGCCGGTGTAGACGTCCTCGACGTTCTCGCGAAAGATCACAATATCGACCTTGGACGGATCCTTCACCGGCGCGCCGACGCCCTGGAAGTACCGCACCGGGCGCACGCACGCATAGAGATCCAATTCGAGGCGAAGCGCGACGTTCAGCGAGCGGATGCCGCCGCCCACGGGCGTCGTGAGCGGGCCCTTGATGGCGATCCGGAACTCCTTGATGGCCTCGATGGTCTCGCCGGGCAGCCACTCGCCAGTGACCTTGAACGCCTTCTCGCCGGCGAGCAATTCCATCCACTGGATCTTCTTCTTGCCGGCGTACGCGATCTCGACCGCGGCGTCGAAGACGCGCACGGACGCCTTCCAGATGTCGCCGCCCGTGCCATCGCCTTCGATGAACGGGATGACTGGTTTATCGGGAACGACGAACTCGCCGCCCTTGGCCTGCACGCGCTCGCCACCGGCGGGCACCGTTGAGTACTTGTACGCAACCATTTATCTGGTCAGAAGGTGTGCACGGAAACTAGGAACCGCCTACGAGCGGAGCAAGGCGATTGCGCGCGGATGTGCGACGCTACGCGCGGAGCCAGCCGTGCATGCGGAACCACTCCAGGCAGCGGTCATATTCGGCGAGCACGTCACCCAGCCGCGCGCTTGCGGCGGCGATGTCGCCGTGCTTGGCCAACTGCTCTCCTGACGCACACATCTCCTCGAGGCGCCGCGCGCCCAGCTGTCCGCATCCCGAACGCAGCGTGTGGAACGCCGTGGACGCGCGCGCCGTGTCGCCGCTGGCGAGGCCGTCGCGCGCCGAGGCGAGGCGCGCCGGCGCCGACGCGACGAAGATCGACACCACTTCGCGCATCGTCTGCTCGTCGAGCAGCTCGAGCAGCGCATCGAAGTCGCCTGACTGGACCGGCGGAGAGTCGTTCATCACGGAGTGCCAAGGGAGCGGACGGGAGACGGCCACGTTCGCGGCGTCGCGTAACCTTATCTTCCAAGTCATGTCCACCGCCAGCCTGCCGTCACCCGGTACCCGAATTCTCCGAGCCGTGCAGTTGCGCTGCCCCGCCTGCGGCGCACGTGGCATGCTCGCCCGATGGCTGCGCCTCACGGACCGCTGTCCACGCTGCGGGCTACGCCTGGACCGCGGCGAACCCGACCACTTTCTTGGCGGCTACGTCGTGAACCTCGGCATTGCCGAGGCGGTCGCCGCGATCCTGTGGGTCATCTTGCTCACGGTGACGTGGCCCGATCCGTCGTGGGAACTCATGCAGTGGGCCGCCGCGGTGCTCGTGGTGGTGATGCCGCTGCTGCTGTATCCGTTTACGCGACTGTTCTTTCTCGCGGTGGATCTCATCGCGCAACCGCAACGCCCCGGCGATTTCGGCGCGGAGGATCCGACCTACAAGTAGTTCCGCCGTCCGCCATCCGCCATCTGCCATCTGCGTCAACGACGCCTACTCCCACTCAATGGTACCCGGCGGCTTCGTCGTCACGTCGAGCGCGAGGCCACTGACGCCCGGAAGAGCGAGGATCTGCGCGCGTAGTTCGTCGCACAACACGGCCGGCAACTGCGCCGGCGTCGCCGTCATCGCGCGCTCCGAGTGAATCGGACGGACAATCACGAACTCGCGCCCCGCCCCGTCCACTTCGAGCGGCACGAGCACCGTGGGGCATTGCCAGATGTCGCCGTAGATCCCGTGCCGTCGCAGCCCTTCCATCACGAGATGATCCGCTTCGCGGAGCATTTCGAGACGGTCCTTGGTCACGGTGGCCGCGAGCGGGCGCACACGCGATGGCGCACGGGGGCCGAGATTCCAGATGCAGCGATTGATGCCCGCCACACCCTTGAACAAATGGCCCGCCGCCTCGACCAGCCGATTCCACGGCGCGTCTCCCGAAATGAGCACGGGATGTTCGTACGATCGCAGGTCGGCCTTTACGCCCACGGACTTGATGGGGAGCGCCATCGCCGACAGGCCGTACCGCGAGGCGACCTCGGCGACCGCCGGCTCGATCGTCTCGAAGCCGCTGCGGAGTTCCTCGCCCGTTGAACAGAGCAGTCGCACGCCCAGGCCAGGCCCCGGGAACGGATGCCGCCAGATGAGGTCGTGCGGGATGCCGAGCTTCTCGCCGAGTTCACGCACTTCAACCTTGTACAGGTCGGCAAGCGGTTCCACCACGCGCCCCTGTGCGAGCATCTCCTCGATGATCGGCACACGGTTGTGGTGCGTCTTGATGGTGTCGGCGCGCTTGGTGCCGCCCGTCTCGATCGTGTCGGGGTAGATGGTGCCCTGCCCCAGCAGGTGGCGTTCGATGCCGCGCGATCGTGCCTCGCGCTCGAAGACTTCGATGAACGTGTTGCCGATGATCTTGCGCTTCGCCTCCGGCTCCACGGCGCCTGCGAGCGCCGTGAGAAAGGTCTCGGTGGCATCCACGAAATAGAGGTTTCGGTCGAGCCCGAACTTGCGAAACGCCTCGAGCACGTCGCGGCTCTCGTTCTTCCGCATGAGGCCGTTGTCCACGTGCAGCAGGTGCAGCCGCTCCGGGCCGACGGCCAGGCCGAGCAGGCGGGCGGCCACGGTGGAGTCCACGCCGCCCGATGCCAGCAGAAAGACCGACTGGTCGCCCACCTGCGTTCGCACCTGCGCCATGCGCTCCTCGACGTATCGCTCCATCGTCCACGACGGCGCGCAGCCGCAGATACCGAGCACGAAATTCGCGATCATCTCGTCGCCGTGCACCGTGTCGTCCACCTCGGGATGGAACTGGAAGCCGTACCTCCGACGAGAATCGGAGGCGATGGCCGCGAAACGGTGCGATGTGCCCGAGGTGCCGAGCGTCGTGTAGCCGATTTCCTCGAAGCCGGGGCCGACGTTCGTGACTGAGTCGAAGTGGCTCATGAAGACGCGCTCGACTGGTGCGAGCCCCGTGAAGAGCGGCGAGTTGCCGACTAACTGAAGGTCGGCGGGCCCCCATTCGCTGGCGCCGTGCACCACCGTGCCGCCGTAGTGCTTGGCGATCTCCTGATGGCCGAAGCAGAAGCCAAGGATGGGTACGTCGAGATCGTAGATGGCCTTGTTGTACACCGAGTCTTCGCCGAAGGCGGAGAGGCTGGGGCTTCCCGACAGGATGATCCCCTTGTAGCGGCGGAACAACTCGGTCGCGTCCTCGGGCTGCCGGATTTCCGCCAGCACGCGGAGTCGGCGGATCTTGGTGGCTATGAGGTGGGCGTACTGCCCGCCGAAGTCGATGACCGCAATGGCGTCGTGTGTCATTTCTTTATCAAGTAAATGGCTCGTTCCTGTTGCCCAGCTACCGCGCTTTCAGCGCGATCTCCGCCGCTGGAGTCGCGCCCTTCGTTGTGAACACCGCCATGGTGACGCGCCCCGCTCGAAACGCGTCGAGGTCGAGGCCAAGGAGTCGCGTCCAGCCCCCCGCTGATGGCATGCCGGGGCCAAGCACGCGACGAATGACGCGCGTTCCCTCACCGTCCGTGCGGCGGATCACCACCGCGGTGACGGTCGCCTGCACCGCAGGCGCCACCCGCACGACGTACGAGAGATCGCTGCTCATGGGCTCCATCATGAACTGACCTTCCACGCCAGCTATCGTGACCGAGAACTTCACCGGTTGCGGCGCGCGCCCCAAGAGGAGCGGAGGGGCCGCCGGCGGAGGACGCCGCCGCGGTCCCGCCTGCTCAAAGGCATACGCGTAGGCCACGAGCCGCGCGTCGCTGAATGGCCGCCCGAGCAATTCGAGGCCGGTGGGCAATCCATCGGCCGTGAATCCGGCCGGCATGCTAATGGCAGGCAGGCCCGTTTGCGCCGACAGCGCGCAGGTGCCGCCGAGTTGCGGATCGCCCGCGAGCACCGGCTTTCGCGTGCTCGTCGGATACGCAATCGCGTCGAGCTTTAGGCTGTCGAGGAGGGCAATGATGCGTTCGCGAACCACGGCCTGCTTTGCCAGCACCTTGCGGTGCGACTCGGTGTCCCGTGCGCTGGCCGTGTCGGCCATCTTGTGCCGCAGCTCGAGCGCCTTGTCGTACAGTCCCTTGTCGATGATCTCGCGCAGCGACTTCACCGGCGCGCCCCCGGGGCGCGCGAAGTAGTCCATCAGGTCGAACTTGGTCTCGAGGATGATGGCGCTGCTGCCGGCGATGAGGTCGTCAAAACCCGGCATGTTGACCTCGACGACCTCCGCGCCTTGCGCCGCGAGCGATCGTGCCGCCGCGCGAATCGTGTCGGCGACGTCGGCGTCGGCATTGCGGAAGTACGGCGCGAAGATGCCGATGCGGGCGCCGCGCAGGGCGTCCTTGCGGAGCGAGTCGACGAAATGCGGCCGGATGCGGCCGTTGAGATGCGTGGCGGCGTCGTTGGGATCTTCGCCGATGGTCGCGTCGAGCCCGATGGCGAGGTCAGTCACCGTACGGGCGAGCGGCCCCGGCACGTCCTGCGTCATCGCGAGCGGAACGATGCCGTCGCGGCTGAACAGTCCCATCGTCGGGCGCAGGCCGAAGAGCGAACCGAACGCCGACGGGATTCGAATGGAGCCGCAGGTGTCGCTTCCCCAGCCGAGCGCGCCGAAACTCGCCGCCACCGCCGCCCCTGTGCCGCCACTCGACCCGCCTGGACAGCGCGAGATGTCGTACGGATTGCGTGTCTGGCCGCCGAACGAGCTGATGTTGGTGACCCCCGCGGCCAGTTCATGCATGTTCGCCTTGCCGAGGATCACCGCGCCCGCCTCGCGCAGCCTCCGCACGACGAAGGCGTCCTGCACCGGCTGGTGATTGGCGAGCGCCAGCGATCCCGCGCTCGTCGGCAGGTCCTTGGTGTCGTAGTTGTCCTTGAGGATCACCGGAATGCCGTGCAGCGGTCCGCGCACGCGTCCCGCCGCGCGTTCGGCATCGAGGGCGGCCGCCGCGGCGCGCGCGCGGGGATTGAGACGGATCATCGCGTTGAGTGCCGGCCCGGCGTGGTCGTACGCGGCGATGCGCGCGAGGTAGGCATCCACGAGTTGCGCCGACGACACCCGGCCGCTCGACATCGCACGCTGAAGGTCGGTGACAGAGGCCTCGGTCACGTCGAAGGGCGCAGGGCGCGCCGCAGGCGCGCCGGTCGTGGCAACCTGGCCCGAGGCAATGGCAAGCGGAGCGACCAGCACGAACAGCGCGGCGGCGATTGGCCGAATCATGGAATCCTCCCGGGCATCAGTATCCCGAGAGGATCATCTGTGCGCAATGCGCGACCTACGCTCCGATGCCGCCCGATGCCGCCGGCACGTCAACCAGCCGATGCGCGTGTCCCGTCGCCGCCAGGAAACGCTCGACGTCCTCGTGCCGCACGGAGAGCGTGGCCGTGTTCACCAGCGGATGGCAGTGGATCGCGTCGGCCGCCCACAGGTCGCGGTCAATGAACACCTCGACGGCGTTACCCGAGTCG
>JBAZTM010000033.1:27659-37822 GCA_041661925.1 Gemmatimonadaceae bacterium
AGACTGAACCCGGTTCGATGCCCAGGCAGCGCTTCAGCCGGTCCGCCGAGCCGAAGCTCGGTCGTTCGAACCCCGTGCTCGAGGCCAGCGCGCGCAAATCCACCGGCTTGTTGGCGCCGACCACCACCAGCGCCTGCCTTGTCCCTTTCTTGTCGCGCAGGAAGAGGTTTTTCGTCGCCGCCCCGTCGAGCGGCGGCACGAGTGCCTCCACTTCGTCAATCGTGAAGACGGGTGGATGGTCCACGCGCTGGCACACGATGCCGTGCGTCGAGAGGAAGGCAAAGAGATCGGCCATTGGCTCTTAGAGGCCCCCCACCGGGCCTGAGGGCGCACCACCTCGCTTCGGTGCGCGCCCAAGCGTGACGATCTCCGGCTTCGGCTGCTTCCGCCGCCGCCGGCGCCGCGCGAGATACACCAGCGCCGCGACGGCCACGGCCGCGACCAGCACATCCTGACAACCGATGCCCATCATGCGCCGTACCCCAGCAGGCGACCGCCCTGGTACACGGCGAACGACGCGAGCCACGCCATCGCATTCATCATGACCAGCATCGCAATCGGCCAGCGCCACGAATTGGTCTCTCGGCGTACGACCGCCAGCGTGGACATGCACTGACAGGCCAGCACGTAGAAGACCATCAGACTGATGCCGGTGAGCGGCGTGTACGCCCGCTCCCCGGTCCGCGTGTCCACCGCCTCGCGCAGGATCTTCCGCAGGGGCTGCACGTCGCGCTCGCCGCTGCCGAGATTGAACACCGTCGCCATCGTCGAGACCATCACCTCACGCGCCGCGAGCGACGTGATGAGGCCAATGCCGATGCGCCAGTCGAAGCCGAGCGGTGCGATGGCCGGCTCGATGAGCCGGCCGGTGCGCCCCGCAAACGAATGCTCGAGCGACGCCGATGCGATGCGGCGGTCCAGCACCTGCGCCTGCACCGTATCCCCTGCCGCGACGACCTGCGTCCGCTCGGCCTCGAGCGCGCGCACCGCTTCACCACCCTTCGGGTAGCTGGCAAGGAACCAGAGTACGACGGTGATGGCGAGAATCACCGTGCCGGCATTGCGCGTGAAGAGCAGGCTCCGCTCACGCACCGTGATGAAGACGGACCGCCAGACCGGCATGCGATACGGCGGCAGCTCCATCACGTACAGCGGCATCCCGCCGGCGAGCACCGTGCGCTTGAGCGCCCAGGCGACGACGACCGCGGCGACGATGCCGAGAAAGTACATCGAGAAGAGCGTGATGCCCGGCAGCGTGACGAATCCCACCCAACGGTTCGGCACGAAGGCGCCGATGAGCAGTGCGTACACCGGCAGTCGCGCACTGCACGACATGAACGGCGCAATCATGATCGTGGTGAACCGGTCGCGCCGGCTGTCAATGCTGCGCGTGGCCATGATGCCGGGAATCGCGCAGGCGAACGACGACAGGAGCGGGATGAACGAACGCCCCGAAAGCCCCACGCGCGACATCAGGCGGTCCATGATGAACGCGGCGCGCGCCATGTAGCCGCTGTCCTCCAGCACGGAGAGGAACAGGAAGAGGATTGCAATCTGGGGCACGAACGTGAGCGTCGTGCCAACGCCGGCGATGATGCCGTCCACGACGAGCGAGCGCAGCGGACCCTCGGGCATCGCATGGCCAATGACGTTGCCGACGGCGCGCATGCCCCAGTCAATGAGGTCCATCAGCGGCTGCGCCCACGCGAAGACCGACTGGAAGACCGCCCCCATCAGCACGACAAAGATGACGGGCCCGAAGATGCGGTGCGTCAGCACGCGATCGATCGCCTCGCGACGCGCGTCCTTGCGGTCGCCCGCCGGGGCGTTCACCGCCTCCGCGACCAGCACCGTGATGGCCTCGTAGCGCCCCACGACGCCGCCCGACCGCCATCCGGGGGAGAACTCGTCGAGGCGTCGCGCAAGCAGATGCGCGTCGGCGAGCGTGTCGGCCGAGACATGCCGGGCCAGCGCGTCATCCTCGCCCTGGTCCAGCAGCAGCGCCACGGCGAGATCGTGTCGTGCGCGGTCGGGCACCGACGGGAGGCGCGGCAGACGCTGCGCCAGCCGGTCGATCACGCGCTGCAACGGCGCGGTGTGCTCGCGAAAATGACGCGTCGATGGCTCGACATCGCGCGTCATCAGGTCACGCAGCACGTCGAGCCCGGCGCCCTTGGCCGCCGAGATGCCGATGACCGGCACGCCCAACTGCCGCTCGAGCGCCGCCGCGTCAATGCGCAGCCCCTGCGCATCGGCGGCGTCCATCATGTTCAGCGCGAGGATAATCGGCCGGCCCAGCTCGATCACCTGCAGCGCGAGATACAGGTGGCGGTCGAGGTTCGTCGCGTCCACCACGAAGATGATGAGGTCCGGCGGCGGCGTGTCCGCCTGCAACCCGAGCAGGACGTCGCGCACCACCATTTCATCGGGCGACGCCGGCTGCAGGCTGTAGCTGCCGGGCAGGTCGATAACTTCCGCGCGCCGGCCGTTTGGGAGATCGCAATAGCCCGTCTTCTTTTCGACGGTCACGCCCGGATAGTTCGCGACCTTCTGGCGCAGTCCCGTGAGCGCGTTGAACAGCGTGGACTTCCCCGCATTGGGGTTGCCCAGGATCGCGATGCGCCGCACCGCAGGCTCAGGCGGGCGTGACATCAATGTGGCGGGCTTCGGACTTGCGGAGGGAGAGGCGCACGCCGCGCAGCGCGATTTCCATCGGGTCACCCAGCGGGGCGCGCCGAATGACCTCCACCGCGGTGCCGGGCAGGACGCCGAGCTCCATGAGCCGTCGCGCGATGGACGGGGGGCAATCCACGCTCGCGATCACGCCGTGTTCGCCGGCGGCGAGCTGATCGAGCGTGCGCACCGCGTGCTGAGCGCGAGCGTGGGTCTTCATACGAGGGTGGGCAGCGCGCGGCCGAGCGGCGACTCGAGCGAGTCACGCAGGCAGGTGGCACCGCAGGAATCGCAGGCATCCGGGGCGTGATCCTTGCACGACCGCGGACTGTTGCGATACGCCTCGCGGAACTTGGCGGCGGCCGGATGTTTCGAACGCATGAAGGTGGTGAGTCGCAGCAGCTCGATGGAGACCTCGGGGCTGACGAGGTGCTCGATCATGCACGCGTCCTCCGTGGCGACGTCCTCGGGAATGCCGAGGATTTCGGTGAGGAACATGGAAAGAACGATGCGGCTCGACTCCGTGCGCGTCGCGAAGCCGGCCCCTTCCTGCGTGAGTTCCACGCAGCCGTAGCGCTCGTGCCGCACGAGGCCGCGCTTCTCGAGCGACCGCAGCATCGAGGTGACGCCGCTCTTCGACACCTGCAGATGCTCGGCGATGTCCCCCACGCGCGCATGCCCCTTCTCCGCCTTCAGCAGGGCCACGGTCTGGAGATAGTGGGCCATGGAGTGCGAGACTTCCTTTTCGCTGTATCGCTTCCAGATTTCCATGCGGGCGCCTTTGATGCGGTGGCCTCAAGAGTGTTAAGGTAGCTTAACACGGTCCCGAGCACGGCGCAACACGCCAGACGTCCCCCTACGCGAAGCGCTGGATCCACCGCTTGTTGCGCGCTCGACGCGGGTTGATCTTCTCCCGATGAAGATCTTCGTCGTCGACGATGACCCCTTCGCCTTGCGTCTCGTAACGCGTCAGCTCGAGACCATCGGCTTGACCGACGTCAGGACGTTTGAAGCCGCCACGCTCCCGCTGGCGCTCCTTGGCGCCGACACGACGGTCGCGGACGTGATCCTGCTCGACCTGGCCATGCCTGACGTGGACGGCATGGAGTTCATCCAGCAGTTGGCTCGGCTGAAGTTCCCCGGTGCGGTGATTTTCATCAGCGGCATGGATGACGCGATCCTGCAGATGGCGCCGATTCTGGCGAAGGGACTCAATCTTCGTGTGGCGGGTGCGGTGAAGAAGCCGAGCACCTCGGAACAGTTGCGCACGCTGCTGGACGCGATCGCGACGAGCTGAGGCCTCCGACTGCGGCTCAGGCGCACCTGCACCGGCGATCCAGCGTTCCGTCCGTCGCCAATTCGCCAAAAGGCCGCCCCCAAAGGGCGGCCTTCGCTGTGCCATCGCGTATCCTCATCGCCCATCGGAATCCGAATTCCTCATCCGAGATCCCAATCCTCAATCGGTAGCATGCCCAGAGTGGGGATCGAACCCACATGAGGTTGCCCTCGCGGGATTTTGAGTCCCGTGCGTCTGCCAGTTCCGCCATCCGGGCGCGCGGCCAGTGTCCTGCCCCAGCGGCGCACAGCGGATAATAGCCATCCACCGCAGCCGTATCTACTGCGCCCGCCCCTGCTCAGATGCCGCGCATGGTGCCAACCGCGGACACGATGATAGAACGAGTACGTCCTGCTAGATTACCGGTTTGGCTGCCAGCGCCTTTCGCCCCCCGCGCTGAGTCCTGAACTCATCTACAGTGCGGGCTGGCCGACGGCCCAGACAGAACCAAGGAGAGCTTCATGAAGACCGATACGTCGACCATCATCTGGACGAAGATCGACGAGGCGCCTGCGCTGGCGACTTTCTCGCTCCTCCCCATCGTGCAGGCCTTCACCAAGGGCACAGGCGTCTCCGTGGAGACGCGGGACATCTCGCTCGCGGGCCGCATCATCGCGGTGTTTCCGGAGGTCCTGACCGAGGCGCAGCGCATTCCTGACTACCTGACGCAGCTCGGCGAACTCACGCAGCGTCCCGACGCCAACATCATCAAGCTGCCGAACGTCTCCGCGTCCATCCCGCAGCTCAAGGAAGCGATCAGGGAGCTGCAGGCCCACGGGTACGCCATACCCGACTACCCGGAAGCTCCTAAGAACGACGCCGAGAAGGCGCTCCAGGCGCGATTCGCGAGGGCGCTCGGCAGCGCGGTCAACCCCGTGCTGCGCGAGGGCAACTCCGACCGGCGCTCGCCGCTCTCGGTGAAGCAGTTCTCGAAGAAGCATCCGCACAAGCTGGCCGCCTGGGCCGCCGACTCGAAGGCCCACGTCGCCCACATGAAGGACGGCGACTTCTACGGCAGCGAATCGTCCGTGACGATCACCGCGCCCACCACGGTCCGTTACGAGTTCGCATCCACTGACGGCACGGTGGCCGTGCTCAAGAGCAAGATGGCGCTGCTCGAGGGTGAGATCCTCGACACGTCGGTAATGCACATCCGGGCGCTGCGCCGCTTCTTCGAGGAACAGATCGACGACGCGAAAGCCCGCGGCCTGCTCCTGTCGCTGCACCTCAAGGCCACAATGATGAAGGTGTCCGACCCGGTCATCTTCGGTCACGCGGTGAGCGTCTTCTACAAGGACGTCTTCGACAAGCACGCCGCGACGTTCGCGCAACTGGGCGTCAACCCGAGCTACGGACTCGGCGACGTCTACGCCAAGATCAAGGACCTGGCCGCCGAAAAGCGGGCCGAGATCGAGGCTGACATCACGGCGGTCTACGCCAAGCGCCCGTCGCTGGCGATGGTCGACTCGGACAAGGGCATCACCAACCTCCATGTCCCGAGCGACATCATCGTCGACGCCTCCATGCCAGTGGTGGTCCGCGATGCCGGCAAGATGTGGGGGGCCGACGGCAAGCTCCATGACACCAAGGCGCTGATCCCCGACCGCTGCTACGCGACCATCTACAAGACCATCATCGAGGATTGCCAAGCGCACGGTGCGTTCGATCCGGCAACCATGGGCAGCGTGCCGAACGTTGGCCTGATGGCCCAGAAGGCGGAGGAGTACGGCTCGCACGACAAGACCTTCATTGCCGCCGGAAACGGCGCGATCCGGGTCGTCAACGAGACCACGGGCGAGACGCTGCTCGAACAGAAGGTTGATGCGGGCGACATTTTCCGCTCGTGCCAGACCAAGGACATTGCGGTGCGCGACTGGGTGAAGCTCGCGGTGCGACGCGCCCGGGCGACCGGCGCTCCGGCGATCTTCTGGCTCGACGCCCATCGCAAGCACGACGCGCAGGTGATCGCGAAGGTCGAGACCTATCTCAAGGACCACGACACGAAGGGCCTCGAGATTCGCATCCTGTCCCCCGACGATGCGATGAAGTATTCCCTCGAGCGGATCCGCAAGGGACTCGACACGATCTCGGTCACCGGCAACGCGTTGCGTGACTACCTGACGGACCTGTTCCCGATCCTCGAGATCGGCACGTCGGCAAAGATGCTGTCCATCGTCCCGTTGCTGGCGGGCGGCGGACTGTTCGAAACCGGCGCCGGTGGCTCGGCGCCCAAGCATGTGCAGCAGTTCCAGAAGGAGGGCTACCTTCGCTGGGACTCGCTCGGTGAGTTCTCGGCGCTCTCCGCCTCGCTTGAGCACATTGGCGCAACCTACGGCAATGCGCGTGCCGCGCTCCTCGCCGAGACGCTCGATACGGCGATCGGCAAGTTCCTCGACAACAACAAGTCGCCGGCGCGAAAGGTCGGCGAGATCGACAATCGGGGCAGCCACTTCTACCTGGCGATGTACTGGGCCGAGGCGTTGGCTGCGCAGTCGAAGGACAAGGAACTGCAGGCGCGCTTCGCGGCGGTGGCGAAGCAGCTGCACGACAACGAAGCGACGATCAACCAGGAACTGATCGCGGCGCAGGGCAAGCCGGTGGACATGGGCGGGTACTACCATCCGGACGTGGCGAAGACGACGAAGGCGATGCGTCCCAGCGCCACGCTGAACGCCATCATCGACGCGCTGGTGTAGCGGCTCGTGTGGAATCGGAGGTTCAGACCGCCGCCGGACTGCATGCGGATCGTCGCGTGGCAACTTTGCGACACTCATGCGTAGAACCGCTGGACCTCCGCCGGTACCAAGCCGCGCGCTCGCGTTGTCGCTCGCGGCACTGGCCGTCCCTGTGGCAACCGTCGCCTGGATGCCCGACTGGACGAGCAACGGCGCCGGGATGCTCATCTGGCTCACCGCGCTCATTCCAGCGTTTCTCCTGTCTTACTATCGCGGGCTCCGCGGCGTTGCGGTCGCGCTCGCCGGTGGCATGGCGGTCATCACCGCCACCCAACTGAGTGTTGTGCTCTTTGAGATCGCGGAGCCGAATTGGACCCTCCTCGGGGCCATCGTCGCCACGTACCTTGGCGTGTCCATCGGGATCGCGGTCCTTTCCGAGCTGCTCCTGAAGGAACGCCGGGCGGCCGAGGCGCTGGCCCTCGTTGATCGACTGACTGGGCTGCCGAATCGACGGCATCTCGAAGATGCACTGGAACGCGAGTTCGCGGCGGCGGAGCGTGGCCGCGGCCTGACCGTCGTTCTCTTCGATCTCGACCACTTCAAGCAGGTGAATGACCGCCACGGCCATTCCGCCGGGGACGTCGCCCTCAGGGCGTTCGCCAAGATCCTCGGATCGAACACCAGGCGCGAGAACTTGTCCGGCCGCTATGGGGGAGAGGAGTTCGTCGCGGTGCTGCGTGATACGGAACCAGAGCCCGCCCTCGTGTTCGCACAGCGCGTACTGAATCAATTGCGCGATTGGCCGTTGTCGTGGGGTCGCCTGACGGCCAGCGCGGGGATCGCACACTACCAAAAGGGCATGGGTTCCTACGAACTCCTCCTTGGCGAGGCCGACCGCGCGCTCTACCGGGCCAAGCACGGCGGGCGTGACATGGTATGCGTCGCCGCCCCATACGAGCAGTCGACACACGCGGTCACTCCGGCCGTCGCGCCTTCGGCCGCGCCATCCGGGCTCGCAGCCGTCGCCGATCGCGTCGCGCCTCCACTGATCTGGATCGTCGACGACGACGCCTGGATGCGCAGCTTGCTGAAGCAGATGCTGGAGGGGAAAGGCTATGCGCTCTGGGACACCGGCGACGCTACTGAGGCCATCAAACGATTCGGGGCCGCGTCCGCCTCCGAACGGCCCGATGTCATTCTCACCGACGTCATCATGCCTGTGATGACCGGCATGCGCATGATTGACCAGATTGCGAAGATCAGTTCCGACCTTCGGGTGATCTACATGTCGGGCTACGTGCAGAGCGTCATCGACTGGCAAGGGCCACCGGCGTCCGTGGTGGCGTTTCTCGCGAAGCCAATCGCACTGGCTGTGCTGCTCGAAGCCGTGCAGACGATGCTTCACACGCCGATCGGCGGCGTTCCAGACCCCAGCGCCTAGGCGTCCCGCGCGCGTCCTGCTCTCGGGGGAAAACGTTTCTCGTCCAGCCGACCGAGCAAGCGCAACAGGCCGTCGAGAATGGTCAGCGGATGCGGCGGACATCCCGGGATGTACAGGTCCACTGGCACCACATCTTCCGCGCCCCGGTGCACTTCGGGATGTTCCGCGAAGAGCCCTCCGGAAATGGCGCACGCGCCCACGGCGATGACGATCTTCGGCTCGGGCACGGCGTCCCACGTCTTCTTGAGCGCCAGCTCCATGTTCCGCGAAACGGGGCCGGTGATCAGCAACCCGTCGGCGTGGCGCGGCGACGCGACGAACTGGATGCCGAATCGACCGAGGTCCCACCCGATGGTCCCGAGCACGTTGGTGTCGGCTTCACAGGCGTTGCAGCCGCCGGCGCTCACCTGCCGCAGGCGGAGTGAGCGACCGAAGAGCCGGAGCAGCGTCGCATCGAGTTCGGCCGCGAGGCGCGCCTCCTCCTTCCCCGCTCCGCCGACCACGAGGTCCTCTCGGCGACGGGTGGCCATGCGGTGGTCACCCGTCTGCACAATGGCACCCGTGGGACATGCCTCAACACAAGCGGCACAGAAGACGCACTTGCCGAGGTCGAGCGCCACCGGCGCGCCGGGCAGGCGCGTGATCGCGTCTGTTGGACACGAGGCGACGCAGGCGGAGCATCCGTCGGTGCAGCGCGCCGACTCGACACGCAGCGCGCCTCCGTGACGCTCAGGCAGCGTCGGCGCCGGGCCGTCGGGATAGGCCATCGTCTCGCAGCCACGCTTCAGCCGGTGCAGCAGGGTGTCGACTACGAACATGAAGTGACGGGTTAGAGGTCGAAGCCGCAGTACGACAAGCCAAAGCTCTTGTTGCAGATCGGGAAATCGGAAATCGCGGTGCCGCGCATCGCGAGCGCCAGGCCCTGCCAGTTGTGGAACGACGGGTCGGTGATCTTGTAGCTCCGGAAACGACCGGTGGCGTCCGTAACCGCGACGTGACAGACCTCGCCGCGCCACCCCTCGACCAGCGCCACGGCGAGCATGTCCCCGACGGCCGGCGGCGTCTCCGTGATCTCTTCGGCGTCGGGAGGCACCCTGAGCTGCTCGCGCAAGAACTCTCCGGACCGCGAGATCTCCAGCGAGCGCACGCGGGCCCGCGCAAAGACGTCTCCACCGGGCCAGACCACAACCGGCGCCTGTGCGAACCGGTGCCACCCCGCTGGATGATCGTAGCGTACGTCGCGCACCAGGCCGCAGGCGCGCGCGGCAGGTCCCACCATTCCGATTTCCGCCGCCTGGGTGCGGTGCACCGTGCCGACGTTCTCAAACCGGCCACGCACCGTCGCCGCGTCCCACAGCCAAGCCATCGCCTGCTCCACGTCGTCCAGGGCGCGCGTTGCGTCGGCCAGCGCTCGTCCGGCCATCTCGACGGAGACATCCGGACCGCTCGCGAACGGACGCACCACACCGCGGCCGAATCGGTTGCCGCAGAGGAAGGCGGTGAGATTCAAAAAGTCACCGCGGATCTTTCCGCACGCCGCCGAAGTCGGCAGAAAGGCGACGTCGCCCGCCAGCGCGCCCAAGTCTCCCGTGTGATTGGCGAGTCGCTCGAGCTCGAGCGCAATCGCACGCATCCACTGCCCGCGCAGCGGCGCCTCGGTGCCGGCGAGTGCTTCGAGTACCGTCGCGTACGCGGTGGCGTGCGCGACGGTCGCGTCGCCGGACACGGTCTCCATCAAGTGGAGCGTACGCCGGTGCGGTCCCCCCACGAGCGCGCGTTCGACGCCGCGATGCTGGTATCCGAGTGCGATCTCGAGGTGCATCACCTCTTCACCGGCGCACTGAAAACGGAAGTGGCCGGGCTCGATGACGCCGGCATGCACCGGCCCGACAGCGACCTCGTGGATCTCGCCGCCATCGACCTTGAAGAACTCCGCGTTGGCCGGCGCCTGCCCCGCGGACGCACGCACGGGCTTGAGCCATGGATGCCCCTCCGGCGTCAATCCGTGCTGCTCCCAGACCTCCCGTTCGAACAGGTG
>JBAZTM010000034.1:0-37308 GCA_041661925.1 Gemmatimonadaceae bacterium
AATCCTGCGCTCCCTTGACGCCCGCCGAGTACGCCCAGACGTTCCTTTCACCCACGGCCCGTTTGTCTGCTTAGAAACGGTGAACGGACGGGGGGACCCTCAGTTCCACTCGGGCGAGAGCGCCGGGCCGGCCGCGGCGGCAGGGGAGAGCACCGCCACCAGCTCCACGGGATCGCTCGGCACCGGCGGCGGTCGGTGCAGCGCCCGCGACCAGGCGAACCAGGCACCTGCGCATGCGATGGCGAGCACCACATACGACGTGCGCCGACGCCGAATGACCACGTCGGGCGGCCGTTCGTCGGTGCTGTACTTGCGGCGCGGACCGCGCTCGGCCTCGATGGCCGCCGCCGCCGCGGCGGCGAGGGCGTCCAGCGTCTTCGGCGAGCGTAGGGGACCGGCAAGCTCGTGCACGGCTTCGCCGTCGGCGCTTGAGGGCGTCGCGTCGCCAATCAGTTCCCTCAGGCGGTCTTCGTCGAGCGGTCGGTCGGCCATCGGACTCCCGGTGCGGGCGGTTCGTTCCGCAGGGGATATCTACTGGTCTGGCGACGGTTCATCCACTCCTGAGCGCGACTGCCCGCGGGGCCTGAGGCGGTGCGCCGCGGGCTACTGGCGCGATGGCGTCACCGTGTATCGTGAGGGCTCGCGCGACGACCATGTGCTCAGCACCGGCACCACCGCGGACGCCGCGAACCTGAACCGGCGCATGAAGCGGTCGCGTCGTGGCAGCCTGCGCGGGACGACGATCCGCAAGGAGATCCCGCTTGGCGTGATGTTCGTGAACATCACGGAAGCCGAGAAGGGTCAGCCGTTTGCGGTGCGACTGGTGGCAGGACAATCAGGGTGTGCGGCAGGACCTGCTGAACACGCAGATGACGACGCCAACCGCTTCCGCGCTGCAGATACTGCGACCCGAACGCGCAGCGTGAAGAGCGCTGGGTCGCCGCGAAGTTCCTAGGGTACGCGGCGTATCGGCAGCGCGTGCGCAAGCTGATACGGTTTGCCCACTGAGTCGCAGCGATCACGCGGCACGTTCGCTTGACGCTCCTGTGAAGACGCGGCACATTCAGCGTCAGTGCCGCCGTGTCACGGCAGCAGGCCAGTCTATGTCCGCGGTTCTCCACACACGCTTTGTTCATCGGACGCCGGAAGCACATCGTTGCCTCCGTGGTGATCATCCGGGTGATGTCTCGGAACGCGCTCAAGGAGGACGTATGAGTCGCGACAGGCGCGACCACGGTCACCGAGCCGCACTGTGCGCATGGCTCGTATGCGCTGCCGTCTCCTTTGTGACGATCCCTGAGCGCGCCGCGGCGCAGTCGGCGTCTGCGCTCCAGGTAGAACTGCGCCCGGATTCGATCGTCCTTGGCGCGGCGGCGAGCGGTACGGTGTTTGTGATCGTTCGGAATCCAGCGCCACAGGCTGTGCGCGATGTGCGCGTGAGTTGGATCGCCGCGGACAGCATCACGGTTGTGGCTGACACGTCGGTGGCACGTCTCATAGGCCCGTCGGACTCTTGGAGCGCGCGGCTGACCGTGCGACGTGGCCGCAACGTGGCGACGCGGGCCGACATTCTCGTGCGGGTGAACTACCTAGCGCAGCTCCCCGCAAACGGTTCGTCGCGCCAATCGAGCTTCGTTGCACTGCATGTGGTACCACGCGCTCTCGTCGACGCCCAGCAAATTGTTGAGGTGCAGGAGCACTTCGGACGCAAGGCGCTCAAGGATAACCAAACGGACACGGTGCACCTGATTCTGAGAAACAAGGTGGATGTGCCCGTAGATGTGGGACCGATTCGTGCTGCCGCGCCATCGTTCATTCAAGTGGACGCTGGCATGACGGTGAGATTGCAGCCGCATGAGACCCAGGTGGTCGTCATTGGATTGAAGGCGAGCAACCGGGTGCGATCGGGCGAACGGGGCGTGGTCTTTTTCATGCCGGTTCATTGGCCAACGGCCGATGGTATTGTGACCGCGACCGCGATCTTCTCCCGTGAGCTTACAATTGGCGTGGTGGGCGAGTCGGAAGTGCTCACCTTGCTCGCCGTCCCGTCCTTTCTCGTATTGCCCGGGTTTCTGATCCTGATGACGATCGGCTTGCTTTGGCGAATCGCGGTCTTCGGCCGAGGCCGTCAGCTCACCTTCAAGCCGCCACTACTGGAGTTCTGGGTAATCGCGGTGACGCTGTCAGGCGCAATGGCCTGGGCCTTCGGACTGGCGGGAGACAGCTATCTCGACAGCTACGGTGTCACGGATATCGCGCGTGTCTGGATGTGGTCGCTTACAATTGCTGTCGCGTTCGTCGCCATGGACGCCTTGACTCACATGCTCTACCAACGCGCGCGAAGCATGCTCTATGAGCCAAACAGACACGATGATCCTCCGGCAACACTGGAGAAGTTGTCGCGCCGTGGCTTCGGATTGGAACTCGAACGGCTTGCGAAGCCCGACGGGAAGAAGGGCTACGCTTTGCAGGCCTTCGAAAATGCCGCAGACGTTTGGGTGGCCCCGCCAATCCGAGTGAAGTGGCTTGGCCCCGATCACGAGGCTGCGGAATCCGCGTTCGAAGCAGCGGTGAACGCGAAGGACCTGATGAAGGCTGCAGCCGTGCTCAAGAAAGCCGCAGAGACCTTGCAGGCCGACGTAGGCTGGAGCGCCGAGACGGGCCTCCACCATCCTGAGAAATGGAAGACGGAGACCCTCAAACCAGAAGGACCGAAACCCATCCTCGTCCCGTGAGAAAAAGACGTGGGTGGCTCGTCTCTGAGCCACCCACTCCAAAGCCTAGGACCGACTGGCCCACATGCGCTCTGGGTTTCCCCATCGGGAACAGTCACACGTACGCTATCGAGAAGAGAGGAGTGAGTCAAGGCAATGAAAGTCCACGACATGCGACTCTCGTTTCTCTGGAACTCCACCAATCTCTATCTGTTGGAGCATGCCGAGGCCCCATTTGCGACAGTCGCGAACAGGGCTGCCTACGTCGATCGCTTCGAACAGGTGCGCGCGGGGGTGCCCGATTCTGCCGGGTTCCTGCCTCCTTGGCCTCAGCAAGGTCGGCAGCTTTTCTGGCGGACGTATCTGGAGCGCCGCGATCCCACGACGATAACGGGAGAACAAGCGTGGAGAGCTCTGGTGCCATTGCGGACCAAACCGAAAATCACGATCGAGTCCCCGGTCGCCGGCGCCACGGTCAAACTGCATGTATTCATTTTTCCGTTCGGTTTCACGGTCGTCGTCGATGTGACCTGTTGGCCCGCGAGTCCCCTGGAATTCGACGCTGCCATCGAGTTTGCGCACGAGATACGTAGAACCACTCGTTTCAACATCAGCGGCTTGGCGGGTCCCCTCGCGCATGTAACGCTCGACGGTTTGGCTGAAGTCGTCCGGGGGGCCGTTCGCACGCAGATCTACGGCGGTCAACCGCAGGCCGATGAGATAGTCGGGGACGCGTACAGCGTGACGACATTCGTTCGCCTGGAGGGTGCCGACACGACCACTCCCGTCGCCGATCAAGGGGAGGTGCATCGCGCGTTGCATGCAGTCACGACGTGGTCGCCGACCTACTCAGTTGACGCGCTGAAGCCACTGCAGGACGCACGAGTCGAGACGCGGACTGCGCCGGCGAGCCATCTGCTGTATGCGCAGAAATGCGGTCGTGCCGTCTGGTTCCCGTTCACCGCGGACGTCCAACGGCGCGGAATCTCGCTCGCGTGCTACCACCGCAACCAGGTCTTCGCCGCCCTTCAAGTTGAGAGCCTCTCCATGCTCATCAACGAGACGGAGCGCAGGATCCACAGTGGGGAGCCGATCTCCGCGCGTCACGACAGCCTGGCGCGCTCGGCAGCCGGCATTCTCGGCCGTATGTACGGCGGCGATCAATCGACGTACCGCACCGGCAGCGTGCGGCAGCATCTTGTATACAACAAGTGTATTGACGCGCTCGACGTGGTCCGAGACCGCTATAGCATGCCGAAGATCATCCGGTGAGCGCACCATACCAATGCGCGTATGCATCGAGGCGGGGACTGCCCGCGGCATCATCCCGCACCAGCGATGCAATCAGTTCCTCTATCTCGCGAGCTGCGGAGCCGACAGCACCCTCCAGCGGAGGTTTGCGGCAAGCACGACCTTGCCGGGGTCGCCGAGCGATGTGTAACGCGTACCCAGACCGGTCGAGAGCCAGAGCTGGTCGGACGCCTTGAATTCCAGGCCGGCAGAGTATTCACGCGCCGGCAAGCGATCGCTCGTCTTGCCGCTGACGCTGCTGGAGAGGTCCACGAACAGGTGGTAGTTGGAGTTTCCGTAGAGCACCCTGACTGCCCCTGTCCATCCCGAACTTCGCTTGCCGCCGGCTGGGTCGCGCGAAGCGTCGTACTGCAGTTGCGCGAGCAACACGCCGGACTGCCGGTGGAACGGCAACGACCCGCTGCCCCAGGCGCGGAAGCCGAGTGGAGCCTGCCGTCCCCACTGGTTGGCGAGAAGGCGCGTGCCACTGGCGATGGCAATCGAGACCGAAGGGCGGTTCCAGGTTTCAGAGGCTTCACGCTTAACGCGCGTCACGACCTCCGCGACGCATCTTAGCAGAAGCGTCGAGTCTGCTTGTTGCCACTCCTCCTTTTGCCCCTCCTTCTGTTGAGCCTCCTTCCGCAGAAACTCCGCGATGCAAGTGTCGCTCGCGCCGGCGAGCCTCTTCGTGATCTCCGGATGTCGCATGGCATCGTTGCCATCGGCGAGCACGATGCGCAGTCCGAAGCCCAGGTCCGTCGATCCCGAATCACCCGGCGCCTGAACCGAGGCGAATGAGAACGAGGAGCTCGCCCATGCGCGGGCCCACCAATCGCTCTGGTATGTCTGAAGGTCCGGCATGAGTGCAGTAATGAGCTTGGCAACACGGATATCGAATGCCACGCCGCTCTTCAGACGACCGGCGCTATCTACGAGATTCACGAGCGATAAGGCCAGCGCTTTTGGTGTGACCGGCCGGTCGACCTGTCCCGGAGAAGCGCCAAGGAATGAGAACGCCGGTGCGGTCGGCACTTCATCGATCTGGTACAGGCTGATGCTGTCCTTTGACGCAGCTCTTGCTGCCTTTGCCAAGGCCGCAGGCGATGCGGCCTGTGCGAGCACCATGGGTGCTCTAAGTACGTGCACGGCGAGCAGGGCGCCGCAGAATCCAATCACTCGTAGGCGGCTCATATGACGTCGTAATCCACACGGTGCCAGGCCACGCCGTCCGCGGACGTCGATCGCGAATCCTTGTCGACGCTGTTCGGCACGACCTTGCCGTTCTGCAGCAGCTTCACTTCGCCTATGAACGGCTGTGCGCCGTTCGTCGTGGTGTATGTGAGAATGCCATGAATCGCGGTGCCTGCAGGAATGGGCGGCGCAAATTCGTGCGCGTGCGAGTCCATGGTCGTGTCCTGCACATTCGAACCGCTGACCTCGACTTGTTCACCATTGGGTTTGATCATCATGAAGCGGTAGTTTTGCACCACCGTTCCCTTGCACTGCACAGACAGCGTCAGCGGCTCTTTCGGCTTCACCTGGACGTTCACGCGGTAGCCTCCAGTGTGATGGTAACGATGCGGCTCGCTCACGGTCGTGGCCCGTACGCCCCGGTGCCGCTACGGTGCGTCGAGATCAACCCACCGCCCCTTGTCGAACACCTCGATGCGGTGGATGGGGTGGACCTCCCACAGCGTCTGCCGGTACCTGCCGAGGTGCCCCTTGTGGACGGGGTCGTACAGCAGGTAGCCGCTCACGCGCACCGAGTCGCCGGCCGACACGTACGGCGCGAGCGTCTCGGGCGTCCAGTTGGGGTGATGCCGCTTGATGCGCGGTGTTGGCTCCACCACCACCGCCTTGTCCTCCGTGTCACCGGAATAGCCGACGAGCGCAATGTGCCAGTCGGTGTTGTCCTCGCCATGCGCACCGCAATTCGTCGCTTCACTGTTGTTCTTCTGCGGGCGCACCACCACCACGAAACCGGTGACCGTCACGGGCACGCCATCGAATGGCGCAATCGTGTCGCGCTGCGCCTGGTTCCATTTGTCGCGGCGCGTCGTCGCGCTCATCGGCGATGGGAGGTTGGTGATGGCCTCGAACGACACCGCGTGGTACACGGGGGGCAGGTCGGTGCGGTTCTTGCGGAGGTTGGTGTCCTTGTCGGCGCCCTCGCTGCCATACCAACCGCAGTCGCCCAGCCTGCTCTTGTTCGGTCGCGGCTTCGCCCACGTCTCGAGCACCTCTTCTTCCGGACTCGACAGCCCGCGGCTCGGAATGGCCGCCGTGGCCTCGATGTAGTCGCCTATCGGCACCATGCCCGCCGCGCTTGCGCCGACCGGCGGTGTCGACAATCCGCCCGACGCGAGCCCGAGCGCGAGTGGCGCGAACCCGGCCGCCATCCACGCCCCGGCGCTGCGACCGCGCCTACGCGCCGCCTTGCGCGGTGCCTTGGCCGCCGTACGCGGTGCCTTGGCCGCCTTGCGCGGGGACATCAGCCCTCCTTCTTCTTCGCGGCGTCGTCCGTCGAGTCGTTGTCAACAACGCCCGTATCAGGGTCCGTGTGCGTGCCACCACCGTCGGACCCGAGCTGGATGCCCTTGCTCACGACGTACGAACTCGCGCTGATGCCCAGCAGCGTCAGCACGCTCGACGGAATCGAATCGGGAAACTTCGGCGTGTCGCCGCTTACCATCACGAGGAACAGGCCAAAGGCGACCACCACCGTAAAGACCAGGAGCTGAAAGCGCGACATGCTGGCGTCGCCATTCGGCTCGCTGATCAGGCGCCGGAGATCCATCTTGCCCGTCCACATGTAGTAGATGATCGTCGCGGCAAACGCGACGAGCACCGCCAGCAACACCCATCCGGTCATCAGGGCCAGCGTCATGGTGCCACTCCGTGAGCTAAGGTTGCCGCTGCTCGGTGAGCATCGGGAAGAACTGCATCGCCTTTCTGCCGAGGTACACGGCTTGGCTCGCGCCGAGGCCGTATAACCACCGCGTGTCGATGTCGGGCAGGGTACCGCTCGCACGCGTTGTCCAGACGCCGGTGAGCCAGGCGCTGGCCGTGACCAGCGTGGCCAGCAGCAGTTGCACGCGCACCGCGCTGATTTCGGGCACGCCGTGCGCCCCGTCGCGCTGCTTCACGTGCAGCAGCCCGTGGAGATTGATCTCGCCCGAAAGCAACTGGCCGACGATGATCACGGCGAGCGCTCCGAGCATCATCCAGCCAGCGGCAATCGCGACCGCAGTGAGCATGGACACCTCCTCCCAGGTCAATGTGGATCTGGTTGCAGCCCGTCCTATCCGCCAGGCAATCTCTCAATCCACCGGCACCCTCCTCGCTCGCATGGAGCGCGGCGTGCCTTTGCACCCGCGCAACGAAGTGAATGCTGTATCAAGGCGGTTGGTGACGCTCCGCCACGACTCGTCGAACAACGTGTCCAGCAGCGCCCGCGAATGTCCGTCGAGCGCCCACGTGGTGTGAATGTTGTTCCGCTCCAGCGGGTCAATCGCGAGCTGCACGATCTCGAAGCAGTCGCCGTACACCTGTCCGAGTTCTTCGAGCATCTGGAAGTGCGAACGCTCTGACTTGGGCGCCTTGTCAAAGAGCGTCTGCAGCAGCCCGAGCTGCCGGTCGGTCGCACCGACGGTTGGCATTCGGCTCGCGTCAACAATGATCAGGAGTACCCCGCGTGGCTTGATGGCGTCCTTTTTGTTGAGCAGCAACGGCAGCAGCGGCCACAGCCCCGAGTTGCTCAGCGCACCGCCGTCAGTCAGTCGCACGACCTTCGTCGTGCCGGAGTCGAGCTCCTCCGTGCGCGGGCTGTACCACAGGGGTCTGGTCGTCTCGACCTCCACCAACGGGAAGCCGAACGGGAAGTTCGCGCTCGCGCGCACGGCCTCGCTCAAACTGGGATCAATGCGCTCGCCGAGGTCGGTCACGTGATAGATGCCGCTGCGATAGTACACCCACGTGCTTGACAGCGCGCCCAACCTGCCGCGCACCTGCGACGCCGGTGAGCGAGCGAATTCGTCGAGTCCCTGCCAGAAGAACTTTCCCGCAAGCGGCGTGATGGCCACCGCATGCCGGTCCAAGGACACGCTGTTGAAGATCGGCACCGCGAACGGAGGCACCGTCCCCCGTGCTCGGACATTGCGGCTCCGCCAGATCTGGGCGAGACGGCTGAGCTGCAGTGCGTCCAATCCCACGGGACACTTCTGCCAGGCACGCTGAATGCTCTCTGCCCGTCCGCCGAACCCGGGGATGACCCCGAGCAGCGTGGGATACAGGAAGTCCTGGCCCATGGCATCCAACAGCGATTCGTCGCACGACGGGAGGCCCGCGGTGTCGCGCCCGCTCGCGTGCAGTTGGCGGACCACGTAGGCCGCGGTGGCGAGGCTGCCGCCAGACACTGAACTGATGGCCTGCAAGTTCTCGGCGATCCGTGGGTGCTCCGCCCTGAGCCGCTGCAGCGTGTGCGCCACCATGATGGCGGCGCGGGATCCGCCCCCCGAAGCGGCCATCACGACGACTGGCGCGTCACTGGTGTCACCCGCAGGCCACTCAGACGGATCGATGAGCGCCATCGGCGCCGAGTCGGTGCGGTCCTTCCAGCGACCGGCATCGATGCGGCTCGTTGTCGTGAGGTGGGCCGCGACGACGCCAGCGATGATGACGACCACCGCCACCGTTGCCCGCGCCTGTCGAACACGCCACACCCAGAAGAGGACGAGCGCCGACCACAAGATCGGCCACAGCAGCAGCCAGAACGTGTTGTCACTAAACCAGATCGCAAGGCCGACGACGAGGACGCCGGACAAGAGGATGCCGCGCACCGGTGCCTGCGAGTGAATGTCCACGTAGTCAATCGCGGCACCAGCGAACGCGACGCCGGCCAGCATGACGGCGATCAGATAGACCGTCAACAGTGGGGGATCGAAACTGAACACGCTCACCAGAAGACGCACGACAATCCATAAGGCGAGCCAGGTCAGCAAATAGAGCAGGATCTTGTAAGCAAGACCGAAGTAGATCTTCCGGCCAAGGTGTTGCCCGCGTGGATGCCAGGGAACCCACGCGTCCGGCTCGATGAGCGTGGGCAGGACCTCGCGGGCCACGCGACCCCCGACGTCCCACCGCGGGGTGCGCCGTTTGCGCTCGCGACGCCCTTCAATAAGCAGTGCGATGCCGGGCAACACGGCGAAGACGAAGGCGAGCACTCCGTACAACCAGCGGTTTCTGAAAAGGCTCGACACCGCCTCCACGCCAAGGAGCACCGCAAGCGCGATGGCGGCGCCGACTGCGAACCCCAAGTGCTGGCCCAGCGCGCGGACGATAGCCGGGAGCCGGGTGTACGTGAGATGGATGAACCAGGAGTCGGCGGCGCTCGCGCTGAGGAAGGCGCAGAGATCCTTCTCGAGCGCTCGGAGCTTGCCAACGTCGTCCGCGGCTCTGCAGTCCGTCTTCAGCCGCGTCCACCGTTGCGCGAGGGCAACGAAGGGTTCTTTCGCACCGGTGTAGCGGAGCGCGGATTCCTGTTCGCGGGGAGGATCGCTGGGGATGGGTGGCGCGCCCTCGAGCAACTCCTCGACGCTGCGGCGGATGTGCTTGAGCAGCGCCTCGTCCGCATCAGCCTCGAGTAAACGCTCGAAGTAGAGTGCCTGCCGCACGGCGCGTTGTGCGTACGAGACGAAGTGGACTTGTTTCTCGGTCCAGCGCTCGACCTTCCCGTCCAGCCTCCTCTCGGCCTTCTGGGACAAGTCGGTGACGACCCGTACGACCCCTGCATACTCCGGTCCCATGGCCCCTCCTGCGCGCACGCCTGAAGCGCGCTATCGGCGATTGAAATACCGAATGGTGCGCGCGTCCCACGTGGCGCCGACGGTCAGCGACGGCTGCGCGCGCTCGCGAAAGCGAATGTTGTAGTCATCGTATCCGACGCGGATGCGGCCGAAGGCACCGAACCCCTCGAGGTTGTCCCACGTATGCGCGATCTCCGTCGTGGCGGTCCACCAGTCGCTGCCGCCCGCCGATGGCATGCGGTACTTGCCCATCAGCGACACGCGCGTGAAGCCATCCGTTTTGAGGCGACTGGCGAACTCGTACTCGTACCACGCGTTCACCTGATGCTGACCGTACGCGGTGGCGAGTTCCCGGCTGATGCCGCCAATTCGCATGCCGATAGGATGGATCTGGACTTCGACGCCCACCGAGTGCTGCGCGCGGACGCGAAACGTGGCGGGGTCGAGCGTACCACGACGCAGGTCGAAGCGAACGGGAATGTATGTGGTGGAGAAGTCGCCATCGCGCGTGTTCACGCGCCGCTGACTGGCGAGCGCGGCATCGGCCACCTCGCACCGGTCCGTCGCGGTGTTGCGAACGAATCCCTCGTGCAGGCAACCGTCCTGCCCGTTCGAGTAGTGCGTGTATCCGATGGAGTACGCGCTCAGGCGGAACGACCCCCTTGCCGTGTCTTGCCGCGGGGCGTGAAACAACTGTAGATAGAACGGCCGAATGCGATAACTCGGCGTGCGCACGGGCGAGGACGCCACGTCCATCATGCGCACCAGGGGCAGATAGGACAGCGAGACGACCCGTTTCCATCCGCCGGTCGCGGTCCACTGTTTATCGAGCCGATTGTGGTAGAACAGGTGGATCGCGGCCTCGCCCTCGAACACATATCCCTCACCAAGGGGGCTCAATGGAGCGAAATAGGACCGTTCGAGAAAGAGCTGCGGCTGCCGTGGAAAGTCCTGCTGGGCGCCGAGTGTCGCCGCGCTTGGCAGTAGTGCACAGAGGATCGCCGCTCGCGCGCCTGTCGCCAGAAGGCCGGGCCCGGAGATCATGGGTGCTCCGTGACCTGATCAAGCTTCGGCTGGCTCAGGTCGCTTGAGCAGGCCATGTAGTTGCCGGTCTCGGAGTAGGCCAGCACGAACGAGAAGTCCGGCTCTGTGTCCGCCAGCGTGCAGAGGAGCAGGCGATCGCCCAGCGCGACAACGGCACCCTGCGACGGTTTGCGCGCGGCGGCAACCGTACAGCCGTCGAACGGCTGAACGACCGTTTCGAAGTCCGGCTTGGAGCCGGTCGAGGAGAACTGCAGGACGGCGTTGAGGCAGTCGCGCACGTCCTTCGATGCTGCGCCGGCGAGCGGGACCCACGAAATCACCACGTACATGCGACCTCCGGCTGGCTGACGGTCCGCAGCGACGCGAGCCGCGCTGCCCTGCGAGTGGCAAGGGAGCTATGCCTTTGGTGACATCATGTAATAGCATGTCCTGGGGGACCCGTCAAGCAGGATGGCAGGACCGCCGGGATCGCGCGTTGCGTCGTTGCGAGTGCGCCGTGTTCCCGACGACGGAGGGCGCCGCGTCACGTTGCGAGACCATCGTGGATCGACGCCCCAATCGCCCCATCGGATGCGAGGTGCTGAGGTGAGGCGCGGGACGTTGCTACAGTAGGGGAAACCCCTTCTCGGTTTGGAGCTCCCTCCGGCTGACGCGACGTGCCGCCCGCTTGTGTTACTCACCCGGCGATGCCATGCTCGGAGTCTCCCCACGAGGAGGTGAGATGCCGAGTAACCAGGTCACGATCTCGGTGAAGCGCGTCGGCAACAATATCACGGTTACGGTCAACCCTGACCCGGCGCATGTAAAGAAAGGCGAGCCGATGATTTGGCAGGTCGACCCGCACGCGGATGTGGACGAAGTCGAGATCGACCGTGACGGAGCGAAATGGCCGTTCACCGATGCCCCGCCGTACAAGAGCAAGAAGAACTCACCCAAGAGCGTGCATCAGAGAAAGGGCGACTGGGTCTCGGGTGACACGGCGAAGTACAAAGTCAGCGGGACCTGCCAGGGGCAGAAGTTTGTCCTTGACCCCGACATGATCGTCGACTGACCGCGTCTCGCGGTGCTATATGAATGAACTGGACGCAGGACCCGACCAGAACGGGTACCCGGCGACCATCGGTCCCTACCGCATTCTCGATGTGCTTGGTGGGGGAACGATGGGCGTCGTCTACCTTGGCGAGGAGTCGGAGCCCGTCCGTCGGCACGTCGCGGTAAAGGTCGTTCGCGCGGGGCTGAACAGCCGGGAGGTGCTCGCCCGATTCGATGCCGAGCGGCAGGCGCTCGCGGTGATGGACCACCCGGGCATTGCCAAGGTATTCGCGGCGGGCGCCACGCCGTTGGGGGAGCAGTACTTCGCGATGGAGCTCGTGCACGGGCTGTCGCTGACCGCGTACGCGGACTCGCGAAAACTCTCGGTGGACCAGCGCGTGGCCCTCTTCATTGACGTGTGCCACGCGGTGCAGCACGCCCACATGAAGGGCGTGATCCACCGCGACCTCAAGCCGTCGAACGTGCTGGTGGGAGAGCGAGACAGCCACCCACAGCCGAAGATCATCGACTTCGGCATCGCCAAGGCGCTGGGCCAGCAGCTGAGCAGCCAGTCGGTGGTGACGCGCTGGGGACAGCCGATGGGCACGCCGGCGTATATGAGCCCGGAAACGGCGGAGTCGTCGTCCCTCGACATCGACACGCGATCGGACATCTTCTCGCTTGGGGTGATGCTCTACGAGCTGTTGGTGGGGAGCCTGCCGACAGACCCGGACTTGGTGGGCATGAACGTCTTCCTCACACAACTGATCACCGGCGCCACAAACCCGCCCGCGCCGAGCGCGCGGCTGCGCACCCTCGGCGAAGGCGAGCGGTTGATTGCGACGGCGCGGCGTACGGATCCCGCACATTTGCGCCGGGCCCTGCGCGGTGACCTCGACTGGATCGTGATGAAGGCACTGGAGCCGGACCGGACCAGGCGCTACGAGACAGCCAACGCGCTGGCCATGGACCTGCAGCGTCACCTCTCGAACGAGCCAGTGCTGGCGCGGCCTCGCAGCGCGGCGTATCGCTCCTGGAAGTTTGTGCGGCGTCACCGCGCGGGGGTGTTCGCCGGAGCCGTTGTCGCCCTTGCGGTGGCGGCGAGTGCGGTGGTGTCACGCGTGGGCCTGCTGCGCGCGAGAGCGGCCGAGGCGCGGGCGGAGCAGGAGGCGTTGGCGGCGACGCGGGTGACTGACTTTCTGGTCGAACTGTTCCGCGTCTCCGATCCGGGCGAGGCGCGGGGGAACGCCGTCACGGCGCGCGAACTTCTCGAGCGGGGTGTCGAGAAGATCGGCACCGACTTGGCTGAGCAGCCGCTGCTGCGCGCGCGCATCCTCGAAACCATGGGCACCGTTCACACGTCCCTCGGCCTGTACGATCCGGCGCGCGTGCTCCTCGATTCCGCCGTGAGCCTGCGCGAGCGCGAACTGGGACCCGATGCACTCCCGCTCGCGGCGACGCTCGCGGCGCGGGGTGAGGTGGCGCGCGCCAAGGGCGACTTCGATCTGGCCCTCCGGGACCTTCGGCGCGCACTGGCCATCCGCGAAGCTGCCCTTCCGCCAGATCATCCCGATCTGGTGAAGGCGCTCTCGGGACTGGCGGGTGTGCACTCCAAGCTGAAACAGAACGCCGCGGCCGAATCGCTGTACAAGCGCGCATTGGCGATCGAGGAGCGCGTGGTCAGCGCCGATTCCGGCCAACTCGCCAGGGATCGTCGCAACCTCGGGGTGGTGTACTGGAACGCGGCGCGGTACGCGGACGCGGAGCCACTGTTCCGCAGCGCGCTGGCGATCCAGGAGCGCAGACTCCCGGCAGATCATCCCGAGATCGCGAAGACCGTGAACAACCTCACCGTGGTCCTCCAGACGCTGGGTCGCTACGGCGACGCGCTCCCGCTCTATCAGCGGTCGCTCGCGAGCCTCGAGAAAACGCTGGGCCCGGACCATCCCAACGTGGCGTCGGTCGTCAACAATCTCGGGGAGACGTACTGGCGGTTGAACCGGTACGCGGAGGCGGAGCCGCTGTTGCGTCGGGCGCTGCGGATCAAGGAGCGGTCGCTGGACGCCGGACACCCGACCATTGCGGTCACGCTGAACGCGCTGGCCGGCGTGCTGCGTGACGAGGAGCGCTACGCCGAGGCGGACCCGTTGTACCGCCGCGCGCTTGCCATCCGTGAAAAGGCTTTCGTGCCGCCCAATGCGGACGTGGCAGAGACGTTGAACGACTATGCGGAGCTGATGCGACGCACGGGGCGCACTCGCGAGGCAGACAGGTTCGCGGCACGGGCCGCGCGGATCCAGTGACGCAGTCTGCCGGCCGCATCCATCGGTAGCGGCCGCTTCCCACCGCCGAGGCGCCTCGCCGCCCCTACCTCATTGGAGCTACGCCCTAATCCACGCGTTCGGACGATACGCCCCGCGCGCGCCCCGGCGTACCCTGCAGATGAGGCAATGCGTGACTGCAACGAAGTCATGCCCCGCATGCACGCGTCACGACATCAGCCTCAGCTACACCCGCCGAGGTACCGTCCCCTTGCCCAGCCTCCGTCAGCGTATCGTCTTGAGACTCACTCGCGCACACCATGCCACCGGCCTTGCCCTCGTGGCCGTCCTGATCACCGCGGCGTGCGGCGAGAGTGTCACGGGCGTCGAGAAGGCGATCCTCAGTCCACGCATTAGCAGTTCTTCGCCCTTGGTATCGAGTTCCACGGTATTCGCGAACCCCGCGGTCACACCAACGAGGTCAGCACCGGTGACGTCGGCACCTGCCGTGCAACGCCAACCGGTGACTTCACCGAGTCGATCTGCCCGGTGATCGGGACGGTGCGCTGACGAGAATGGCGGCATTCCGGGCAAGCCGTGCCGCAACCCATTGCGATGATCCGAGGGGAGCGACGAGCAACGGCCCGAGGTACTGGACGAAACCGCACCCGCCGTGATCCGTACGGCTCCCAGTACGGCGCGACACCACGCGCCCCGCCAACGACAAGGAGCACGGATCCCGTGAACACCGCAGCAGTGACCGCGCAGCGGTCGGAGATGTCGCCCCGCGCCATGGCACGAATCGCGGGCGCCCTCTATCTGGCCACGATGATTCTCGGGGTGATCACTCAGACCGCCATCAGTGGTCGCCTGGTCGTCATCGGCGACGCCGCGGCCACCGCCGCCAATATCACGGCCACGCCGTGGCTCCTGCGCGTCGGGCTCGCTGTCTACCTCGTCGAAATGGCGTTCCAAGTCGCGATGACGGTCTGCTTCTACCGCCTGCTCCGGCCAGTGAGCCGCACGGTCTCGCTGCTCGCCGCTGCCTTTGGACTAGTCGGCATCACCATCAAGATCGTCAGCCGCCTCTTCTTCATCTCGCCGCTGCTCGTGCTCGGCGGCGCGTCGTACTTGACCGTCTTCCAGCCCGACCAGTTGCAGGCGCTGGCGCTCCTCTTCCTTCGCGTCAACTACACGGCCGAAACCATCGCCATGGTCTTCTTCGGGCTCTACGCGCTCGTGATGGGCTACCTCATCGTGAGGTCCACCTTTCTGCCGCGCATTCTTGGCGTCCTGTCGGCCCTCGGCGGAATCGGCTGGCTGACCTACCTGTACGAGCCTCTGGCCGTGAGCATCCTTCCTTTCATTCTCGGGGCGAGCCTCCTCGGCGCGCTGGCGAAGATCGGCTGGCTGCTCGTGTACGGTGTGGACGAAACGCGGTGGAGGGAGATGCACGCGGCAGCGGGGTCGTAGTGCGCGATCGGTGATGGCATCACCTTCTGGCGCAACGGACCGGGCCCGCGGATATTCAGGCGAAGCAGCCGGAATGGAGGCGCTGGGTGCACGCACGCCAACTGGTGCGAGGTCTGATCGCCGCGAGCACCCTCCTCGGTGCACTGTCTTGCCAGCGCCCCGACGCGGCACGCATTGAACTCGCCCGCCGCGACTTCGAGCTCTATGGCCGCGAGCCGTTCGAGCTTCCCGTGCGCGTGATTGATCGCGACGGCAGCGTCCGTCCCAAGCGCGAACTGCACATGCAGGTCGTCCTCGGGTCCGTCGTTCACGTCCTTCCGGAAAACAATGCGGTCGTCTGCGATCGCGCCGGGGCGGCCCAGGTGGAGTTGGGTTCCGGGGCGCTGCGCGAGACGGTCACCATCACCTGCCGGCCGATCACGAGCTTACGTTGGCCACGGATCATCGAGATGATGGTGGGCGATCCGCCGCGACCGGTGGCGGTGCAGGCGGACTTCGGGTCGGGTGAGGAAGCAGTCATGCGTCCGCTGTCGCTGACGACGCGAAACGAAGCGATCGCACGCATGCGCGGGGACTCCGTCGTCGCCGTGTCGCCCGGCAGCACGACGCTCGACGTGGAACTGGGCGGGCGAAGCGTGCGGCTCGGGGTGTTCGTGAGTGCCGTGATCGCGAGCGATACGCTCTCACTGCGCGCCGGCCAAGTCCGCAACTGGATGCTCGAGCCGGGCCGGTACACCATGACCGTCGCCTCGGTAACGCCGCAGCACGATCGCCGCTGGCTCGACATGTTCGCCGAGGGGACGCGCTGCCTTCGAAGCTTGCGCGTCGAGAATACCGTGACGTGCGTGGTCTATGATCGCGGCGCCGTGGTCGTGCGCAACACGGGCGCCGACGCGGACGATCCGGCACGGCGGGCGTTCGTCAGGATCGTGCGGACTCCGTAACACGGGCTGCCGATACCCATGTGCCCAGTGGTGTGTCAGGCCGGCGACGCATCGCCCAAGCGCCGCAGCGAGAGCGCAAGACCGATGATCATCAATGCGAACAGCGCCTGGTTCACGACGAGTCCACCAGCCGGGCCTGTCCGTTCGATCGGCAGGTAGTAGAGGACGAGCGAGCGCGCCACATAGTCCAGCGAGAACAGCGCGAACATGAGCGGGATGGCACTGCGGTACTTGGCGAGCGCGAGCGCGCAGAGCGCATAGAAGGGAAGGCGTGCGCTGCCGAGGAGCGCGAACATGGCGATGAAGGTCTGCGCGGCGGCAGGCGCATACGTATCCAGCGGAATGCCGTCGGCGGACGACGCCACGAACGCGCCGCGGAAAATCGTCATCATGCTCTGGAGAAACTTGACCGTCAGGACAAGTCCGAGCAGCCAGGAGGCGATGCGCGAGCCGCGATACGCGTTGTCGAGGCGAGGCGGGAGGAGCTGGCCGAGCATGGCGGTGTCTCCGGGTGCGGGACGTCGGCGCGATCTCTCGGTAGGCGTACGGCGCCGCAGCTCGGTGAGTTTCCTCGATCCGCCTCGCCGCCGCGACTCGTGCGCCGTGCGCACTCAGGTACCGAGTCGTAACTTCGTGCCAGACGCGCACCGCGCGTGTCGGCGGATCCTCCAATGAAGAGCGCATGCCAGCGCACACGATGTCTACGCAACCGACCGTCCTTCTGGTCGGCGCCACCGGCCGCACCGGCCGCCGCGTCCTGACGCAGCTGCTGGACGCCGGCGCCAAGGTGCGCGTGATCGTGCGATCAGCCGCGCGGCTTCCGGTCGTTGCTGTAGACCACGCCAACCTGACGGTGCTCGAGGCCGATCTCCTCTCGCTCGGCGATGATGATCTTCAGCGCCAGGTTCGCGGCTGCGACGCCGTGATCTCGTGCCTCGGCCACGTGATCAGCCTCAAGGGCGTCTTCGGGCCGCCGCGCGACCTCGTCGCGCGGGCCACCGCGCGGCTCTGCCGAGCGATTCAGTCACTGCGGCCGGCAGCGCCGGTGCGGTTCATCCTCATGAGCAGCGTCTCGGTGTTTCGACCTGGTGCCGCCGACGCGCGTCGTGGGGCGCACGAGAAGGCGTTTCTGTGGACACTCTGCCGCATCCTCCCTCCGGCGAGCGACAATCAGTGCGCGGCGGACTTTCTCTGTCAGGACGTCGGGACGGCCGATTCGCACGTGCAGTGGGTGGCGGTTCGCCCGGACACGCTGCTGGACGGCGAGGTCACGGAGTACGCGCTGCACGAGGGTCTCGTGACCGGCCTCTTCAAGCCGGCCAACACCAACATGGCCAACGTGGCGCACTTCATGTGTGCGCTGGCCACCGACGCGACGTTGTTCGACGCGTGGAAGGGGAAGCTGCCTGTCATCATCAACGCGGCGGCGCAATGAGTGTGTCGGCGTCCGACTAAGGACACCTGGCGACGTCAGGTAGCGCGCGGCCGCCGGTCTGACGTACGTTACACCCCGTGAGTGAACTGTTTCCGCCCGCCGGGGTAGCACTCCCCGTTACCAGAAGACCCTGCTGTCTCGCAGCCCCCCGCAATGCATCCACACTCCCAGGAGGGAGTACATGAGACGCATCGGGGGGTTCTGCTTTGTGGTGGTGTCGCTCGTCGCGACGCCGGCGGTGGTGAACGCCCAGCGTTGCCTGGGCACGGCGTCCTTCGCCGACGGCCACCTGCGCGCGCAGGTCGGTAGGTCCTCCGTGCAGGGGTGGCGATCCACCCGGGTCGGGTTGTCGCTGGGCCATGAACGCGGCGCGTTCGTCAGCGGCGGTGCCTCGCGCGGGACGTACGACAACTCCGACGTGACGGTCAACGGCCTCAGCGCGTCGGTCGGCTATCAGGTGCCTGTCGGCACGCGGGTGCAGGTGTGCCCGACACTGTCCGTTGGACGCTCGACGTTCACGTATTATACCAGCCGCTCGCACGTCGACTACTGGGGCACCGCGACGGGAATCAGCACGTCCGTGGGCGTAACCGCGTGGTCGTCCTCTCGTTTCGATTTTGTGCCGTCGGCCGAGTTGGCGTATTCGCGTTCGTCGGAACGCATGCAATCGGCGACCCGGGGTATGGAGAATGAGGCGCAAGGGACTTACGGCAGCGGCGGCCTCTCGATCACAGCAGGACTGATCTTCGGCAAGGTCATCTCGGTCAGTCCGTTCGTCGCGCTCCCCGTCGGCGTGCGCGGTGCGAACAACGTCTCCGGGATCTCCGTTGCCATCAGCTTCGGGAACAGGAAGTAGCGCCGCATCTCACCCCACCCCGTTCACCAATGTCCAATCTCATCATGCGTGCACGTCTCGCGTCGGCTTTCGCGCTCACTGCCATCGTCGCCTCGGGTGCGCAGGCTCAGGCACGCGACACCATCGTCGTCGTCAGCGTCAGCCCCGCGGGCAACCTGCGATACGGCACGCCCACGGAGTTCGTGCTGGTCGCCGATGTCACGCTCGCGTCGCTGGACACCGGCGCCGTCGCGGTGGGTTTCAACCTGGATGATTCGCGCAGATACCGGATGTTCGCCAGCGCGGCAATCCATCGCGGAACCCAGCGTGTGACGCTGCGGGCCACGGTCCCCCCCGTGGATTGGACGGCCCAGGGTGCGCGCTTCGCCTATATCGTGAACATCAGGCCGCTCGAGATGCCGTCGGCGGACGGACGCAGTCGCGGGATTGGGACTGTCCGCGGAGAGTTCGGTACCATCCGGCCAGAGTACGGAACCGTCCGCGATATCGCCGCGCAGCAGTCAACGGGCGAACAGACCTACTTCGAGTTCCAAGTGGAGAAGCCGGTGCGGCACGCGCCGGGGTCCGCGGCGCCGCGTTATCCGCCCGAACTGAAGGCAGCGGGTGTCGAGGGCGAGGTGCTCGCGCAGTTTGTGGTGGACACGCTCGGGGCTCCGGTGCTCACGACCTTCCGCGTCCTGAAGTCGAGCCACGGAAACTTTACGGAGTCCATCAAGGCCGCACTCCCGGAGATGAAGTTCGTGCCGGCCGAACTGCGCGGCCGCAAAGTGCGGCAGCTGGTGCAGCAGCCCTTCGTATTCGCCATCCAGAAGAAGGACAGCAGCGCCGCGACCGGCGGCGTACTCCGTGCGCTAGGGCAACCGCCGGCCATTCCTGTGGCGTCGGTCGCACCGGCGCCCCGCTCGGGAACCGTGCGCGGCTGGACCATCGTTGGTCGGGTGACAATGGACTCGGGAAACGGATCTGCGGCTATCTCCTTTGTCACGCGCCGGTACGGCACAGCGGGTCGTACGCGAACCGAGATGGAGGCCCCTGTCGGCCTCCCGTTGCCTGTCACAGTGACCCTCCGCGACTCGTCGACGGGACGCACCACGGTGCTCATGCCGGCCCGCAAGTCGGCCAGTGTCATGGTCACGCAAAGGCGCGACGTCGTCCCGATGACCTCCCGGTTTCGGCCGAGTCCGCACGGCATCAAGGACCTCGGCGCGGGAGAGATGATCGCCGGCCTGCCGACGCGGCACTATCGCGTGACGGGCACCACGACGTCGCGATTCAATCTCGGTACGCAGGTCTGTGACGTAACACAGGAGACGGTCACGGAGTACTGGGCGACCACGAACCCCACGTTCCTATCGATTCAGCGTCAGGCCCGCAGTGCAGCCGCGGCACTGCTGGAGCCGTCGGGCATTGCACCGGCGGAGGCGGACTCGAGCGACCTGTCCACACTGGGCTCATTCCTCAGGATTGTTGCGCACAATGCCGGACCGGTACGGGTCGTCAACGGCGCGATGACGGTGACGTCAGAGGTCCTGAGCTTCTCCGAGGGCCCGCTGGAGGCGTCGCTCTTTGAGGTGCCGGAAGGGTACCAACTGCGCGACCTGACGTCGGTCGTGCCACCCGTGCGCCGCGACTCGTTGCGCGCGGAGATGACGACGCGAATGTTCGGGGAATGGGTGGACACCACGAAGGTGGTGCCCGGAGTGACGAGCAAATGCACGGCGTTGCCGGCGCGACCGTGAAACCCATTGGACGTCGGGACGTACTAAGTACGTGAGCCCCGACGCCCCCTGGCGCATCGGCACGTTGTTCGCCCTCTTCGCCGCGGCATGCCGCTCCGACCGCGAGGCGGGCGCGCAGGACAGCGACTTCATCTACGTGAAGCAGTAGGCGCGCAACGTTGTGTCGCTGGGCGCCCTTGCGCGGTGGGCGACCCAGCGGGACATTACGTGACGTCACGTAATAGATGGGCAGGTGTGTGACGACTGTCGCTGGGAGCGCGTAGTGAGCCCCGCATTTCGTGGGACGGCAATGACCGACGAGTTCGCCAACGTCTACGAGGATACCGCCCGCGCCGAGGCCTACGCGCGGCTGGAGTATCCCGGCACGTACCATCTCGCCGTCCGCGACCTGCCCGGTATTCTCGCCAAGCATGTCTACGGAAGGGATGCCCTGGACTTCGGCTGCGGTACCGGGCGGTCCACGCGGTACCTTCGCGACCTCGGCTTCCACGCGGTGGGCGTCGATATCGCCGAGCCCATGCTCGCGCACGCGCGCGAACTGGACCCGCAGGGCGAATACCGCCTTGTGTCGGCCGACGCGCCGCCGGTGTTGGCGGAGGGCGCATACGATCTGGTGTTCGCCGCGTTTACGTTCGACAACATCCCGACGGCCGACAAGAAGGTCATGCTGTTGGAGACCTTGCGGAGGTCGCTGAAGCCGCGTGGCCGCATCGTCATCGTCGTCTCCGACCCGGCGATTTACCGCTACGAGTGGGCGTCGTTCTCCACGCGCGACTTCCCGGAGAATCTCGAGGCGCGCAATGGCGACGTCGTGCGCATCGTGATGCTCGATGTGCCCGACCGCCGCCCGGTGGAGGACATTCTCTGCACGCCGGAGTCCTATCGCGAGATCTTCGATCAGGCCGGGCTCATCGTGCTGGAGGCGGCGCATCCCTTGGGCCGCGCGGGGGAGCCGCACGCGTGGGTCAGCGAGACGTCCGTTGCGCCGTGGACCATTTATGTGCTTCGGCCTCCGGTGGCGCGGTAGCGGCAGGCCATCTTCACCACGGAGCTCACGGAGTTGAGAGTTTCTTCACCACGGAGCTCACGGAGTTAACGGAGGGCCACGGAGTACTGCAACTTCTGGGGGTAAAGACAGCGCGCCACGCGAATTCTCGCGTGGCGCTCGCAGTTCCTTCAAGAAGTTGTCCTACTCCGTGGCCCTCTGGCAGTTCTCCGTGAGCTCCGTGGTGAAAAAGCTCCGCGTACCTCTCGGTCTCTGCCCGTGTTGGCTGCTGTCGAGGCCGTGTTTCCGGCGCGGAGTACTCCCTCGGTGCGATACCAATTTGGATCCCAAACGGGTACCTATCGGTATCACTCGGGCGAGCGTCATTGCCCTGACGAAGGCCCCCCGGCGACGCCAGCGTGGCGGTGCGGCCGAAGCGCAGAGTGGAACCGCGTAAGTAGCGGTCCTCTCCCACCCAGCGTTACCTTCTCTCCGTTCGTTACCCGCCGCGGCCCCCTCCGCCCTCCATGCCCGCGGCCACTCTGCACCACTCGCATGGAGAGTTCTGTGTCATCGTCACGCCATATCCGTCGCGCCATCCTCGGCGCGGTCGTGTTGCTTGCCGCCGCCACGGCGCAAGCGCAGACGAAGCTGCTCCGCTTCCCCGCGATCCACGGCGACCGCGTCGCCTTCACGTACGCGGGCGACATCTGGACGGCGCCGGTGTCCGGTGGAACGGCCGCCCGCCTCACCGCGCACCCGGGGATCGAGGTCTTCGCCCACTTCTCCCCCGACGGCAGGTACATCGCCTTCACGGGGCAGTACGACGGCGATGAACAGGTGTACGTGGTGCCGGCGGGCGGCGGCATCCCAAAACAGCTGACCTTCTACCCGGCGCGAGGTCCGCTCTCGCCGCGCTGGGGATGGGACAACCAGGTCTACGGCTGGACCCCCGACGGCAAGAAGATCGTTTTCCGCTCCGGCCGCGAGTCGTGGGCCTTGGGTATCACCCGCCTCTACACGGTCGCAATGATTGGCGGACCCACCGAGCCCCTGCCGATGCCCGAAGCGGGGGCGGGCGACCTGAACGCCGACGGCTCGCAGGTGGTCTACTCGCCGTTCTTCCGCGACTTCCGCCCGGAGAAGCGCTACGGCGGCGGCACGGCCAACGACCTCTTCGTCTTCAACACGAAGACCAACGACGCCAGGCGCATCGTGGACGACGTGCGCTCCGACCGCGACCCGATGTGGATCGGCAACACGATCTACTTCAGCTCCGACCGCAGCGGCACGTTCAATCTCTACGCCTACGACCTGACCTCGGCCAAGACCGCGCCCATCACGCACAGCACCACGTGGGACGTGCGCTGGCCGAGCAGCGACCACGCCGGGCGCATCGTGTACGAGCTGAATGGCGAGCTGCAGGTGTACGACACGAAGGGCGCGAAGAGCAGCGCCATTGCCATCAACGTCCCCGACGACGGGCTGTGGAAGCGGCCGTCGCGCATCTCCGTGGTGAGCAACCTCGAGTCGTTCTCGCTCTCGCCCAAGGGTGAGCGTATGCTCGTCACCGCGCGCGGCGACGTCTTCACGGTGCCGATTGAGAAGGGGCCAACGCGCAACCTGACAAAGTCGAGCGGCGCGCACGACCGCGAAGCGTCGTGGTCGCCGGATGGCGCGCGCATCGCCTTCATCTCCGACAAGACGGGCGAGGAGGAGTTGTACGTCATTGACCAGGCGGGGGCCGGCGCGCCGGAGCAGCTCACGACGGGCGGCTCGGCGCAGCGCTTCGGCCTGAGCTGGGCGCCCGACGGCAAGCGCATCGCCTTCCGCGACAAGGACGGCAAGCTCTACCTCTATGCGTTCGACGACCGGAAGGTGACGACCGTCGCGTCCACGGTGCGCGGACAGATTGGCGACTACACCTGGTCAGCCAAGGGCGGCCATCTCGCCTTCAGCATCCGCGGCGACAACGGCAACGGCCAAGTGTTTATCTGGAGCCCCAAGGACAACCAGCTGCACCCGGTCACCGACGGCGTCTTCAACGCTTACAACCCCGCCTGGGACCAGGACGGCAACTACCTGTACTTCCTGAGCGACCGCGAGTTCGCGCCCCAGACCGCGCGCTTCGAGTACAACTACGCGGCCAACCGGACGACGGGGATCTTTGCCGCCGCGCTGCGCAAGAACGTGAAGCATCCGTTCCCGCCGCAGAGTGACGAGGTTACAGTCGCCGACACCGCCGCGGCACCAGCCGCGAGGCCCGCATCCGCCGACTTCAGCATTGACTTCGACGGACTCGCCGCGCGCATCACCCGCGTGCCGGTGGAGTCGGACAACATCGGCGGACTCGCCGCCGTCAAGGGCGCGCTGGCGTACGGCGTTGGCGGGGCAGGGTTCAACGGCCGCGCGCCCGATCGTCCGCGCCAGCTGAAGCTCTTCACGTTCAAGGATCGCAAGGCGACGACGCTCGTCGAGAACGTCGGCGGATGGGCGGTGTCGGGCGACGGCACGAAGATCGTCGCTCTGGCCGGCGGGCAGTTGGCGCTCTACGACGCCACGCCGGCGGGGGCGAGCGCGAAGAAGTCCATCAGCACTGCCGGACTCGTCGTGGATCGCGTCCCGACGGAAGAGTGGAACCAGATTTTCCACGAAGTGTGGCGGCGCTACCGCGACTACTTCTACGTGGGGAACATGCACGGCTTCGACTGGGCCGCGATGGGCAAGCGCTACGAAGCGTGGCTGCCGTACGTCGCGCACCGGTCGGACCTGAACTACGTCATCACGGAGATGATCTCCGAACTCACCGTGCAGCACGCGTACATCGAGGGCGGTGACTTCCAGATGCCCACGCGGATGGCGGTGGCGCTCCCCGGGGCGCGGTTCGCGCTCGACGCGTCGAGCGGGAAGTACCGGATTGCGAAGATCTATCAGGGGCAGAACGAGGAAGCCGTCTACCGTGCGCCGCTCACGGAGACGGGCGTGCATGTCGCCGAGGGCGAGTATGTGCTGGCGGTGGATGGAGTAGTGCTGCGGGCGGATGAGGACCCGTACGCGCTGCTGCGCGGCAAGGCCGATCGGCCGGTGCAGCTGACGGTGAACGGCAAACCGTCGCTCGACGGCGCGCGCACCGTGACGTACAACCCCGTCACCAACGAGAGCGACCTCGCCTATCTCGACTGGACGGAGCGCAACCGCGCGATGGTGGACAGGCTTTCCGGCGGCCGGCTCGGCTACCTGCACATTCCCGACATGGGGCCGTCGGGGATCCGCGAGTTCATCAAGTGGTACTATCCGCAGCTCAACAAGGAAGGGCTGGTCATTGACGTCCGCGCGAACGGCGGCGGCAACGTGTCGCGGCAGATCATCGAGCGGCTGCGCCGCAAGCTCCTCGGCGTGAACTATGGGCGGGTGGGGAACAGCCTGGGGAACACGTATCCCGACGGCGTCTTCATCGGGCCGATGGCGACGATCCTGGACGAACGGTCGTCAAGCGACGGCGACATCTTCCCGTACATGTTCAAGCAGGCCGGGCTCGGGTTGCTCATCGGCCGCCGTTCGTGGGGCGGCGTGGTGGGCATCGGCGGCGGCGTGCCGCTCATTGACGGCGGGTCCATCAGCGTGCCGGGGAGCGGGCTCGCGAGCCCCGACGGCAAGTGGGTGATCGAGGGGTACGGCGTGGATCCCGACATCAACGTGGAGAACGATCCGAAGGCGGTGATCGCCGGGCACGATCCGCAGCTGGAACGGACGGTCGCGGAGTTGATGAAGCAGCTCGCAGGACGGAAGGTGAAGCTGCCGCCGATGCCGGCGGGGCCGGTGAAGGCGCCCAAGTAGCTCGAGTGCGCATCCGCTGGCCTTTTTCACCACGGAGGACGCGGAGGAACGACCGGAGGGCCACGGAGTACGGCGACTGCTGAGGGTAACGACAGCGCGCCACGCGAATCGCCGCGTGGCGCGCTGTCGTTACCCAAGTAGTTGCACTTCTCCGTGGCCCTCGGTCAGTTCTCCGTGCGCTCCGTGGTGAAGAGGGCCTGCTTACCGCACCCCGCACACCACCAGCTGCACCTCTGCCAGCACCACGGTCGCCGGCGCCGCCGCCGTGACTGCCGTCGGCGGTGTTGGTGTCGGTACCGCTGCCGCCGTTGCCGCCGTGGTTGCCCCGAGCCGGACGAGGCAGGCCGCCACGTCACTGGCGAGTCCCGTCAGTCCGTTGTCGATGCGCTGCACGAGGCCGAGGTAGTCGCCCAGCTTCCACCCCGGCTCGCGGCGATCGGTCTCGCCGCGCGCCATCAGCGCGCCGTCCTGTGCGCGGAGGATCTCCCACGCAGCCATGACGTGCACCTCGCCTTCCGTCGTTGCCGGATTGTCGGCCACGACGCCCTCGAGGTGCGAGATGTGCAGCTGCACGAGGTAGTCGTGCGGCGCCCGCACCTGCCACGGGGCAACGTCCACCGCGAGAATCACCGGCGCGGCGCGCAACGACACCGCCACCGCGCGCATGATCCCTGCACTGGGCTCCTCGCCCCATCGGCGGAATCCTGAAGTCTCAATGCGGGATCCGCGTCGCACGACAATCGCCGTGGTGGCGAGATACGGCGCGAGATCCAGGCGTCGCAACCCGACTGTGACACCGCCGGTGTCGCGCGCCTGCGCGGCGGTCTCCGCCCTCGCTGAACCGCCGAGTACGTATTCCTCGAGTGGCGGCGTCGGGCGGCCGAGCGAGAAGCACCCCGTCACGGTGATCAGGGCGCCGATACCGAACAGGCGAAGCGTCCTCGCCGTCGGTCGTATGGTTCGGGTCATCATCTTCCCCCCGTCGGTTTTTTGCCGCGCAGCAGCATGTCGGGATTCTGCTCGAGCGCGTTCATAAGCTGGCGGAGCGCGTTGGTCGCCTCCTTCAGGTTCACGAGCGCCGCCTCCAGTCCGTATCCGAGCCCGGAGTCGGTGGAGAGCAGGCCCTGCGTCTCGTCAATCGTCCGGCGCAGGGACTGCAGCGTGGCGTGCATCTCCTTGGTGGCGCCCTTGAGGTCCGTCGCCATGGGATCAATGGCCGCGTTGGCCGTGGAGGCCAGCGTGTCCACGCGCGCCATGGTGCGGTTGAGCTGCGCGGTCATGTTGGGCACTTCCTTGAGCGCCGCGCGAAGCTCCGGCGCATCCACGAGCCGTTGCACCGATTGGGCCGATGCGACCACCGCCGCGTTGATTTCCGGAATGTCGATGGCCGCCAGCATTTCGTTGACCTTGAACAGCACCCGCACCACCTCGGCCACGACACTACCCGCGCCCGTGCCAAGGGCGGCCATGAGCGACGGCGTGGTGGGAATCTCGGGCCACTTGGTCGCGCGCGGCTCGAGTTCCGGCGGCTTGGCGTCCTTGCGGTAGGCGAGCTCGATGTAGAGCATGCCCGACACGATGCTCTCCATCTGGAGCTGCGCCCGCAGTCCGTCGGCGATCTGCCTGTCGAGCACGGGCTGCTGCGACAGGTCCACATAGGTGCCGAGCTGCGTGCGGAGACTCTTGATGTCGATCTCGTACTCCACCTGGACCTGGAAGGTCTTGTCCCGCTCGTCGATCTGAATGCGAATCTTGCTCACCGTGCCGACGGGGGCGCCCTGGAACTTCACCGGCGCGCCTTCCTCGAGGCCGTTCACCGTCTCCTGGAAGAAGGAGACGAAGGTCGTCCGGTTCGTGAACCAGGTGTTGCCCGCGAGTATCGCGGTGCCGGCAATGATGATGATGACCGCGCCAATCAGGAACGACCCGATGGCGGTGGGATTTGCGCGCATGCTCACGTGACGCCTTCGCTGCTGCGGGTGAGGAATCGATGGACTGCGTCATTCGGCGGGTGGTCGCGCAGTTCGGCGGGGCTGCCCAGGGCCGTCATGGTCTTTTCTTCGATGTCGAGGAAGAGCGCGCGGTCGGCGATACGGTAGATGCTGGCGAGGTCGTGAGTGACCACGACGATGGTGGTGCCGAAACTCGCCTTGATCTCGAGGATGAGGTCGTCGAGACGGCTGGCGCTCACGGGGTCGAGGCCGGACGACGGCTCGTCGAAGAACAACACCTCCGGATCGAGCGCGATGGCCCGCGCCAGCGCCGCGCGCTTGCGCATGCCGCCGCTGATCGCGGCCGGATAGAAGTGGCCGAACCCGCGCAGGCCGACCAGCGCGAGCTTGAGCTCCACCACGTCGCCGATGGCGTCGGCGCCGAGCGTCGTGAACTCCGTCAGCGGCAGCGCCACGTTCTCCGTGAGCGTGAGGCCGCCCCAGAGGGCGCCGTTCTGGTAAAGCACGCCCATGCGCCGCAGCACGTCCTTGCGCGCCTCGGGGCCGGCCGCGCCAAAGTCCTCGCCGTCAATCAGTATCGTCCCCTCCGCGGGCGTCTTGAGGCCGATGAGGTGCTTGAGCAGCGTGCTCTTGCCGCTGCCGCTGCCGCCCATGATCACGAACACCTCGCCGCGCTGCACCGCGAAGGTGAGATCGTGCATGACGACGATGGGGCCGTAGCGCATGGTCAGGTCGCGCACGTCAATGGGCTGGGCGACGCCGGGGCCGGTCACGATCATCGGCGGGGCGCCCGTGGAGACGCGCACGTCAGGCTTCGGCGCGTCATCCGGGCGGGGCTGGGCGAGCGAAGCGTGTGTCATATCAGCAACAGCGCCGCGAGCCAGTCAACGATGGCATTGGCGAGAATGACGAGCGTGATGCTGATGACCACCGCGGACGTCGCGGCGCGGCCGACGGAGCCGGCGTCTGTGCCGGCCTGCAGTCCCTTCATGCACCCCACCATGCCGATGATGGCGCCGAAGACGAGCGCCTTGAATACGCCAAGCAGCGCGTCGGAGAACTCTACCGCCGTCAGCAGGCCGCTCACGAACTGGGTCGACGTGACGTCGAGCATGGCGACGGCGACTCCCATGCCGCCCAGGATGCCGACGAGATCGGCGTACACGACGAGAAGGGGCATCGTCACGAACAGGCCGAGCACGCGCGGCAGCACGAGGTGGTCGATGGGCGAGATGCCGAGCGTGGTGAGCGCGTCGATCTCCTCGGTGATCTTCATGCTCCCCAGTTCGGCGGCGAATGCGGCCCCGGTGCGGCCGGCAATGATGATGCCTGTCATCAGCGCTGCCATCTCACGCAGCATGCCGAACCCCACCAGGTACGAGGCGTAGTAGCCCGCGCCGAACCGCTTGAGCACGACGACGCCGAGGAAGGCGATGATCACGCCGACGAGCAGCGCGATGAGCGTGACGATGGGGAGGGCACCCGAGCTGTTCGACTGCACGACGACCCAGAACTCGCGCCAGCGCATGCGGACGCGTCCGCGCAGCAGCAGCGCGAAGCGCAGTGCCACTTCTCCGGTGAAGGTGACCGCCGTCTTCGATGCGTCCCACGCGGAGATGCCGGCGAGCCCAATCCGTGCGGTGAGCGAAGGCGCCGGTGCGTCGGGTTCCACGGCGCGCTCCGGCACGGCGCGCGCCAGGGCGAGCAGGCTGGTGATCCGGTCCGGGAGCCCCTCGGCGGAGAACTCGAGCTTGTGGGCCTCGCAATACTCCTGCGCCTGGCGAAGGAAGATCAGGAGGGTGCTGTCCCAGTTGCCGAGCGCGGAGGCGTCCACGGTGACCACGCGCACGGTTGGGGCGCCGCGCGCGTCTGCGGACAGCGCCGACTCGATCAACGGCGCGAAGCGCGGGGCCGGGTGCTCGAGCTGCCACGCGCCCGACACCGCCACCACGAGGGAGTCCCCGTGGCGCGTGACTTCAGCGAGGGCCGCCGCCGCAGGCGCTGTCACAAACGCCGCGCCGCGCACCCAACTGCATCCGACCGCTCACTCCGCTCCGCGCCCATGTCCACCCCTCATCGGCCGCCGGTTCGCGACCCGAGCGGGCGCGACGAGCGGCTCTATCGAAGGGTGCGCCCAAGATGACGCGCTAGCTATCGCCTGAAAGAAGTACGCCGCATCCATCGGAGGAGGGATGCGGCGCCGTCTGCGCGCCATTGGGGCTTCTTCACCACGGAGCTCACGAAGGAACGACCGGAGGGCCACGGAGTACGGCAACTTCTTGGGGGGAACTGCGAGCGCCACGCGAATCTCCACGTGGCGCGCTGTCCTTGACCCCAGCTTTGGGGTACTCCGTGGCCCTCAAGCAGTTCTCCGTGAGCTCCGTGGTGAAGAAGGCCTGAGTAAGTCGCCGTGAGCTCCGTCGTGAAAAAGGCCTGCGTACTACTCGTGACGGAGCGCCGCCACGGGGTCGAGCCGCGCGGCCTTGAGCGCGGGGAGCATGCCGAAGACGATGCCGGTGAAGGCGCTCGTGGCCAGCGCCGCTACCACGGCCAGCGGCGGCACCGATGACGCGATGGGCGTGAACGCCCTTATCGCGAACGACCCGGCCCAGCCGAGCACCAGGCCAATGGCCGCGCCGGTGGCGGTAAGCGTGACGGCCTCCACCAGGAACTGCCACAGGATGACGCCCTTTGTGGCACCCAGCGCCTTGCGCACGCCGATCTCCCGCGTGCGCTCCGTCACCGAGATCATCATGATGGCGACCACGCCCACACCGCCCACCAACAGGCCGACGCTGCTGAGCGCGATCATGACGAGGAAGAACATCCCGAACACCTTGTTGTACACGTCGAACAGCTTGTCCTGCGTGATGATGGCGAAGTTCGACTCGCGGGCCGGCCGCAGGCCGCGCTGGCCGCGCAGCGCCGCCGTCACTTCGTCAATGGTCACGTCCTGCCGCGCGTCGGCGCGCGGCTTGATGACGAACGCCATCCACCGCGTATTGGCGCCCAGCCGGCGCTCGAGCGCGTAGATGGACGTGATGAGCCGCGGCCGCTCGCCGCCCGAGAGGAAGCTCGCCTGATCCTGGAAGATGCCCACCACGGTGAACGGTCCGCCGCGGTTGGCGCCCTGCAGCGACGTGAGGTTGATCTCCTTGCCGATGGCGTCTTCCTCGCCGAACAGGCGCTCCTTGGCCGTGGTGTTGATCACCAGCACCCGCGCCGCCGATCGCGCCTCCTGCTCGGTGAAGATCCGCCCGTCCACCATGTTGGGCGGGTTCACGGCGGGCCAGTTGGCCGTGACGCCGGCCACCTGCACGTTGGCCAATTGCTTGTCGCGGTACTTGGCGGCCGCACCCCACCCCTGCTGGATCAACACCTCGCCGACGTTGTCGAGTCGCTTCAGCGCCTCGGCTTCCGTAAAGGTGAGGCGCGGGTTGGAGCGCCACTTGCAGGTGTCGCCGCTGTCGTCGCAGGCCTCAAAGACAATGGGGTAGCGCTGCACGAAGAAGGTCGTCGGCCCGGCCGATTCGAACTGCTTGGCCACGCTCGCATTGATGCCGTGCACCATGGACGAGATCAGCACCACCACGAAGACGCCCACGGCCACGCCCAGAATGGTGAGGGCGGCGCGCACGCGATTGGCTTTCATCGCCTCGAAGGCGATGGTCACGCCCTCCAGCGACATCCGAAGCCTGGCCAGGAAGCGCATGGGCGTCACTCCTGCCGCAGCGCGGCCACGGGGTCGAGCAGCGACGCACGGCTCGCCGGGTAGACGCCCGAGATGATGCCCACCCCTGCACCGATCAGCACGCCGACGGCGATGGACCACGGCGCCACGTACGTCGGCATGGGAGTCGTGCTGCGGATGAGGATCGCGGCAGCGGCGCCGAGCGCGATGCCCATGGCCGCGCCGAAGGTGCTCAACGTCGCCGACTCGATGAGGAACTGGATGAGGATGTCGCGCCGCTTGGCGCCGAGCGCCTTGCGGATGCCGATCTCGTGGGTGCGCTCGGCGACGGCCACCAGCATGATGTTCATGATGACGATCGCGCCGACCACCAGCCCCACAGCGGGCAGCGCCACGCCGGCGAGCACGAGGTACTGCTTGATCTTGTTCCAGAACTCGAGCGCCGTGTCCGACGTCTCGAGCACGAAGTTGTCCTTCTGCGCCGGACGCAGCTGGTGCCGGGCGCGCATCACGGAGCGCACGGCCTCCATGGCCTCGGGCATCGCCTCGGCGATGGGCATCTGCACGGTGACCGCGTCAATGACGTGCGGCTGGCGGTTCAGCAGACGGCGCACCGGCGACCGGTACGGGGCGAAGACGTAGTTGTCGAACGACATGCCGAAGGCGCTGCCGCGCGACTCGCCGACGCCGATGACGGTGTACGGGCGGCCGCCAATCTTTACCTGGCGTCCGATGGGGTTGACGGTGGGGAAGAGGCGCTTCACGAGATCCGGGCCGATGATCACCACGGAGGCGCCGGTGGTCAGATCGCTCGGGGCAAAGCTCCGCCCGTCGGTGACATCGAGTCGCTTGATCTGGAAGTACTGGCCGTCAATGGCTGTCACGTCGGCGGCGCGGGGGCGTGAGAATGGCGATTCGACCCGCACGCCGCCTTCCGAGTACATCGCCCACAGCGCGCCGTCGGGGAGTGCCGCAACGACCGGCTCCACGTCACTCTCGACGATGCGCGGGCGCCGGTTGTACTCCATCCACGTTTCGCGGTCGACGTCGCCGATGTTGATGTTGGGGCGATGCCGCAGTTCGAATGAGTTGATGGCAATCAACTTGCCGACGAGCTGTGTCTCCATGTACCGCCCCATCCCGTCCACGATGGAGACGACGGTAATGAGGAACATCACGCCAATGCAGACGCCGAGCGCGGTGAAGAAGCTCTTGAGCTTCTGCACGCGGATAGTCTGGAGGGCGAGGCGAATGGCCTCGAATAAGGGCATGACAGAATGTAATGGGTCGGCGAATACCCCGGGCTTCAGGCCCCCCTGTTCGCGCCGCACCAAAAGCGCTACGCTATCTGTACGCAACGACTGTCTGAACGGCCCCCCCACCGTCGAGGAGGCTGTGATGGCAGGGATTGTTGGCTACGGCGCGTACATACCGCGCCAGCGGATCAGGGCTGAAGAAATCGCCCGCCAATGGGGCCGGGACGCCGCGTCCATCGAGAAGGGACTGCTCCTGCGGGAGAAGTCGGTCCCCGGCCTGGACGAAGACACCATCACGATTTCGGTGGCGGCCGGACGGTCGGCGCTCGAACGCGCGGGCATCGACCCGCAGCGGGTGGGTGCTCTCTACATCGGGTCGGAGTCGCACCCGTACGCGGTCAAGCCGAGCGGCACCATCGTGGTCGAAGCGCTCGGCATCGGCCCGCACGTGCACGTGGCCGACTTCGAGTTTGCGTGCAAGGCGGGAACCGAGGCGATGTTCGTGGCGCTCGGCCTCGTCGAGTCGGGGCGCGTGGAATACGCCATGGGCATCGGCGCCGACACGTCACAGGGCGCGCCGAACGACGCACTCGAGTTCTCGGCGTCGGCCGGCGGCGCCGCGTATCTCTTTGGCCGCGATGCGCTGCTCGCCGACGTGCTCGAGACATTCAGCTACACCACGGACACGCCCGATTTCTGGCGCCGCGAAGGCCAGTTCTACCCACGGCACGGCGGCCGCTTCACGGGCGAACCCGCGTACTTCAAGCACGTCCTCGCGGCCTCGCGCGGCATCCTCGACAAGAGCGGGCTCAAGCCGAAGGACTTCAAGTACGCCGTCTTCCACATGCCCAACGGCAAGTTCCCGCTCAACGCCGGCAAGACCCTCGGATTCACGAAGCAGCAAATGGAGACCGGCTGGCTCGTGCCGACGATGGGGAACACGTACTCGGGATCCTCACCCACCGGACTCGCGGCGGTGCTCGACGTCGCCGCCCCCGACGACTTGATCCTGGTGACGTCGTTCGGCTCGGGCGCGGCGAGCGATTCGTTCGTGCTCAAGGCCACCGCGCTGCTGCCGGAGCGCCGCGGCCGTGCGCGGACCGTGCGGTCCATGCTCGACCACCCGACGCGCTACCTCACCTACGGGCAGTACGCGAGCTATCGCGAGAAGATCATCCTGAACGATTGAGGAACGCCAATGCGTGACGTAGCGATCGTAGGCGTCGGCATGACGCGATTCGGCGAGCTGTGGGAAGCGAGCCTCCGCGACCTGTTTGTGCAGGCCGCCAGCGAGGCGCTGCACAGCGCGCGCGCCGACCACCTGGATGCGGTGTTCATCGGCAACATGTCGGCGGGCCAATTCGTGGGTCAGGAGCACATCGGGCCGCTGCTCGTGGACCACCTCGGCATGGCGGGTGTGGCCGCGGGCCGCGTGGAAAGCGCCTGCGCGTCGGGTGGCCTGGCGCTGCGCACGGCGTTCGTGGAAGTCGCATCGGGGATGAGCGACCTCGTCATGGCCGCGGGGGTCGAGAAGATGACGGATGCGGCCGACGCAACCGAGGTGCTCGCGACGGCGTCGGACCAGGAACTGGAGGCGTACCACGGGATCACGTTTCCGGGATTGTACGCGATGATCGCGCGCGCCCACATGGAGAGGCACGGCACGACCGAGGAAGATCTCTCGTGGGTCTCCGTCAAGAACCATCGCCACGGTGCGCTGAATCCCAAGGCGCAGTTCCCGGCCGAAGTCACGCTCGAGGATGTGATGCGTTCATCGATGGTGGCCGACCCGCTGCGCCTGCTGCATTGCTCGCCGGTGAGCGATGGCGCGGCGGCCGTGCTGCTCTGCCCGCTGGATCAGGCGAAGCAGTACACCGATCGCCCGGTCCGGATTCGCGCGAGCGGGCTGGCGACCGGCTCGATGGCGCTGGCTGACCGCAAGGATATTTCGTTCCTCGATTCCGTTCAGCTCTCCGCGCAGCGCGCGTACACGATGGCCGGCCTCACGCCGGCTGACATACATCTCGCCGAGGTGCACGACTGCTTCGCGATCGCCGAAATCTGCTGCATCGAGGCCCTTGGGCTCGTCGAGCTCGGCAAGGGACGTGCGGCGGCCCGCACGGGCGAGACGGCGCTCGGCGGGCGCATTCCCGTCAACACGAGTGGCGGCCTCAAGTCGAAGGGGCATCCCGTCGGGGCCACGGGCATCGCGCAGGCGATTGAACTCTGCGAGCAGCTCCGGGGCGAGGCCGGCGCGCGGCAGGTGAAGGGCGCGCGCATCGGGCTTGCACAGAACATGGGCGGCTCGGGTGCCAGTTCAGTCGTTCACATCTTCGAGGGGGTCTGATCATGCCCAGTCCTCGGTATTGGCGGGAGGTCCCGAACCGATTTCGCCTCGAAGCGACGCGCTGCAGCGCGTGCGGCAAGGTGAACTTCCCGGCGCGCGCGATCTGTCCGGCGTGTCGCGGCACGGCGTCCGAGAAGGTCACGCTGACGCGCGAGGGCATGGTCGTCACGTCAACGGTGCTCTACGTGGCGCCCAACGAGTTCGCGATGGAGACGCCGTACGCCGTGGCGATCGTCGAAACGCCCGAAGGGGCGCGCCTGATGGCGCAACTGGTGGACTGCGATCCCGCGGACGTGAAACCCGGGTTGCCGGTCGCGCTCGAGTTCCGTCTGATCCGCCAGGAAGGGCATGGCGGCATTCTCTGCTATGGGCACAAGGCCGTGCCGGCGGGCGTCTGATGCCAAAAATCGCGATTCAAGCCGACATCAGCCCAGAACACCTGCGCGCCTACGAGGACGAGGCGCGGCGCGAGGGTGTTCCGGTGGAGGCGCTGGTCGAGAAGACGGTGAACGTGCTTCTGCGGGAGCTCGAGCAGGAGGAGAAGGACGGCGACTGCCCGATGCAGCCGTCGTAAGATCTTCGCTGACTATAGACCGTCCTCGCTCACTCGTTCATCGCCGCCTGGAACAGGGCGTTGAACAGGAGCGGGAACGTGGCCTGCGTCTGGGCTCGCACCTGGGGCCGGAGCCCGAACAGCACAATCCGCCCCGGATTCAGGTCAACCGAGACGACCGCCGCGCGGCCCGCCATCAGCCCTTCGCCCTTGAGCCATCCTGACGCGAGGATGTTCGTGTTTGGGTAGCGGGCGACCACGGTGACGCGCTGCGACGAGAAGGACTCGGTGACGGCAAAGAACGGATTGTTGACGTAGAAGCCCGTGGTCAACGCCGGCATGCCCGCGCCGATGGTGGCGCTTCGATCGACTTCCACGCGCAGGAGGGTGCCGGGGGCGAAGTGCTCATCGCGTGTGAGGTCACGTTTCAGGTTCTTCACGGGGAGCGGGAACTTCTCGATCGCAAAGTCGGACGCACTGCCCAGTGTCACCAGTGTCCCGCCCTTGGCGACGAAGGTACGCAGGGCTTCCACGCCGTCATCGCCGATGCCGCCGCGGTACTCGGGGCGCACTCTCGCGCTGGCGTTGCCATTGACGATGCTGTTGGCCTGCTGATCGGCGAGGACGATGACGTCGAACCGATCGCGGAGCTGACCGGCCTTGACGTCGGCGTTGTGCAGCGTGGCGTACGGGAACTCGTGCTGCTCGAGCACCCACCGCGTCCACCCTTCGTCCATGCTCCCGGTCCACGGCTGATACAGGGCGATGCGTGGCGCCTTGAGGCGGTGCGCACTGGCGCCGGCAGGATCTGCGGCGGTCGTGACCTGCAGTCCCAGCGCCGTCGCCACGTTCTCCATCTGTGAGCGCGACAGTCCGTCAACGGCAATACGGGCCGCGTTGCCTGCGGTGCCGGACGATTGAACGAGACTCACGCGGGCACCGGCTTTCAGCAGGCGGTTGACCGCGATGGCGCCCTGCGGGCCGCGGTAGTCGAACGCAAAGCGCCTGCCGCTTCCCGTCACGGTTCCCACCGGCTTGGGGGCGGACGCGAGGGGAGTGAGCGTGACGGACGGGTCGAGGGGGGCCTTGGCGAAGACTGCGTCGGCTCCCATCAACATCCCCAGCGACCACGCCGTGACGTCGTACGGTGGTTCAGGCGGCGACGTGGGCGAACGGCGCACCTCGGGGTAGGTCTGCTTCTCGAGTATGTCCTTGGCGTAGCGCGCGAACGCCTGCGACATGGGCACCACGAATGTGCCGGCGGGATAATCCGTGCTGTCGGCCTTGAATGAAGCGGTCGCGCGGGACACCGATACGCCGGCCATCTGCAGGCGTTCCACGAGGCGATAGGCGGCCTGAGGATCGTGCGGCGTGTCGGGCCTGATGAGGATGGCCGAGGGGTTGCCCTTCTTGCCGTTCTCGATCGTGAGGCGATTCACTTCGTAGATCTGCCGCAGCAGGGTCTCGCGCTGATCCGCGGCCGTTTCGATCAGTGCCAGGGTGGCGATGAGTTCGTAGTCCACGATGTCGCGTAGCGTCCAGCGGCCGCCGAGCCAGGGGCGCGGGTACTCGGTGCGCGGCGTCACGTCACGCGGCGCGGCGAGGGGTTCATTGGGATTGTCCATCGCGCGGCGCATCTGCGTCTGGAAGTCGCCGGCGGCGGGCGGCGTGGCGCCGAGCGTCGCGCGACGCTGGTCGGTGGGCGTCGCGATGTTCACCGACGCGACCTCGGTGAGCATGCCCACCTGGTTATGCCACCACCCACTCCACGCGAAGGCGCCCTGCCAGAAGTTGGTGTAGGTGGAGTTGTGGATGACGCCGTCCTTGCCGGCGGCCTCGAGCGCGGCCGCCTGCCCCTGACCGAAGATGGTGTTCCAGCGGTAGATCAGCGGGTGCACGTTGGGGTTGATCGGGTCGGTGGCCGGCATCACGAAGATCCGGGCGCCCTGCGACCCCTGCTGGTGTTCGTCGAGCCAGACGGCAGGGAACCAGTCGTGCCAGAGCAGGCCGGCGACGAGTCGGCTCTCGACCTGCGTGAACATGTACATGTCACGATTGTTGTCGTGGCCCACGTACTTCTGGTAGAGGTAGGGCA
>JBAZTM010000035.1:0-36787 GCA_041661925.1 Gemmatimonadaceae bacterium
GCGCGGCTGGCGCCACAATGGGCGCGGCTGGCGCCACAATGGGCGCGGCTGGCGCCACAATGGGCGCGGCTGGCGCCTCGGTGGGCGCGTCAGGCCCAAAGCGGAACGGTTTGAGGATGTTGCGCCGGTCGTACGACATCATCTGCGGCACACCGCCCATTGCGGCTGGCGCCATGGCCGGCGCGACGGACGCCATGGCCGGCGCGACAGACGCCACCGGCACGCCGCTGGGCCCGAAGAGCCACGTTTTGACGAGGTTGCTCCGTTCGTGCGGCAGCAGCTGCGGCACCTCGCTCAGGGCATTCATGATGTGCGGGGCGATCATTACTCGTTCTTCGAACGGGCGCGCCGTCGAGGAAGACATTGCGCTCGGACTGATCCAACCGAAAGAACCGATTCAATTTTGGACACAGCCGGGCGCGATCATAGCGCGAAATGGAGGCCAGCGGCGAGCAAGTCTACCTCGACCACAACGCGACGTCGATGATGACCGAGGACGTCGTCGAGGCGATGACGCGCTGGTGCAACCGGGGGCTGCCGTCGACCGACAGCGAGGACGCGAGGAGGCTCGTCGAGGCCTTCCGCCAGGAGATCGCGGTCTGGTGCGGGTTCGAGCGCACCGCCTACGACGTCGTCTTCACCAGCGGGGCCTCCGAGAGCAACGCGATGATCGTCACCGGGGCCGTCCGCGCGTACGCGTCCCGGACCGGGCGCATGCCCCACGTCGTCGTCAGCGCGGCCGAGCACGTCTCAGTCCTGCTCTGCGCGCGGCGGCTCGCGCGCGAGAAGATGTGCCAGCTGACGGTCCTCGACGTCGGCCGCGCCGGGGCGGCCGACCTCGGGCTCGTGACGCCGGCCGCCCTGCACGCCGCGCTGCGCCCGAACACCTGCCTGATCTCGATCGTCGCGGCGGCGCGCGACACCGGCGCGCTCAACGACCTGAAGGCCCTCGCCCGGGTCGCCCGGACGGCGAACGTCCCCTTCCACAGCGACGCGGCGCAGCTGTTCGGGCGCGCCCACCTGCGCCCGGGCGCGCTCGGCCTTGACGCCTTCTCGGCGACCTTCCACAAGCTCGGGGGGCCGCCGGGGGTGGGCGTGCTCGTCGTCAGCCGGCGGCTCGTCCTCGGCTACGACCTCAGCCCGCTCGTCTACGGGCCGCAGAGCGGCGGCCTCCGCGGCGGGGCCGAGAACGTGCCGGGCCTCGCCGCCGGCTTCGCGGCCTACCGCGCGGCGATGGCCGACCGCGCGGCCAAGACCGCGCGGGTCCAGCGCCTGCGCGACGCCGCGCGGTCGCGGCTCGCCGCGGCGGGCATCCAGTGCTTCGGGGTCGACGCGCACCCGTCCGACCCGCTCCCGAGCCTCGACGGGGGGATCACGCCCGAGCGCCCCCCGCGGCACCGCGGCACGCCCGAAGGGCGCGAGGCGATCGCGCGCGCCGGCTCGCGCACGCCGCTCGTGTTCTGGGTCGCGCCGGGCGACCCCGGCCGCGTCCTCCCGAACACCCTCCTCGTCGCCGTCCGGCGGGTCGACTTCAGCGCGCGGGCGACCCGCGCGGCGCTCGAGCGCCGCGACGTGGTCGTCGGCGTCGTGCCGCGCGCCGACCTGGCCTACCTCGACCTCGCCGACGCGCTGACCCGCGGCGGGCTGCTGCGCGTCAGCCTCGGCGACGACACGACGGCCGAGGACGTCGAGCGCTTCGCCCGCTGCCTCGCCGAGGTCCTGCTGTCGGACGAGTGCGTCGAGCCGCGCGGGTAGCCGCGCGCTGCCTCGCCGAGGTCCTGCTGTCGGACGAGTGCGCCGAGCCGCGCGGGTAGACAGAATTGAATCGTTTTCACCATTTGCATCACCGCGGAATGTCCGAAGAAAGCAACGTCTCCCGAGCGATTCAGGCTTTGCTCACCACCGTGCTGGGACAGCCGCGGGATTTCAACGCGTCGCTGGAAGACCTGGCGCTCCGGCTCGCCGACGCGCTGAACACGGGCGCGCCGCCCAAATGCGCGATCCGGGTCAGCTTCGACCCCGTGTTCGCGGCGAAAAAGAATCTCGACGACGACCGGCGCGACAAGCTGCTCGCCGCGGGGGCGCGCGGCGAGCTGACCGCGATGAAGTGGATCCTCGCCGAGTACGACTGCTCGAAGACGGCCAAGCCGCTGCTGCTCGAAGTCTGCGCGAACGGCCGGCCGTTCGCGGCCGACTGGGTCGTGAACGCGTGCGGGCTGACTACCGCGGACGTCAAGGAGAACAACTGTCAGCTGCTTTGCGACGTGTGCGCCGGGGCCCCCCTCGCGATGGTCGTGTGGTTCGTGGCCCGGTTCAACATCGGCCCGGCCGAGGTGGCGACCAACGCCTACGGCGCGCTGCGGACGGTCGCGGCCGCGGGCCGCCTGGAAATCCTGGAGTGGCTGTTCGCGCTGGTGAAAAACCACATGAACGCTGCCCAATCATTGAATGAACGCCACTTCTATGATGACGCGACGTACGATGCCTGCGTCGCCGGGCGCCTGGACGTCCTGCGACTCCTCGTGCAGCACGGCAACCTGGGACGGTGGGACTTCCTCAGAGGCGCCGACAAATCCGTCACGGTGTTGGAATGCGGCTTCTGGAAGACCTACCACCATTATGACGACCGCTATCTATGTCGTGCGTTGATTAATGGTCACGTCAAGGTCGCGAACTACCTGTGGACCTTCATCGAGCAACACATCAACTCGAAGCCGCAAACGGAAGTTCTCGACGGCACGGTCGAGCGCATCATTCGCAATGCCAGCGCGAAGGGGAGCCTCGCGGCCGTGAAGTGGGCCGTCGCGAAGTTCCATCTCGCGCGTCGCCCAGACGCCCACCCCACGCGAGTCTGCCTGGACGGCCACGAAGCCGACGCCTACTGGGGCCGCGGATCGCAGGCCTGCCAGGCGAACTGCCCGAAGCGGGCCCGGTCCGAGAACAACTACGCGCTGCGCATGAGCTGCCAGAACGGCCACGCGGAAGTCGTGCGGTACCTCTGCGAGACGTTCGCGCTGACCGCCGCCGACGCGCGGGTCGATGATAACTGCGCGCTGCGCATGAGCTGCCAGAACGGCCACGTGGAGGTCGTGCGGTACCTCTGCGAGACGTTCGCGATGACCGCCACCGACGCACGGACCAACAACAGCTACGCACTGCGTGCGGCGTTCGAGAACGGCCACGTGGAGGTCGCGCGGTACCTCTGTGATCGGTTCCAGCCGATCGTGGCCGATCTGCTATACACCGACTTCTTCTCGCTGAACAAGGCGATCCATAACGGCCACATGGGAGTCTTGGAGCTGTTCCTGGCGAAGTTTGAGCCGACGACAGGAATCCTGCAACGAGTCTGCGACTTCCTCGTGAGCGCGATCGAATGCGACACATACGGCAAGCGGTCGGACGACGTGAAGTACCTCATCGAGCTCGTCAAAACTCTGCCGAACGACACGATCCGCGTTTACGTGGTGTGCCTCGCCTGCAGAAGACTGCCTTCCGATATCGTTCGGCTGCTCGCCGAGTCCTTCGGGCTGACGGCGAGCGAGGTGAAGCGCGACAAAATCGCGCCGCTGCGCCGCGCCTGCATAGAGAAGCGCGCGCTGGAGACGGTCCGGTACCTCGTGGAGACATTCGACCTCACGTCCGCCGACGCGCGGCCCGACTACCTCGACGCGATCCGGGCGGCCCACCAAGCCGGGAGCGTCGAGACCGTGAAGTGGCTCATGGGGGCCATCGGTATGCAGGCGGTCGATCTGTCAATGATTGTCGACTTGCTTGCCGGCAAATAGAACCTCCACTGCGGTTCTAGGTGTTTTTTCTGCGAGAAAACGAACATTTTTTGGAAAATTGAATCGAATGCATTGGTTGTATAACACACCTGCGGAATGGAGTTCGACCACGAGGCATTGTGGCGCGATGCCCACTACAAGGCACTGTGGGATGCCTGCGATGCCGGGCACTTGTTGACGGCGAAGCGAATCTTCGCCAACTACGAGTTCGCACCAAGCAACTTCAAAGCACTCCGTGCGTTTGAAGCAGCTTGTGGCTATGGGCGCCTGCAAATGGCGAAGTGGATCGCCGAGGCATTCGACTTGAAGGGCCACGTCAAAAAGAATCCAAAAGAAGCTTTCTACATGTTGATACACGCATGTCTTTGTGATCAACTTGAAGTCGCTCAGTGGATTGTGCAGTTCTTCGAAATGGACGTGTCCGAGACAACACCGTGGTTCGACGGTTATGATCTGCCGGTCCGTACACGCAGCAGAGGGTTAATGTCGGTTAACACGTGGCTCTACTCGACCTTTCCGGGGCTGCCCGAAAGCGGTCGATCTGCATTCACTTGGCGTTTCTATGTTGACGAATTCGGCGACCGAATCCTGGACATCGATCATGATCATTACGTGTTGCGAACGGGTAACGCCAAAGACCTGCGGATACTCGATAATTATCCGCTGCGCTGGGCCTGCCGGGAGGGGCATTTGGATGTCGTGCGGGAGCTCCTGAGATGCGGCCTTACCGTCGAGGACGTGCGGACTGAACATTTCGACGCGCTGTGCCGGGCCTGCATAAACGGCCACCTGCCCGTGGCGCAGCTCCTCGTGCAGACCTTCCCCGAACTGACCAGCGACTCGATGGTTTCCCGTAAAAAAGATGTGCTGAACGCACTGCACACGCGTGAGGTGCTGGGCTGGGTGCGAGCGAACGGGCGCCCCGACATCGAGGCGTGGCTCGTGGAGACCTTCGGAGTAGCCGACGCATAGCGCGAGCTTTTTTGCCGCGCGGCGTTCGAAAAAAGAAGGGACGCCGCCCTACTTACGAGGGCTGATCGGCGGCAGTTTAGGCCTTGTGGCCGTTCTTGACGGCAGCGCCACCATTCGCGATCTCCTTGGCGATCTCGTCGGCTTGCTTCATGGCTTCCTGGGCCTTCGTCTTGGCGGCTTCCATGGTCCGGATCTTGCGCGCCTTCTCGGCCTCGACCTTCTGCGAGGCGAGCTGGGCCTTCTCCTCTTCGCTCATCGCCTCGGCCTTCTTGTCCAGCTCGCTCTGCAGGTAGGCGTGGTAGACCTCGAGCTTCTCGTCGATGCGCTTCTTGACCTCGTCGATCTGCTCCTCGGCCCGGCCCTCGTCGGCCATCAGCAGACGGATCACGGCCTTGATGTGCTCGGCGTTCATCGTGCGAACGTCCATGACCTCCTGGACGAGGATGCGGCACAGCATGGCCATGCGCTTGAGGCCCTCGACGATGAGGTCGCTGAGGTACTCGCGCATGCGGCTGCTGATGCGCATCGTGGCGTAGGCCTCGTCCTTCTTGACCGACTGCAGCGCGTTGTCCACGTACGTGATGAAGGACGTCTTGGTGTGCTCGTCCTCGTCGTCTTCTTCGGAGACCGCGTGCTCGTCAGCGCCGTTGGCCTTCTTTTGCGCGGGGGGAGCCGCGGCGTTCTTCTTGGCTTCGCGCGCCTCCTTGACGGCCTTGTTGGCCGCGGCCTGCTTCTTGTGCAGCTCGTCCTCGTTCTCGGGGCTGTAGTTGACGTAGGCCGGGAGCTTGTTGAAGATCGGGTAGTAGACCAGGCTCGACGGGTTGCCCTCGTGGACGTGGGCGACCTCGACGATCTTGCGGTCGCTCGCGATCGCCTGGTCCATGGCGTAGCGCACCAGCTCGGTGATCAGGCCGTCCATGACGACGGCGGCCGCGATGGGGGTGCTGCTGCTGATGCGAACGTTCTTCTTCGAGAGCTCGGCGATCTTCGCCTTCAGCGCTTCGGCCTGCTTCTGGTCCTTGGCCCCCTTCAGGTCGTGGCGGAGCTTCGCGATCTCCTCCGCGATCTCCTCGGAGCCCAGGTTCTGCTTCAGGTGGGTCTGGCAGCGGGCCTGCGAGATGTTGATGTTGAGGACGGTCGCCATCTGCACGCGCTTCTTGCCGGATTCGACGTCGTCGGCCGTGGCGTTCTCGTCAACTGGCGCCTTGGCTTTGATGTTCTCGTCAACTGGTGCCTTTGCCTTGGCCGCGGCCTTGGGTGGCTTCGTGGCCGTCTCGGCGGCCTTGGCGGCGACCGGCTTCGTGGCCGTCTCGGCGGTCTTGGCGGCGACCGGCTTCGTGACCGTCTCGGCGGCGGCGTCGCCCTTGGGGGGTGCGGCGGCGGTCTTGGTGGCCTTGGCGGCCGGGGCCGCTGTCTTGGCGGCGGTTGTCTTGAGGTTGACGGATGCTGGCTTGGCTGACATTCTTTCGCGAAAAGGTCTTGTTCTGAATAAGTCCCTGAGTACCTTTCTTTAATAGGCAATTCCGCGGTTGACTATTGGTACCCCAGATGGGCTTCAATTTGCTCGCCAGTGATAAAAGCGGACGGCGCAAAAATAATCGTTCGATGTGCCGATCTCGTTAATTGGGGGACTCCGCCGCGAGCGTTTCGTCCAGGAGCATATCGATGTAATTGTCCTGTTCGCTCTGCTCCATTTGCGGGTCCTCTTGTTTTTCGACCGCTTTGACCTGTTGCGGCCTCGGCGGTACACGCTGCGGCGGCGGCGCCGCCTGCCTCACCGTTTGCGGCGCGTACGCTTGCTGCGCTTGCTGCGTCTGCTGCGTCTGCTGCGCTTGCTGCGTCTGCTGCGTCTGCTGCGCTTGCTGCGTCTGCTGTGCGTACTGTGCGTACTGCGCGTACTGCGCCTGCTGCGCCTGCTGCGCCTGCTGCGCCTGCTGCGCCTGCTGCGCCTGCTGCGCGTACTGCGCATGCTGTGCCTGCTGCGCCTGCTGCGGGCCATAGTAGTTCGCCATCGCGCCGGGCGGGGCGGGCGCCATTGCGTCGGGCTGAGGGGGCGTCATCGCGTTGTCCCGAGACTTTCTGGCGGCGCGAAGCTTCTTCAGTTCTTCGTAGTTGACGGCGGCCGCTGTCGTCCCGGCCGGCGGGTCCTCCCCGGCGCTGGCCGCCGCCTTCTTCTTCTTATCCCCGCCCCGTCGAGTGAGGTAGACGAAGAGGACGACGATCACGATCAGCAGGATGATCGCCGAGGCGATGATGGCGAACATGTGGTCGCGGAAGAATCCCTGGCTCGCCGGGGCCGGCGCGTCCGCGTCGGGCGGCGGCGCGTCGCCGGGCGGCGGCCGCCCGGCCGGCACCAGGTCCGGGTCGGTAATCTGCGGCTTCACGGGATGCCACGAATCCTTTTTGCTCTGCGGCGGTGCCATTCGCAAATGGAAGATCTCGACAGGCTCTATATACGCGCTCCCGATACTCATGACCGACGAGTCCGAACTCGACAAGTGGGGCGCGGCGGTCGCCGCCTGGGCCGCCGCGCTCGGCGCCTACGCCGACGAGGTCGGCGCGAGCGGCCCCCGCGCCATCGGCGGCCGGTGGCGCCGGGCCGCCGACGAGCTCGAGCTCGTCGCCGCGCCGGGCACGCCGCCGACGACGCTGCGCGCGGAGATGGACGCCGGGGACGCGCTCGACTCGGCCTCGGACAGGCTCGAGCGCGTCACGGCCGCATTCTTGGACCCCAATGTGGTGGCCCTCGTCTCGTCCGGGATGAGCCGGACGTACTCGGACGCCTTCGGGCACCTGACGCGGCGCGTGCGCGCCTCGGCGGCGGACGCCGAGGCGCGGCGGCGGGCCGCCATCGACGGCGTGGTTTCGAGGGCCTCGCCCGCGGGCCCGGGCCTCGACGAGATCGAAGCGGCGTACAAGGCCCAACCCCGGTCCGCCTACGCGACCGAGCTCTACACGAGCGCGCTGCTCTGCCGGCGCGGCGACGCCCGCGCCGGCCGGCTCCTCGAGGGCGCCAAAGATCGAGCGCTCGGCTGTTCGGACGGGCCCCGGGAGGCGAGCGAGGCCTTCGAGCGGCTGATCCGGTACCACCCAATCCAGGCGATGGGCTACGCGCCCCGCCGGTTCGAGCCGGCCGCCGCGGCGACGCCCGGCGGCGCGCCGCCGGTCGACCTCTCGCTCGGCGGCCCCACCGTGCGGTACGACCTCGCGCCGCTCATCGACCGGCGGCGCGCCGCGGCGTTCGGCCCCATCGCCTCGGTCTTCAGCGGCCTCAGCTTCAAGACGGTCGAGCGGCTCAGGACGATCACGGCCGCGGTGGATGTGGCTTCGGCTTCGGCCGGCGCGATGGCGGCGAGTGCGGCGCGCCCGCTCGCGGTGCCGGCCGGCGAGCCGGTCCGGGTCGCGTTCGGCCGGGGGGCGCCGGCGCAGGAGATGCACTCCGGGGCCGAGACCAACGCCGCGCTGTGGGCCCCCTTCGCCGGCCCCCGGAGCCGGGTCGAGGCCTACGCGAGGGCGACGTCCGACATCATCATCGAGCAAATCCGCGCCGACAACGCCGAGACCTGGTCGTCGCTGCGGTCGAGATTCGAGGCCGACGAGGGCGGCGGCCCGACGGCGGCGGCGGTCGACCCGGGCGTGCTCGCCGGGGTCCTCGCCGAGGAGCTCGCGCGCCGGTACGACGAGGACCCGCCGGAGACGCCCGACGAGTTCCTGGAGCTGGCGGTCGGCGAGGCTTTCCAGCCGGAGCACTACGCGACGTCGGCCGTCGCCCGGGCGTTCGCCGGCGCCGCGGACTCGGTTCTGCGCCGGGTCCTCGTCGGCGCGGCGGCGCCCCTGGTCCCGTACGAGGTCGCCGAGCGCGAGTACCGCATCACGCACGCGCTGGCCGTGCTCGACGCGGCCCGAGGGGTCTGGCTCGCCCTGAACGAGAAGCTCCGGGGGGCGGACCTCGCGAAGCACTTCGCCGAGCCGGACCCGTCGCGCCGGCGCGACGGGCTGATGCGCGACTTCCGACGCGCGGCCGAGCCGGCCGAGGCGCTCGAACTCCCGGGCTCGCTCAAGATCTACTCGCTGCTGGCGCCGAAGTTAGAGAATTAAGCCGTTGAGGCGATACGCGTTATGTCGTCAGCTCCGGCCGCGAAGAAAACCGCCGCGGCCGCCGCGCCGCCGGCCCGCCGCGGCCCGGGCCGCCCCCCGCGGGCCCAGCCGACCCCGCCGCTGGACCACCTCGGGGTCGTCGATTCGCCGAACAACCCGAACAACCGCCTGGAGTTCGTCTACTCTGACCCGATTTCTTTCAGAGCCCTGTTCTCGTACCTTAAGAACATCAAGGCCGTCGAGATCTTCCTCCGGTGCAACAAGACCGGGCTGACGTTCTTCGCGCGCGACCACTCCGAGACCTCCCGTGCGATCGGCCGGTTCGCGGGCGAGCACGTGAACTGGTACTACTGCGACGGGGAGTTCCGGCTCGACATCAAGCGCGAGGAGGTCGAAAAGATGTTCTACGCGATCTCCAAGTCGTTCTTCAAGGTCACGATCACGCAGTCCAACGACGACCACAGCAGCCTCTATTTCATCTTCAAGGACGCCGACATCGAGATGGACAACACGTACCGCATCACCCTGTCGTCGCACAAGGACGACCCGAATCTCTTCCAAGCCGAGACGCTGCTGGCGCCCGAGAAGATGCTGGAGCTCTTCCCAATCGAGTTCACCCTCTCCGCGAAGAAGTTCAAGGAGATCATCGGAAATATCTCCAACTACAGCGACGTCTTCTCGATCGAGAAAATCGGGGACGAGCCGCTGCAGTTCGTGTACACGCGGTCGAACGTCAACTACCACGGGGTCCTGCGATCCGCGGAGAAAATCCACCTGCGGTCCAACATCCCCAAGGGCACGACCTTCTGCTGCCACATCAAGGTCGACAACGTCAAGTCCCTCGCGGCCTCGCTGGTCACCGAGAACGTTCGCATCCTGATCCGCGAGAACGACGACATTCTGTTCTGCTCGGCGCTCGACACCAAGGCCCTGACCGTCAGCACGCTGACGAAGATCATCTGAGAGCGACTTCTCGTTTTTCAGTGGCAGATGTCGCGCGCGTGTTGTTGTTTTTTCAGTGGCAGATGTCGCGCGCGTGTTGTTGTTTTTTCAGTGGCAGATGTCGCGCGCGTATTGTTCTTCTGGAAAAAATCGCATGTACACTCAAACACCAAACGTCGCTCGGAGCCACTCTACGACTGCCGTGTGCCCATTCAAGCGGGCATTGTGTAGCGCCCAGTTGTTATCGGCTCTCGCGTCCTCCGCTTCGAGTTTGAAGGTCTCTTGGAGACACTGCGCTACTTCGAGGTGCCCATTTGCACAGGCCCAGCGCAGCGCGCCGTTGTTGCCGTCTCTCGCGTCCTCCGCCGTTAGTCCGCCGGACTCCACCAGCCATTTTGCCACGGGCAGGTGCCCATTTGCGCAGGCAAGTAGCAGCGCCTCGTTGTCGCGGGCTCTCGCGTCGTCCGCCGTCAAAGCGAGGGTATCCACGAGCCATTGCGCTACAGACAAGTGGCCTTTCGCGCAGCTTTGGCGCAGCGCGTAGTTGTCGTCGGCTCTCGCATCGTCCGCCGTCAAAGCGAACGTCTCTACGAGCCACTGCGCTACGGACAAGTGGCCTTTCGCGCAGGCCTCGCGCAGCGCGTAGTTGCCGTCGGCTCTCGCGTCAGTCGCGTCGATCCTGAACGTCGCCACGAGCCATTGCGCTACGGACAAGTGGTTGTTCAGGCAGCTTCGGCGCAGCGCGTAGTTGTCGTCGGCAATCGCGTCAATCGTCGTTAGTTCGAACATGCTCGCCAGCCACTTCGCCACGGGCAAGTGTCCGTACTCGCAGCTTCGGCGCAGCGCGTAGTTGTTGCCGGCTCTCGCGTCGTCCGCCGTCAAAGCGAACGTCTCCACGAGCCATTTAGCCACTGACAAGTGTCCTCTTGTGCAGACCCAGCGCAGTGCGCAGTTGTCGTTGACTCTCGCGTCGGCCGCTTTGAGGCCGAACGTCTCCACGAGCCATTTAGCCACGGACAAGTGGCCATTCACGCAGGCTTCGCGCAGCGCCCAATTGTTGTCGGTTCTCGCGTCGGCCGCCGTCAAAGCGAACGTCTCCACGAGCCATTGCGCCACGGGCAGGTGCCCTCTTGTGCAGGCCCAGCGCAGTGCATAGTTGTCGTCGGCTCTCGCGTCAACCGCCGTCAAAGCAAAGGTCTCTCGGAGCCACTGCGCCACGGGCAGGTGGCCGTACAGGCAGCTTCGGCGCAGCGCATAGTTGTTGTTGGCTCTCGCGTCGGCCGCTTTGAGGCCGAACGTCGTGTGAAGCCACCGCGCCACGGGCAGGCGCCCGTGCTCGCAGCAGGCCAGGCGCAGCGCCTCGTTGTCGCGAGCTCTCGCGTCGTCAGCCGTCAAAGCGAACGTCTGCACGAACCATTTAGCCACTTCGATGTGACCTTTCGCGCAGACAACGCGCAGCATGTAGTTGTCGTCGCCTTTCGCGTCGGCCGCCGTCAAGTCAAAGGTCTCCACGAGCCACTGCGCCACGGGCAAGTGGCCGTTCGCGCAGCTTTGGCGCAGCGCCCAGTTGTCGCCGGCTTTCGCGTCCTCCGCCGTCAGGTCGAACGTGCTCGCCAGCCACTGTGCTTCGGGCAGGTGCCCATTTGTGCAGGCCAAACGCAGTGCGTAGTTGTCGTCGGCTCTCGCATCGGCCGCCGTCAGGACGAACTTTTTGACGATCCATTGCGCGCGCTCCAGGTTGCCACTCCGGCATGATGCCTGGAGCGCGCACTGCTTTGCGTCGGGGCTTTCCGCTTTCCACACTGCGACGTTGCCGTCCAGCTTCTCCCTTAGGCCTCGACATACTAGTCGCAGACGACATTTTGCCTCAAGTGGCATATACTGCGCGATTTCGCCGACGAGGTCTCTCGGCAGCGCGTCCATCTTTGGTTGTTTGACAGGATCATATTCAGTTTTGCTCGGTCAAAATTGAAACGGCAATTCCACATGAAACAATGTCGTCGACCAGCGAATCTGATGCGAGCTCCGTCGAAGAAGAATCGCCGACGCCGGCGCGTCGGCGAGCGCCAGCGAACGTCCCCGAGAACATCGCGGAGTCGGGCGCATTCACTCTGAGCGAGGACCCGGTCGCGGTCAACGACGCCCACCGGCACCCCGACGTTTCGAACGCGGACCTCTGGTCGATCGACCAGGTGGCGGCGGCGTTCCCCGCTGGCGCCGGCGTCCGCGCGCCGATCTTCGCCCCGGTCAACTGGGCGGCCGCGAAGCCGGTCGCCCAGGCCGAGTACTCGGCGAGCTTCGCCCGTCGGTTCATGATCGCGAATAAAGTCCTCCCGATGCGGCACGTCTTCGTCGCCGGCGGGGCGGCGGCCTGGCCGCTGGGCGACCCGGCACACCGGGCCGGCGACGTCGACTTCTTCATCTACGGGGTCGACCCGGCCAACACGGCGGCGCTGTGGAAGATCGTCGCGAAACTGGCCAAGCGGATCTCCGTCGAGGCGAAAAAGGCCTACCAGGTTGTGAGCCAGACGCTCACGGCGGGCGTCGTGACGTTGCTCGCGCACAACGTCACCTACCACTCGTCGGCGGCGACGGAGAAGTTCCAGATCGTGCTCAGGGTGTACCCGTCGATTAGCGCCTGCCTCCACGCGTTCGACATCCCCTCGGCGGCGGTCGCGTACGACGGGGCCCGCGCGTACACGACGACGCTCGGCGCCCACGCCCACGTCCACCGGGTCAACACCGTTGTGCCGGCCTACCGCAGCACGACGTACGAGGCGCGCCTCATGAAGTACTTCGATCGCGGGTACGCGCTCGAACTCCCCGACTTCGACCGGCGGCTGTTCGTCGCGGCCTCGACGGTCGTCTTGCCGCACCTGCGGCTTGACGTCGACGTCGCCGGCGGCGCCATGGCGGCGGGCAGTCTGCGGCCGCCCGAGGGCGCCCCGGCGCCGCCGGCGAGCGACTACGGATCGGACTACGAGTACCGCTGGGACTTCGATCGGACGCTAGTCCGATCGAAGTACATCAACACCTACCAGTTCGCATCCGGGCGGAACCGTTTCGTCGTAATCGGCTATTGCGAAGAGATCTCCGATTATGACGAAACGGCGATTCCGTTCCAGCAGTACGTCGATCGCGGTAGTCCGATGCTTAGTGACATCATCAGCCAGGCCCAGCTCGAGTCGACGCTGGGCCTCTACGCGCGGAGCGTCACGCCGAGCGCCAGTGGCGTCACGATCGCGATCACTCCGCTGCGCCGGATCTTCGGGCTGACCGAGGCCGAGATCTCGCGCGCCGTCGAGGCCGTGAGCGAGGCCCGGCGGCTCAACCCCGGGCGGCGGCTCAACATCAGGTCGTCCCTCGCGCGCAACATCCGCGCGATCCTCGACCGGTACGCGGCGCTGCCGGGCGTGATCCCCTGGTGGATCATCCAGGACCCGGGCCGCCAGTACACGGCCTCGGTCGACCCCCGGATGGAAAGCCCCGCCGAGTGGTACGGCGCGAGCGCGTTCGCGCACCGCAGCACCGTTCTGGTGAGCGATGCCGACGTGAATGCATTCCGCGAAGCCCGCCGGTGCTGGGCGGAGGCGCCCGCGAGCGAAAAGCCGAAAAAGCCTGTGTTTGACGGCACATGCGCCATCTGCGGCGATGAGATTCACGCCGGCGACGCCATCACGATCGTGCTCGACTGCGGCCACACCTTTCACGCGATCTTCAACGAGGACTGCTCGGGGCTGCTGCCCTGGGTGACGAAGGGCAACACGAAGTGCCCTTCGTGCCGGCGCGACATCTCTGTCGCGCCGGTCGTCAGCCAGGAGGAAAAAATCGGCCGCCGGCGACGCGTGCCGCCGGCCGAGGTTCTCGTCGCGTGGTAGCGGCCGCCACTTTTTTGCGCCGCTAGCTCCGGCCGGTGAAGCGGCGCTCGCAGTCGAGGCAGTAGCAGAGGTAGTCCGGCGCCTCGTCGAGGCTCCGGTTCTGCACCTCGCGGTAGGTGCAGCGGCGGGCGCCGCAGTGGGGGCACCGGAACATGTTCGACGCCTTCTCGGCGACCTTTTGCGAGGCGCGCTCGGCGATGCGCCGCCGCTCCCCCTCCGCCGCCGCCGGGCAGAGGTCCCGCTCGGCCATCCCCCCGACGGCCTCGGGCGCGAGCGAGCCGTCGAGGAGGCGCGGCGCCAGCGCCGAGCCGTAGGCGCGGCAGGCGCTCGAGTCCGGGTCGAGCAGGCTCGCCACCGTGCCGCAGCGCGTGCTGTAGTTGTCGACGAACGTCGGCGAGTCCCAGTTCCGGCGCGGGGGCTCCTCCGAGTTCTTGCAGGCCCGCACCACCGCGTTGAAGCACGAGAGCTCGAGCAGCCGCGCCGTCTCGAGCGCCCGCGGGCGGTCGCGCGCGAAGGCGTCGTGGCGGACCAGCGTCCGGACGAAGAGCCGCCGGATCGTCTCGCGCTCGTCGGGATCGACCCAGTTCAGGCCGACGACGTCGTCGGCCGTGAGCTCGCCCGACGCGTACTGGCGGGCGACCGTGTCGTCGGGGAAGGGGCCATTCTGCCGTCGGAGTACGTCCAGCGCGTGGCCGAGCGCCTCCGAGTACGCCCGGCGGCGCTTCTCCGCGTCGGTCTTCGACGCGCGAACCGAGCGGGTGTGGATCGCCTGCTCGAGCGCCTGCCCGAGGGGGGCGACGCTGCCTTCTTGCGCGGCCCGCTCGAGCTCTCCCCTGAGGAGCGTGCGCGCCCCGTCTCGCAAAGTGTCGAGGACGATTTTGGCGTCCGACGAGGACATCCGGCGTCTGGGCTTATTTCCACCGCTGCGGCTGTTCAAATACGAAAAAGGCCGCAGACGCGACCGAATTACGGCTCGTCTGGCTTCTTCAGGGGGCCCGGCTCGTCGGGCTTCTTCAGGAGGCCGCCGTTCGCGAGCATCCGGACGAGCTTGGCCATGTACTCGCGCATCGAACGGGTTTCTTCGGATTGCGAGGCCACGAGCGCCTTCAGCGTTTCGATCTCGAACTTGATGTTCTGGAGGTCTTTGCGGGCCTTCGACATTTCATACGATGTGTCGTTCGCGATTTCGAACATGTCGCGCACCGTGTCCCGCGTGGCGACCGTCGTGTCGTCGATCGAGGCGACGACGCCCTCCATGTCGCGGAGGCGCCGGTCGATGCCGGGCTCGTCGTCGGCCGGCTCGCTGCCGTACTCGGGCTCGTCATCGGCGACGACGTCCCACTGGTCGTAGACCGTCTTGAGCTTCGGCGGCGGTGGGTCGTCGACCTTGAGCGACTGCAGCAGCCGGTCCAGGTCGTGCTCTCGCATCAGCGCGGACGCCCCCTTTGAGCGGAACGTGGCAGCGTTTTCCGGGAGCTGGTCGCCGAACATCTCCTCGACCGCCGCCAGTGTCAGGTCCGCCGCTTTGACGTTGTCGGCGGCTAGGTTCGCCGCTTTGACGTTGTCGGCGGCCGTCGTGTCGACGCCGTCCCCGGGCTCCATCGTTCGTCGGGTTTGGATATAGAGCAATCGCGGGTCCGTTCAATTTCGCCGGAATTGAACAGGCCCGGGCGGGCAACATCCAATGACGCCGGAAGAACTCCTCCGCGGCGTCGACCCGGCCTGGCACGAGTACATCGACCGGCCCCGCCTCGTCGGAGCGCTCGATGCGATCGGCGACGGCCCGGTGACGCCCCCGCCGGCGCTCGTGTTCGAGGCTTTGCGCGGCTTCGGGCCCGACGAGACGCGGGTGGTCATCATCGGCCAGGACCCCTACCCGACCCCCGGCGACGCGCAAGGCCTCTGCTTCTCGGTGCCGCGCGGCCGGCCCCTGCCGGAGTCGCTCGTGCGGATTTTCGGCTGCCTCGACCGGATGGGGCCGCCGGGGCGCTTGTCGGGGCGCTTGCCGGGGCAAGCGCCGCGGCGAACAGGGGGCGACCTTCGCTCCTGGGCGGCCCAGGGCGTGCTGATGCTCAACACGGCGCTGACGACGGCCCCCGGGGTGCGGGGGGCGCACGCGCCGGCGTGGAAGCCGCTCGTCGGCGAGTTCCTGCGGCGCTTCTGCGCCGAGCGGCAGCGGGCCGGGCGCCGCCTGCAGTTCCTGCTCTGGGGCGGCGACGCGCGCGCCTACGCGCCGGTGGCCCGGGCCCACGGCCACGTCGCGCGCGAGTGGACGCACCCCAGCCCGCTCATCGACAACCGCCTCGCCGAGGCGCTCAAGTTCCGCAACTGCCCCCACTTCGAGGAGGTGAACGCTGTGTTGCGCGAAGAGGGGCGCCGGCCGATCGACTGGGAGCCGTCGTCCTCGGTCTTCGCGTACACCGACGGCGCCTGCTCGAACAACGGCGGCGCCGACGCCCGCGCGGGCTTCGCCGCGGTGTTCGCCGGCGGCGCCTTTGGCGGCGTCGTCGTCCGCGGCGGGGTGCGGCCGTTCGCCTACCGCTTCGTCGACGAGGAGCGCCTCGAGTCCGGCCTCGCCGTTGATGACGCGTCGGCCGTGCAGCCGTCAAACAACCGGGGCGAACTCCTCGGCCTCGCGTACGCCCTGCTCGCGCTGCTCCGGGGGCGCGCGCTGGGCCGCGTCGAGATCGTCTCGGACAGCAAGATCTCGATCATGACGCTCCGGGAGTGGCTCCCGGAGCGTCTCGCCAAAGGGACCGAGCGCGAGCTCAAGAACTTCGACCTGGTCTGGATCGCCTGGCGGCTGCTCGGGGCGCTGCGCGACCAGGCGTCGTCAGTCACGCTGACCCACGTCCGGGGCCACCAGCGGGCGCCGGGCCCCGACGCCACGGCCCGCGAGCGCCTCTTCCACCGCGGGAACGAGCTCGCCGACGAGCACGCCGCTTCGATGAGCGGCGCCGACGATCGAGTCGAAGTGCTCAACCCCATCGCGGCCCTGGTCGGCCTGCAATGAAAGCCCGGGTCGTTTTTCGATCAAAATTGAACAACAAAAAATATATAGATTGTCGTGATGGAAACAACTGATTTGCTCCTGTCTACGGCGGCCGTCGCGGACGTGGTTACGCGCCTGCTTCTGGAAAAGCCGGATATGATCCAGGCCTTCCTCTGGAAAAACCCGCAACTGCTGTGCGAGGTCGTCCTCGCAGAGAACGAGTTTCCAATCGGAAACTCGTTCTTGAAGAACCCCGATCTGCTGAAATCGATCTTTATGGGAGATTCTGATCTTCTCAAGAAGACCATTCAGATCGATATGCCAGAATTGCTCGAATTCGCGGAGACGACAGCCGTCTACAAGAAGCAGCTGAACGACTTCTGCACGGGGACGACTGGGGTCTCGATCGCTGTCGGCCAGCGCCGACGAACGAGAAGACACGCTCACGCAAGTGAAGTCGGCTCGAGAAGACGCTCACGCAAGTGAAGTCGGCTCGAGAAGACGCTCACGCAAGTGAAGTCGGCTCGAGAAGACGCTCACGCAAGTGAAGTCGACTGGGCTCTCAATCACTTTCGGCCAGAGCCGAGGCGGCCGGTGCCGTGGTCCTGAACCCGATCGCGGCTCTGGTCGACCTGCAGTGAGCCCGACCATACTGCTGTTTTTTGCCAAAATTGAATCCAAAGGTGAGTATGTATCGACTGCGTAAATGCGGGAGAAAGTCATCAGTCCGGCGTACCAAGACGTGCTCGACCACCAGCTGGTCGAATCCGCAGGACGGGGTGACTTTGAGACCTTCATAGCGTGTCGTGCGTATGGAGCCCGCGCGATTGATTCGGCCATGATCGCCGCGATTCGGAGAAACCGAGACCCGAAGATCATCATCCAGTGCCGTTTGTGGGGCGCAACAACCCTCAAGGTCGCCTTAAGTGCGGCACAAACAAATGAGTTTAATCGACTCCATGTACAAGAACAAAAAAGCAGTCCTGACGCCAAGGCTAATGCTATTCGACTGACGCGCATGATTCAGGAATGGACGAACAAAAGCGGATCCGCCATGGACTACGATATAGGGATTGTCGAGGCCGCATATGACCAAAACCTACTCGCCGTAACACATTGCCGTCTGTGGGGTGCTACGAACCTCGGCGCTGCGGTGGCCGCCGCCCGCGAGGTCGGTAACGAATCGCTCGCCAAAACGATCGAAAGCTGGACGCTTTGAAGTCTTCGATTTTTATCGAAGGAACAAATCCGCTCCGGGACCCCGCGAAGACCCGGAGCAAAACAATTGAGCGAACTCGCGCGTTATGATACTCACGCAATGTTCGGCCCGCACGTCGACCGGGTCCACGCGCGGGGCGCCCGCGCGACGATCGCCGAGCACGTCGAGGCCGCGCGGCGCGCCGCCGAGGTCGAAGCCGGCTTCGCGGTCCGCGCCGTCTCGATGTTCGTCGGCGGGCCGCGCGACCGCCAGATCATCGTCCCGGACGCCCACGCGGACGCCCTCCGCGAGTACCTCGCGCGCACCGGGATCCGCGCGATCGCCCACAGCTCGTACTCGGCCGTCCCCTGGCGCGGCGACCCCGACGCGGCGCGCTTCATCCGCGAGGAGTCGCGCGTCTGCGCCCGCGCGGGGATCGCCGGCCTCGTCGTCCACCTGCCCAAGGCGCCGGTCGACCAAGTGATGAAGTACATCGCCCGGCTGTACGACCCCGCGGGCGTCCGCATCTACCTGGAGACGCCCGCGGTGCGGCCCGACGAGTCCTACTACGAGACTCCGGAGAAGCTCGCCGCGCTCTTCCGGGCCATCCGCGAGAAGCTCGATTCGCGGCTCGACCACTTCGGCCTCTGCGTCGACTCGGCCCATTTGTGGACGTGCGGCGTCGACGTCGCGTCGTACGCGGCGGCCGACGCCTGGCTCGGCGCGCTCGAACAAAAGCACGCGGCGATCCCGCACGACCGCGTCATGATCCACCTGAACGACTCCCGCCGCGCGCGCGGCGTCGGGCCCGACGCGCACGCGGGGCTGGCCGCCGGGGAGATCTGGAAGGAGTACGCCGAGAACCTCCCCGCGAGCGGCCTGGCCGCGTTCGTGGACTACGCGCGGCGGCACGACACCGTCTGCATCCTCGAGCGGAAGCCCGCGCCGGCGCTGCTCGACGACTACCGCGCCCTCCGCGAGCTCGCCGCCGAAGCGACGGACTAACCGGCGCCGGCACTTTTCTTTCCGCATGAATAGTTGCGCGGCGAATGGTCGACCCCCGTCTCGAGATCGCGGCGCTGGTCGTGGTCGCATGCGTCCTCGTCTTCCTGGCCGTGAAGTTGCTCCCGGGTCGCCGCCGCGGCGGCGACACCTTCGTCTCGGAGCGGGCGCGGGCCGTCCACAAGGAGTCGAAAGAGTACTTCGACCGGGCCCAGGACCGGGCGACCTACTCCGAGTTCAAGGCGGCGACGAGCGGCGCCGACCCCGTGCTGTACACCGACGTGCGGTCGCTGTGGCAACAAGGCGCGCTCACGCCGGAGGCTGTCCAGAAAACACTCTGACCGCCATCTAAATTGGATTCAACGTGTCGTTTTTTTCGGGGCCCAATTTTGCGCGCTTGAATATCGCAGCAGCACAACGGAGCCATGGCAACAACGCCGCCCTTCATGCAGTACGACAGCACGCTCGACACGACCGGGCGGACCCTCATCGGTCCCAACCTGGGCACGCCCGGCAAGTTCACGCCGACCGGCGGCATCCAGTCCAATGGGGCGCTCGCCGTCTCCGTCCAGTCCGCGACGGCCTTGACGGTCGCCCGCGTCGGCACGACCGACCCCGCCCTGACGGTCAACACCAACACCGCCAGCAGCGTGACCGGCGTGGCCATCACCGGCGCCGCGGCCGGCGGTGCCGCGGCCCTCGCCGCGACGAGCTCGGCGGCCAACGAGGCGCTGAACATCAACGCCAAGGGCACCGGCGTTGTCCAGATCGCGAACGTGAGCACGGGCGCGGTCAACCTCGGCTCGGGCGTCTCCATCCCGCAGGCGGGCCCCGCCGCGGTCGCGGTCAACACCGCCACGGACTCCGTGCTGGGCTTCTTCGCCGGCACGACCACGGTCGGCCAGAAGCTGATCGGCGCCGCCATGGGCACGAGCGCGACCGGCATCACCGTGACGGCCGGCGCGGACAGCCTTCACCGCTGGAACTGGACCCGCACGGGAAACATCGTCGAGTTCAAGCATTGGTTCCGTGCAACTCCCGCGGCGACGACGACGCCGGTCATCGTCGCCTACGACCTGTCCACTATGGCTTCGCCCCCGCTCCCCAACGGCGGCACCTTCGAGGCAACGACGGCCGCAGACGGTGGTATCATGATGAGTGGAATCACAGTGGCGACCCAGCTGCAGTCGGTATCGACAGTCGCCGCCGGCGCCGGATCTGACGTCATCACAGCCACGCTCACGACCGCGGCCGCAGCGGTCGCGAGTGCCGCGACCGAGTTCTTCGTCCACTTCTGGTACGACGTCTCGCAGTAAAGTGCGCCTTTGCTGAGCAACACGCAGAAAACCTCCTTTTTTTCACGCGGCACCCTGATCCATCAGCGTGAGTCTCAACCGCGATCGAGCCATGCGAACATCTTTCTGAGCGACGCCGGTGGCTTGAGACGCCTTCGCGTCCTGGACTGGGCGCACACCGTGGTATCGCCCGCCAAAAAACGCGTCAAAGCACCGCCTCGACTACGACGACGATCTCGCGCGAGATGATCGCGCGGTCGGCCGCGGGCTCGCGCGGCGTCGGCACGGAAGCGTGTCTGGACTGCTCGCCGAAGTAGCCGGCGGCGTCGAGCGCCTCGACGGCCCGCCGGAGGCCCCGGCCGAAGGGCTCCGCGGCCAAAGCGAAGTTCAGGCGGCACGCGTCCGAGAAGGCCATAAAGTTCACCAGCCCATTCACGATGCGGATCCCCGACCCGGGCGCGACGGTCAGCTCGTCGCCGTCGCGGCCGCACGCGAACTCGAGCAGCCGGTGGTACCCGACCAGCCGCGGCTCGAAGACGACGAACCCCGCCCGCAGCGCGGCGCCGTCGACGAAGTCGATGTCGAGGAGCCAGTTCCAGTGCTCGTCGGTGGGCTCGCCGGCGGCCGGGTCGCGCGACCCCGCCGTGAACACGATCTGGGCCATCGACAGTGCACGGCCAATTTTGACGCTCGCCCGTTTCAAAAAACGAGCGAATAGGACTCGTCCGATCGGTGATATCCAAGATGAAGTCGTCGTCGGCCCTGTTGATCGCCGCGGTCGTCGTCGTGGTCCTGCTGGTCGTCTACATGGCGGTCAAGGACCCCGAGTGGGCCCACCCCCGGTACTGGGTGATGAACTTCGTCGAGAACCCCTGGCAGGTCTACGGCCGGTCCGACGGGACGTTCGACGCCGCGGCGCAGACGGCCCTGAGGCGCGCCGGGCGGCGGCGCAACGCGACCGCCGCCGACCACTTCCTGAGCGCCACGATCATCACCCGGAACATCCTCGGTCAGGAGCCCCGGGTGCGGACGCCCGAGGCCGCCCAGATCCGGCGCGACCTGTTCGGGCGCGCCGGCGAGCACTACCTGGGCGCGCTCGCGGCGCTCGACACGCGCCCGCGCGGCGCCACGGCGGCGCCGGGCGAGGCGACGGCGCCGCGGGTGATCGACGCGGCGCTGGACTTCGCCTTCGCGGGGCTCGCCGCGTTCGATGACGACGTGCCCGCCGAGGTCCTGACTGTCCTGTTCGACACCACTCCGGTGGTCGCCGCGGCGGCGAAGCGCCGCGAGGAGATCCTCGGCGGGCGCGTGGCGACGGCGAAGGCCGTCGCCGAGTCGGCCGGCGGGGCGCGGGGCGCGGCCGTCGCCGAGTACGTCCGGCTGGCGACCGAGCACACGAGCGACGGGCAGAACACGCACGACGTCGGCGTCCTCTCGAGCCTGCGGGCGGTCGTCGACCGCCTCCGGGACGACCAGCGGGTGGTGGCGCTCCCCGACCCCGAGGACGTCGAGCGCTGGCTGCGCGACGAGGGCAGCGCGCTGTCCGAGGGCCGCCCGGAGAAAGTCGAGCTCGCCCTCGCCGTCGTCGCCAGGACCCGGAAACAGGAGCGCGTGTCGGCGCTCGACATCACTGACGAAGAGGCCCTCCTCCGCGTCTTCGCGCGGGCCGACGACCCGCGCAACGCCGAAAAGCGCGCCGCGATGCGCCGGATGCTCTTCGACAACCTCGTCGACTGCTGGGAGCACGACAACATCGTCTGCGTGAACGGGCGGACCGACCGGATCCTCGCCACGCTGGTGCTGCTCGACTGGGACCGCCGCAACTGGGACGTGAGGCGGTTCGAGGACCACAAGAACGAGATCTTCAAGCTCGCCGGCGACACGATCCGCGACGTGGCCCGGGCCGCCGCGGCGTCGGGCGACCCCGGCGAGCGCGCGGCGGGGGCGTCCTACCTCGCGACGAGCGCGCAGGAGATGCGCGCCGTCGGCGAAGTCCCGGAGGCCGCCGCGGCCCGGCTCGCCGCGGCGATGCGGGAGCGGGTCGGCCGCGCCGTCGACGAGTACGTCGCGGCCCTGAGCCCCGGCGCGGTCCCGCAGTGGCAGGTGGACAGCGTCCGCGCCGAAGCCTTGGCGGCCGTCGGCTAAACAAAAAAGGCGGCGCGGCCTCATGCGGCCCAATTGCCGGGGGCCTGGGCGATCCGCAGGTCCGAAATCGTCGTGAGGCCGAGGGCGGCCACACGGGGGTTCGTCAGCGACGGGAACTGGCCCAGGCACTGCCCGGTGAGCATGAGCTCCGTCGCTTTGCCGCGCAGGATGAACGCGCCCGGGACCTGGTCGACCGGGCGCACCCGCCCGGCGAGCAGGTGCGGCAGCCGCTGGTAGCCCGGGCAGCCGGCGCAGACCTCGCTCTGCGTCAGCGGGACGACGACGCGGCGCACGTCCGCCCGAATGTGCTCGCCGCCGAGGCACTGCTTCGCGTTGAGCGCGTTCCAGCAATAGATGCACAGCAGCAGGCTCGTCGCCCCGTGTTTTTTCTTGTTCAGGAGCTCGGCCCCCGGGCGGTGCGCCTGGCGGAACCAAACATCGTGCAGCTGGGAGCTCGTCGGCGCCCGGGGGCTCCCGAGCAGGACCGCGTCGCCGCCGACCGGCGCGTCGCACGAGCAGCACTGGAGCCGGCCCTTGCCGCGCTTCGCGACGTCGGACTCCCGCCACTTGGCCGTCGGCAGCAGCTTCCAGCCGGGGTTGAGCGGCAGGTTCAGGTTTTCGTAGTTTCCGATGTACGTCAGCGTTCCGCTCGCCGGGTCCACGAGCAGCGCTCCGAGCGGCGCGCCCAGGCCCGCGTCCAGCAGCGGCAGCCGGCTGCTGCCGAGCGCCCCCATCACGCGCGGGATCGGGGACGGCGGCGCGTCGGCGCCGACGAACGCGAATCCGCGCGGCGGCAGGCCGCCGCGAACGCCCCCGAACCCGAAGACCGCCGGGAGGATGCCGCCGATGACGTTGGCCCCCATTAGGGTCAGCGGCGCGATCCACTGCGTCCCCGGGTCGACCGTCCCCAGGACCTCCTCCGGGAGGTCCTTCCGCGGCATCGGGGCCGTCAGGAACTCGGGCGCGGTCCCGACGCCGAAGTCCCGCGGCTCGACGCGGTACACGTCGGCGGCGTCTTCGAGCCGGCAGATCCCGGCCGCGTCGTAGGCGACCGACGCGACCATCGCGTTGGCCTCGCGCTCCTCGATCCCGGCGATCCGGAGCGCGGCCTCGATCGGGAGGAAGGCCCAGGTGAACGCGGCCCGGTAGCTCACGTGCGGCGGCGCCCGCACCTGGCCGGCGGGGGGCCAGATGAGGAGGCGGGACGGGTACGCCTGGCGCGCCGCGGCCGCGCCGACGGGCTTCTCGTGGAAGGCGTGGGGGCCCGTCACGACGGTCCGCGGCGAGACCCGGCCGCGGAGGCGCAGGACGGTCGACGGGGTCGCGTTCATCGCCGCCGGAGCCTTCACGAGGTGGTCGGTGGTGCCCTGGAGCAGCGCGGCGAGCCGGCTCACGAACTCGTCGACGCGGAACCCGGCGTCCGCCGTGTAAAACACGACGCCGACCCGCGGGCGGTGGTGGACGAGCACGGGGAGGCCCGCCTTGGTCACCGGCGGGACCTCGACGACGGGGAAGGGCTCGTGGGGCGCCGGGCGCGGCCGCGCCGCGTCGTCGAAGGCGACGGCGGCGTGCTCCATGTTCAGCATCCAGGCCGCGAGGCGGCGCTCGCTGGCGGGCGCGTCGTCGGTCGGCTTGAGGATTCGCATTCGGGCCGAAGATTCTACTCAGGACCCTGTTTCAAATTCGCGCGGGCGCCGAAGTAATTCGATGGGCGGCGAATTCGCAGGGCCGGAATACACGGCTCGAATGGGCGGTCACCAGAGCAAGCAGGCCGTGGACGTCACGGCGAAGACCGTCGCCGACATCGTCCAGAGCACGACGCAGGACTGCATCAACGTCGAGTACGGGGGGAACACCATCTCGATCGACGGGAACTACAACGTCTTCGAGGGCGTGACGCAGACCGTCGACGTCACCATGAACTCCGACTGCGGGGTGCTGACGGGGCAGACCGCCACGTTCAACAGCAAGTTCGCGAACGCGGTGTCGCAGGTGCTCAAGGAGCAGGAGGTCGCGCTCACCGAATGGATGGACAACTCGAAGATCAACACGAACGCGGCCATTTCGCAGAACCTCACGACGAACTTCACGCAGAAAACGGTCCAGAGCTGCGTGAACGACTCGAACAACCTCAACAACATTTCCATCCAGGGAAATGCGAACGTCATCCAGGACATCGTCCAGGGCGCCACGATGAACACGATCTCGCAGTGCCTGATGCAGAACGGGCAGACGAGCGACGTCGTCTCGTCGTTCACGAACATCGTGAACCAGCACTCGGACTACGAGTCCGAGAACCCCCTCGCCTTCATCGGCGACGCAATCGCCGCCGTCGCGAAGTCGGCGATACTCATCGCCGCGGTCGCCTTCATCGTCATCGTCTGCTTCGTCATGCTCCTGGTGCTGCTGCGCCGCCGACGCCGGACCGCCGCCGCGCCGGCGCCGCAGCCGGTCATCATCGAGACCGGGCCCCGATACGTGCCTTTGCCTTCGCCGATGGCCCCGATGTCTTCGCCGGTGGCCCCGATGTCTTCGCCGGCTCCGATGTCTTCGCCGGTGGCCCCGATGTCTTCGCCGGTGGCCCCGAGATGAGCGCGGCCCACGAGGTGGGAAAAACAGATAAAAACCCGGTCTTTTTTGCAGGGTCACATTTGAATCCGAAAATAAGAACAAATCACCGGCAAGCACTTACGATGCAGCAAGAAGAAGAACCTAAGACCCCCACGAAGACCCTGAGCCCCAACGCCAGGGCGCGACTGTACGCGGACATGCCCACAACCGGAAGGGCCCCCCCGGAAGCAACAAGAGCCCCGCTGGCTGCGTCCTTAAGCGAACACTCGGACGATCTCTCGGACGAGCCCTATGAGACACTGCTGAAGAGGCGCGACCTCGCCCGCCAGGCGGCCGAGCGCGCCATCAGGGAAAAGGCCGAGGCGGACCGCGCGCTGGCCGAGTTCCGCCAGCTCCACGAGATGCGGACCAGCCGCGAGATCAGCCTGCAAAAGGTCCGGGCCGCGGAGGAGGCGAAACGATCCGCGGCGGTCCAAGAACTCGACCGCAAGCAGAGGCTCGCGATTCAGGAACGCAACAATCGCGGGACCTCCTCCTTCGAATACGCGTTCGAGCAGGCCGTCGAATCCGCGACCGAGCGCGCCGTCGAGCGGATTCTCGCCGAGTTGCGGCAGCCGCCGCCGGCCCCGCGCGCCCAGCGCTACTACTCGGCGACCGCGGCCTGGCCGCCGAGCTCGCCGGTGCTCTCTTCCGGCGGGTCGGACGGCGGGCCGAGCGGTGTCCTGGGCTCGCGCGACATCGTCCGCACGAGCACGGACGACGACTGGCTGCGCCGGGTGAGGCCCGCGACGCCGCTGCCGCTGCCGAAGCCGGCGGCGGTGCCGTCCAAAGCCCCGGGGAAGGGGGGCAAAAACTAGCCGAAATGTTCTTTTTCTCCGTATACGGATGGCCATCACTGTCTACAGCGACAAGGATTTCAAGGGGGCCTTCGCCCGGCTCGGGCCCGGGACGTACTCGGGCGACGACTTGCGCGGCTCCTCGTCCGACCTCAACAACGACATCAGCAGCGTGCGCGTCGGCGCGGGCACGATCGCCGTCCTGGTGGACGGGTACGCCGTCGACGCGGCCGGGTCGGGGTCGCGCGTCCTGGTCGGGCCGGCCGAGGTCGCCGACCTGTCGGCGATCGGGATGGACGACCGCGTCTCGTCCGTGCGCGTCATCGAGTTCCGCCCGGTGGCGGAGTCGCGCCGGGCGGCCGCGACCGTCTACGACGGCTACGGGGCGACCGGGCGCCGCAGCGACCTGGACACCGGCGACTACTCGGGCGCGCGGCTCGCCGGCGGCGAAGTCAAACTCCCGGGCGACCGGATCGTTTCGCTCGCGGTCGAGCCCAACACGGTCGTCGTGATCTACGCGGGGGCCGACTTCGAGTCGTCCATGGACGCCGCCGTCGTGGCCGGGCCCGTCATTGTGGCGGACCTCAACCGGCTCGGCTTCGGAGGGCGCGTCCGCTCGATCCGCGTCCTCGCCGGCGAGCTACCTCACCACCATGCGCTTCCGCCGCCGCCGCGAGCGCGAGCACAGCAAGCGCAGCATCAAATGAACGACAACGACCTGACGTGGCTCCCGACGACGTCCGGGACTGACAACGACTCGACCGGCCCCACGATCTACGTCGTCCAGCCGACGGAGCGCCGGCGCCCGAGCCCGGACGCCCGGCTGTTCCTGCTGATCGCGCTGTTCATCATCGTCGTGGCCTTCGCGGCATTCATGTCGGGCCAGATCGCCAAAAGCCCCGCGGAAAAGAGGGCCGCGGAAGCCAACATCGGTCTCCAGGGCGCGGTGCCTCTTGCCGTCACGGCGGCGCTGATGTCTTGATCAGCGGCGCTGATGTCTTGATCTGACTCAGCCGTGTACCCAACGAAACGTCAAGTACAACATTTTTTCCGGCACTTGGCTGTTGTCCCTGGTACTGGCCGACTCGAAGTTCGGCTTGTACCCGGGCGGGTAGCCCGAGATCCACAGCGCCGACCCGACGCGGCCGCGTACCGTGACGTGGAACGCCCCCGTCGGCTCCGAGACGTCGTGCTCGGCGCGCCGGCGATCCTCATCGCCGTCTTCCGGGCGCTGCACGTTCGGGTCGAGCATATCGACCATCGCGTGGTTGAAGGGCACCCCGGCTACATAGCGGGCCGCCCACAGGACGGCGGCGAGCATCCCGGAAGGCTCGTCGTCCCAGGGCTTCGGCTGTTTGCCCAGGAAGACCGCCTCCGGGTCGCCGAAGTACGTGGTGCCCGGCGCGTCGAGCGCGTCGAAGACGGACTCGCTCAGACTGTTGAGGAAATTCATCCGAAAGTACATGATCGGCCCGTCGTCGTACCTCGGGAGCTGCTCGACCGCGCTGAACGCGGACAGGTCGACCGGGGTCGGCACCCCCGCGAGCCGCCACCGCCGGAGGATCGCCGTGAGGACTACCGCTGCAGAGGCGTGGCTCGCCGCGCGCAGCACCACTTTGTCAGTTGCGGGAGCGTGGCTCGCCGCGCGCAGAGCCGCTTTGTCGGCCGCGCCCTCGTACTGCGTTTGGAGGTCCTCGAGGGCCTTCCGGGCGGCCGGCGTGGTCGCGATTTTGGCGACGTACGCCGCGTCGTTCGCCGCCGCGAAGTCGAGCGCCGGTGGGACGTCGATTTGCATGGGTTTTCTCTTATCCGTGCGGAATCAGTTTTGCTCGAACGCAAAGTCTCGCGCGTAGGTATACACAAATGGACTGCGCCGCCCAGCGAAAACTGCTCATCGCGATCCTGATCGTCCTGGTCATCGCCGTCGCGGGCTACGCCTGGTACCACCAGGCGTGGATGAAGAAGAACTGCACGTGCCAGAGCAAGTCGAACTTCACCAGCGACCTCGACGGCTGGCCCGGCGCCGGCACCTTCGGGAACCTCGCCGACACCAACCCCTACGCGAACTACGCCGGCGGCGTCGACATGTACTGGCCGACCTACTCCGAGGGCGCCTACCAGGACCTCCTGTGGACGAAGACCTGAGAGACAAAAAGCGCGCTCACGATGCGCCGATCGTCCGCATCTCGGCGATGAGCTCCGCAAGAACCCCGCGGAAGTTCGCCCGGCGCTTCTTTTCGCGCCAGTCCGTCGTCGCGGGTAGCGATGACAACTCCGCGAGTAGCGAATACGCCTTCTCCATCAACTGCGACCGAAACTCCGGGCACTCGAGCAGGACCCGGTACGGCGGCCGCCTCATCTGACCGAAGAGCTCCGCCAGGATATCGATCCGTTCGGAGGGGTCGACGGCCATCGACCGCCGTAGCCTCGCGACCAGGGCAGCGCCCAATTCCGGGTGCCGCGCGAACAGCGCGGCCTCGCCGCGAGACAACGTTTTGTCGCTCCCGCTGACGGCCTCGTAGTCCATAGGCAAAAATCCGTCTTGACTGAAGCACCCACCCATCCGTCGCGCGTATTTTCACGCCGACGACGATTCAATTGTCGCTTGATCGGCCCCACCCGTTTCGCCCACCGGTCGTGAATCGCGATGGCCTTGTCGATCGCGGCGATCAGCCTCGTGTACGTGGCTTGCAGGCGGCCGTACATCCATGTCTTCTCTCGCCGGCGCATCCGGTTCTGCGCGCACATCCGGCGCACCGCGTTCGCGAGCGAGTCGAACTCCCTCTGGGCGCGCTCCCACTGCCGCTGGTACGGCGCCGTCCGCACCAGGCACCGCGCCCACGAACGCCGGAGCCGCCGGACGATGCCGCGCCGCCGGTCCGCCATTGATCAGCCGTCGGGCCCGGCTTCAAATATCGCCGCCGGAGATAGACTGAGTCGGCGCGGCCGAAACGATTATGAGCGGCGGCCAGACCACATTCACCCAGTTCGGCCCAGACCCGCCGCTGGAAGACTTGCCGAAGCATTTCCGGGCCTGCATCGAGAAACCCGGAACTCCCGGCTGCGACGCACTCGTCGGCTCGGCCGCGTCCGGCAACGGCTACTGCTCGCGGTCGCAGTACGCCCAGACGACCTACTGCGCGTGCGTCAACAACGCGATCCCGTGCGCCGGGGTCGTCGCGGCGGCCTGCGTCAACTCGGAGTTCGCCTACCGGCCGACCGCGATACGCGCCCCCGCCGGCGAGGACTACCTCGCGTGCAAGAACCTGCCGATATGCATCAACGTCGTCGAGGTCGGCGGGAACCAGAACGTCGTCCAGAATATCAAGCAGGAGTGCGGGCCGATCACCAACATCACGAACATCATCAACGCCAACCCGACCCTGGCGATCCTCGTGTTCGTGCTCGTGGTCGCGCTGGTCATCCTCATGCGGATGTCGGTGTCCGATGACAACGGTGCGCCGCCGCCGGCTCGCCTCGTCGTGACCTGACCGAAGAAAAGTGGCGCCGGCGCGCGACCTGACCGAAAGTGGCGCCAGCGCGTGACCTGACCGAAAGTGGCGCCGGCGCGCGACATGACCGAAAGTGGCTTCGGCTCGGCTCAGCGCCGCGCGACGAGGCCGCCGCGCCGGCGAGGCGACTTCGACGCCGCGGCGGCCTTGCGCGTCGGCGCGGCGCAGTCCGTGATCGTGCGTTTGGACAGGCCAAAGGTGTCGAGCAGCCACTTGATGACCTCGTCGCGGCGGTTCGACGACGTAGCGTCGTCTTCCTTGATCCCGACGTCGAGGAGGTTCTTCCGGACGATCTCGTTGTTTTTCTTGGTGCACCCGAGGCAGTGTATCGTGTTGTTCACGCTCTGGGCGCTCTCGATGCTCAGGTCGTACCGGTTGTAGATCCAGCGCACGACCGGCATGTGGCCGCGGACGGCGGCGATGCGCACCACCGGACTGGAGTCCTGGTGGATGTCGTTCCAGGTCAGCTTGGACGTCTCGGCGATCCACGTCACGATCTCGAGGTGGCCCCCGGCCGCGGCCATGTTGAGGGCCCAGTCGCTCTGCGCCCGGAGGTCCCCCGGCGCGAGCCCGAAGCGCTCGTACAGCCAGCGGACCACGTCCGCGCGCCCCCCGGCGGCCGCCGCGCGCAAAGCCTCGTTGTCGCGAACGCGCGCGTCCGCGGCCGTCAGCGCGTACGTGTCGGCGAGCCAGCGGGCCACGTCCAGGTGCCCGCCGAGGCAGGCCCGGCGCAGCGCCAGGTTGCCCCCGGCGCGCGCGTCGGCCGGGGTCAGGCGGCCCTCGGCGTGCAGCCACGCCGCGACGTCCAGCCGACCGCCCTCGCAGGCCCACCGCAGCAGCCGCCGGTCGAGCTCCGGGCTGCCGAACGTCGCCCGGAGCCACGCCACGACGCCCATGTGGCTTTGGGCGCACGCCTGGAAGGCCGCCTCGCTCTCGTCGGCGTCGGCCGCGGTCAGCGCGAAGGTTTTCTGGAGCCACTTCGCGGCCAGCAGGTGGCCGCACGCGCAGCTGACCCGCAGCGCCCAGCCGCGGCAGGCCCCCGCGTCGCGCGCGTCCAGGGCGAACGTCTGGGCGAGCCACCGCGCGACGCGCAGGTGGCCCCGGACGACGGCCCAGCGCAGCGCCCAGCCGCGGGCCGCGCGGGCGTCGGCCGCCGTCAGCTCGAAGGTCTCGCGGAGCCAGACGGCCGCGTCGTAGTGCCCGCCGTAGCACGCCCAGCGCAGCGCCGCGCAGTGGTGGGCCCGCGCGTCGGCCGCGGTCAGCTCGAACGTCTCGCGGAGCCAGCGCGCGACGTCCACGTGCCCGCGCGCGCACGCCAGCGCCAGCAGGCGGGCCTCGCGCGCGCCAGCCGCCGTCAACTCCGCGCGCTGCTCGAGCGCGAGCAGCGCCGAGACGTCCCCGGCCTCGCAAGCCGCCGCGGCCGACGACGACGTCGTCGTCGGCACATCTTTGGAAGTCGGCTCTGACCCGAAGAAATCCTCCTCCATTTGCTCTATGATACTTTTATTTCAGTTTTGGGCGGAAAAAACTACTAATTTGGCTTCACCGTGACGCGCCACGCAACGGCGGTCCGATTTCGCGCGGCGCTCGTCGCGGCGCTCGTCGCGGCGCTCGTCGCAGCGAGCCACTCCAGGACCGGCCGGTGGCCGTGCGCCGCGCTGCGCGCCGCGCCGACGTCGGCGTCCGTCAGCAGCCCGTCGCCGGCGAGCCACTCGACGACGTCGAGTCGGCCGGCCGCGCAAGCCCAGACCAGCGCGCCGCGGCGGGCCGCGGCCCGGTCCCGGGGCGCCGTCTCGAACGTGGCCTGGAGCCAGCCCGCGACATCGAAGCGGCGCCGCTCCAGCGCCCAGCGCAGCGCCTCGCGGCCGCGGGCCCGCGCGTCGTCGGCGGTCAGCGCGAACTCCCGGTGCAGCCAGCGGGCGACCTGCAGGTCGCCGTTGGCGCAGGTCACCCGCAGCGCCCAGCCGTCGCAGGACCGCGCGTCGCGCGGCCCCAGGTTGAACGCGGCGCGCAGCCACTGCGCCGTGGCCAGGTGCCCCCGCGCGCACGACCACCGCAGCGCCCAGTTGTTGGCCGTCCGGGCGTCGGCCGCGTCCAGCGCGAAGGTCGCCCGGAGCCACCGGGCCGTCGCGAGGTGCCCGCCGTAGCACGCCCAGCGCAGCGCGGCACAGCCCCGGACGCGCGCGTCGTCCGCGGTCAGCGCGAACGTCGCTCGAAGCCACTGCGCCACGTCCAGCTGGCCGAACGCGCAGGCCAGCGGCAGCGACCCCTCGCGGCGCACGTGCTCCGCGGTGAGCTCCCCGCGGCGCACGAGCTCGCGGAGCCGGTCCAGCGACCCGAGCCGGCACGCCTCGAGGAGGCTCGACTGGACCTCGGTCCGGTCCGCCGCCGGCAACACCCCCGACCTCACGTACACGGGCACGTCCTTGCACTCCGAGGTCGAATCAGCGGCGTCCTCGGAAGACATGGTTTCGAGATGCTTCGAGTCGCTGTGATGTCGGGGTCCCGTTTCTTTCAATTTTGGATCGCCCCCGTTTCGAAACGGGCGACTCCGCTTTTTGGACGATTGCCGCGACGAGCATACAAATGGATTCGGCAAAAGCACTCACGACGACGTCGCCGCGCCGCCAAAACGCGCTCGTCGCAAAGATGCTGTCGACGCCGCGCCCGGGGCTGACGACGGCGGAGCTCGCGCCGTACCTCGCGCCGCAGCGGGCCGGCGACCCGCTCGGGCTCGGCCTGGCGCCGGGCGAGCGCCCCCAGGCCCCGCCGGACCCGGACAAGCACGACCGCGAGAGCGAGAACGCGTCCTTCGCCCGCTCGCTGCTGAGCGAGGAGGAGCGGCGCGAGCTCGACGCGGACATCGAGCGCGACGGCTTCATGCCGATCGCGGAGGTGCGCGCGATGATCGCGCAGAACGTGTCGAAGGAGTCGCTTGAGACGGGCGGCCTCGACCCGGAGATGCTGGCGCTGATCGACGCCCGAATCGACTACAAGCTCTTCATCGCCGGCGACAACGTCTACACGCGCGACGAGCTCTACGACAACTTCCCGTTCCACGAGTTCGGCGTCCAGCCGGAGGCCATATTCGTCGCGCAGGAGATCGGCGTCTTCCCGCCGCCGAAGGCCTCGCTGACCGAGGCCTTCGAGTACGTCGTCCGGGACGTCGGCGACGAGAGCGTCGAGTTCGTGATGATCGAGGACCTCGTGCGTTCGGCGCGCACGACCGGCATGAAGCGGCCGCCGAGCCGCGCGCCGATCCGCGTCGCCCGCACCAAGGTGTACATCGGTAAAGAGCGCTGGAACGACTTCATCCTGATGCAGCGCTTCTTCCGCGGGGCGGCCCGCGTCGCCACGGCCCAGATCGCTTATTCGGGCTCGGGCTCGGGCGCGCCCGCGGCCTCGTCGCCGCTGCTGGCGATGTTCGGTGGCGGAGGCGCGTCGACGCTCCGGCTGACCGACGGCGCCGAGGCGGAAGAGCGCATGCGCCGGCGCGAGGCCGAAGCCGAGCGAGCGCTCGCGGAGGCCCGGCGCGCGACCGAGGAGGCGAACCGCGCCGCCGAGGAGGCCCGACGCGCCACCGAAGAAACCGAACGACGCCTCGCCGCGGACATTGCGCGAATCGAAACGATGATGCGCCAGATGAACTCGGCCGCTGGTGCAAAAGTACCAGTCACCCCCTCTGCAAAAACAAAGGTTGAACCCGGAGAAGACGACTCAGTTCCGTTGTGAGCACCCATCGTGTTTTGCACCTCATCGTATATTTGAACAGGACACTCTGTATACATCAAACGAATCGCATACATTCGATGGACTTCTTCAGCCGCATGACAGACATGAAAACCTATGCAGGGAACGCTCTACCGGACTTACCTCCGATAATCAATCCGTCGAAATCGTGGTCGGTGTTCGCACCCGCGCCGATTGATCCAAAGGACTTCTCGCGCGCGTTCCTTGTACCAAAGAATGAAATCATGTTCCTCGACGTGCTGTCCGATGTCGGGATTGAGGAACTGCTCACCCGTATTGGCTATTTAACGGTTGCCACCGCGTATTCGAGAACACTTAGTCGCCAGTCGAACAGCGGGACGTTATCTATGACGAGCAAGGACAAAACAGAGCTCGATACAATCAACCAAACTCTCAAAGACGCCATCCAGGCATACAACGCGACATACAAACAGTCTTTGGCGCTTGGTTATCAGACAAAAAAGGCCCACACCTTCGCAGTTGATGCGGCGCGCGCTGTGTTCTCACCGGCTTGCGGAATCGTCTCTTAACCACCGGGCGAACAACGACCGCGCTGTTCCCCCGATGGTTCTTCAGCGTCTGGCGCTTTCTTTTCTCTTGGTGGCTTCTAGCATAAGTAACAACTCAGAAGAAGGTCTTCAAGTGAGCCAATACCGAAGAATGCCATTGTAGTCAAGGAATTACTACAGCTGGCAAATTCACGCCAAAACTGAAAAACCTCAGAGGCTATTCTATACGACCGGAAATGGACTACACCCAGATCATCAACCTGCTCCGCCGATCGGACCGGCTGCTCACATACAAGTACTTTGTTGGATGCTGCACCGAGGGCGACTTGGTGGCGGCGCGGGCGGTCCATGCGGCCTGCACCATCACGCGCGAGGAGGTACTCCGGGTCGACCCAGCCGGAGGGCTCTCGCCGCTCGGAGAAGCCTGCAGTAACGGACATCACCTCGTCCTCAACTGGCTCGTCGCCGCGTTCGCGCTGACCCGCGACGACATGTCGGCACTCAAGATGCACGACCTTCCGGGCAACCCAGAAGGCTGCCGAAAGGTCGCCGAGTACATCCACGTTCACTTCGGTCTGTAAGTTCATTTTAAAGCAATAGTCATCATTTTGTGCCATTTGAATAAATGAGCGACCATGGATAGAAGAAAACAACCATGGCTTGGTTCCTCTCAGGGCTTCAACCTGGCATGAAAAGATATGGGGGTAATTCATTGCCAGACCATTCCAACACAGGGGCAACTCTCATGTTTAGTACACGAATCACGCCTGAAAACTTCTCGAAAGCATTCTTGGTGACGAAGTATGAAGTTTGCTTTCCTGCTGAAATCGAAGACTGGGAAATCGACATCCTTTTAATAGATATTGGCTACATATGGGTGGCTAGTCGCTATTCAAGAATTCTGAGTTCGATAACCAATCGCGATGGGTGGGTTTCTTCGTCAAACCAAACAAAACAAGCGATGGACGAAACAAATAAGCTGCTTAAAGATGCAATTCAGGCGCATAATAGTGTGTTTAGCAGCGCAGTTCGATTTGGATTCACCATCGAGCGGGCAAAAGAATTGGCGGCCACAAGTGCCAAAGCAACCTTTGCGCCTGCAAAATGCTTCGCAAAACGAAGTATCGACCATTGAACCTACCGACTTGGTGGATCCGCTTGTTCTGGATCAAGCGTGGATTTCTTTTCCTGACAACTCGAACACATCATGACTACCCATGAGATGAATTGTGTGACAACTTGCTGTAAGAACGCCGACATGAAAGTAACAAACGCGAAAGCCCATGGCTCACTCCATTCTGTTTCAAAGCAATCGAGCAACATCGTCACACCAGCGGATGTAAGGCCTGTCAAGCATGCAATCAAAAGTGCACTAAGAAAGTGCACCGTGCACCCCCGTGGAGAACACTGAAACATCATTCGTTCTCCACAAACATTTTTATCTCAATGGTATTTCTAACTGCATAATCGTCTTTTCGTTGACATCATAAAATCTTCTAAAGGTACATAATACAACAAGTTGTGCATGAAAGGTGTCCAGGCGGCCGCGCTCGCGGCCGTGATTACGCTCGTGATGCTGATCGTGGCCGCATTCATCTGGAGCAGGTTCGTCGGCTGGCAGTCGTTCACGAACAAAACCGGCGATCAAGTCTCATGGCAGGCCGCCGGATCGGCCGATGTCTCGCGTCTGCGCTTTCTCGACTGCACATTCACGGTCGTGCGCTCGGACGGTGTAGTTGGGTCGAAGGATGTGACCGCGGTGCTCAACGGGATGGCCGTAGCGTACCAGGACGGCTCGAACAACCCTACCGTCTTGTCTTTGGACCGGCCGCTGAACCCTTTCTCGTTTGTGATTACCGGATTCAACGACTCGGCGACCGTCGCCGACCCGACGAAGCCGCCGTGGTGCTCGGCGCCCCCACCGGCCTGCACATATGATAGCCAGTGCCCGCAACCCGTGCCCGGCGCATGCGGACCGCCACCTCAAGCGAGTGGAACTTGCAAGTGCCCGCGCGGTCAGCGCTGCGGCTCAAACGGATGCCCGGCCGGCCTGACGTGCGCCGGCGGCGTCTGCACACCCCAGTACTGCTTCTCCTGTCCTGGGGGTGCCACCGTGACTTTGACCGGAAAATGGCGAACAATCTGAGCGTGAAGTTTGTTTTTTGGACATCAATACAAGGCAAATGTCGACGATCGCCATCGTAGTTGTCCTTGTCATCCTGCTGATCGCGGCATACTTTGTGCTGAAACCATCGCCACGGCGACAGTTGCCCGATCCACACCCAAATGGCCCGCCGGCGTACAGCATAAAGTTCGCCGGCGGCTCCTGGAACGCATCGGCCGACTGCCTTGCGGAAAACAACCTGCCGGGCACACCCAACACCAACCTGTTCGCTCTGGTGCCGAGTCAACCCCTGCCCGGCGCCTCACTTAAGGGTCGCCGCGCCACGGTGAGTATTGACTCTCAATCTCCGTTGTACCGCTCGGCGTCCGGGTTCTTCACATCTACAATGGTGGTCGTCGATGCGACCGCAGCGGTGATCACGCTGCGACCCAACACCCCACCGCAGCACGCGACCTTGTGTGGGCTAGGATTGACCGGAGCGATCAACATCTGGTAAATGCGTTTGTTGTCTTTTTTGGAGCAAAAAACGATAGTGTCAAATGGGTGGTTTGAATAATGAGGTCGTGTTTCACCAGCGCCAGCCCTCGATCGTCTCGAGCGCCGCGGCTCTGTCTGGCGTCATTTTGCATCTGCCCTGACCTTTTTTCGCCGTACGCTGGTTGCGGACCCAGATGCCGAGCTTGACGCCACGATAGACGGCACGCGCCGCAGGCATCTCGTTGTTTTCGGCCACATAGGCGCAGCATAGCTCGAAGTTCGTCCACCAGGCGGCGTCGGGATCGTCCCTCGCTTCGCCCCACGACCAGCCCTCGATCGTCTCCAGCGCTGCGATGCGCTCTGGCGTTATTTTGCTACTGATTTGGCCTTTTTTCGCCGCACGCTGGTTCTGGACCCACGCGCCGAGCTTGACATCGCGAAAGACGGCACGATTCGGAGGCATCCCGTGGTTTTCGGCCACATAGGCGCAGCACAGCTCGAAGTTCGTCCACCAGGCGGCGTCCGGGTCGTCTTCCCAGAACCAGCCCTCGATCGTCTCAAGCGCCGCGATGCGGTCTGGCGTCATTCGGCCGTTGCCTTGGCCTTTTTTCGCCGAACGCTGGTTCTGAACCCACGAGCCAAGCTTGACATCGCGATAGACGGCTGTCGTTGAAGGCATCTTGTGGTTTTCGGCCACATA
>JBAZTM010000036.1:0-36595 GCA_041661925.1 Gemmatimonadaceae bacterium
CCGGACGGTGTCCTCCGCGTTGCGGCGGTAGTGGCCAGGGGACGGAGCGCGCCAACCGGCTGCTGCCGTGGCTGCGTCGACGATGGCCGGGACGGACTCCGGCGGGACGGTGTCGAGCAGCGCGCCAGCGAGCGCGAGCGAGATCGCGTGACCGCCGGCGCTGTAGCCGGAGAGCGATCGGGCCAGCGATCGGGCGAGCCCAGCGAACGCCATGGGCGGCGCGGCGTGCATGGCGGTCACGGCGCGCACCGTGTGGGTCCTTTTGGGCGGCGGAGGTGGGCGACCTCTGGCGCCGGTGTGACCGTGCGGGGGACCATGCGCGCGAACCGCACGACCGGCGATCGGTAGTCCACGGGGCCGCGGCGCACGTTCGGGAGCCGGAACATGCGCGTCCAATCGCGGCACGCCCAGTCGACTTCGAGGCCGGCAGATTCGAGATCGCGGAGCCACGCCAACAGGTAGCGTTCGACGACGGCGACCGAGACGGGTTCGTCGAGGGGCTGCACGATGCGAGCGCCGTGCGCCGTGTGGTAGATGCCGGCGGTCGCGAGGATGGGAAGCGAGTCGTAGGCTGCGAGCGCGCGAGCGAGCGACGCTGGCGTCCATTCAGCATGCCCAGGGTTGTCCACGTCGCAGAACAGCACGTCGCAGTCGACGCGGTAGCCGAGAGAGAGCAGCCACGGCAGCGCGGTTTTTTTCACTCGAGGCTGTCGCGCGAGCGGACGGCCGTCGGGGCCGGAGACGATGTAGCTGACCAGGTGCGCGTCCGAGTCGTACTCGGCGCCGAGCGCCTCGAGCAGGTTGACGACCCGCAGGGCGGCGCGCGCGCGTTTCTTGCGAGGCGTTTCGTCGCGCCAGTCGTTGTCCGGATCGGTGCCCGAACAGAATTTGTCTGCGGCGACAGCGACGAGGGTCATGCCGCTGCCCTCCGAGCTGCAATCGCCGCGTCGATAGCGCCCACCGCGTCGGCCACGTTTTCGTCCATGCTGCGCTCTTCGTCGAAGCGCACGATGACGTGCACCCCGCCGCGGGCGACGATGAACGCGCGCCAGCGCTTCTGCTCGGGCGTCCACGGCGCGGTCGCCGACTTCACCTCGACCTCGAGACGCGTGCCGTCCGGGGCGACGATGCCGCTGAGATCGGCCGCACCCTTCGGGGGGCCCGCGTGGAAGACGCCCACCTGGCGTCCGCGTCGGTCACGCTTCACCACGGTGCCCACGTTCTGCCGAAACACACGCGTTGCGCGTCCGGGGGCGTTCAGCGCTGCGAGCAGGGCGTGTTGGTAGGTGAGCTCGAGGGTGTTCACGCGACGGCCCTCGATGGTGGGATGAAGTCGGCCTCGCCGCCGCCAAGCTGGCCAGCACTGGGGCCGGCAATACACGGTTCCCCGTCGCGAGCGGCGGAGGCCATCTGCACGTGTACCCACCCGGGCGCGTAGCCGCGCGCCGAGGCCGTCTGCTGCAGCCCCTCGAGCCTGGCGCGCGCCGCGAGCTCGTCGCTTGTGAGTGCCGGCGCTCGGCAGCCAGCCGGCGGTTTTGTGTGGTACTTCCGCTGGTACTCGTACCAGCACCATCCGGGTTTGCGCGGGTAGGGGCGGTGCTGGTTCTGCTCGCGCCAGTCAGCGACGATCGCGTCCCATGCGGCCCGGCGCTCTTCGGTCGTGAGCGGGCGAGCTTCGACGAGTCGGCCGTCGTGCTCTTTCGGCGCGCCGCGTTCAGCCGGCGCGAGCTCGGTGCCGCACTCGGGGCACACGGTAGTCCCGATGGGCAAGACGGCGAAGCAGCCTGGGCACGTGCGCACGGGCGCCCCGCGCGAGGTACCGCGCCTCTTCGGCTTCGCTTCGAGCGACCACTCGCGGTCGTCTTGCGGCAGCCCGTGCTCGACGGCGCAGCCCGCATGGTCGAGGACGACGAACGGCAGATCGCCATGCGGCCGACTGCCCCGGCCGACCTGCTGCAGGTACACGCGCACCGACTTGGTCGGGCGGGCGAGCACCACAGTCTTGATGCACGGAACGTCGACGCCCTCGGTGAGCACGTCGCAGTTGCAGATGACTCGCACCGAGCCGTCTGCCAGGGCCGCGAGAGCGGCGTCACGCTCGCCGACGGGGGTCGTGCCGTCGACGTGCACGGCGGCGATGCCGGCTGCCTGGAACCGCGCGCAGATGGTGCGCGAGTGCTCGACCCCGGCGGCGAACACCACGGCCGGGGCGTCGTTGCCGTGCCGCGCGTAGTGGTCGACGAGATCGCCGATGAGCCCGCCCTGGTTGCAGGCGCGTTCGAGCTCTTCGGGGTCGTAGTCGCCGCCCTTCACCCGGACCGAGGACAGGTCTGGGAGCGAGGCCGACGGTACCGTCCACACGCGCGGCTCGACAAGGAACCCCTGCGTCACGAGCTCGCCGTAGCTCGCCACCACGACGAGCTCGTCGTAGACCTCGCCGAGCCCCCGAGCGTCCGTCCGCGTGGGCGTTGCCGTCATGCCGAGCACGACCGCTGCGGGGTACTCGTCGAGGAGCGCGCGGTAACTCCGCGCCAACGTGCGGTGCGCCTCGTCAATAACGATGACGTCTGCCGGCGGTTTCGCGCGGTTCCGCAGCGTGTCGATGCTGGCGATCTGAATCGGCGCCGTCGGCCGCCGCCGTGCGAGCGCTGCCCAGATGTCGCCGTCGGTGTTGGTGAGCGGCAGTTCAGGCTGGTGGCTAGGCAGCGGAACGCCGGCCATGATGATGCCGATCTGCTCGGCGTCGATGCCGTTCCGGACGAGCTTCGCGAACGGCTGCCGGATGAGCTCTCGGCGGTGGGCGACGAAGAGCACGCGGCTGCCGTGCTCGAGCGCCGCGGCGACAATGTGCGTCGCCACACAGGTCTTGCCACTGCCTGTCGGAGCCGCCAGCATCGGCCGCCGGTGCCCGCCGCGGATGGCTGCACGGACACGATCGACCGCGTCGAGCTGGTAGGGGCGCAGCTCGATCATGAGCGCGCCTCGCGGCCAGAAAACGGCCAGACCCCGGCGGCCGAAACGTGCTTGCCATGGCCCAAATGGCAACCAATGGCCGTTACTTTTCGCGCTAGTACGGTCTCGCAGTATCCAACTGAGCTACTGGCGCATGGCCAAATCCACCGAGGAAAGTGGCCTATTTCGTCTCGGCGGCCAGCCCCCCGGCCAGAACCGAGAGTGTGGGCGCGAGGTCGACTGCTCCTCTCGCACGTTCGCGGTGCGAGGGCAATAGGTGGGCGTAGAGCAGCGTTGTGCGCGTCGAGCTGTGCCCCATGACGTCGGCCAGCACCTGCAGATCCGGCACCGCCGCAAGGAAGTGCGAGGCGAAGGTGTGCCGCAGCTGGTGCGCACCGCCCTGCAGCCCCACAGCTCGAGCAGCCCGCCACCACAAGTCCTTGGGGAACGTCCCGTAGTGCGCCCCGTCGAGCCGCGGGCAGAGCGGCCCGGACTCGCGCGGTGAGCCCATCGCAGCTCGAGCAGCGTCGCCGAAGGGGACCTCGCGTGGCTTGCCGTTCTTCGGGCGCCAGTCGGGAAGGACCGGGATGCAGATGAGCGAGCGGGCCGAACTCTCGCACGACGGCGTCGAGGAACGCGCGCGGCGTGCCGTAGGTTTGACACGGGCGGCCTGGGCGTTGGGCTGGTACGCTAACCCCCACCTCCCGCCGCAATCGCGGCACTCGACACCCCACGCGCACAGGGGCCACCCGAGCGCGCACCAGAGCAGGGACCACCAGCGGCGGGCGCTCACTGCCCACCCGCGTCCGCTAGGCGCATCAGCGCCGACAGCGTGTGCACCGCGTCGGCGCCACCGAGCGCCGCCAGCAGCGCTCGCGCCCACCGCAGGCGCTCGGCGCGCAGCTGGTCGAGCTGGCGACCCTGGACGTCGACGACGCGGCGGGCTACGGCCAGCTCGCGGCGCAGCTCTTGGACGGTGCGGTCGGTGCGCGGCATCTACGTGGTCTCCTCGATGATGGCAAACCCATCACGCAACTCCGTCGCGCTCATCGAGCGGCGGCGGCCAACGGGCACCGGCCCGGTGCACGGCTGCAGCACCACCACAGCCCACGGTGATTGCGACGCCACCGATTGCACGACGAGCCGCATGGGTCCGCCGTGAGCTCGCTCATAGTAGCGGTGCGAGCGGGAATCGCGCGGAGCCCACGCTTGGCCAGGCTGGATGGCGTCGGTCATGACCTCGCGCCCACGTGCCACGAGCTAGCTGGCACGCCAGTTACATCCTCTACACGCACCGCCAGCCGGAGCGACGGGGACCGGTCCGCGTCGTGCAGCCACCGCCACACAACCGAGCGATTGACCCCTATTCGTGCCGCCAGGCTGGCCGCCGTTTCGCCGTTCTCCTGGAGCCACCGCAGCACACCAGCCACCCCGTGTCGTTTTGCTCGTGCCATCGTTCCACACTAGTAACGCAGGCGCGAACGGTTTGCACGTGGAAACTTTATTTTCTAGGCACGTGCGTTTTGTGGTTGACATTGTTACCGGGCGGGAACATGATGCGTGCAGGAGGACACAGAACATGGCACGTGCCTATCTACTGCAACTCGCCCGCCGAATCGAACGGCGCTCTCGCAAGCTCGCGACGACGCACCCAGACCTGGCGCTACTGCTACTCGTCCGCGCTGAGGCGCTGACCGCTGCTGCTCTCGGCGCCGATGATGACCGCTGCCTTGCCGGCCTTGCGTGGCTCGGCGTTGAGGTGCGACCGTGACGCACCGCACGACGATCGCCCCACGCTCGTGGACGCCCGAGCAGCTGCGTCGCCTCGGTGAGCTGCGACGCGCTGAGCGCGCCGACCCATCTACTACGTGGCTCGGCTACTGGTGCAGCTCGGCGCACGGGCAGCCGGCGCAGTACGGCACGCCGATGGCCGTCGCCGCCGCGACAGGCGTCGTGCACACCGATACGGGGCCGCTCGAGCTGTGCGCACGGGGCACGCTGCACGCGACGCGCAGCCCGCACCGGTGGCCCGGTGTCCGCGTGTGGATCGTTGCGCTGCTCGGCGCCAGGCTCGACTGCGACGCCGAGCCCAAATCCGGCGCTCTCGTTCGCGAGTTCGTCGGCGAGGTGCTGCCTGACGACTGCGATGGGGTGCCCGAGATCGGCGTGAGGTTGGGGTGCAAGAACCTCGCCCGCGCCAACCTCGACGGCGCCAACCTCGCCGGCGCCAACCTCGCCGGCGCCAACCTCGACGGCGCCTACCTCGCCCGCGCCAACCTCGACGGCGCCAACCTCGACGGCGCCTACCTCGCCCGCGCCAACCTCGACGGCGCCAACCTCGACGGCGCCTACCTCGCCCGCGCCAACCTCGACGGCGCCTACCTCGCCGGCGCCTACCTCGCCGGCGCCAACCTCGCCGGCGCCAACCTCGACGGCGCCAACCTCGCCCGCGCCAACCTCGCCCGCGCCAACCTCGCCGGCGCCTACCTCGCCCGCGCCAACCTCGCCGGCGCCTACCTCGCCGGCGCCAACCTCGCCGGCGCCAACCTCGACGGCGCCAACCTCGCCCGCGCCAACCTCGCCCGCGCCAACCTCGCCGGCGCCTACCTCGCCCGCGCCAACCTCGACCGCGCCTACCTCGCCGGCGCCAACCTCGACGGCGCCTACCTCGCCCGCGCCAACCTCGACGGCGCCTACCTCGCCGGCGCCAACCTCGCCGGCGCCAGGCGCTGCTCCTGCTGCGCGCCGATCCCTGGGTGGGTACGTGGCGACGATGGCGTGCTGCGGTGCGCGACTAGCGAGGTGCGACCGTGACCGCCCTAGCACCGATCGCGGAGCTGCTCGCCCCGTCGCAGCTATGCGCCTGCGACGCGGCCTACGACCGGGCCGCCCCGTACGGCTCGAGCTGGGAGCGTGCATGGCGCGAGTGCCGGCGCGGCGACTGGATGCTGTGGCTGTGCGCTCGCGTCGGGGTAGACCGCCGCTGGCTCGTGATGGCCGCCGTGTGGTGCGCAGTGCCGGCGCTGGTGCACGTGCCACGCGGCGAGCGTCGACCGCATGACGCGCTGTGGACCGCACGCGGATGGGCGCTCGGGGAGCGGTCGATTGGCGATGTCCGCGCCGCCTACGCCGCCGCCGACGCCGCCGCCTACGCCGCCGCCTACGCCGCCGCCTACGCCGCCGCGTGGGCCGCCGCCGCCGCCGCGTGGGACGCCGCCGCCGCCGCGCGGGACGCCGCGAGTGCCGCCGCCGCCGCCGCCTACGCCGCCGACGCCGCCGACGCCGCCGACGCCGCACGATCCAAGTCGCTGGCCGCATCGGCCGACTCGGTCCGCGCAGTTATCCCCTGGGCGATGGTACGCGTCTGTATCGTGGCGATGAGCGAGGTGCCCCAATGACCGCCATCAACCGTCTCCGTACCGACCTCGCCACAGCCGAGTCGGTCCACGTGGCGCTTTGCCACCGCTACGCCGAAGCGAAGCTCGTAGCCGCACGCGCCGAGCTCGACGAGCAGGAGGCGCGCATCCTCGTTTCAGAGGCACGCCACGCGCTCGACGACGCCGAGGGGCGAGAGCGGGACCGCGAGAAGGCCCGTCTGTGGGACGCTTATCTGGAATCGTGTCGAGTGCTGGCGGTTGCCGAGGACGAGGCGCGCAAGCAGGTGTCCCCGTGACCGCACGATGCCAGGTCTCCGGACATGTAACCGGCTCTACGGAGCCAAGGAGCAACGACATGGAATCAGAGAACCCAATCATGCAACATTTTCAGTGCGACCATTTGCCCGAGCATCTGCGCATGGTGTCGCGGCCATTCTGCGACCTCGCCACAATGCTCGTCGGCATGACTCCTCGCAACGCAGAGCAGAGCGTGGCTCTGCGAAAACTACTGGAGGCAAAAGACGCGGCTGTGCGCGCGAAGTTGCAGGGCCCGTGAAGGGCTGTCCGCGGAATAGTCACCGGGCCGTGCAAGTCGGCCCCCGCGGGCCAAGTCAGTGCCAGGAGGTGAGATAATGCCTAGCTGCGAAAAGTGCTGGTCCGACTCGGCGTGCTCGTCGCAATACAATGACCACGCCTCGGAGTACCGCAAACTCATGGACCGCCGCGATCGCGAGGGGCGCCAATGCACCCCCGAGCAGCAAGCCGGTCCCGAGGCGACTGCGTGCCCCAAGTGCGGGCGCGTAGCGTGCCATCAATGGTGTCATATCTGCATGGCCTGCGGATACAAGCCAGGAGAGGCGGGACTATGACGATCCGGACGCTGCTACAGCTTCTGCATGAGGGCGAGAGCCTGACCCTTGGGTGCAACAAATCGATGGTTACAATCACGGCCGCGTCCGTTTTGCGTGGCCGCCGCAAGTCGACAAAGAAGTTCCTACCCTATGCACAGATCGGACAGTTTGCCGGCGGCGACCTGGTAGACATCGCCATCGAGCAGGCGCTAGACGAGCTGCGCCAGGAGGAGGAGCGATGAACGACCCGCAGCATGGACAACCGCTGTTTATTACGTTCGATGGTCCGCCTGGGTCGGATGGACCGCGCTTCATTGATGTGGAAACAACCGATCACCACAGCGTGTCCGCCGGCGAGTGGGTTGAACGGGAGGATGGTTATTGGGGACTTGGGCCGTTCTATACCGAGCAATCACTACGTATCACCGAGCCGGCCCACTGCGCGGTCGACTATGATCTAGTGACCGGTGCGCTCGATGAAGTCCGCACCGACCTGCTCCGCTGCCGCGCCGAGCGCGACGCCGCCATCGCTCGCGCGGGGGAAGCGGAGCGGCTGTGCGTCAAGCTGTGGGACAGTGCCGATGATTGGCACGGCGAGCGCGCGTCGTCGCACTACCGAAGCGACGTGTCGTCCGCCGTGTCAGTCATGCGCGCGCGGGTGAAGCCATGACCTGGATCACCTGCCCATGCGGCGCGGCGTTTCAGCTCGCCTGCGTCGACCGACCCCACATCCAGCCCGATGACGACTGCCCGCTCGTCGGTGGCGAGTGCCCGGTGTGCGGCTCGTCGCGGTACGTGCCGCTCGCGCGCGTGTCGCTGTCTGAGCTGGCGCAGCTTCGGTGCGTCGAGCTGCTCGGCGATGGGCGCGTGGTGCGGGCCGAGGACGTGTGCAGTGCCGCGTGACGTGCGCGGCGCAATCAACGAGCAGATGGAGGATGACAATGGACGACATGTGTTTGACGGTGTCTCCGGAGGTGATCGCGGAGGTCAAGTCGGGGCTTCAGAAGCAGCTCGCAAAGAGCATTACCGATGGCCTTGGCTGGAAGGTCCAAGAGATCGCCGGGAAGTACTTCGACAAAGAGATCGCGCCAGCGGTCGCGGAACAGCTGGCGGCCGAGAAAGAGGAGCTTGTCGCGGCTGCCGTGGCCGCGGCTTCGCAGGCGCTCCACGCCGCAATGACGGCAATAGCCGACGAGATGGCGAAGAAGCTCGCGGCTAATCCACGGGCCATCAACGAAGCGCTGACGACGCTTCTGTGCGGGTACTAACTCAATTCACAGAACGGAGAACCACAATGACCGAGAACATTCCGCAGAAACTGGCCACCGCGTTGGTGGCTGCCCAGAAGGACGCCCGCGCCGTCGCTCTCGACGGCGACAACAAGCACCACGGCTATCGCTACGCGAAGGCCGAGAGCATCATCGATGAGGGTCGGATCACTCTGAGCGCGAACGGGCTCGCCGTCGTCCAGACGTCGTGGAGCCTCACGCTGCAGGGCAACGACATCCCGCACGTGAGCGTCGACTACCTCGTGCTCCACGACTCGGGTGAGTGCATGGCGCTGTCGATGTCGACGCCGGCGATTGAGGGCAAGGGCCGCCCCATCGACAAAGCGGCTTGCGCCGCACTCACAACGAATCTCGCCTACGTGATCCGCGGGCTCCTGCTCCTGCCCCGTGACGACGACGCCGCTGCCATCGATCAGCGCGACGATCGGACGTATGAACCGACGCCACACGCGGACTACGTGCGCGGGCAGCTGGATAAGCTCCAAGCGCCTACGGACCAGCCCCCGGCCAAGCCAGCCGACCCCGAGGCCGAAGAGGCCAAGACCTTCGCCGCGCTCATTCGCGAGTGCGGCCGCACGGGCGATCTCGCCGAGCTCGAGCGGCTGCCAGCCAAGATCAAGGCGTCGAACTTCCGCAAGGACCTCTATCAGCAGCTCGTCGTTGTCTACAACGAGGTGGCCACCGAGCTGCGCTCGAAGAAAGCCGAGGCCGCATGATGTTCGCACCATCCGCATCCAAGCTCGACCTGGCGCACCGCTGCGCGTTCCCGTGGGCCGGCCGCGTGCGCTGGCCGCCGCGGACGACGTCCGAGGCCGCGAACTATGGCACGGCCGTGTCTCGGGTCGCAGAGCGACTCGCGCACGATGTGACGCCCGGAGCCCCCGACGCGCTCACCTCGCCAGCCGACGTCTCCGACCTCGGCCTCTCCGAGCTCGACGCGAAGCGCCTCGACCACGCCGCTCGCCTGCTGCGCGAGCAGCTCGAGGCGGACGACGACGCCGAGCGCCTGCCAGAGCTGGCCATCGCCTACCACGTCGAGACTGGCGAGGCGCGCCTGCTCGCCTCAACCGGCCAGCGCGACTACTCGGACGTGCGGGACGGCGAGGCCGTGGGCACGCTCGACCTGCTGCGCCTCACCAAGGACGGCCGGCGCGTCGTGCGCGATTGGAAGACCGGCCGCTACATGCTGGGGGTGCGCCCCATCGCCAGCGGGCAGCTGCGCATGCTGGGGCTCGCCGCGGCGCGGCTCTACGGCGTCGACGAGATCGACATCGAGCTCGCCCAGGTCGACGACGACGGCATCCGCATCGCGCGCGACACCATGGACGCCTTCGCGCTTGGCGCGGCAGCCGACGAGCTGCGCACGCTCTGGGCTCGCCTGCGCGCCGGCGGCGGCGTCCCCATGCCTGGGCACTGGTGCGCGGACCACTACTGCCCGATCGCCAGCGAGTGCCCCGCCACGCAGAAGGCTCTCGCCGCGGTCGATGTCGCGAGCGAGCTGCGGTACCCGATGTCGGTCGTCATCGAGTCGGCCGAGCACGCGGCCTACGTGCGCGAGCGGCTGCAGGCGGTCGAGGTGGCGGCGAAGACCATCAAGGGCGCGCTCGAGGCGTTCGCGCGCACGACACCGATCCCAGCTGGTGACGGCAAGCTCTGGGGCGTCGTCGAGTGCACGCGCGAGACGATCGACCTCGCGAAGCCTGGCGCCATCGAGGTCCTGCGCGCGCGGCTCGGCGAGTTTGGGTTCGTCGCGGCGGTCGACTGCAAGACGAGTAAGACCGCGATCCATCGAGCCGCGGTCGCCCAGGCCACGAAGCGCGGCGAGGCCAAGCAGCTCGAGATGGCTCTCCTCGACGAGCTCCGCGCCGCGGGCGCGGTGCGCGAGAGCACGTACACGCGGTTCGAGGAGTTCACGCCGAAGGCCGCGAGCGATGGCGCAGAGGAGCTACCGGCCGCGTGATGGACAGTGTTCGCGCACAGATCGCCTCTTGGCTGTCGTGCGAAGCGTTCGAGGCGCGGTTCTCGCCAGACATGGCGAGCGTGATTTCGGCGCTGGCCGCTCGGCTACGCGGAAACGAACCGATCGAGGACATGTTGGCAAACGCGGGGGCCTATGTTCCCCCATCGGAGGAAATCGGAATGTCAGAAGGAATGAACAAGGCGATTCTGATCGGCAACCTCGGTGATGACCCTGAGCTGCGGTCCACGCAGTCGGGCACGGCCGTGCTCAACCTGCGGATGGCGACCACCGAGAGCTACCTCGACCGCGACGGCGCTCGGAAAGAGCGCACCGACTGGCACAACGTCACGATCTGGGGCAAGCGCGGCGAAGCACTCGCGAAGATCCTCGCGAAGGGCAGCCGCGTGTGCATCGAGGGGCGCATTCAGACCTCGAGCTACGACGGCAAGGACGGAACGAAGCGCTACAAGACCGAGATCAACGCAACGAACGTGCTGCTGCTCGGTGGCCCGCGCGGAGCGCCAGCCGACGAAGATCGTCAGCGCGATGACCGGGGGCGGGACGACGACCGCCGCCCCGCGCCGCGCGACGATCGCGACGACCGACGGCCGCGCGACGACGACCGCCGACCGCCACCGCGCCGCGATGACCGCCGCGACCGCCGCCCCGCGCCGCGCGACGACTTCGCGCCGCCGCTCGATGACGCCGATCTACCGTTCTGATGGAGGAAGCAATGAGCAAGGAACACGAAGACGCCGTGATTGATGCCGTTGAACGTCTGCGCGGGCAGCTCGAGCCGGTCGACTGCGAGGCCGCGATCCGTGAGCTGGTCGAGGGTCCGCGCCTGCGACTGCAGGCGCAGCTCGACACGCTGGACGAGATCGCCATCGCCCAGGCGAACCGGCCGCGGAATGCGGCTGCGCCAGCTGTCCGGCCGCCGGCCGTGCAGGTCGACGAGGCCGAGGTGCTGCAGGCGCTGCGGGATGCCGAGGGGCCGATCTCGGCCGCGCAAATCGCCGCCGAGATCGGCGACGTGCGGAACCAACTGATCGACACGGCGAGCGTGTCGCAAGCGCTCCGACGTCTGCTGCGCGCGCGGTCGGTCGAGCAGCACGGCCAGAAGCGCGGAGCGAAATACACGGCCGTCCCGGTGGTAGTTGTGCCGCCGGCCGACGATTTTGGGCTCACTCCGTGACGCACATGGCAGCGGAGACGACCGTCGCAGAAATCGACATGGCCAGGTCGATTCGCTATTGCGGGCGCTATCGCCCGCGCTATGATGGCATCATGACGTCGCGCAAGACCCACCCCGTGCTGCTCCGATTGCCGCTGGCGCTTCACGCGCGAATTGAGCGGCTCGCGGGGCGTGACGGGGTGTCCCGGGCCAGCACCATGGTGGGGCTGCTCTGGGAGGCGAGCGCGCGACGGGAGGCAGAGACGATGACGAGCTACACCGACAGCATCCTGGCCCAGACCGACGAGCACACGATCGCGACCGTGACCATGGCGCAGCTCGACGCGCTACGGCTCGAGGCGCTCGAGGCCGGCGACGGCGCGCAGGTCGAGCTCTGCGATCGCGCCCTGGCCGGTAGCGAGTCCGCACGGCTGGAGTGCCAGCGCGTCATCGCGGATGCGGAGGCGCAGTGTGACGAGGGCTGGTGCGCCGTCGAGCGTGACACCGACTGCCCGCGCCGAGAGCAGCGTGGGCCGCTCCGTGCTACCCACGGCCGGGCCATGGCCGACCGTGACGAGCGGCTGGAGTCCGTGCGGTGGCTCGGCCGCGACGGGTACTGCTACGTGGATCAGCCAGACGAGTAGCAGCCCCATGACGGAGCAGGGTGCATGCGCCGGCTACCTAGCGGCGAGCTCGACGTCTATCCACCCGCGAACCGCACGCGTAGTGACCCCGACGTCGAGCCACCCGCGCCGCGACCGGACCCATCGTCGGCGCATGCGGGCGATGAACTGCGGCCCGTCGCCCAGTCGCGCGCCCTCGTGCTGCCCTCCGTCGATCGTCTCGAGAAGCGCCCCCTCGACGAGCTCGACGCAGTACGCGTGGCCGCCGCTCGCAGAGTCGAGCACCACCACATCCCACGGCCGCGGCATCGCCCCGGCCGCCGGAGTGATCCAGGCCCCCAAGTCCCGGCCGATGGTTTCAAGATCCATCATGGCCCGCCCGTTCCGATAGGCCGCATCAAGGACAAGGTGCTGAACGCCGAGCCGGCGGAGCCAGCCTCGAGCGACGAGCGCGCATGTGGACGTGGCATTCGAGCCGAACATTTGCAGCTGTGCCGGCCCGTCCCCGGGGCCCGCTAGGAGCTCGACGAAGCGCTCCCGATCCCTCCCTTGGTGCAGGCCCACCGTCGCTTGGACGATGGCCGCCATTCGCTCCCGCGCGCCGGCCCCGCTCCGCATGGTATCCGGCGCCGCTTCGTTTGGTCCTTCGGTCATAGCGCCCCCGGATCCCCCTCGACTCGCCACGGCGGAGGCGGAGCCGTTGACGCCGTCCCGAGCTCCGCCTCGCCCGCCACCTCCGGCGGAGGCCCATCCGGCCGCCGCGGCCGCATCGCCCGCGCCTCGAGATCGAGCCACTCATCCACGCGGAGCGAGTCACGCTCCCGCAGCAGCAGCACGAGCCACGAAGCGAGCCGGAAGGCCTCGTCCTCGTCCATGGCGAGCATGGCCGGCCCAACTTGCAGCCGGATCACCCTCGGCCCCCATGCGCCGCCGCGCCGCCGCGAGTAGGCCCAGAATTGAGTCGGCCGAGCTCCCGCTCCGCCGCCGCCAGCCGCGCATCGGCTCCGCCCTTCCATTCGCCCAACTTGTCGAGCCGCTCCCCGATCGTCTCGAACCCGTCCCGGATCTCCCGCCGGAGCTCCCGGAGCTCGGTCACCGCGCCGACCTGGCCCGCCACGAGCTCCCCGTGGCCGTCACACCTCATCTTGCCGAGCGAGCCGTCGAGATCGTGTCGCCCCGTGACTTGCATGGACGGAGCCGGCGGAGCTTGCTCCGGAGGCCGATGGGCAGGCGGAGGGAGGGAGCGATAGGGAAGCCCCGCTTTCGCCTCGAGCCGGTGCGCGCCCTTCGAGCCCGGAGCCGGTGGCCCGATGATTCCGAGCCTTTGCAGCACCACGAGCAGCGCCACCGCCGTGGCAACCACGGCCGACGAGACGAGCGAGAGCTCCCCGGTATCCATCATCCGTCACCATACGGGTCGAGCCCGCCGCCGTAGCGTTTCCGCAGCGCCGCATCCCACGCCGCCCGCACCTTCGCCCGCTCCCCGGCCGTCTCCATCATGCGCCGGAGCTCGGCGACAGGATCCACGCCGGACGAGAGGAGCTCACCGCCGAGGGTCACGAGCGCCCCAACGATGGACGCCACGACCCCCGCGTCCCCCGGGAGAGCTCGCCCGAGCGACGTGGCCGACGTGCCCGCAGCCTTGACGAGCGCCGCGATTTGCTGCCCGCCGCCGCTCATTTCGCGCACCCCATGGCTGGAACCCCCGGGAGCTCGACGTCGAGCGCGCCGAGCACCTCGAGCGCCGAGCAGAATGCCCTACCAAGCGCAACCAGATCCGGAGGCTCCCCCGCCTCGAGCGCCTCGGCCGCGATGTCTTGCGCCACCGCCAGCGCGTCAAGCGCAGCCCACGCGACGGACCAGCGCGCCTCGAGCGCCTCGAGGCCCTCGCGCGCCTCGGCGAGAGAGCCAGAGGCCTCGATCACCCGAAGGCCCTCGCGCCGCTCCGCGTCCCCCACGAGCCGGACCGCGGCATCGCCGGAGACCGCGGCCGCCTCGACGATGGGTTGCTCCACCCTGTGTGGAGCCGAGCCGCACCCAGGAACCGCGAGCGCGATGGCGAGCGCCATCCCGGCGAGCACGAGCACGATCAGCACCGGAGCGAACACGTCCCAGAAGACGGCGGCCGCGCGACTCACGGCTCCCGCCTCGGCGGACTCGCCTCAAACAGGCCCTTGAGCTGGCCCGGCACCCGCCCTGCCGTGAGCAGGCACAGCCGATCGAGCGTCATCCAGAACGAGCGCCGCCAGCCCACCATCACGGACGCGTCGGGCCGCGGCACGACGTTGGCCACGATGTAGAGCACAATCGCCGCGGTTTCAAATGGGTACTGCTGAATCCATGACCACATGTCAGACTCCATAGCGGCCTAGCGCGTAGGCGTTCCACGCTGCCTCTTCGGCTACGGACAGCTGGCGGTTGAGCACGATCAGCTCCGCTAGGCTGAGCGTTCCTGGATTTGATCCGTCCTCTCTTGCTCCGATCGTGAATCCAGTGCTCGGCGCAGGATTTGCCGCTAGGACTCCGGTGTAGGCCGTGCCGTCTACGACAACGCGAGCCACGGTTGACGCTCCACCGGCATGCGAAATCAGCACGGAGTGCCTTCCGGCTGCCACCGCCTCCGTGGTGTAGAAGTCGCCAAGGTTCCGATGATGCTGTGCCCACGTGCCCGGCGTCGGGCCGCGCGGCACGATTCCGGCCCCGTCGTTGTAGTCCTGGCACACGGTTTCGTAAGCATTTGTAGCGGCTGCCGATGTCACGGCGGCCATTGTGTAGGCCGTCGTTGCGCGCAGCGGCGACGCTATTCCAAGAAAGTCCGGGTGGGTCTCGTCGAAATCGACGGTGGGGATCGCGCCGGCGACGTACAGCGGCCGGTTCGCGTCGACCGCCTGGGCTACATCATTTCCGCTGCCGCTCTGGTCGGCCCATGCGGAAACCTTCGACCCAGCCAGGGTGATCCCCAGGTCCGAGCGCACCCAGAGCACGAGTCCTGCCCCGAATGTGCGCGGATCCCATTGCCTCACAGATCCCGGAAACCCAACCCCGATCCCGATTCCAATTGATGGCGACATGGTTCAGCTCACGGGTGCCAGGGTTTTCCATTCGGTGCCGTCGCAATAGCAGTACGCGCTGGCACCCTCTGTCGTGATGCCGATGGACGCCGCTCCGTTGATCGTCTCTCCGCCCTGCGCCGCAACTGTGATGGTGTTCGTGTCGGCTGCCCGACCCCAGTCCGCGATCTGGACGTGGCGCCCTTTCATGTTGGCGACGGCTGGCAGCGTGACCGTAAGGACGCCTCCGGTGGTATCGCAGAGCACAAGCGAATCCGTCGGCAGCACGTCATACGGAGTGTCTCCATCGTCGATTTGCGTCTCGCCCGAAAAGGTCGAGCCGGCGAAAACCATGGACCCGTCTAGATCGTTGTACTCGGTGATCCATCCGTCCAGCATGTTGGGTCCGATGTAGACCTTGGCGCCTGCTGCGTTGTCCTCTGTCGTGATCGCTACGCGCATGAAATCGGTATCAGATCCGATCATCACGTTGTTGGCGACGTACCCGCGGAACGTCGCCGCGCACGACTCGAACCAGATCAGCCGGTGCTGAGCATCTGACAACCCGACAATGTCCTTGAACAGGTTTCCGGTCACGAACACCGATCCCTCTGGCGGGTCGTCGTCGTCGGTCACTCTGATGCACGCTGCCTCCGTCGGATCGTTGGCCTCAAACGACAACCCGCGAAATACGTTGTTCGCGATGATCATGACACCGTCAAAGGTGCTCGGACCCGACACATGGAGCGGCCCCTGCGTCGGCCATGATGTGTTTTCGAGCACGTTGTTCCCAAACACACCGTTGCCCATCGGCACTAGGTAAACGCCATCCCCGCCTAGCTTACCGGTCCCGAGGCCTGTAATCACATTGCCTAGGCACAAGAAGGATTCGCAGCCGAGGTTGATAGCGTCGCCGCATCCAATGTCTTCGATGTAGTTTTCGGCGACAATGACGCCCGACGTCGGATGGCCGGCGCCATTGATCCCGTTTGTTTGGAAGTGGTGCAGGCGGCAGTTGTAGACCATCCATCCGTGCGATGGCGGGGTGTCCGTCGGTACCGTGTCACAGTAGATCGCCTCGTCTCTGATGTAGCACGCCTCAACCCGCACTACGTGGCAGTTTGGCGAGCGCCGGCACATCGTGCCCTTACGCCCAAAATTTGCGGTCAACCCCGTGTTTTGCACAACGTGAACCGGACCTCGAATTGTAAGGTCCATCACGTTGCAGCTCACGCAATCCACGTAGGACAATAGCCCAGCATATTCGGTGACGAACGCCCCTACGTTGTCATCCGCCCGCAAATCACGAATCGTGCTCGCACCCATCCCCATCCCGCGCACGGTCACGCCGGTTGCGGATGTCAGCCCGAGATTCGCGGTCACCATGTAGACGCCCGTCGACAGCTGACACACCCCGCCGCCAGCCGCCTTGCACGCCGTGAGCATGGCCTGTAGCGCAACGGAGTTGTCCGTGCCCCAGTCGACGGTGGCCGTTCCAGCTACCGAGGTAACGGCTACGTCCGTCATCTCGATCGAGCCCGCGCTGGTGAACGAGGCGATCGTTGTCACGTGGTCTGCGCCGGCCGCGCCCGCTCCGCGCACGCGGATCGGTTTCCCAACGTCGGCGGCAACCCATGGATTGGATGCGCTGGTCAACGTCGCATCCGTCGCGACGGTGGTTCCGTCGGTGACCGTTGCGCCGTCGGCTACGGCGCCGAACGCCGGGTCCTCGGCGTGGAACACGCCCATCGGCGTGCCGAGCGCAAAGAGTGACGTGGGCACCATGCCGGGGGTCACGCCGTTGCTCACCATGACGGTGTTAGGGGTGGCGGCGAAGGCGTTGACTTCGCCTTGCGCCGTTGCCGATACGAGATCGGCCGCGCCCCCGGTGCGGAGCCGTTTCTTCGTCACGCTCGGGGAGCGCGTGTCGACCAGATAGGTGACGTTGACGTCATCGGTCGACTCATCGGCCGGGTTCGGGGCGTCAACGTTGACTCGGATGTTCGTTACGAGAGACATGGTTCTCCTCAGTACCAGACGACGACATTGGTTGCGGTCGAGCCGGATGCGGTGATCTGAGTGCAGTCCATGATAAACGGAATGCCGAGCGCGAGCCCGGCGGCCCCGCCGAATGTCAGCGCGGTAGCGTCCGCGGCCTGCCCCACGTAGCGCACGATGAGCGTGCCAGCGCCGCCGACGGCAATCACGCGGCTCGGCTTGTGCGTCGTCTTGTCGCCCGCGACGTAGGCAGGGTTCGACGTAACCAGATCGACGTCGGCCGAGCTGCTATCGGCCACAACCAAGTGGTTGCGGGCACCATAAAGGCTAGGGTTCGCGTTCATCTGTCATCCCTCATCGGCCGCCGTCTCTTGGCTGCCCGTTCTGTAGCTGTTCACGCGCTCGCGGCGCTGGCCAGGTGTTGCATGGGGTGCGGGCGGCGCGGCAGGCGCGAACGCGGCCCGGATGTCGCTCGACATCCCCGGATCCTGCAGAGGCTCCACCGGCTCGCCGAGCAGCAGACCGAGCGAACGGCGCTGCTCGTAGGGCAGGGTCTTGCCTTTGGCGCGCGCCTCGGCGATGTCGTCCATTGCTCGCCGCTTGATGTCGGCGTATTCCGCTGGGTAGACCGAGCGCAGGATTTCGACCGTCTCAGGGCTGACCGTCCCGGCACGGACGTCGTCGATGATGCTCGGGTAGTCCGCCACGGCCCGCTGCGCGCGGCGCATGCGGTCGATCTCGGTCGGGCTCGGAGTCGGCGCCGGACCGAGCAGAAACTTGCTCGTGGCCGGCGGGGCCGCGCGGCGGAGCGCTTCGTGCTGCCGGGCTGCCGCGTCCGCCGCCGCCCTGGCCGTCGACGGAGCGCGTGGGAGCTGCTCGAGCAGCTGGCGCTCTACCTCGGAGCGAACCTGAGCCGGCGTGGTTGCGGCGAGCCGCGCGGACTCTGCCCGCGTTCGGTAAGCCTCATCCCTCGAGCTGCCGTCGAGCGGCTGCACGAGGCGCGGGAGACTGAACGCCGCCCCGCCAGGTTTGGCCAGCGCGAACGTGCCTCGGAGCCCCGCGCTGACGCGGTCGCCCATGCGGCCGGTGAGATTCTGCAGAGCCGCGAGCTGCGCGATCGTCTTGCCCGGCGCCGATGCGGCACCGATGAGCCCGCCGAGCGCTGCCCCGGGGGCGCCGCCGATGATGCCACCGACTACCGCTGCGGAGCTCGCGCCGTCGCGGGCCCGGACCCCATCGAAGGCCTTGGCTAGTGATAGGGTGCCCTCGGCGTCGTCGAGCGTCTTGGCGATTCGGTCGGCCGCCGCGATGGTGTCGTGCGCCGCCGCGTGCTCGACCTTGCCCATCTGCGGGCCAGCGTGGTCGAGGAGCGCCTTCGCGGCGTCGGCTCGCCCCCGCACGACCTTCAGGAGCACCTCCTTGTCGAGCGCGGCGTCTGCCCCGCCGAGGGACTTGACCAGGGAGCCGACCTTCTTCGAGTCGCCTACGTAGAGCTCGCGGAAACGGTCTTTCCCGTGCTGCGTGGTGAATCGGTCGCGAAAGCGAGTGAACGCCAGGTGGTCGGAGACGGGCTTGTTGATGGCAGCCTGCGCGGCCCCAGCCTTGCCCCAGGTGGCCACGTCCTCGAGCGACGTGCGCGCTTGCTCATAGAGCTCATCGAAACGCCGGGCAGGATCTTGCCAGGCCCACCGCTTGCCGCCGACCTTGGACGCCGCCCCGTCGGTCGAGGTTTTGGCTCGGCCGATGGCCTGCTTGATGGCGTTGAGCTCCTGGTTGACTGCTGCCCCGGAGCCGCTCGCAACAGCGTCATCGAGCCGCGCCCCCAACGTGTCGAGCTCGGCCCCGAAGTCGCGTCGGAACCCTTTGGTGATGTGAGCGCTCGCAGCATCGCCCGCGAGCTCGTCGAGGACGGCTCGGTACTGGCCGGCGATGGCACGAGCCTGCAGCACTTGCGCGTCGAGCCCGCCCTCGACCAAGTGCGAGAACGTGGCCTCACGCGTACCGCCCACGTGGAGCGGGCGCAGCTTCTCGCCCCCAGCTAGCACCGCTGTCAGATCGTCGGCGATGGACTTGGTGGCGTCGTCTGCCACGCGCGGCGCATCCATCACGGCGCGCTTGGCGCTCTTCCCGCGCCATAGCCGAAGGATGTCGTCCTTGCTCGCCCCTGTCATGCGGGATTGGGCTTCGGCGAGACCGCGCAGCAGCACCCCGGGCTCCCCGGCCTCGCCCCTGGGAGCGCTCCGCTCGAGCGCGCGCTTGACGCCTCCACCGATGAGCTTCCCGCCCAAGTGCAGCCCCGCCGCCGCGCCGGCCCCGTAGCCCGCTCCGCGGAGCATGCTCGAGCCGAGCACGCCGGCCATCCGTTCGCCGGTCAGCTCAGCATCATCTAGGGCGAGCTCCGACGCCCCCTCGCCGAGACCGGCCATGGCGCCCTCAACAGCGCCGCGCCCCGCAACAGCCCCGGCCGTCCGGAGGGCACCTGGGGCAGCGCCGAGCAGGGCGCGCTCTGCTGCCCCGCCGACGGATGTCATGACGCCCCCGGCTCCGGGCATGAGGTAGCCGGCCATTTCGCCGACCATGCTGGCGCCGGGCTGATGCTTCAGCAGTGCCCGCAGATCGCCCCTAGCGGCCTCTTGGGTGGCGGCGAAGTCCTTACCCCGGGCCGCCCCAAAAGCGCCGGCCAGGGCCGGCAGGACAGCATCAGAGGCGCCGAACGTGGCGGAGCGGAGCGGGCCAGCGACGGCGGCCGCGGCCGTGTCACCCACTCCGCTGTAGCGGATGGCTTCGCGGGTTTCGGCGGTCTGCCCGGCGCCTGCCAGTTTGTAGCCACGGGCGAGCAGCGCCTCGACGGCGTGCTCCGGGGCGGTGCCAACGGTCCCGGTCGGACTGACCAGGGAGACCGTGGCGGCTGGCGTCGTAGGCTCGCCCACGCGCTACTCCTCCCCGGGGGTGGCGCCGCCCGCGCCGCCGGTCTCGCGGATCGACTGCTTCCTGCGTGCCTCAACCGTCTCCGCCTTCGTCGGGGCAGAGCCCTCGCCGATCGGCGTGAACAGTGACTCGACGTCGAGGTTCTGCGCGCCGGTGCCCTGCTCCGGCTGTTCTGCCATGCGGAACTGCCGTTGTACTTTGGCCTTCGAGCCGGATCCGCTCATGCCGATCCGCTTCTCGATTGGCACGGCTCCGCGGGCCATGGCCTGGCGGCGGAGCGCGTTCGACATGTAGCCCTTGGTCGCCTCGAGCGCCGCCTTAGCGTTCGCGCGGCTGCCGATGAGCGCGGCATTCGGAACCGACTTCAGCACCCGATCGGCGTCGGATTCGCTGATCGCCCCCTGCCCCTGGGCCACGTTGATGGCGCTCAGCAGCACGGCTTGCTTGGCTTCGTATTCCTTGGCAGACTTCGAGCCCGGGATATCCGCACCGCGGTCCAGGAGCGCTGCCAGATCGCTGAGCGCGTCGTTGATTGTCCCAACTTGGGCGGCCTGATCCTTGATGGTGTTGGCGTCCTTCTCGGTGTAGGCCATGAGCCCGAGACCGGGGATGACACGCTTGCGAGCGTCGTCGGTGTCGAAATCCTCCCATCCGAGGTTCTGAAGTTGCGCCTGCTGTGCTGCGGCCGCCTGCGCTGCGATGGCCCCAGCGGCGAGCCGCGCCCGATAATCGGCTTCTTCTTGGTCGATGGCGCTGACCTGCAGTGCCTTCTCGAGCTCGTCGCGCTGGCGGCGCATCTCGGCCGCGAGCCCCGCGCCCCGGAGCCGCGCGTCCTTCGACGCCGCGTCGAGAGACATGGACTCGGTGAGCGACGCGTAGCGGTCCAGCACGGCGGCCTTGGCTGCCATCCCGGCGCGGTCGTCGTCGTCGTACCGCTGCCTCATCATCTGGAGAATGGTGCCCTGCAGGCCGACGGCATCACGCTTCTGCCCGGCGTTCGCCTTCTGCGCTTCAATGTCGCGGTCAATGTCCATGTTGAGCCGCTCGAGCGCGGCATTCGGGAGAGCGCGGCCGCCCATCCCGCCGAGCCCTTGCGCGATCCCGCCGAGGAACACGGCGATCGTGCTCAGTACCTTCTGCCCCGTCGTCTTGGACTTCCACATGCGCTCGGGGTCGATCTCGCTCGAGCGCGCCGACTCGACGGCCTGCCTGTAGCGGGTCGTCTCGGCCTCGAGCGCAGCCCGGCGGGCGGTCTGGCGCTCGAGCGCCTCCGCCTGCTGTGCCCTGAGCTCGGCCCGCTTCTGCTCCTCGAGCGCCGCCCGGCGCTCCGCTTGCTGCGCCTGCTGCTCGTAGAGCCCGCCCGCGAGCGCTCCCTCAATCTGCCCACGGTCTCCGGCGGTCCTGGCCAGGTCGACGCGCGCCGCCGCGGGCGATGCGTCGTAGGCCTGCCTGGCCTGCACCGCGTCAACGAGCTGCGACGGGCCGAGCCCGGCCGCGTCGACCTCGGCTCCCCATTGCTCGGCGGGCGGCATGTAGCGGCCGCCGTACTGGGGCATCAGGCGGGCCGGCGGCGGGCCGCTCGGCTCAGCGGGCATCTGCACACCCGGGACCGTCGGGAGCCCCGCGGGGGCAGGGCGGGGCAGCGCCGGCGGCGCCGCCCGCATCACCGGCGGGAGCTCACGCGGCATCGGCCCACGGCCGACGGGGGCGTCCATGGGGTCCGGCGGCAACGTGGGGTCCACCCACGTGTAGGGCTCGTCGGGGTCGGAGCCGTAGAGCAAGTCAGGCACGACGCCCCCCTGCCGCTCGGCGCTTCGCCTCGAGCCCCGCGAGGCGCTGCTCGAGCTCGTCGGAGCGCTCCCCGAGCCGGCCAATCAGCCCGAGAGACGTCGTTACCGCCTGCCCGCCATCGATGGCCAGCATGCCGGTCTGCGGATCCTTGTAGACCATGCTCTCCCCCAACGGGGTGGACGCTAGGTCCTGAGCCATGACGCCGGTCTGGCGCTGCTGTTTGATCTCCGGAGGGATGCCACTGATGGCGCTCGCTCGGTCGATGTACTCCGGCCGGTAGTTGTAGCGGTAGAGGTCGGCCGCGCGCATGAGCTGGTCCTGCTCGTCGCCAGCACCACCGGCCCCAATGCTGCGGATTACTGCCGGCGTGCCCCGCGGTCGCTCGCCGCCGGTGTATTGTTCCGCTCCTGGCAAAGTGTCGTAGTGCCGAACCATCTGCCCCAACTCGTCCGAGTCGTCGAATGCACCGACCTCGTATGGCGACCGAGCGAGGTCGCGGATCATGCCGTCGGTGTCGGCTCCGCTTGTCGCGCCGATCCCCTGCTTCGCCCGAACATCCGACGCGACCGCCGCCCCGGCGACCGAGTTGACCACGGTCCCGACCAAGCCGGAGTAGTTGCTCCAATCGCTGTTGGTCTGCTGAATGTCAGCCCCAACCGCGGCGTTGTAGTTGTTGCCCATCATCTGTTGCCGCTGCATCTCCATCGCCTGCTGCGAGATGGCGTTCTGCACGTTCTGGCGGCGGTACTCGTCCTCCATCCCACGGAGCTGCGCGTACTCTTCCTGCGTCATCTGGGCGGCCTGCAGAGCCCCCTGGCGTTGCATCTGCGAGCCGGCGTAGAGCGCCGCGCGCTCGTTCCCGGGGTTGGCGCCGCGCCCGACGGCCTGCGCTTGCATTGCCAGTTGCGCCTGCCCAAGGCCGGACTTCATGGCAGCCGCGCCCTGACCGCCCGTGGACTCCAGCTCGCGCTTGGTGTCGGACAGGAACTGATCGTATTGGCTCTGCTGCCCTTTGTACTGCCCCCAATCGAGCTGCCGCGGCATGTACGGCTTGTCGTCGTCTACCTCGCCGTAGCGTTCGACGTACTGTCCGAGCCCCTCATCGTAACCGTAGCTCATGGCATGCCCTCATCTGCGCGCAGCTGCCACCTTGGCGCTGGTACCGATCGGAGCCACCTCGGCCCCGATCCCTGCGAGCTTGAACCCCGCTCCGTAGGCCGCCGGTGTCACGTCGGCGTCATAGACCCGGATCCGTGCCGCCTGGCACTTGTGTGTGGTTGGCTTGCGGTGGACCGTTTCGTTGACCCCGGTCGTGATGGTGTAGGCCTGCGTGTCGGTCGTGGTGGTCGCAAAATCGTGATAGACGGCGATGTTGAGCGTGGGACTGGCGACGTAGTGGGCGAACACGCTTGCGAGCCGCACGAGCTGCCAGCCGGCGAGCCCGCCCGCCTGGATCCATCCGGTCGACACGTCGAGGGACACATACTGCCGGGCGCCGCCGGAATGTCCATCTCCGTACCCCGTCGACGCACCGGCCACATAGATGTAGCCCGTAGCGTCGGCGGTGTAGAGGTTGCCCTGATGTACGCAGATCGACTCGAGCGCCGCTACCGTCCCGGCGTATCGCTTGACCACCCACCGCGCCCACGTCCGCCAGCGCGTGTCGAGCACGAGTAGCTGCGATCCGGAGCGGTCGTCGTGCGATGCCACGAACACGATGCACGACTCTTCGGCCCACCACGCGGCACCGCTCACGGTATCGTACCCGCCAGCGTGTCTTCCACCGCCGCGCCGACGTCTTGCACCTGGAGTGCTGGCGTGACGCAATGGATAGAATCGCCGGAGTAGAAATAGCACCCGTCGTCGGTGCAGGCGACGGAGCGCGGGTCGGCGCAGCCGATCACGGGGCTGATGCACACGAGTGCAGAGAAGTCATTGGCTGAGCCGTCATCGGCAGGGCCCTGCCCCGCGACCGCGTAGATGTGAGACGCGGTGAATACGAGCACCCGATCGCCGATCGAGCCGAGTCCCGTTACTGCCTGCCCATCCGGCACGACCAAGGAAAACGCTTCGTGGAACTCTGGGGCAACGACGCCATCGAGCGCGGCGAAGCGCTTGGAATAGTAGACGGCGTCTCGGTGGAAGGCGCCGGCCATCCAGACGCGCTCGAGTGCCACGTGCGCGATGTCGCACCCCTCGAGCGCCGCCGACTCGTAGACGTTTCCTTCGGTGTAGAGCGGCACACCGGTGGTGTCGGCGTGGTCATCCCACGCGACCTGGTTCAGATAGCGATCGTAGAGGGAGCCGTACTGGTAGTTGGGGATCTGCGCCGTGGGGTGGAGCACGCGACGGAGCACGTTGTTCGCGTCGGTGCGGTAGAGCTGCACCGTCACAAGCGGGATGGGCTCGCGGCGCATCGTCAGCGCGTTCGACCGCGTGTAGACGAAATCGGCGTCATTGGCGATCACTACCAGCGCGTAGTCGGCCGCAGGCAGCCCACGGTGCAAGATGCCGCGATCGTCGTGCGTCGCCCAAATGGCGTTCCAGCGCACCGCGCCGCCGGCCGCGCTGCCCTTGCCAGCATCCTGGTTTGCCTCGAGCACGAACGGCGGGAGAGAGAACGCCTGCTCGTGGCAGGTCGCGCCGTCGTACCAGACGGGCACCGCTCCACCGAGCATCCAGCATCCGCGCGTAACGCTCGCCTGCGTGCGCCGCGCCTCGACGCACAGCGTGGTATGGCACGCCGCCATCCGGTGCTTCTGCGCGTACGACATGACAGCAGAGGCGTCGAGCGTCTCTGTGCGCTGGCAGTTCCCGTAGTGGTAGCTGTTGCGCTCGAGGAAGGGGACAGCTGCCGCGCCGGGGCGCGTAACGGAATTGGCGGACCCGCACCGGAGCGTCCACGGGTAGTTGCCCTGGAACAGGTTGGCGCTGCCGTTACTGAGCGAGCGCCAGATCCCACAATCGACGCCGCTCGCGTGCCGCCCGCGGAACTCGAGCGTTGGAGACGACCATACCGAATCGTTTCTCGCGATCTGAAAAATGCCACGCGTTTCGAAGAGGTATTCTTTTTGGAACCACCGCCCGGTGTAGTCGAAATTGAACGATCCGATCGAACAGAAGCAGTACCCAACCGTCTCCCGGGAGTCGGCCACGTAGAAGGGCTGCGTCTGTGGAATGCAGTTGTAGGCGAGCACCTTGGGGCCGGTAACGGATGCACAGTCGGCCGGCATGCTGCAGACTTCGACGGATGTGCCCGTGTGAGCAACGGGGGCTGACATGGTGTCGAAGTGCCCATATGTCAGCACCCACCGGGAGACGTTTCCGAGCGAGTCAAGGACCTCGGCCCACCCGAAGTTGTCGAACCGCTCGTCAGCCGTCGAGCCCGTCTTGACGCTGTTGTGCGACGTGTGGAGAGTGATCGCCGCGCCACCATCCGAGAGCCGATAGAGTGACAAGTTGAAGTTGTTACCGGTCGCCGTGTCGACCCAAAGCACGGCGAGCACGACCGTCACGCACCCTGAGTGCGAGCCGATGGCGACGCGGACGGCCTGGTACCCGGCACGGTCGATGTCGAGGTGGTAGCTCGACACGTTGGCGCTCGTGATGTTGTGGACGCGCACCCCGCGGTCGGCCGGCGCCCCGACTTGGTTCGCCCAGCGGATGTAGGCTAGGTGGTACTGGGTGGCGTCCAGATCGCACGTGATCCGATATGGGCGCGTGTCGTAGGTGCGGATGTTCAGATCGTCGTGGTAGGCGTCGGCGATGGTGAGCGCGTGCGCGAACGGCCCGAGCGACGACGTCGCCCCATAGATGATGATGTTGCCGTGATCGGAGTAGTCGTCGGTCGCGATCTTGTCGTTCTTCATGAACGACACAGAGTACTTGTCGCTGAGTGCCATCGCTCGCACCGAGTGCGGACAGGTGTCGGTGTCGATGGACCACGTGGCCTCCGCCACCGCCAGAACACGCGCTCCGGTCATGAGCTGCTGGCGCTCACATAGGCACGTCCCGTCAGTGGCATAGACGGCGCCGTAAACGGCGCGCTGGATGACGGTGCCGAAGACGACGGCCGGGTCGGCAGGAAACTGCGCATTGGTGGCGCCGAACACCACCGGTCCATCGTGCGCCGCGAACGCGTCGCATTGATCCCATGAGCGCGAGTCCTTCCAACGCTCGACCGTGGTGCCGCCGAACGGGGAGCGCGAGCCGCGCTGCTGCCACGTGGTGGCGTTCGCGGTTTCGGTCACGAGCGACCAAACCCCATCGAAGTTGCTGGCGCAGAGCTCGTCTCCGGTGGACCATAGGCTGCGGATGCCGCCGATGGGGCTCCCGCCGGTCTTACTGTGGAACCCGTACCGCTTGACGATGCCGCCGCGCTTGTCGAACCGACCGTTCAACACGTCGAGCGGGACCTCCGACGGGGCTCCCGCCGGCTCGAGCTGCTGCGCCATGCCCTGCGTGGCCGGCATCACCCACTTGGTCCAGCCGGGCATCAGTAGACCCTCACGACGCACGCCGCCGCGTTCGCGGGGTCGGCGTTCGCCAGCGTGATGGTGTCGGCGCTGCGAGCGCTCATGGTGATGGGGCCGCCCAGGTCGCAGCGCTCGATGGCGATCCCCTTTGGCGTGCGCCCCAGGTGGTGCACCACGGTGGCCGTCCCGGCTGCCGGCACAGTCACCGAAACGATGCGCTCCGGGATGCCGCCCACCTGGCGGAGCTGGCGGAGCACGGAGTCGTGAGCCTCGCGCGCTGCGAGCTCTTCGTGGGAGCGAGCCCCCGGGACTACAGTGCGACGCAGAGCCATTAGCGCCGCGGCTCCTCCGGCCAGAACCGACGGCCTGCCCAGTCGCGACGGGTGTCAGAGATGCGCTTGGGGCGCCCAGCGTCACGGGTCGACGCGAGCCGGCCAATGCGCTGCTCGATGCGCGCGCGCTCGACCTCGAAGGCCTGAGCGATGTCGAGCGTACCCTCCTTCTTCAGCATCCTGATCGCGGCAGAGAGCACCGCGTACTCTTCCCAGCCGTCGAGCCCGTCGAAGGACCCACCGCTGCCGACCGTGGTCATGGCCGGGAGGTAGTACAGATGCACCACCGTCGACGTCTTGGCCGCCGGGACGGGGTGTAGCTCGATCTCGGTCTCTGTCAGCCGATACGAGCAGTCGGCGAGGCTCGAGGCGCCGCCGGCCTCGGTGATGTTCAGAGCGCGAGCAACGTCCGCCAGTTCTGCCCGCGGCGCACTGAAGTAGGTCGATCCGTCGTAGAGCACCACCTCGAGCGAGCGGAAGAACGTCGCCGGCAGCGCCCACCCGTTGGTGAGCGCCGAGTAGTAAATCGGCGAGTTGACCGCATAGTAGTCTTCGCCCCTGGCAGCGATCAGCAGGTCATAGAGCTCGCGGAGCCCATCATTCAGCCACTGCTCCACCTCCGCATCGGTCACGAAGGTGGTTCCGCCCTCCATCTGCGCCAGGCGGCGAGCTCTGGCCAGCATCGATGCCAGCGTGACGGACGCCGCCATAGCGCAGACTCCTAGGGGTGGAAGTGACTATCTCGCGAGAGCGATGGCGGCGCGCAGCGCCGCGCCAATCTCTGCCGTGTCCTGCGAGGACAGCGCCTCGACGAAGGCCTCGACGGCCTCCGCGTAGGCGCCATCGTCGTCGTCGGCCTCGACCTCGGAGGGTTCGTCGTCGAGCCCCCCGAGAACCAGGCCCAGCTTTGGGTTGTCGGTGGTCATCGGTAGAGCGCCACGGTGACAACGATGTCCTTGGCCGTCATGGCGGTGGGCGTACCGTCGGCCGCTTCGGTCTGCAGCACGATGGTATTGGCCGCGGCCCGGCCCTGAACCACCGCCGTCACCTTGGCAATGACGCCGCCGGTGGTGTCGAGACACTGGGCCGTCGCGTGCACGAACTGCCAGCGGTCACGAAGCGTGATGGTCTGAATGCCCGTCGCGCTGTAGACGATGGTCGAAACGAAGTTGCACGGATCCTCGGTGTTGGCCACCGCTGGATCACTGGTGTTGTTGGCCTGGAACAGAATCGTCCCGAGCGTCACATTTCGGGCGCCGCTCTTGGCGGGGAATTGCCCTTGTCCCATGGTTGCCATGCTCACGCCCCTTCGTAGTATCCATCCAGAACGACGGAGAAGTCGGTCACCACCCCCGTGCCAGCCTTCGTCACGGCCGCCCGCAGATACGTGGCGACCGTAACGATGTCTGCGCGGTCGATGCTGGACAGCGCTAGCGCGGTGCCGGCAACCCAGTCCCCCGTGCCGCCGCTCGCCGCCTTCTTCGTGGTGATGGCCTGCAGCGTGGTGACGCTGCCGCCGGCGCCGTCGTTGAACCCGACAGTGATGGTCGCGTAGTTGCTGTCGTCTGCCGTGAGCGCTCGGCGGGGCAGGACCTTGGCGGTCACGCACCGGAACGCGAACGGGAGCGGGCCGAACATGGCAACCCCGACGTTCGCCGCGGCGGCGTCGAGGTAGGGTAGAGTGATCGTGACCTTCCGCAGCGCGTTGACGATGTCAGCCGGTCCAGCCGACTGCGCCGCGACGAGCTGCGGAGGGTTGTCACACGCGGAGGTGAACCCCATGGCTCAGGCCCCCTCGTAGTCGACATCGAGGAGCACCCGGAAGTCGCAGACGACGCCGGTGCTCGCCTTGGCGACGGTGACCGTCAGGTAGGCGCCGGCTGCCACGGTGTTGGCTGGCGTGAGGCTCGCGAGCGCGATGGCCGTGCCGGCCACCCAGTTGCCCGTGCCGCCGGTAGCCTTGGTGGTGAGCGTCTGAAACGCCGTCACGCCGCCGGCCGCGCCGTCGTCCCAACCAATGGCGATCGTGGCGTACGTCGTGTCATGCGCCGTGAGCGCCTTGGTCGGCAGGAACTTGGCGAGGTTGATCTTCACTCCGTAGGGCAGCGGGCCGAAACTGACCTGTCCGACGTCGGCCGCAGCCACGTCGGTGTAGGACAGCACGATCTGTCGGCGGCGCAGAGCGTCGTCGACGTACGCGGAGCCGCCGGACTCGGAGTCCGCCAGCGCTGCAATCAGCTTGCAAGAGGTCGTGAATCCCATGGTCGTCTACCCCTCTCACCAAGTGATGATGACCGAATCCTGCGGCCGGTGGCAGAGCAGGTTCCCGTAGAAACGGTTGTACATGCTCACGCTGTCCGAGGTCGGGTCCATGCGGATCTCTCGGCCGTCGTCGTCGGCGACGTGGGGGATCTGACCGAGGCCGGCGAGCTCCCACGATTCCATGTTCGTGAGCAGCCCGTAGCTGTCGGGGCAGTAGGTGTCCTGCACCACGACGATCTGACCCTTGGGCCCGGGGATGCTGAATCCCGAGAGCGTGAGCTCGCCGCGCGCATCCTTGACGGGCACCGACATCTGGCCCTTGGCCATGCACTCCTTGGCGAACTCGGCGTACTTGAATGCGCCGAGGTAGAGCGTGTTCGGCCGGCCGCCGAAGTGCCCTGCGCGCGCCGCTGCGTCCACCGCCACCTCGAGCACGGAGCCACCCGAGCCGCTCAGACGCTGGCCCGCGAGCTTCGGAACGTTGATGCTGCGGTCAGCCGAGAACCACGAATCGCCAGAGGTCGGCTGCGAGACGGGGATCCATCCCATGATGCCGCTCAGGTTGACCGAGGTCCCGAAGTCGCCATCGCGGAACAGGTAGTCCGAGTCGGCCAAGCCGGTGATCTGCGTCGTCCAAGCTGAGCCGGTGTAGAGATAGCCGTTGGTCTCATCGATGGCGGTGATTTCGGCAGAGCCCGCGTGGACGGTCCCGCTGGTACCGTCGGTCGAGTCGCCCTGGACAATCATCCCCACTTCAAACTTCGTGACGTCGTTGCGGTCGAGCAGCGCGAGCCGCGTGGTGCTGAGCGACGACGCCGCAGCGAGCCGAGCCACCGCGCCACCGCCGTTGCCCCAGAGCTTTCGGCCCATGGCCTTGCCGAACTCTTCGGCAGCGCCGCGCAGCGTCGTCTTGAGCGCGTCGATGTTGGAGCCGCTCTTGCCGTCCACGGCCTTGAGCGTCTCGCAGTCGATGAGCGCCCCGACGTATTCCTTCTTCCGCGTGACGACGAAATCGGTGTACTTGCCCACCCCTCGATTCGTCATCGCGGTGGAGTAGGTCGCACTCCCGCGTAGCGGGGCGTGCTGCACTCGAATGCGCCGGGACTCGCCTACGAAGTTGTAGGACTTCGGCACCCGTGCAGCGAACGTGCATTCCGGAACCCAGAGCTCCTCGATGCCCTGGCCGTAAATGGTCTTGGTGATTGCAGAGAGAGTGGTGAGCGTTGCGGCCGCCATTGGTCCTCCGGGACCGGCGGCCGCGCGGGCTTTCTACTTCTCGGTGCTGGCTGCTGCCTCGGCTACGGCGAGAGCGAATCTCTCATCGAACGAGGTGCCAACCTTGCGGGCCGCCGTTGATGCGTTGTCAGCGTTTCCGATGCTGATCGCGGCACGTCGCGTCCCGGCAGGTTTCGGCGCCTCTCTAGCCGCGCCCGGTAACCCTCGACCGTCTCCGCCTTTCTGCGGGTCGGGAGACTTGGCGCGTGCCTCGCGCACCTTGCGCCTTGTCTCCTCCTCGTATGAAGCCATGCGCTCGAGCTTGTCGGCAAGGTCTCTTGCAGTCACCTGCCTATTTTCATGATGCGCCTGTTGAACGTATCGGCGAGCCTCCGTCTTGAGCCGTTCGGCTGGCCATTCCGACGCGTAGGGCCAGCGATCCGGGTAGTCAGCGAGCGCAACGACTTTCGCAACGTCGTCCTCGAGCGCTTTGCTCGTCGTCTGTTGCTGCTCCTGCTCGAGGCGCTGGCGCTGCTCCTCGCGGATGGCCCGGATCTCGGCTCGCATCTCCGCTAGCTCCGGGGGCTCCTCGCGTTGCGCCGGATCTCGAAGGCGCTGGCGCGTGACGCGCTCGTAGAGCTGCGCGTCGCTCATCCCCGCGCGCTCCGCCAGCATGGCGAACGCTCGGTCCGGATCCTGGCGCGCGAGCTCGACGAGCTGCGCCACGGCGCGCGTCTGCTCGTCGCGTGCCTTGATCTGGCCCATCAACGAATCCATCTCCCCCTTGATGCGCCCGAGCTCGGCATCGCGCGCCTCGAGCGCCTGCTCGCGCCGACGGACCTGAGCGTGCCGCCATGCGAGCGAGCCGCGTTTCGGGGTTGGCTCTTCGTCGGTCGGCGGGGTCTCTTCTCCTGCCGGCTCTTCCTCGCCCGGCTCCTCCGGCGCCTCCGGCTCTTCGGGGACGGCGCCCCGTGCCGCGGCATCGATTCGCTCTTCGAACGTGAGCGCTGAGACTTCGGCCGCTGGCGTTTCGGTGGTGGTGGTGGCTGGTTCAGACACTGGGCATTCCTCCCGTTGGCATGGGCATCTGGCCAGGCTGCAATGCTGCCTCGCGCGCTGCCATCTCGTCCCTGAGTCGCTTGTAGTCGCCGACCCATTGTCGCACCGGCTCGAGCTCGTCTGTGGTGGCCCCCGCGAGCCGAGCGACGGCCATGAGCTGGAACGCCACCTTGAACCCAGCCAGCCCGAGCGCCGCCACTAGCGGCTCATCTGGTGCCTCGTACGCGCCACCGTCGAGCATGGTTGACACGCTGTCGCGTGCCATGTCGAGGATCGCGCTCGTCTCCTGGCGCAGCTTCACGATGTCGGGGTGCGTCATCATGCCGAGCGCTTGCTCTGACGACACGAGCCCCTTGTCTACGAGCTCCTGGGCGTCCTCGATCTGCCCCGCGGCATCCTTCCGCAACGCGTTAGCGGCCCGCACCTCAACCCGCATGTCCTGCGGTGCCAGGTCGATGTCACTCCACGGCTCGTGGTGTGTGCGCCCTGCCCATCGGTAGGCCACCGAGTGACCGTCGCAGCGTTCCGCGATGGACCGCTCGGCAGCGATCAGATCCTCGGCTAGGTGACACATGGCCCGCTCCCCAGAGCGCTCGAAATGGATGAACCGTTTCGACGCGAACCTGGTGAGCGTTCGCATCCCAACGGCGCTATTGACCCCCGGCGGCTTCGTGCCGCTCGCCATCAGCTCGGGGATGCCGAACGACTCAAACACGTATCTCTTGAGCCTCTCGACGTGCTGAAACACGTCGGCCGGCATGGTTGGGGTCGGCGGGAAGATCGGCGGCTGCGTCCCGTCGTATTCCACGATGCCGTCCACGTCGTTGTTGATCTGCGATGTAATGACCGACCCGCGCTGCACGAATGTGCGCTGTACCGCGTGGACGTGCATCGACTCTTGGATGCGCCCCATGAGCTTCTCGAGCTCCTGCTGCGCCCCAAGCGCCCGCTGGGCGAGCATGTCGCCCCACCATCCCATGGTGCTATCGAGGCAGCGAACCACTGCGATGGGGTAGCGCGTGCCATCCCAATCCTCATCGACCAGCGGCTTTCCCGAGCCGTCGAGGCAGATGCAGTGCCGGCCGTCTCCGGCGCCAGGGCTCGATGGGAGGTGCCAGGCCTCGTAGATTTGCACGCGGTCATCCCGAGCGCGCGAGCCGAGCGAGTACCACGTGGTCGCCTTGGGCGGTGCAGCACGTTCCACGTCGTCCGCACGGTCCGGAAAACGTGCAGCGATGAGCGCGCGCGGCGGCGCGCGGCGCACGTAGAGCTCCCGCGGATCGACGTCCACGCACGCAGCATCGTCGACGAGCACCGAGAGCGGGTGCAGCCGCTCGATGGTCGGTTCCGGGCTCGCCCCGTCGTCGTACGCTCGCAGGTAGCCGTTGCCGGCCAACACCGCATCCCGACATGCGAGCCACTTGAGCCGGTGCGCCTCGAAGTCTTCGAAGCGCTGTTCGACGTGGGCCGACATGCGCTCCGCGTTGCGCTGCTTTCGGTAGCCCGCCCCGATGGCGACCACCATCGGCCCCACCTCGGTTTGCGTCACTTCGGCAACGAGCGTGTCGGTAGCACTCGCGAGCGCGTTGAACGTGCAGCGCTCGCCGTTGAGGTCGATCGCCCGGTCATTGGTCGAGCCGTAGAGCCGGTAGCTCTCCATGATGAGAGCCTCGCGCGTCTGGTTCTCGTTCGCGATGCGCGCCGCTTCCTCGCAGAGCCGCCGAGCGCGCTCCGCGCCCTTGCAGTCCTTACCCCACCATGGTGTTTCAGACGTCTGCATTGGCTGGCTCCATTCCGTGCAGCTCGAAACCGAGCGATCGACTGAGCGGGATGCACCGCACGCCGCCCTTGATGTCGACCACGATTATGATCTGGTTGAGCAGATCCACCTCGAGCGCCGCGACGTCCCTATCGCTCGCTCGGATCTGCGTCACTCGCCGCGCCTGCTGTCCGACGATGGCATCAGCGAACCACGCGGCAGCGATCGGCGCGCCCGCTACAGGCCGCCCGCTTTTCGCTCCCGCATCCGTCGCGCCATCGCTTGCGCTGCTCTTAGTTCGTTCGGTTCCCATCCTGCCCTCGCAATCTGTTGATTTGCCGTTGGCTGCTCGTCTGCAGCCTGGAGTGGTAGCGCGTAACAGAGCGCCAGCGCTGCAGCGCTATCGCAGTGCCGGCCATCGGCCGTGTGTGGCAGCTCGATGGCCACGCCGTTGCGCGTGAGCCGGCGCTTGACCCGCACCAGGTCATCGGGGATGTGACCCGGCGCGAGCTCGAGCGCCCCCGCCGTCATGTCCAGCCGGATCGTGTCGTGGATGTCGAGCGCCCATGGTTGGGTCAGCGTGACTTGCTGCAGCGATACACCGAGCGGGAGCCCCACGTCTCGCAGCGCGTCGGCCGCCCATTGGTCGGTTGCGACCACGCGCACGCGGTACGGAGCGAGCAGCGCGGCGATCTCCTGCAGCACGACCGACGGCGACAGCGGGGCCACGCTCGAACCCAGCCACTCGCGAGCGAGCACAACGCGGCGCCGGCCGCCCTCGCTCCTTCGTTCCTTCGTCATGACGACTAGCGCCCAGGCGTTGCCCCTCGTCGCCGGGTCGATGGCTGCCACGTAGTGGTGACCGTCGACTGCCGGCAGATCGGCGGGCGCATCGCGCACGGCAGCGCGTACGAGATCCGGGGCGTACTGCCCAGACGCCGACGCTCCAAACTCGCCTTCCACATCCGTGCGGTAGGCGTCTGGATCGGCTACGCGCAGCGCCTCGCACCGCCCGGGGTGCCAATAGACCGGGTGCATGTCGGGTCCGCTCGAGCGGAGCACGACACGGTCCGCGGTGGGCCGCTCGAAGTGCTCCTGCGACACGTCGAACGCGGGCCCGTACGGAGCCCACGGGGATCCGATGGCGACGATCTGAGCTCCCGGCAGCAGCCTACCGAGGCACGCCTTCCGGAGCTCGTCAAAGTTGGCGACCCCTTCGTCCTGTCCGAGCATGCGCGGGAACTCATCCGCCACGAGCCCAGTCGACCACCTGGCCACCACGCTCGACCCCGCCCGAGCTCCGGCCACGATGGCGATCTCCACCTCGCGCCCGCTTGGGTGACGCACGAGCACCATTTCAGCCGTCGGCTCCCCTACCAGCGTGTTCCTCAGTGCTGGTGATCCGGCCATCGACCCGGCTACATGGCCGTGCACGACGCGCGCGAGATCGCGCGTGAGACTCACCACGCTCGAGCGCGGTACCTCGCCAGCTCGCAGCTGCGACACGTCGCACGACAGCGCCGCCCGCACGGCGATAGCCGCCGCTAGCAACGACTTCCCGGTGCGGATGCCAGCTATCAGGTACACCTCGCGCGGTGGCCGCCCTGGCGCCACGTGCTCCCACGCGTCGACCCCAGACGCACCCCCGAGCAGCCGCTCTACCGCCGGCAGCGTGGCCAAGTCGCCGAGTGACATCCCGTCGACCACGCGACAGATGGCGCGCTGCACCGGGCTCGCAGTCGATAGACCGAAGCCGTCGGCAGAGGTCAGCAGTTGCTCTAGGGAGAGCATCTACTCGTCGGTCTCCACCTCAACCAACTTGGTCAACGTCGCCGCCGGGTCGTCTGCTGCGAGCGCGAGCAGCACGGGGCCCTTTCGCAGCGGGCACCACTCGGGGATTGGCTGATAGAACGAGCCGTCTACCATCACCCACGCGGGCCAATCCCCGTTTTCTAGGCAGCACCATGGCCCGCTCTCGACTTGTGGGCAGTACGCACCGCAGTCGTCGCATCGGTCGACTACGATCACGGCGCGCGGTCGGATGAGCAAGCGATACTTGGCTTGGTCGGTCATGGTGGCACCTAGTGCAAAATGATCCGCACGCGCTTTTTTGTCCTACGCGGCCAACGGTGCAGCAGCACGGGCAACGTTTCCACTCCAAGGTCCTTGTAAAGCTGAGCGTTCGTCAGGTCGTTCACCCACGCCTCGGCGTCTCTTGTGACTCGGACGACATGTACGGCCGAGCAGCCGGCGCATTTCACGTCGGCGGTCCAAAGGAAGATATTGACCCCGGCCAACTTGAACTCTGGGCAGCAACACCGTTTGCACGCCATCGGTACGAACGGGAACGGGTCGTCCCTGCCAAACTCGGCGCGCGCGTCCCATTCTGCCTCGTAGACGTCGGCCACTGTGCATGTGCCGAACACAGCGTCTGGAGCGAGAGGGATTGGGTCGTCTGTCATGCCTCCGCCCTCCGATGCAGCACCGGCTGGACACCGCGCTGGCGCCAGGTGAGCAGCCGATACCAGTTGTCCGGCCGGTCGGCCGCCCCCGCCTCGAGCTCCGCCGCGATGATGATGCGTTCCCACCCTGGTGCAGCCCCAGGCCTAGGGAACCACAACACCATGCCAATCCCATCCGGTCGCTCGTCGTCGGCCCCGTGGCCGTACCGCCACGCGCAATGGTACGCGCGGCACTCCTCCGGCCTCGTCGCGTAGCGCGCACAGCCGGCGTCCGTCGCGTGCTCGCACCGCACGTGCATGGCCTTGTGCAGTGCCTCGACGCCCATGGCCGTGCAGCACGCAGTACACCCGCCGCACTCACGTGCCCTGGTCGGCGGTGCCTGCGGTTTCGTGGCCAGCTTCTGGTGCAGCCGCCGGGTCCTCCGCGCCGCGCTCACGACTCGCCTCCGGCACGGCGAACAGCTTCACCACGTCGGCGCTCGACATCTGCTCCGGTCCCGTCTCGGCTGGCGCTGCCGCCGGCGTCCCGAACCCGTAGAGCAGCAGCAGCTGTGCCGCCCGTAGCCTGTCGCTGTCCTTGGCGTGTTCGTCCTTTGCGATCGCCACCACCGTCCGCAGCACGCCCGGCAGCGCTGCCCTGGCCGTGGCCCTGACCTGCTCGATCGTCACCGACGCCCGCGGGCGGCCGTTCCGATTGCCGCTCTGCCCCGGTTTCCACGCTGGGTTCCCCACGGCTATGTTCTCCTGGTGTTTTCATGGTAGCACGTTCTGGCGAATCGTATGCCGCGCACGTCGGGGACGTGCATGACGGTGACCCCGGGCTGCAGCCGTGCAGCTCGTCCCCCGGCGTGATGCGCGCGCGCAGCCAGGCAGCGATCGTGGGGCAGGCCGACTCCTGCACGAGCTGGCCAAGCAGCCGGCGCTCTGCACGTGTCAGGTCGAGGGAGATGCGGTGGTCACGGCTCATGGCGAGCCTCCGTGACCCGAGCGTGCCCCCCTGGTACCGAAACCCCTTTTAGAGATACTTCTTAAATAAGG
>JBAZTM010000037.1:0-22898 GCA_041661925.1 Gemmatimonadaceae bacterium
ACCTGGGCGCTGAAGTGATCTTTGGCCCGTTCCGCGACGGCGAGATACCCAATGCCGACGCGGCCCGACGCTATGTGGCCGACGTGATGCGCCAGGTGAAGCCGACGCACCTGATCACGCACTGGAAGGAGAGCCTGCACAAGGATCACGGGATCACGAGTGCCATCGTGCAGGAGGCGGTGCTCCTCGCGGCGCTGCCGGGGGTCCAGCTGGCGCATCCGGCGCATCGTGGCATTCGCGCGGTCTGGTACGCCGACAACTGGGAAGACGCCACGAACTTCACACCGTACGTCTACGTGAAGGTGACCGAGAGTCTCGACGCCTGGCGCGCCGCCGTGTCGAAATACGAGTTCGCCCGCGGCGCCATCGCCGGCTTCCCGTATGTGGATTACTACACCGCGCTCGCCACGGTGCGGGGCGCGGTGGTCTACAAGGGGAAGGCTGTGGCGTTCGCCGTCGAGCCCGAGGCGCGGCGGCGTGTGCTCGACTCGCTGCCGTAGTGCGCTACGCTCGACGCGCGGCCAGCACGTACACTACTTGATCACTTCCCACGCGATGGATGCGATTTGTCCAAGCGCCTGGCCTGCGAAGACCGCTGGGTCGGGGACGTTTGCCGCCAGGTTGTTGACGTAGATGGCAAAGGCGATCTGGCGACCGCTCTTGGATGTGAAGTAGCCGGCGAGTCCCTTGGCGTGGACGATGGTCCGCTTGTTGAGCGGATCGTACGAAGAGAAGGTTCCGGTCTTCGCGTGCACCTTGCCCGCCGCGGGAGCATCGGGCTGAATCGTCGCGAGCGTCCCGTCGGTGCCGAGGATCGGCAGGGCGTCGTGGAACGGCTCGGCCCAGGGCTGTGTCGCGACAAGCGCCAGGTACCGCGTCATAAACGTGGGCGAGAAGAAGGCGTCACCGCCCGCGCCGTCGCCCTGCACGGCACCATCGAGATTGAGCCCCGCGCCCTGCATCCACTCGCGCGCGACGTCGAAGCCGTTCTTGCCCGCCTCCCGCGCCGGCGACTGGGAGCCGAGCAGGAGCGGCATGCTGCTGGCATAGAGGTTCTGGCTGGTCTTCAGGATCACGCGCGCCGCCGCCGCGAAGGGAAGCGACACGTGCTCGGCGACGAGCAGCGAATCCGCGTAGCCTCGCGCCAGTTGTGCCCAGTCCGGCGTGCGCGTGGCCAGTCTCGGGATGACCCGAACGCCCGTCTCATTCAGGACCTCTGACAGCAGGATCTCGCCGAAGCGACTCGGCACGGGCACCGACCAGCGCCGGTTGGCGGCTGGCCCCACCGGTACGCGTCCCGTGATCACCAGCGTGCGGTGGTCCTTGTCGGCGCTATCCTCGACGGCGCGAACCATCGCGGCCGTGCCCGAGTCAACGGTGGTGAGGTTGGCGTGCACGGTGAGGTACGCGGTCTGCGGAGTGACGGATACGGCGGCGGGCTCGCCGGCGCGCGCCCCTGGCGTCACGACGATGTCGATGACGTTGTCATTGATGATCACCGGCGACACAACGATGCGGGTGCCCAGCTCTCGCATCCCCTCGCGAAACAGCGAGGCGTCCACCAGCAGCTGGCCGGTGGCGCCGCGAATGCCGCGGTGCGCCACCTGCAGTGCCAGCTGACGCAGCGAGAAGAGCGGATCGCCGGGAAGCGGCGGGCCGCCATACGAATGATCCGAATCCACGAAGGCATAGGCGCCCTCCGGATGCTGCCATCGCGTCAGGTTGGGATCGCCGCTCGCGACGAAGACGAGGTCGCCCTGCACGATGCCGTCTCGTACCGGGCCCGTGCGATACATCCGGGTATGGAACTGATGATTGGCGCCGAGGGTAGCAAAGGCGGTCCCCGTTGTCACGAGTTTGGTCGTGGACCCAGGAACGAACAGACGCTCGCGGTTCACCGCGTAGAGCGTCTTCTTCGACTGCAGGTCGTAGAACTCCAGCCCCCAGGTGGCGTGCGCGAATTCGGCACGATCCATCACCTGCTGGATGCGCTTGTGAGGGGCAGGCTGGGCGGCCAACGAACTGGCGATAACCAGGGCGGGGAGCAGGGCGCGGAGCTGCGGCGTCATGGCGGGGAGGGGTCGGGGTGCATGCACGCGTGCCTCGATAACATGGACTGCGTGGCGTCACCGGCGCCAGCCGCATAACTTTCGCTCGTTGCCCCCGTAGCTCAGGTGGATAGAGCAAGCGTTTCCTAAACGCTAGGTCGCCTGTTCGAATCAGGCCGGGGGCATTCGCTGACCTGCACGCATCGATGAACGGAGTGCACCTCCGATGAGACTTTCGTTCCGCTTCATCGTTCCGCTGCTGGTGGCCCTCGCGGCCTTCGCCTGGGCGCTCACGCCCGTCGTCGATCGCCAGATGCTGCGCTGGTTCGTGCGCGACCTCGACATCCGCGCGAGCTTCGTGGCGAACACGGTGCAGGAGCCCGTCCGGCAGCTCATCGAAGCGGGCGACCTGAGGAAGTTGCGGCAGTTCTTCGAGCAGCTCGCCAACGACGAACGCCTCTATGCCGTCGGCTATTGCGCGACGCCTGAGACGAAACCCATCGCGTCGAGAACGTGGCCCGCGACCATCCGCTGCGATTCGCTGGGGCAATTCGATGACAGGGCCGAGCATCAATTGGACAGTCCGCACGGTGCGCTGCATGTGAGCGTGGCGCCCGTGATGCTGACCAGCGGAGATGGCGGCGCGCTGGTCCTCGTGCATGACATGAGCTTCATCGATCGGCGCAGCGCGGAGACCCGGAAGTACATCTTCTACCTGTTCGTCGCGCTCGGCGTCGTCGTGTCGCTGATCACGGTGGTCATCGCCCAGTTGAGTTGGCGCGGCTGGGTCAACGGACTGCGCGCGCTCATGCGTGGCGAGGGGCTGCTGCGCCCCGCCGGCAAGGACGCGCCGGAACTCACGCCGGTGGCAAAGGACCTCCGCGAGCTCATTCGTAACATCGAGGTGGCGCACCGCACGCGGGCCGAGGACCAGGTGGTCTGGACGCCTGACGCGCTGCACAACCTGCTCGAGGGCCCGCTGCGGGGCCAGCAGGTGATCGTCGTCTCGAATCGCCAGCCGTACATCCACCAGCGCGTGGGGGACGGCATCGCGGTGATGCGCCCGGCGAGCGGCCTCGTGACGGCGCTGGAACCGATCATGCGTGCCTGCTCCGGCACGTGGATTGCGCACGGGAGCGGCGGGGCCGATCGCGACGTCGTGGATCAGTACGATCACGTCGCCGTGCCGCCCGAGGCGCCGAAGTACCAGATTCGCCGCATCTGGCTCACGCCGGAGGAAGAGGCTGGCTACTACTACGGCTTCAGTAACGAGGGGCTCTGGCCACTCTGCCATATCGCGCACGTACGACCGACGTTTCGCACCAGAGACTGGGAGGCCTACGTCCGGGTGAACCAGCGTTTCGCCGATGCGGTGGTCGCCGAGGCGACGTCGTCCGATCCTATCGTGCTGGTGCAGGACTTTCACCTCGCGCTCGTGCCGCGCATGATTCGCAACGCGATGCCCGCGGCGACCATCATCACGTTCTGGCACATCCCCTGGCCCAATCCGGAGGCGTTCGACATCTGTCCGTGGCGCGCTGAACTGCTCGATGGGCTGCTGGGAAGCACGGTGCTCGGTTTTCACACGCAGTTCCACTGCAACAATTTCTTCGACACCGTGGACCGTCTGCTCGAGGCGCGCGTGGACCGCGAGATGTTCACGGTCACATTCCGCAGCGCCCTAACGACAGTCAAGCGCTACCCGATCTCTATAGAGTGGCCGACGCCGCCGCAGCTGACGGCGGCCTCCGTACCCGAGTGCCGCGCCGCCGTGCGCGAGCGCCACGGGCTGCCGGCCCATCACGCGATCGGCGTGGGGGTCGATCGGCTCGACTACACGAAAGGCATCGAGGAGCGCTTTCGCGCTGTCGAGCGCCTGCTCGAACTCCATCCGCAATGGGTCGGGCAGTTCTCGTTCATCCAACTCGCCGCCCCGTCACGGTCCAGCATTGAGCAGTATCAGGACTACGATGCGCGTGTGCGCGCCCTGGCGCAGCGCATCAACGGCCGCTTCGCAGGCGCCGCGCACCCGCCAATCATCCTGGCTATCGCGCATCACTCGCCCGCCACGGTCTACGAGTACTATCGCGCGGCGAACCTCTGCTTCGTGAGCAGCCTGCACGACGGCATGAATCTCGTCGCCAAGGAATTCGTGGCGGCCCGCGACGACGAACGGAGCGTGCTCGTGCTCAGCCGATTCACCGGCGCGGCGCGGGAGCTTCCCGAGGCGCTCGTGGTCAATCCATACGACGCCGACCAGTGCGCGCTGGCATTGCACATCGCACTCACCATGCCGGATGCCGAACAGCGGGACCGCATGCAGCTGATGCGGGGGCTGATCCGGGAGTTCAGCGTGTACCGCTGGGCCGGTCGCATGCTGGTGGACGCGTCTGACCTCCGGCGGCGCGAACGGCTCGTCGACCGGCAGGGGGCCCCGACATGACGCCGCTGGATCCTCCGGCCCCACGCGCAGATTGGGCGTACTTCTTCGACATTGACGGCACGTTGTCGGTCCTTGCTCCCACGCCGAGCAGTGCGCGGCTGGCGCCGCAGGTGCGCGAGCGGCTCGAAGCGCTCCGGGCACGGTGCGACGGCGCCGTCGCGGTCGTCAGCGGACGCTCGCTGGGTGACATTGACGCGATCTGTGAGGGGCTCCGGTTGCCCGCGGCCGGCGAGAACGGCGCAGCGCGCCGCACCGCGGACGGACGCGTTGTGCATCTGCCCGTACGGCGCGGCCAGCTCGACCTCGCCTTGCCGGCGCTCCAGCGGCTGGTCGAGCGCAACCCGCGGCTGCTACTCGAAGACAAGGGACACTCGCTGGCGCTGCACTACCGGGCGGTACCCGCCATGGCCGGTGTGGCACACCGCACCATGCTCCAGCTGCAGCGCCGCTTCGGCTCGGATTTCGTGGTGCAGAACGGCAAGCGTGTTGTCGAGCTGCTCCCCGCCGGAACAGACAAGGGCAAGGCGATAAGGCTCTTCCTCGAGGAACCGCCGTTTCGGGGGCGACTCCCCGTCTTCGTCGGCGATGACGTGTCGGACGAGCCGGCATTTGGGGCCGTCAATGCCCTTGGCGGACACTCGGTGAAGGTCGGCGCGGGCCCGACGATCGCGCACTGGCGACTCGCCGGGGTTGGGGCGGTTCGTCGGTGGATGGCTCTGGGAGACGGCAGTGAACCGGTGACGGGAAGGGAACCGTGGTGACGAACCTCGAACTGGCGCTCGTCGGCAACGGCGCGATCGCCGCACTCATCAACGCCGTAGGCGAAATCGTCTGGGGCTGCTTCCCGGCCATGGACGGGGACCCGGCATTCTGTTCGCTGCTGCGCGACCGCGGGGGGACGGACGACTTCGGGTATTTCGCCATTGATCTCGTCGACTTCGAGCGTGCGGAACAGTCGTACGTGGGCAACACGCCGCTCGTGCGCACGCGTCTGTACGACAGCCACGGCGGCTGCGTGGAGATCACCGACTTCGCACCGCGGTTCATCCACTTCGAGCGGCTCTTCTGCCCGATGATGCTCGTGCGGCAGGTGCGCCGTGTCACGGGCGTGCCGCGGATCCGCGTCGTCATGCGACCCGCCGCCAATGCGGGCGCGACGCGACGCGCTATCACCACGGGCAGTCATCACATTCGGTACGTCGACGGCGATCCCGTGCTCCGCCTCACCACCGACGCCTCAATCGCGGCGATTGTGGAGGAGCGGGCGTTCGTCCTCGAGGAGACCGTGACGCTGGTGCTCGGCCCGGACGAGAGCCTGCAGGGTTCCGCCCGCGACATCGGCGAGCGCTTTGCGCGCGACACGACGAGCCACTGGCGCGAATGGGTGCGCTCGCTCGCCATTCCCTTCGAGTGGCAGGATGCCGTCATCCGGGCCGCCATCACGCTGCAGTTGAATGCCGTGGAGGACACGGGGGCCATTCTTGCCGCGGTGACGACGTCGGTGCCGGAAGCGGCAGAGGGGGGACGGACGTGGGACTATCGCTTCTGTTGGCTGCGCGACGGATTCATGGTGGTCAATGCGCTCAATCGGCTCGGGGCAACGCGCACCATGGAGCGCTTCCTGACGTACATCGTGAACATCGCCGCCGGGTCGCCCGAGGGGGCGCTGCAGCCGGTGTACGGCATCACCGGCCGTGAGCGGATCGAGGAGACTATCATCACCTCGCTCCCGGGGTACCGCGGCATCGGCCCGGTGCGCATCGGCAATCAGGCGTACGCGCAGGTCCAGCACGACGTGTACGGCGCGGCGATCCTGGCTGCCACGCACGTCTTCTTCGATCGCCGGCTTGTGCGGCACGACGACGTTGCGCTCTTCGAGCGGCTCGAGGTGCTCGGCGCACGTGCCGCGCGCGCCTTCGACCAGCCCGATGCGGGACTGTGGGAACTTCGTGGCCGCTCGGATGTTCACACGTATTCGGCGGTGATGTGCTGGGCCGCGTGCGACCGGCTGGCCCGCATCGCGGCTCGGCTCGGGCTCCCCGAGCGCGAGACGCACTGGCGCACCACCGCGGAGACGCTGCACCACACCATCTGCGAGCGCGCCTGGAGTGCGACGCTGAACAGCTTCTCGGGCACGTTTGACGGCGATACCCTCGATGCCAGTCTCCTGCTACTGCAGGAAGTGGGCTTCATCGCGGCGGACGACCCGCGGTTTGCGGCCACGGTGGCCGCGGTCGAGCGCGACCTGCTCCGCGGCGACTTCATGTTCCGCTACAGCGGCGAGGACGATTTCGGCTTGCCGCAGAATGCGTTCGTCGTCTGCACGTTCTGGTACATCAACGCGCTGGTGGCGATCGGGCGGCGCGCCGAGGCGCGGACGCTCTTCGAGAACCTCCTGTCGTGCCGCACGGCGCACGGATTGCTGGCGGAGCACATCGACGTCCGCACGCATGAGCAGTGGGGCAACTTCGTGCAGACGTACAGCATGGTCGGGCTGATCAGTTCGGCCGTGCGTCTCTCCAAGCGGTGGGACGAGGCGTTCTAGCACGCACGGGGCGTCGTGCCGGGCCGCGCGGTGCGGCCCTTACGCCGCCGTCTTGTGGAACTGCTTCGTCGCGAACCAGAGCACGCTGACGCCGAGTCCCGCCAGCCAGAGCAGCTGCGGCCAGACGATGCTGAAACCGGCACCGCGCAGGAAGATGCCGCGCACCACGATCAGAAAGTGCCGGATCGGGTCGAGGTACGAGAGCGCCTGCACCCAGCCCGGCATGTTGTCCACGGGGAAGAGCAGGCCGCCCAGCATGATGGCCGGCAGGAAGAACATGAACATCGACATGAACGCTTCCTGCTGCGTCTTGCTGATCGTCGAGATGAGCAGCCCGATGCCGAGGCCCGTGAGCACAAAGAGCAGGCTGGCGACGGTGAGGACGAGGTAGCTCCCCTCAAAGGGAATGCGGAACCAGAGCAGCGAGACCGCGGTAACGAGCAGCACGTCGAACATCGCCACGAGTGCCGACGGGATGGTCTTGCCAAGCATCAGCTCCATCGGGCGCAGCGGACTCACCATCAACTGCTCGAGCGTGCCCAGTTCGCGCTCGCGCACCACGGCGAGGCTGGTGAGGAGCAGGGCCATCAGCATCACGATGTTGCCCATGACCGCCGGCACGTTGTAGTCGCGGCTCGACAGGTTGGGGTTGTACCAGACGCGCACGTCGAACGTCACGCCGCCGGCGGACGCCGGCACCCCGGCGCGCGCCGCGATCTCGGCGCCGCGCCGCTGGCCGTAGCGGCCGATGATCTGCGTCGCATACCCCAGCGCCACATTGGCCGTGTTGGCGCTCGCGCCGTCCACGAGCAGCTGCACCGTCGTCGGACGGCCGCGCGCGACGTCGGCGGCGAAACCGCGGGGAATGTGCACGCCGATCAGTACGTCGCCGGCGTCGAGCGCACGCGTCACGTCCGCCGGCCGGTCGCTGCGTGCGGTCACGTCGAAGTACGCGCTCGACGTGAGCGCCGCGACGAGCGCACGCGACTCCGCCGTCTGGTCCGCGTCGAGCAAGAAGGTGCGTGCGTGGCGCACGTCGGTGTTGACCGCGTAGCCAAAGACGAGCAGCTGCAGGATGGGCGCGATAATCAGCATGCGCCGCGAGCGCGGGTCGCGCAGCAGCTGGAGGAGCTCCTTGCGCAGCAGCTGCCACAGGCGGACGCGCGAGGGGAGGCTCATTCGATCTCCTTGCGGAAGGCGCGAATGGCCAGCCCGAGTCCGAGCACGGCGTACGCCACCATGGCGAGGCCCTGCAGCCAGAGGACCGGAATGCCCACGTCCTTGAGGAAGATGCCGCGCATCACAGTGATGAAGTATCGCGCCGGCACGAGCATCGAGATGCCGCGCAGCACCGGCGGCATCATGTTGAGGTCGAACATGAGTCCCGACAGCAACAGCGACGGCAGGAATGTGGCGATCATCGCCACCTGCGTGGCGAGCAGTTGCGACCGCAGCACGGCGCTGATGAAGATCCCGAGTCCCAGCGAGCCGATCAGGAACATCGTGGTCATGATCGTGAGCAGGAACGGATTGCCCCGGAACGGCACGTCGAACACGAACATGCCGATGAGGATCGCGGCGAGCACGTCCACGAGGCCGATGCCCAGGTAGGGAACCAGCTTACCGAGGATCACCTCCGCCCGGTGCACCGGCGTCGCCGCAAGCTGCTCCATGGTGCCGCGCTCCCATTCGCGCGCCACCGTGAGCGCCGTGAGCATAGCCGCGATCATCATCATGATGACGGCGATGAGCCCCGGGACGATCATCGGGGGGCTCTCCAGCGTCTCGTTGTACCAGACGCGCGTCTCGGGCGAGACTAATGGGACCATGCGCGTGGCCTTGAGCACGATGGCCGCGGAGTACGACGTGACAATGGCGGTGGCGTAGCTCATGGCGATGCCCGCCGTGTTGGCGTCGGCGCCGTCCACGAGGGCCTGCACGGGCGCTCTGGTGCCCGCGGAGAGGTCTCGCGCGAAGCCCGGGGGAATTACCAGCACCATGCGCACCGCGCCGCGATCCAGCAGCGGCGCGACCTCGGCCGCCGCGGCAAGGCGCTCGGTGACCCGGAAGCGCCCGGCCGCGACGAAGCTCTGCACCAGTTCACGGCTGCGCTGCGAATGGTCCTGATCGAGCACCGCCAGCTTGATGTCCTTGACGTCGAAGCTGATGATGTAGCCAAAGAAGACGATGAGCGCGGCGGGCATGAGGAACGCCATCATCAGGCTGCGCGTGTCGCGCCGCAGTTGCAGCGCCTCCTTGCGCGCGATGGCCAGCAGGCGACGTGGTCGGATGGTGGCCATGGCTCAGCCCAGCACCGCGCCGCCCTCGCGGCGAACGAGCGAGACGAAGACATCCTCGAGTGACGGGCGCACCAGCTGCATGGCACCGGTCGTGAGGCCGCGCGCCGCGAGGAAGGGCGGCAGGAAGGCGCGAGCCGCCTCGACATCCTGCACGACGACATGCAGTGCGCGCCCGAACATCGCCGCCTCGACGATGCCGCTCTGGTGCTGCAGCGCCTGCGCGGCCGCCGACGCGTCGCTCGTCTCCACCTCGAGGATCGGCTCCGCCATCTGGGCGCGCAGTTCCGCCGGGCGGTCGAGCGCAATGACCCGGCCGCGGTTCATCAGTGCCAGCCGGTCGCAGTACTCGGCTTCCTCCATGTAGTGCGTGCTCACAAAGACGGTGGTGCCATTCGCCGTCAGTTTGTAGATCAACTCCCAGAATGCGCGCCGGGAGATGGGGTCCACGCCGGAGGTGGGTTCGTCAAGGAAGAGAATCGGTGGTTCGTGCAATACGGCACAGCCGAGCGCCAGCCGCTGCTTCCATCCCAGGGGCAGCTGGGCAGTCATCATCTGGCGATGCTCGGTGAGCCCCGCCATTTCCAGCACCCAGTCGCGGCGCGCGACATACCGCGGCCCCTGGACTTCGTAGAGGCCCGCGAAGAACGCGATGTTCTCCTCGACGGTCAGGTCGCCATACAGCGAGAAGAGCTGCGACATGTAGCCGATGTTCTGTTTGATCTCCTCTGATTCGGTGCGCACGTCGAGGCCGGCGACGCGCCCGTCGCCGGCGCTGGGCGCCAGCAGCCCGGTGAGCATCTTGATCGTCGTCGTCTTGCCGGCGCCGTTGGGCCCGAGGAAGCCGAAGATCTCGCCTTCGGCGACCCGGAACGTGACATGATCCACCGCCACGAAGTCGCCGAACGTGCGCGTCAGGCCGCTCACTTCCACGGCGGTACGGGGAGATCCGTCCCTGGAGAGACGTGCTGCAGGCGAAACCCTGCCGGCGGCGGTCATACGCCAGTCCTGTTGACGGCGGTCATACGCCGGCTCCCGCAGCCGCGGTGCTCGCGGAAACGCGGTCAATGAAGACGTCCTCAAGTGACGCTTCGATCTCATGCAACTCTGCGATCTCCACGTGCGCGTCGCCCAGTATCGAGGTGATGGCGGTGCTGGACCGGCCATCCTCCTCCACGATGACGTGGATCGTGTCGCCGAAGAGTGTGGCACGCCGCACCATCGGCGCGCCGCGCAGCAGTTCCAGCGCGCGCCGCGGCTCCGCCGTTCGCACCGCGATGACCTGTCCCGCCATCGTCGCCTGCAGTGCCGAGGGTGTGTCGAGCGCGATGACGCGCCCGTGGTCGAGCAGCGCCACGTGATCACAGCGCTCCGCTTCGTCCATGTAGGCCGTCGACACGAGCACCGTGACGCCCTGCGTCACCATCTCCGAGAGGATCAGCCACAGGTCGCGTCGCGAGATGGGGTCCACGCCAAACGTTGGCTCGTCGAGCAGGAGGATGCGCGGCTGGTGAATGAGCGCGCAGCAGAGCCCGAGCTTCTGTTTCATGCCGCCGGAGAGCTGGCCGGCGAGGCGGTGCTCGAACGGGCCCAGATTGGAGAAGTGGTACAGCCGTTCGAGCCGTGTGGCGCGCTCGGCGGCCGGCACCTCGTACAGGTCGGCGTAGAAGTCGATGTTCTCCCGAACCGTCAGGTCGGTATAGAGCCCGAAACGCTGCGACATGTACGCGACGTGGTGCTTCACGGCCTCCGGGTCACGCACGACGCTCACGCCGTCGAGCAGCGCATCGCCCTCCGTCGGACGCAGCACGCCCGCCAGCATCCGCAGCGTGGTCGTCTTGCCCGCGCCATCCGGGCCGACCAAGCCAAACAGCTCACCCGGCGCGACCTCCAGGGTCAGGCGGTCCACCGCCGTGAGGGCGTCGAAACGGCGCGTGAGAGCGCGCACCGAAATGGCGGCGCTGGCGTCAGCGGGGCGGGCGAGTCTGGTCACGAGTGCAGGGTGCAGGGAACTCAGTTTGCTCTTTTGGATCCAAGCGACACATCCGCCGGCATGCCTGGCTTCAGCGCCAGCGTGGTGTCACCCGTGATGCGCACTTTCACCGCATACACGAGCTTCACGCGCTCTTCCGTCGTCTGCACGTTGCGCGGCGTGAACTCGGCTTCGCTCGCAATGAATGACACGGCGCCCGAGTACGTCCGGTCGCGATACGTGTCCGTGGTGATCGTCGCGGCTTCGCCGATGGAGACCGCGCCCAGCCGGTTCTCCGCGATGTAGATGCGAACCCATCGATCATCGAAGTTCGCCACGGTTACCACGGGAGCGCCGGGCGCCACGATCTCACCAGGCTGCCGCTGACGCACCGTCACGACGCCGGCGAAGGGCGCCACGACCACGGCGTTCGCCAGTTGGGCGCTGACCTGCTGGAGCAGCGCCTGTGCCGACTGCACGAGGGCGCGTTGGGCGGCGATGCGCTCGACGCGGGGGCCCGACTGGACGAGCCGCAACTGTTGCGCCGCCTGCTCCCGCTGGCTGCGCGCCACGTCCGCGGCGAGGCGCGCCTTGTCGAACGCTTCCTGCGAGGCCGCGCCACCGCGGAAGAGCTGCTCGGCGCGGGCAAGGTCGCGCTGTGCGTCGGCGAGGCGGGCGGCCGCCGCGCTGTCGGTTTCGCGCGCCTGCACCAGCTCCTCGGAGCGCGCGCCGCGTTCCAGCTCGGCGAGCGTCGCCTGCGCGGCGGCAAGCTGCGCCGCCGCCTGGGCGTGACGCGCGCCGAGTTCGGCGCGATCCAGCACGGCCAGCGTGTCGCCGGCCTTCACGCGGTCGCCTTCGTTGACGCTGATGCGCTCGATGCGGCCGGCGGCCTGAAATCCAAGCGACGCCTCCGTGGCTTCGACGGTGCCGGACGCACTCAGTCCGTCACCAGCGGAGCGATCACGCAGCAGATAGTAGGCGCCACCCGCCACGGCGGCGATGACGACGATGACAATCGGGGCACGCTTCATGGCTGTGACTCCAGCGAGTTGACGATCCAGGCACGGTTGAGTTCGCCCTGCACGCGGGCCAGTTCCACGCGCGCCGCGACGGCGGCGTGTCGGGCCTGCACGAGTCCGCTGCGCGCGCGGAAGAGGCTGGCTTCGGCGATGAGGTAGTCGGTCTGCGTTCCGTCTCCGACATCGCGCGCGAGCGCCGTGATGCGGGCCACTTCGGTGGCTTGCTGCACCGCGGCGTCGAGCGCGAGCATGCGGGCGCGGGATGCGTCGAACGCGGCGCGGGCCTCATCCACCTGCTGTTCGGCGGTGAGCCGCGTCATGCGCAGCTGCTCCTTCGCCGCACGCGACGATGCTTGGGCGCGATCGATCGCGCTCTCGCGGGCGCCGCCGGTGAACAGGGGCCAGGACATGCCGACGCCCACTTGCCATTCCGCCAGCCAGCGACCGGTGATGTTGCTTCGGTCAATGATGGCGGTGGTCGCCTGGAATTGTGGCAGGCGGCCGGCCCTGGCCGCGCCCACCGACGCCGACGCGGCATCGGCGCGGCGCGCGGCGGCCTGCAGGTCGGCATTGGCGCTGCCGGCGCGCGCGATCATCGCGGCGCGGTCGGTCGACGCTTCGACACCGAGGCGCGCCGGCTGCACGCCGGCGAGTGCGGCCGCGTGCACGGACGCGAAGCTCACGCCCATCAGGCGCGCGAGGTCGTACTCGGCCATCTCGACATTGGTGGCGCTGGCCACGCGGTCGGCGGCGGCGACGGCGAGCTCGGCAGCCGCGCGCAGCGTATCCAGGCGTGCCGTCTTGCCCGCGGCGAACCGGTCGCGGGCGCGCTTCGATTCCGCCGCGAGTGCGGCCACCCGCTGATCTTCGGCGTCGAGCACGCCTCGCGCGGTGAGCACGCGCAGATACGAGACCAGCGTACGGGCGATCAGCTGCTGTTCGGTGGCGCCGAGTGAGGCGTCGGCGGCGTCGCGTTGCGATGCTGCGGCCTTTGACTTGGCGGATCGCGCACCGAAATCAAAGAGCGTGTACGACGCCCCGAGCGAGAGCTGCGACAGCTCCGTGTCAAAGACTGGCGGGTTGCGCAAGTCGAGCCGATGCAGCGGGTAGACGATCATCGGCTCCTGGAACTTGTTCACGGCGCCGTCGAGTGAGACCATCGGCAGCCATGACGCGCGGGCTTGTCGCGCGTCAGCGGTGGCGACGTCGACGTTGGCACGCGCGAAGGCGACCGTCGGGTGTGACGCGAGCGCGCGGTCTACGGCGGCCGTGACGGTGAGTCGAGCGCTGTCTTGCGGCGACTGCAAGGCGGTGACGAGGAGCAGGATCCGAATCATGACCGTTGCTCGGGCTAGGAGGCGAGACTGCGGGTGATCGTGGTAACGACGTGCTTCACGAGCTTGCGCTGGGTGTCCGGGTCATTGCGATCGACCCCGGCGACGTCGCGCGGAATGCGACTGACCATGCGGAGCAGGAACGGTTGCGCCATCACGCTCATGGCGAGCAGCGCCGGATCGCCAGGGCGAATGGAGCCGTCGGCCTGGCCTTCGCGAATGAGTGCCATCATGGCGCCCATGTTGCGCTGCATCATCTGCACGAGGGGCGGCGGCAGCGGTCGGTCGGTGGCGAGTTCGCGGAGGATCATGCTCGGGGCAGGGAGGTGCGGCTCGGTGAGGACCATGGTGACGATGCGACTGATGCGCTCGAGCGGCGTGCCCTTCTCGGCGGTGATCGCGACGAAGCGATCGGCGAGATGCGCGCCCACGCGGTCAATGACGGCGTAGTAGAGCGCTTCCTTGGAGCCGAAGTGGTAGGTGATCGCGCCGAGGTTGGCCTTGGCGCGGCTGGTGATCTGTCGCACGGAGACGGCATCGAATCCGTCGCGCGCGAAGAGGTCGGCGGCGGCGGCGAGGAGGCGTTCGGGGACTGGCCGTGATTGGTTCATACGTATGTATGAATACTGATGTCTCGGCGTGAAGTCAAGGCGGCCCTGCGGGAGGAGGAGGCGTGCAGGGGCTTAGAAGGAGAGAGGAGTGAAGTGTTGAGATGTGAGGGAGGAGGCCTCCCACCTCATCACTCATCGCTCCACTCATGCCTCCTTCCAAGCCTCTGCACTCCTCCTCACCCCCGTTTTTCACGCAGGGAGGGGTGCCTGAACACGAGGGTATCCGCTATTATTTCAAGGTTGTGCGCCACAACGGTGCACCGCAGAACCCAAGCCTCGACCTGTACGATGACGAAGACCGGTGGGGCGGCCCGTCCGCCGATCGCAGCCGATCCCGACTCGCTGCTCGACACGTTCCAGATCTACCGCAAGCAGATCACCGTCACTGCCATTGTCGTGGCCGTGGTTGTCGGTGGTGGCTTCCTCTGGCAGGCCAACAAAGCGCGGCGCGAGACGCAGGCGGAGAAGGCCTTCTTCGAGGCCATGAATCTCGTCAGCCAGCGCGACCCCAAGGCCCCCGACGCGCTGTCCAAGGTGGCGCAGCGCTACGACGGGACCGCCGGCGGTGCGCAGGCGGCGCTCCTTTTCGCGCAGGCGAAGTTCGACGAGGGCAAGTATGCGGACGGGCAGAAGGTGCTCGACGGCATCCGCTCGCCCGGCGTCTTCGCCTCCGGCATCGAGGCCCTTAAGGCCGCTGGGTACGAAGGCGAGCAGAAGTTTGACCTGGCCGCCGAACATTACCTGAAGGCGGTGGACAAGGCGGCGCTGCAGGGAGAGAAGGACTACCTCAAGGGTGAGGCGGCTCGCGCCCTGGCCAACGCCGGCAAGCGCGCGGAAGCGGCCAAGATCTGGACCGAGCTTTCGGAGAAGACCGATTCTCCGATGGCCACCGAGGCCCGGATCCGTATGGGCGAGCTGACGGCCACCGCGGTCAAGCCGTAAGTACTGGGGCGGCGAAGACCGGCTAGCGCCTCGGACCGCGGGGCCAGGTCAGGTCGGGGCAGCTGAGAAACAACTTGAACGGGCGTGGGGCGTTGGCCTCACGCCCGTTTTGTGTGTCGAGCTTCACTCAAATAGATACTTATAATATGTATTATGTAAACTAAGGTACGTGGAGAACTCCCAAGTGAGTGGATAAGCGCATCCCCTCTCATTTCAAATACTTGGACGGTTGATGTTGCGGTGATGGCGCTTCTCTGCCGCACAGCAAAAAGGGCGAGCAATATTCCGCTCGCCCTGCCGACATCCGGCCTTCGTCTCGAGCCTAAATCTCCGCCGTTCGCCCCTGGTACACGACCCGCGCCTCTCCACTCAAGGACGGCCAAAGGTGCCCGTCCGGCTTGCGGTGCAGCGTCACGGTCAGTGTGCGGCTGGACTTGGTGCGGAGGTGCACCACCTGCCCCGCGAGCCCCCATTCATGCAGCAGTGCGGCGCTCGCGACCGCGCCGGTGCCACACGCTAGCGTCTCGGCTTCCACGCCGCGCTCGTACGTCCGGATCAGGAACTCGTTAGTTCCGGCACCAGCGGGCGCCACGAAATTCACGTTAGCCCCGTGTTTCAGGCGCCTGTCGAGGCGCAGCGGCCGTCCTCGACCCACGACGTCGACCTTCGACACATCATCCACGAGGATGACAAGGTGCGGAACCCCAGGATTGGCGAAGCCGATCCGCTGTTCGCCCGCTTCGCGGTCAAACTCGGTCTCGGGCTTCAGATCGTGGACCATCTGGAGGTCGATCTCCGGTTTTCCGTCGCGGAAATGCCCGGTCATGGCCCCTGCGTCGGTCTCGAAATGGCAGGTTCCGTCGCCAATGATGCCCAGCTCGCGGGCAAGTCGGACGCTGCACAGCGATGCATTGCCGCAGAGCTCGCCGAGGCTCCCATCACGGTTGAAGTAACGTATCCTAAAGGCTTGGTATGTATCGCTTTGCAAAAACACCACGCCGTCCGCGCCGATCCCAGTCCCCGTGGCGCACAACTCGCGAACCGACTCGGGATTATCCAGTTCATGGGCGACTCCGGTGTCGGATCTGGCATCAAAGAAAATGAAATCGTTGCCCGACCCCGACATTTTGTAGAACGGGTGCCCGCTCGGGATGCTCATAGTCTCCCCGTTATATGCCACCAGCGGAGGCGCCAGACCATGAAGATGGCCTCGCGCACGATGTGGCCGCTCATCTTGCTGTCGCCGACCGTTCGGTCGGTAAAGACGATTGGAATTTCCAGGCCGCGGAATCCCTTGTGGAACGCCCGGAATGACATCTCGATCTGGAACGCGTAGCCGTTGGACCGCACCGCGTCGAGGTCAATTCCTTCCAGCACCCGGCGGTGGAAGCACTTGAAGCCGCCCGTTGCGTCCCAGAGCTTCAGGCCCGTGACGACCCTGGCGTAGATGTTGGCGAAGTAGCTCAGCAGCAGCCGCTTCATGGGCCAGTTCACCACAGTGACCCGCCCGTTCAGGTAGCGGGAGCCGAGCACGAAGTCGGCCTGCTGGGCCACGGCGAGGAACTCCGGAAGATGGCGCGGGTCGTGCGAGAAGTCCGCATCCATCTCAAAGATGTACTCGTAGTCGCGCGCCAGCGCCCAGCGGAAGCCGTCACGGTACGCCGTGCCGAGCCCCATCTTGCCCGGCCGCCGCAATAGATGCACCCGGGGCTCCCGCGACCCGATGTCCGCCACCAGGTCGCCGGTCTTGTCGGGCGAATTGTCGTCCACCACCAGCATCTCGATGCGCGGATCCTTCTCGAGCACCTGGCTGATGAGCGTCGGGATGTTCTCGCGCTCGTTGTACGTGGGGACGATGATCAGTGCCTTTTCAGCCATTTGCCACCCGTGAGGCGCGGCGGTCCACGGTCCAGCCGGCGGCGGCGAGCAGCAGGCTGAGGAGGACAGCGGCGTATGTAATTGTACGTCCCTTGGGGTACGTCGCGTTATCGAACGTGAACTCCACCGTGGTCGCTCCCTGCGGCAGCGGAACGCCCATCAGCACGTAGTCGGTCCGGAAGACGTCTGCCGGTTTGCCATCCACCGTCGCGGTCCAGCCGGGATAGTAGTTCTCCGACGCCACGAGCGCGGACCCGGCCGGTGCCGGCGCACTCAGCTTCACCGTAAAGCGGCCCGCTCGATACGCCGTGGTCGTGGCGGTGATCGCGAGCGGCGCCGGAAGCGCGGTCAGTGGTTCGGTCTGCACCGCCGCCGATGTGTCGAGGATCGCCACCTGATACGTGGCGAAGGTCGGCAGCGACGCGGCTTGCAGCACCACGTCGTCGGGGTACTTGGCGAGGGCCGGTGCGACCCACGCGAACGGTTGGACGCTCGCGAGCTTGTACAGCGACACCTTGGTGCCGGCGGCGTTCAGCACGGGCCCGGCGACGCGCACGACTCCGTCGATGGGCAGCGTGTCGGTGTTCGTCAGCACGTAGTTCACGTTCATCAGCTGCCAGAACGAGGGGTTGAGCATCGCGCTGTATCCCTCGTCCTTCCGGCCGAGCTGCTGGTAGCGACCGAGCTCGTTGCCGTGGTAGCCGGTGACGGAGCGGATGCCGTGCACCATCAGTCCGTCGCCCTGCAGCATCGGGTCGTGCCGCGCGACCGGGTTTCCGTCGGGGGGAGGAAACGCGAGGGCGGCCACGCGCGTGGGCTCCTTCACCGCCTTGAGATAGTCGATCGTTGCGTCGCTGGCGTACAGCTTGGCCGCCGGTGCCGAGAACATCCAGTACTGCTTCTCGATGCTCCAGAGGTCGGCCGCGATGATGAGTGGCAGCGCGATGCCGGCCTGGCGCGCCGTGAGCTTGCCGCGCGCGAGTGCGATGATCACACCGGAGGCGAGCGCCACGAACAGAAATGACCGCCACGCGCCAAGTGTGACATTGGCCGCGTTCGCGTCCACGACGTCAATGAGTCGCGGGTCCACCACCAGGCCGCGAGCGAGTCCGGTAAAGCCGCCCGCCGTCGCGAGCAATGCCACCGCCGCCGCACCCACGATCCAACCGACGCCGTACTTGTGCGATACCCTGCCCGCCAGCAGCCGCTCGGTGCCAAGGGCCGCGAGCATCGCGATGGCGAACGCGAAGACGAACATCATCGTGCTGGGTGCACGGAAGAACTTCGTCCCCGGCACCAGCGCGTAGACGATCTGGAAGAATGGCGTCGAGCCGCCGAGCGCCCACAGCAGCGAGATGATGCTGGCGCCGAGCCAGAAGCGGCGGAATCCGCGGCGCGCATCCCCGCCCGCTCCGAACGCCAATGGTGCGAGCAGCAGCACGGCGGCGCCGAGGTATTCGCTATGCAGGTGGATGACGTTGCGTCCCCAGTAGTTGTCGAGGATGCCGGAGAACTGCGGCAGGTACGTGTTGATCAGTTCTTCGAACGGCCACGAGTACGAGGTGGCATAGGCATAGTCGCGCCCGCCGGCGCGCGGCGACCACGGCGTGTACTCGCTGAGCGGCAGGTACTGGATGGTGCCGATGGCCAGGCCGAGCACCACGGCGCCAAGCGCGAGTCCGAGTCGCCGGATGGCCGTGGCGCGGTCGAGTCCCGCAGTGCCGAACGCGAGCATCAGCGCCCACGCGCCGGCGGCGAGCAGGTGGTATTGCAGCAGCTGCGGGTGCGGCGACAGCACCGCGAGCCCAATGACGATGGCGAGCGCGCCCCACGCCCAACGGCGGGCGTCGCGAATTCCCTTCGTCAGCAGGATCAGCGTGATCGGGAGCAAAGCACTCACGAACAGCTTGCCGTCGTGGCCGGGAGACGCGTACGCGGCAATGGGACCGCCGAGTTGATACGCGAGCGCGCCAACGAGCGACGGCACGAAGCCGAGGCCGTTCGTCCGCAGGAACAGGAACGTCCCGAATCCCGCGAGCCAGAGATGGCTGATGAAACCCCACGTCATCCCGGCGTCGGTGCCCATCAACAGGCGCAGCCAGAAGGTCGGGTAGAAAATGTCGCCGTGCATCGCCGCAACGTACGGCATGCCGCCGAACAGGTACGGATTCCACTGCGGGATGGCGCCGGTGAGATGCCACTGCTGCACGGCGAAGTCGCGGAACGCGAACCCGGCGATGTACTGGTCGCTCATCGGGTTCACGAGGAACTGGCCGCCGAGCGCGGGATACCCCAGCGCGAGCGCGGCCACGGCGCAGGCGAGCGTCGCCCATAGCAGGCCGGCGCGCGGCGACAGTGCGGTGGAGCCGGTGTCGGAGGAGGTCATCTACTTATTGGATGAAGAAGCAGAGCGGCGCGACGGCCTCACGAGGAGGAAGATTACGCCGGGAATGATCTCGAGTATCGTGAGCCACACACGTGAGGAGACAACGAGCAATGCCGCCATCGCCCCGACCGCGAGTCCGGTGCGCTGCAGCGCTTCCGCCATGAAGAACTCACGCACGCCGGCGCCGCCCGGCGCAAACACCGCGATGAAACCTAGCAGGTATGGGCCGATGAAGATGGCCGTCCAGTCGCCAAGTGTGCCGGGCGCGGCGCCGTCCATCATGCCCGCGGCAAACACCTGGAAGGCAACGCCGTACAGCACCCACGCCAGCGCCGTCCCCGCCGCCGCCCACCAGATGGCGCGCGGCGGCAAATGCGGCAGCGTCACTGCTCGACCGGTCAGCGCATTCAAGAGTCGCACGCCCCCGGGGACGAGCCATGGCGCGCCGAACAGCACGATCCCCAATCCGATGACCCCTGCCGTAAAGCCGGCAGGAACATCGATGATGTGCGCACCCGCAATGAAGAAGACACCGAATCCCGTCACGAGGTTTACCAGCTGCACGACAACCGATGAACCCATCGCGGCGGCGGGCGATATGCCCTGATCCTGCGCGAGCGTGCCCATTGCCGCGATCGCCCAGATCTTGCCGGGCACATACTTGCCCAGGTTGCTCACGAACCAGATGCGCATGGCGGTTGGGAACGTGAGGTGCTCGCCCCAAGCCACGACCACCTGTCGCCACGTCTGGATCAGCACGGCGTACGCGACGAGCACCACACTCGACGACAGCGCAAGCAGGCCCCAGTGGGGCGCCGATTGCGCGAACGCGTGCGCGTAATCGTCCCAGTTGACGTACAGGTACCCGCCAAGAAAGAGCAGCAGTGCGAGCTGCAGCACCGTTCGGACAACGCGGCGCCAGGAGATCATCGGCCCCCCAGCGCCGCGTCGTACGCGGCTCGATAGCGCGCACCCACCGCTTCGGGTGAGAACGTCGCCAGCGCGCGCACGCGCGCGGCGGCGCCGTAGGCGCGGGCCTTCGTCGGCCGCTCGACGACGCCATCAATGGCGTGCGCCAGCGCGGCGACGTCTCCGGTGGGCACCAGCCAGCCGGTGGACCCGTCGTGTACGACGTCGGTGAGGCCGCCGCTGGCGTAGGCGATGGCGGGCGTCTCGCAGAGCGCCGCTTCGACACCGACCAGTCCGAGCCCTTCCTCGGTAGACGGGATGATCAGCGCGGCGCTGCGGGCGTACAGCGCGGGCAGTTCGGATTGCGGCAGGTGGCCGAGCCAGCTGACACGACCGGCGACGCCCAGCGATTCCGCGCGTTGGCGCAACGCGTCGCCGTCAGGTCCGTCACCCACCACGTCGAGCGTCCACGAGCGCCGGGCGCGCGCCATCGCCTGCAGAAGGTCGTCGAGCCCCTTCTGTGCGTTGAGTCGTCCGACAAAGAGCATGCGGTCCTTCTGGTGCGCGTCGTGCTCCGTTGGCGCAAAGAGCGCCGTGGCGGCTGGCATCGGCGCCGTTTCCACCGCGCGGCCGCCGAGCGCCTCGCGCGCGAGCCGCGCAAGCCAGCCGGAGACGGCGTACATCGCCGACGACTGCTCGGCGACTCGCCGGAAGAGCGCGCGCGCCCGCGCGCCGCGCGCGAGCCGGACGTCGGAACCATGGCTCGTGACGATCATCGGCACGCCGTGCCCGCCGCACATCATACCCGATGGGAACCACCAGTGTGCATGCACCAGCTGCGGCCGCCAGGCCCTGACGGCGGCGCGCACGGCGCGTCGCCCGCGCCACAGCATGAGCCCCAGCGCGATCTTGCCGCGCAGCGAGCCGCCCACCTGCTCGGCCATGGTGCCGGCGTACGCGAGCGTTTCCCAGCCGCGGGGCGCGTAACGATACCGGAGCACGCGCACGCCGTCGATGGTGTCGGTGGCCGCGAGTCCCGGCGCAGAGGGAGCGAGCACCCGCACCTCCACTCCTTCGGTCTGCACGGCGCGAGCGAGCGCGAGCACGAATGCGCCCGCCGCATCCCCGGCGTGCCGGGGAAATGCGTGCGTCACAAACAGGACCCGCAGCGGCGCGTGCGTCACTCCGCGGGCGGTTGGGTGCCTTCGTCAATGCGCCGGCGCAGCTCGCGCAGCTCGGCGCGCTGCACGGCAATCTGCTCGCCGAGCAGGCCGGTGGAGAAGAAGATGCCGCCGAGGATCAGGCACGTCTGGATGATGGTCCACACCGACCGGACGCCGACGTTCTCCGTGAAGAGCATGTACAGCGCGACGAGGCCGGCGACGAACCCGGCCGCGAACAGGAGCGCGCCGAGCATCCCGAAGGCGAGCAGCGGCTTCTGCCCGAAGCGCAACTCGAACCAGACCGAAAGCATGTCGAGTACGCCCACCGGAATGCGCCCGATGCCGAACTTCGACTTGCCGGCGGTCCGCGGATACAGCGGCACGGGGATCTCGGTGACTGTGTACCCCTGCTGCGCGGCGAGGACGATCATGTAGCGGTGCCAGTCGGGGCGCGACGGCTGCTGTTCCATAATCTCGCGCCGGTACGCCTTGACGTTGTTGAGGTCCTTGACCTTCACGTCGAAGAGCGCGCGGCTCAGTCCGTTGTAGATGCGCGAGACGAATGCCTTCTCGTATTTCCCCTGCTTGAAGCCCGTCACCATGTCACTGTCGCCGGCGATGATGGGCGCCACGAGCCGCGGAATGTCTTCCGGCATGAACTGGAGGTCGGCCGGGTAAAAGACGAGAATGTCGCCGTGCGCCTGGAGAAATCCGGTGCGCAGCGCGTCGGCAATGCCGCGGCGGGCGCGATGCCGCGCGGTGCGCAGGAACGGAAACCGCGACTTGAGATCCTGCAGCAGCGCCCACGAACCGTCGGTCGAGCCGTCGTCAATGACGATCACCTCGTACCGCTCGGGTCGGTCCGTGAAGGCCTTCGCGCATAACTCGAGGAAGCGCGGCAGGTTCTCGGCTTCGTCCTTGGCGGGAACCAGGACGGAAACGTTTACTGCGGGCAGGGGCACGGGCACGGTGTGGGCACGGAAAGGGTCAGGGATGTTCGGCTACGGCTGGGTTGCCGGTGGATGCAGACGCGGCGAGTCACCTACACCCGTTTTCGCATGCGCGCCGAGAGCACGTGCAGCTGGTCTCGGTACTTGGCGACGGTGCGACGGGCGATGCGGATCCCCTCGCGCTCGAGGATTTCCACGATCGCCTGGTCGGTGAGCGGGTCCTTCGGGTCCTCGTCCTTCACCAGTTTCTCGATCTTGTCCTTGATGCCGCGGGCCGACACGTCGTCGCCGTCGGCCGTGGCGATGCCCGACGAGAAGAAGAACTTCAGCGGGAGCACGCCGCGCGGCGTCTGCACGTACTTGTCGCTCGTCACGCGGCTGACCGTGGACTCGTGCATGCC
>JBAZTM010000037.1:22908-35965 GCA_041661925.1 Gemmatimonadaceae bacterium
AGCGTGAGCGGCTTGAGGTGCTGCACGCCCTTCTCGAAGTAGTCGCGCTGCCGGTCCACGATGAAGTGCATCACCTTGAGCATGGTGTGGCGGCGCTGCTCGATGGCCTGGATGAGCCACTGCGCCGCGTTGAGCTTGCTCGCGATGAACTCCTTGTGCTCCGGCGTGAACTTCTTGCGGTCGCGCGCCATCTCCTGATAGACCTTGCTCAGGCGGAGGCGCGGGATGTTCGTGTCATTGAGGAAGACGAGGTACTGGCCGTCCACCTTCTCCACCACGAGGTCGGGAATCACATAGCTGTCGAGCGAGGCGCTCTTGGCGAAGCCCGGCTTCGGATTGAGCTTGGCGATCTGGTCGGCCGCCTGCTGCACCTCAGTCGCCGTGGTGCCAACGCGCCGCGCGATCTCCACCCAGCGATGCGCGATCAGCTCGTCGAAATGCTCGCCGAGAATGAGGCGCGCGAGCGTCGCGTCGCTTGGTGCTTCGCGGAGCTGCAGCAGGAGACACTCGCGCAAGTCGCGCGCACCGACGCCGGCGGGCTCAAGTCCCTGGATGATGGCGAGCATTTCCTCCGCTTCGGCCATCGTGAAGTACGGCACCGCATCGGCGTCGCGTCCCTCCGCCTCGGCGCTGCGGCGCACCTCGGCATTGATGCCTCCCAGGATCTCATCGAGCCCGCAGGCGAGGTAGCCGTCGTCGTTGATGTCGCCGATGAACTCCTCCGCGAGCACCTGCTGCCGGGGCGTGAGCTTGAGCAGCGAGAGCTGGTCGCGCAGGTCGCTTTCAAGGCCGCCCCGCGTGATGCCGGCTGGTTCGGTGTACTCCCGTTCCTCGTAGTCCTCGCGCGGGCCGGAGACATCGAAGCCGTTGAGGAGAATCTCCTCCCAGTCGGTTTCCTGCTGCCGCGGATCGTTCTCGGGCGCGGGCACCGCGGTCTCCAGCGGCACCTCGTACGCCTCGCCTTCGGTGGGTGACTCTTCCTCGGTCGTGCCGGCGTCGCCAGTCTCGTCGTCCTCCCCTTCCTCGACGAGGTCGAGGAAGGGGTTGACGAGCAGTTCCTGCTTGAGGTGCTGCTGCAGGTCGAGCAGGGGCATGGTGAGCATATCCATCGCCTGGTACAGGCGAGGATTGATCTTCATCTCCTGCCCTAGCCGCAGGGACTGGCTCAGCCCCGCTTTCATGGCGACGAACCGTGCGCGCCAGGATCGGGCGGCGCGGGCGCGTCGAGGTGCGGTTCGTGCGGCGCGGGCGCCGCCACAAGCGGCGTCTGCGGCGCTGGCGCCGCAACGGCTGGCGTAGGCGTTGCGGGCACCTCGTCCGCCCCGTGTTCGCGACGGAACCGCTCGCGCAACCGCGCGGTCAGCGTGGGCCCGAGATAAACGCGCGAGACCGTATCGTCGAAGACGAGTTCGCGCACCGTGCCCGACACCTTCACCTGCCCGTCGAACATGATGTAGGCGCGGTCCACGATGTCGAGCGTCTGCTCGACGTTGTGGTCCGAGATGAGCACGCCGATGCCGCGGTGCCGCAGGCTGGCGACTATCACCTGGATGTCGTGCACGGCAATGGGATCAACGCCCGCGAACGGCTCGTCGAGCATCATGAATTTCGGCTGCGTCACGAGGGCACGCGTGATCTCGAGGCGCCGGCGTTCGCCGCCGGAGAGCTGGTACGCCTTGCTGTGCCGCAGGTGCTTCAGTCCCAGCTCGTCGAGCAGGGCTTCGAGCCGGGCGCCGCGTTCCGCCTTGCCGAGGTCGAGTTCCTCGAGGATGGCGAGGATGTTCTCCTCCACCGTCAGCTTGCGGAAAATGGACGGCTCCTGCGACAGGTAGCCAATGCCCAGTCGCGCGCGCTTGTACATGGGCATCTTGGTGATGTCGACGCCGTCGAGCAGGATGCGACCGGCCGCCGGCGGGATGAGGCCGGTGATCATGTAGAAGCTCGTGGTCTTCCCCGCCCCGTTCGGCCCGAGCAGGCCGACGATCTCTCCCTGCTGCAGCTCGAGCGCGACGTTGTTGACGACGTTGCGGCGTCGGTACGTCTTAACAAGCCCCTCTGCACGCAGCACACTATGGCCTTCGACGGCCTTCAGCGTGGCCGCCGAAACCCGCGGCGCGGCGTGCTCGCCGGTCTCGCGCAGCGCGTCGGCAAACGTCTCACGCCCGGTGCGCACCGACTCCCAGAGCGCGGGCGTCATCGCCACGCGGCAGTCGGGATCATCAAGGTCGCCGACCGTGATGGAGCCATTGTCCTTGAGGCGCGGCAATGCGACGGACGCGAGGTGCGTGCGCACTTCGTCGAGGCTCAGGCGCCCGGCCTCGCGCTCGACGTCACGCCCCTCGGCCTGCAGCGACGCCAGGTAGTCGTCGCGATAATGCACGGCGACGTCGTTGAAGCTCGCGCCGCCCCGGTCGTCCGCCGCCCCAATGAGCGCGATCAACGCCAGCGCGACCGACCGGTCGCCGCCCGCGAGGCGCTCGGCGACGCCGCGCGCCACTGCGCGCGCGGGATCCGCGCCAAGAGCTTCGGGCGTGGGCGCGGCGCTATCGCGGTCGTTAGGCGCGTGGGGCGAATCGGTGTATGGCGTGGTCACGGCTTCCTTACTGGTGTTGGAGGAGGCGCAGTGGGTGCGCCGGGCGGCGGCGTTCGCACGGGCGGTGTGGCCGGCTTCGACGTGTCGACCTTGGCGGCTTTCGCCGCCCCCGTTCCGGTGGAGTCGGCCTTGAGCGAGTCATCGGGAATCCGCTCGAGATAGATGCCCGACGCCTGCTCGCGCACCGTGACCCGGCTGACCGCGCGGTCGGCGCCGAAGTTCACGGTAATGGCCTTTCCCTTCACGTAGTTCAGGTTCGGCGCCGCCTTGGCACCCTGCGCGGAGGCCACCTGATAAAACGACGCCGCGGCGCCCGCGGCATTGATCACCCGGATCACCGGCTTGGCTGCGGTGTCTCCCACGGCGCGCACGCTGTCGAACGACGCGACGATGGTGTCGCCGCGCAGCCAGTCGTCCTCGGTCGAGATGAACTTGCTGCTGTCCGTGCGGCTGCTGGCGTAGGCGCCGCGAAGCGCGCGCAGCTCGCGGAGTACCTGCCCCGGCATGTCCACGTCAATGGAATCCGCCACGATGTCGCGGTCGGTCGCCTTGGCGCGCGCGCGCGAAGCGCCCCAGGCGTACGCCCGCGAGAGCTTCTGTTCCGTCAGCCGAAGGTCAATGGTGTCCGACGCGAGCGTCACGTCCTCGCTGGTCGCCTTCGCGCTGTCCGCCGAGAGTACTCGTTCCAGGCGGCGCTCGCGCGACCAGATGTCCACGCGCCGGCCCACGAGCGTAAAGACCGATTGCCCGCGCCCTTCGATGCGCGGCCGTCCATCGAGCCGCGCCCATTCAGTGCCGCCATTCATCGTCGCGCTGTCGGAATGAGCGACGAGGTCGGGGCGCGTGATGATCACCGAGCCGCCGGCATACAACAGTGAGTCGGCCACTTCGGTCACCTGATCGGCGATGACTTCCACCGTGTCCGTGCCGCCGCCCCCTGCGTCATGTGGACTGAGTCTCGTCACCGGACGTCCCGTGGCCAGCAGGCGCGACTCGTTGCGCAATCCGATCGCCGCGCGGAAGTACTCGGCGCGCGGGCCGCGCATGGTCGTCCCCTTTTCGGTGATGGCCACAACATTCCCCTCGGCGAGCACGCGCTCTTCCGACTGGAAGTAGTAGATGCGGTCGGCGTCGAGACGGACGCGCTTTTCCTCGTAGTGCGCGCGCCCGACGATCACGTATGCCTTGGCGTCGCCCATTGCCTCGAGTGAATCGCCGGACAGGCGCTGGTCGGTGTTGGTGCACCGACCGCGAATGCCGCGTCCGTAGTAACTGTTGTACTGGCCGCTGGGCAGCTTGATGGCGAGCGTCGTCGTGGTGTCGTAGTTGTACAGGTCCAGGTTGCACGAGCGCTCCCGCGCCGGCTGCTGCGCAGCGAGCAGCATCGGGGCAACGAGCGCGCCGGCAAGCCAGGAGGACCGCATCAGGTTCCCGGCACCTTGACGCCGCGTGCCTTGGCGCGCGACCCCTTGAGAATGCGCAGGTTGTTCATGTCGGGGTCCGAGACGAATCCGACGCCGCTCGCCTCGCGGCCCTCCTCCGTCAGCACGAACGCGCTGTCGGAGGAGATCTGGTTGACGCGCGAGTCGAACTTGATTTGCTCCGTGACGAGGCGGCGGCCGTCGGCCGTGATGATGACGACGTTACCCTTGGCTTCGAGCACGTTGTCGCGCGTCAGGTAACGTCCCGTGCGCGAGGTGAGCACGGCGTCCTTGGCCCCACCGGAACTGTAGAAGATTGTGCGGACGATGCGCATGTCCATGCGCGTGTTGTCGTCGTAGAACAGTGCGGTATCGCTGAACACCTCGGCGCGCCGCAGGCCGCCCTCGGTGACCAGCGTGCGCGACCCGAAGACCACCTGGTCGGCATTGGGGTCAACGCCCCCAGCGCCGGCGGCGGTCTTGGGTGCCTGCGCGCGCTCGCAACCGCCGAGGGCAACGACGGCGAGGGCGGCAGCGAAGCGCGCGAGACGGCGGAATGCCGCGGCCGCGTCGTCGGAGATGGCGCGCTTGCCTTTTGCAGACGGCCGCCGTCCGTCTCCCGTCTCCCCTCTCCCATCTCCCGCCTGTCTCTTCACGCCGCCCCCGCCCGCATCAGATCGTGAAGGTGCACCACCCCGATGATGGTGCCGTCCTCCGCAAGCACGGGCATCGCCATGATGCCGTGGTGCTCCATCCTGTACACCACAGCGCTGCCGAACTCGTCGGCCTGCGCCGTCTTGGGCGTGCGCACCATCACGCGATCCACGGGGACCGGGAAGACGTCCTGTTCCCGCTCCATCAGCCGCGTGAGGTCGCCCGTGGTGAGCAGGCCCTGCAGCCGCCCCGTATCGTCCGCCACGAGGACGATGCCGCGGCGTTCGGCGAGCAGCACCACGGCCTCGCGCATCGTGGCCGTGGCCGGAAGGATCGGCAGTGTGTGTGTGAGCATCACGTCGCGCACCTTGGTCAGCAGCTTGCGTCCCAGCGAACCACCGGGGTGCAGGCGCGCGAAGTCTTCGCGACGGAAACCCTTCACCTCGAGCAGCGCCACCGCGAGTGCGTCACCCAGCGCCAACGTGACCGTGGTGCTGGTGGTCGGCGCGAGGTCGTGGGGGCACGCCTCCTCCTCCACCGATGCGTCCAACGCGACGTCCGCCGAGTTGGCGAGCGTGGAGTCGACGTCACCCGTGATGGCGATGACGCGTACCCCGAGCCGCTTGAGCTGTTCCAGCAGCGGAAGCAGTTCATCCGTCTCGCCGCTCTTGGAAATGAGGATCGCCACGTCGTTCGTGCCGACGATCCCCAGGTCGCCATGCACGCTTTCCGTCGGATGGAGGAAGGTCGCCGGCGTGCCCGTGGACGTGAGCGTCGCCGCGATCTTGCGGCCGATCAGGCCCGACTTGCCGATGCCGGCCACGATGGTGCGTCCCTTCGCGGTGGCAATGAGGTCCACTGCGGCGGCGAACGTCGGTCCCACGCGCTCGGCGGTGCGCGCCAGCGCCACCTGCTCCATGGTGATCACGCGGCGCCCGCGCTCGATGATTTCCGATGCGGTGGTCACTTGACGGGTCCCTCCGACCGACTCTGAACGTAGCGTTCCACCAGCGCGTCCCACTCGCCACGGGCGCGGAGGAGCAGCTCGCAGAACTCGCGGATCGCGCCGGCGCCCCCCGCCCGCGTCAGGCGGATGCGCGCGGACTTCACGGCGTCTTCGGTGGCATTTGCCACCACCACGGGAAGTCCGACCACTCGCAGCACCCCGATATCCGGCAGGTCATCGCCGACAAAGGCCACCTCGTCGAGCCCGATGCCGTGCTTGTGGCAGAGCTTGCGCAGCGAGGGCAGCTTGCGCGCCTGCTCGTCCTGCACGAGGTCGTCCACCTTGAGCTCGGCGGCGCGCAGTGCCACGCTCTCCGAGACGCGCCCGGTGATGACGCCCACGCGGATGCCGGCCCAGCGCAGCAGCAGGATGCCGAGCCCGTCCTGGATGTCGTACTTCTTGAGCTCGAGCCGGCGGCCGTCGACGTCGCCGAGGTAGACGCCGCCGTCGGTCATCACGCCGTCCACGTCGAGCACGACGTACTTGACGCGTTTCGCCGTTTCGGCGTCGAGCACGGGCGCGCCGGTCATCGTCCGCCCCGGGCCGCGGCCCACACATCCACGGCGCGGTAGACCAGCTCATCGAGGGCGTGCAGCGGCATCATGTTCGGTCCGTCGCTCGGCGCGTGGTCGGGATCCGGGTGCGTTTCCATGAACAGCCCATTGGCGCCGGCGGCGCAGGCGGCCAGCGTGAGGTGCGGAATCATGGCGCGCACGCCGCCCGACGCGCCGCCTTCGCCGCGCCCAGGCTGCTGCACGCTGTGCGTGGCGTCGAAGATCACGGGGCAGTCGCAGGCTTCGCGCATGCGCGGGATGGCGCGCATGTCCACCACGAGGTCGCCGTAGCCGAAGAAGGAGCCGCGCTCGGTGACCGCAACGTCGGTGTCGCCCGGGCCCCGCGCGCCGGCCGGATCGGCGGCGCGCACCTTGGCCACGGCGCCCTTCATCCCTTCGGGGTGGAGGAACTGTCCCTTCTTGATGTTCACCGGCTTGCCGGCCGCTCCCGCTGCCTCGAGGAGATCGGTCTGGCGGCACAGAAACGCGGGGATCTGCAGCGCGTCGGCAACCAGCGCCACCATGGCGCACTGCTCGGGGAGATGCACGTCGGTGATGACAGGCAGCCCCGTGGCGGCGCGCACCCGGTCGAGGGCGGCGAGTCCCTCCTCAATGCCTGGCCCGCGATGCGCCCCCGCGTTGGACCGGTTGGCCTTGTCGAAGCTGGCCTTGTAGATGATGCCGCCGGGCACACGCTCGGCGAGCCGCGCGAGGTGTTCGCCGACGCGCAGCATCACGTCGTCGGACTCGACGACGCAGGGACCGGCGATCAGGAAGAGCTGGTCACGCGGGAAAGACGCGGGCATGGTTACTTGGCCTTGGCGAGCGAGGGCGGCGTTGCCTGGTGCGGCGCTCCGCCGCGCACGTCACGGCGATTGACCGCCGCGGCGACGAAGCTGGCGAACAGCGGATGCGGCCGCGTCGGACGCGACTTGAGTTCGGGATGGAACTGACAGGCGATGAAGTACGGATGGTCGGGGAGTTCCACCATCTCGACCAGCGATCCGTCCGGCGACAGCCCCGACAACCGCATGCCCTTCTCCACGAAGAGCTCGCGGAAGCCGTTGCTCACTTCGTACCGGTGGCGGTGGCGCTCGCTGATTTCCGGCACACCGTAGACTTCCGCGGCGCGCGAACCGCGCGCCAGGCGGCAGGCGTAGGCACCGAGGCGCATGGTGCCGCCCATGTCCTTGACGGTGTGCTGGCTTTCCATGAGCGCGATCACCGGATGGGCGCACTCCGGGGCGAACTCGCTCGAATTCGAATCATCCAGCCCGCAGACGTTGCGAGCAAACTCGATGATGGCCACCTGCATGCCAAGGCAGATGCCGAAGAACGGCGTACCGGATTCACGGGCGCCGCAGATCGCCTCCACCATGCCTTCGACGCCGCGCACCCCGAAACCGCCGGGGACAAGCAGGCCGTCGTACGAGGCCAACAGGCGCTTTGCCGTCTCGGTGTCAGTGAACAGGTCCGAGGAGGTCCACGCGACGTCCACCCCGACGTCGTTGGCGATGCCGCCATGGATCAGTGCTTCCTGGATGCTCTTGTAGCTGTCCGCGTAGTCGGTGTACTTGCCGACCACGGCGATGCGCACCTTGGACTTGGGCTCCACGACCTTCTGCACGAGCGCGCGCCAGGCGGTGATGTCGGCGGGCTTGGTCTCGAGCCCGAGCTTGCGGCAGACGAGTGCGTCGAGTCCCTGCTCCGCGAAAGCGAGCGGAATCTGGTAGATGGTCGGCACGTCGCGGCTCTCGATGACGGCGCCGAACTCGACGTTGCAGAACAGGGCGATCTTGCGCTTGGTGTCCTCGGTGAGCGGACGCTCCGTGCGGCAGATCAGGATGTCGGGCTGGATACCGAGTTCCATCAGGTCGCGCACCGAGTGCTGCGTCGGCTTGGTCTTCACCTCGCCAGCGGCGGCGATGAACGGAACCAGCGTGAGGTGCACGAAGAGCGCATTGTCACGGCCGATGTCGTGGCGGAACTGGCGGATGGCCTCTAGGAACGGCTGCGACTCGATGTCGCCCACGGTGCCGCCGACTTCCACGATCACGACGTCGTTTTCGGGTGCCATCCGGCGGATGGCCGCCTTGATCTCGTCGGTGATGTGCGGAATGACCTGCACCGTGGAGCCCAGGTACTCGCCGCGGCGTTCCTTGGTGATGACGTTCAGGTAAATGCGGCCCGTCGTGACGTTGTTTGCCTGGCTCAGCGGGCGGTCGATGAACCGCTCATAGTGACCGAGGTCGAGGTCCGTCTCGGCGCCGTCATCGGTGACGAACACCTCCCCGTGCTGGAACGGCGACATGGTGCCGGGGTCGACGTTCAGGTACGGGTCGAACTTCATCATCGTCACCCGCAGGCCGCGCTCAACCAGCAGGCGTCCGAGCGAGGCCGCGGCGATTCCCTTGCCGAGCGACGAAACCACGCCGCCGGTGACAAAGATGTACTTCGTTGCGGAAGCGGTGGGCGTCATCGTGCGGTCCCGGCGGTGAGCTGTTCCCAGTGCGCGTTGGCGCGCACCAGGTCGTCCTCGGTGTTCACTTCGCCCCACGATGGGGCGTCCACGATTGCCACGCCCATCGCCAGGCCGGCGGCGAGGGCGCGGAGCTGTTCGAGCTTCTCTACGACTTCGAGCGGGTGCGGCGGCAGCGAGACCCACGTTTCGAGTGCGGCGCGCCGTGCGGCATAGATGCCCATGTGCTGCAGCACGAGGCCGTCGCGCACTCCATCGTCGGCATCGTCCCGCAGGAACGGGATGGGCGCGCGCGAGAAGTAGAGCGCCCGGCCGTCGTCAGCGCGCACGACCTTCACGCAATTGGGGTCGGACATGATCGCGGCGCTGCGCCTGCCGGCGGCGGTGCCTAGGTCGAAGCCGTGATCGCGTACCATGGCAATGGCGCCCGCCATCGCGTCGCCGCGCATGAAGGGCTCGTCGCCCTGCACATTCACGACGATATCGTACGACGCGTACTCGGGTCGCCCGGCGACCTCGGCCACGCGGTCCGTCCCCGACGGATGCCGGTCCGAGGTGAGGACCCCCTCTGCTCCATGCGCCGCCAATACGTCCATGACTTCCTGGGATTCGGTGGCGGCGACGACGCGGTCGGCAAGGCCGAGACTCTTCACCCGTTCCCACACGCGGACCACCAATGGGGCGCCGCCGAGGGGGCGCAGGGGCTTCCGGGGGAGCCTGGTGGCACCCAGGCGGGCGGGAATCACGGCCAGGATGCTCAGGTGGCACCCCCCGGAATGGAGTACGCGGACGCAAAAATCACGCCACGCAATATACGGTTGGGGGGCCAGATGGTCAAAAAAAGGTCGTCCGCGGGCGCTTTTCCGTGCCAGGACCGCCGAAAAGCACCGGCACCCTTGCCGTCCCGGAGGTCGCTCGTGCCGCTGCCGCCCCGGAAAGCGCTAGCGACCGGCCGGCAAATTGGCCAGCAGGAACCTGGCCGTGTTCTCGCCCATGACAGCGCGGATCTCGGCCTCGTTGAACCCGGCCTGAAGCAGCGCTTCTGTCACCTGGCTCACATGGTCGGCACCGAAGGCCACGGTGGTGGCTCCGTCCCAGTCCGACCCCAGCGCGACGTGCTCCAGCCCTGCCACGTCCACGGCATGTCGGATGGCCCTGGCGATCGCGTGGGGCGATGCGTCGCAGACGGCCCCGTCCCAGAAGCCGATGCCGATGAGCGCACCGCGCGCCGACAGCGCGCGCAACTGGTCGTCGGTCAGGTTGCGCGGTCCTGCGCAGGTGGCCTGCACGCCCGTATGCGAGACGACCACCGGCTTAGTGGCCAGCGTGAGCGTCTCAGTGAAGCCCTGCGGTGACACATGCGCGAGGTCCACGATCATCCCAAGGGCCTGCATCCGCTCGACAACCCGGCGTCCGAGAGGCGTGAGGCCTCCCTTGGCCTCACCGTGGGCCGAACCCGCCACGTCATTGTCGAAGAAATGCGCGAGCCCCGCCATCCGGAAGCCGTGCGCGAACAGGGTGTCGAGCGATGCGAGGTCGCCGTCAATCGCCTGAAGGCCTTCGGTGTTGAGCAGGCCGATGACGGGCTTGAATCCCGGCGTGCCGGCGCGGAAGTCGAGCGCCTTCTGCAGTTCCGCCGCCGTGTGGACGACAATCAGTCGCCCCTCCGAGATGGCGGCGGCATGGTCGAGCTTGTCGGCCTGGTACAGCGCGCGCTGGAGCCGGCTGTTCCAGGTGCGCATCGGCCAGCGCGAGCCCACGGCCAGCAGGGTGATGTTGTCGGTTGCGGCGCTGTTGCGGTCGTAGTTCTGGTTCTTCGGGGTCTTCGTGACGGTCGAGAACACCTGGATGGCGACGTTCCCTTCCACGAGGCGCGTCACATCTGTGTGGCCCCACATGCCCGGCTGCACGGGATTGCGATCCCAGAGCAGCAGGTCGTTGTGCAGGTCGGCGATGAGCAGCGACTGGTGCAGCGCCTTGGCGCGCTCCGACACGACGATGCCCTCGGTGTCGTCCACTCGGTTCATGCGGGCGCCCACCACCCGGGCCAGCACGAAGAAGAAGACGATCGCCGCGACGGGGATGGCGATGCCAACGCCCATGAGGATTCGACGCAGCGACTTCATGCGGCCACTCGGCTACGCGAGAGTCGCAGGAAGTTGGCGAGCAGATGCTTGCCGTCCTGCGTCAGGATGGACTCCGGATGGAACTGCACGCCCCACACCGGATGCGTCCGGTGGCGGAGGGCGTGAATCTCGGCGGCGTCGTCGGTGGCTCGCGCCGTCACCTCGAGGCAGCTGGGGAGCGTATCATGCTCGACCACGAGCGAGTGGTAGCGCATCACGCGCAAGGGCGACGGAAGTCCGGCAAAGAGATCGGAGCCGTCGTGCAACACGCTGGATGTCTTGCCGTGCATCACACCGCGTGGCGCCCGGATGACTCGTCCGCCATACGCCTCGCCGATCGCCTGATGGCCCAGGCAGACACCCAGGATCGGCACCAGCGCACCGTATCGCTGAATCACCGGCACGGTGATGCCGGCCTCGGCCGGCGTACCGGGCCCCGGCGATAGCACGATGGCCGACGGCGCGAGGGTGGCAATGTCATCCACCGAAATCGCGTCGTTTCGCTCGACGTGCAATGTCTCACCCAGCTCGCCCAGGTACTGGACGAGGTTGTAGGTGAACGAGTCGTAGTTGTCGAGGATGAGGATCATCGTGCGGAATTTAGTCGCAAGCAGAGTTCCGTGTTCCCTGCACTACCCGCGCGGATGATACTGCCGGTGCACCGACCGCAGGTACTCCCGGTCCACGTGTGTGTAGATCTGGGTCGTGCTGATATCGGCGTGGCCAAGCATCTCCTGCACCGATCGCAGGTCGGCGCCGCCCTCGAGCAGGTGCGTCGCGAACGAGTGGCGCAGCGTATGCGGCGTGACGGCCTTCGTGATCCTCGCCAGCTGCACGTACTTCCGGAGGATCTTCCACGCCCCCATGCGACTGAGCGGTGCGCCGCGGGCGTTCAGGAACAGCACCCCCGCCCCCTTGCCGCGTTCGAGTCGCGGGCGCAACTCGCGCAGGTAGATGGCCACGGCCCCCGTCGCGCTGCCGCCCACCGGCACCAGCCGCTCCTTGCTCCCCTTGCCGAAGACGCGCACGACGCCCTCGTCGAGCATGAGGTCGGTCACCTTCACCGTGATCCATTCGCCGACGCGCAGTCCGGCGCCATAGGCCAGCTCGAGCATGGCGCGGTCGCGAAACGCGAGCGGCTCCTCAAGGGGAATCGCGCCCAGCAGGCGCTCGACCTCCGCCGCCGTGAGCACCTCGGGGAGTGTGCGCCACTTCTTGGGGGTCTCGAGTCGCTCGCTGGGATCGGCCTTCACGACGCCTTCGGCCATCAGGAACTTGAACCAGGTGCGGATGGCGGAGACGCCGCGGCGGATCGACGCGGGCGACAGCCCGAGGTCCTTGAGGTAGTAGACGAACTCGCGCAGGTGCGCCGCGGTCAGCACCGCGGGCGTGGCGGCTCCGTGCGTCACGGCCCACTCCGCGAGGCGGTGCAGGTCGCGCGCGTAGCTCTCATCGGTGCGGGCGGAACTTCCCTGCTCGAGCGTCAGGAACTCGGCGAAGCGCTCGAGCAGGAACGGACGGAGGGGGTCGGCGGCGCCTGTCACTCCGCCTTGTGCGGATGCTTCGCGCGATGGCGAAGCCAGAGCCGGTGTCCCACGACCGCGAGCACGGCGATCAGCACGGCGGCAACGATGCCCACGCGAAGGCCCACGACGTGCAGCGAGGCCTTGACCGTCTCCCAGTCCGCGCCGACGCGGAAGGCCACCCAGATGATCAGCCCGTACCAGATGGTGCACGCGACGGCGATCACGGCGAGGTACCGCAGCACCGGCACTCGCAAGGCGCCCGCCATGGGCGATACCACCGCGCGCAGGCCGGGGAGGAATCGGCTCACGAAGAGGGCGGCGAGGCCATAGTGTGCGTACAGCCCCTCCAGCTTCTCCTCCGCGTTGAGCAGGTGGAGGCGCCGGAGCTTGGCATGCATCCAGTCCGCGCCGAACCGGCGCGAAACGGCGTAAATCACCAGCGAGCCGAGCACGCTGCCAATGACGATGGCGACGACGACGGGCCAGAACTCCGCGTTGCGCCGTGCGGCGTAGAAGGCGCCGAACGCCACGACGACGTCGGCGGGCGCGGGTGGAAAGATGCTCTCCACAAACGCGACGGCGCCGAGCAGGACGTACAGGGTGCCGATGTCGAGCGAGTTGACCCAGTCCAGCAAAGCGGTCACCGGCGCTCCACATCAAACGTGACCAGCGTGGCAACCGCGATGACCGCGATTCCC
>JBAZTM010000038.1:0-35784 GCA_041661925.1 Gemmatimonadaceae bacterium
TCCGTCCCGCAAGCATTGCCGGGCACCCCGTCCGTCTGCTCGTGGAGCAGGCATTCTCGTTCAAGATCCAGAAGCCGAAGAAGACGATTTCGTAGTGACGCGGCGGTCCTCACATCGCCGCGAGACTCCCGGAGGTACGCATGCAAATCCACCTCACGGACCAAGAGGCCCACGACCTGCACGACCTGCTTCACGACTACCTGCCGACCCTGCGGCGCGAGGTCGCGCGCACCGATGCGAAGGCGTTTCGCCATCTGTTGGTGCAGCGGCTGGATCTCGCCGAGCGCCTGCTCGAGGATCTCTCGGTCGTGGTCGCGATTCCCGCGGGGCGGTAACGCCCGCGACCCGCGACGCCCGCGACGCCCGCGACGCCCGCGACGCGTTGACGCCCGCGACGCTGACGCCAGGCCCGTAGCCACTCGAAGGCCGCCCTCAGGGGCGGCCTTTGTCGCGCTACCTGACGCGCAGTCGGCTGGCTATTCTTCCGTGCATGCCAGCAATGAGTGCGGATCGTCAGGCCGGCCTGAACCGACAGTCCGATGACGCGCGCGCGTGGACACTGGTATTCGTCGCCTGGCTGATCGCCAGCGCGTCCACGCTCGGCGCGCTCTTCTTTGGGGAGGTCATGCGCCTCCCGCCGTGCTCGCTCTGCTGGTACCAGCGCATCTTCATGTTTCCGATGGTGCTGATCCTGCCGTTCGGGCTCTTTCCGTTCGATCGCGGCGTCGTGCGGGCCGCCCTGCCGCTCGCCGGCCTCGGCGCGCTGGTGGCGGCCTTCCACGTGCTGCTGGTGGCGGGAATCATTCCGGAACGGCTGGAGCCGTGCAAGCAGGGCGTGCCCTGTTCGGAGACGGTGATTGAGTGGTTCGGATTCGTGACCATCCCGCTGCTGTCGTTCGTGGCGTTCGCGGCGATCGCGGCCGTGCTGACCTTCGCCTACTACCGGAGTTCCAAGTGAAGCAGAAGAACCTGTTCATCGGCGCCGCGGTGGCGCTGGTGGTGATGTTCGCGGGCGCGTCGATGATGTTCACCTCCTCGAAGTCCGCGACGTCCACCGCGATCCCCGAGGCCAACCAGGCCGCCCTCGTGAGGGCGCACGCGCCGACGGTTGGTCCCGTCGACGCGCCGGTCACCATCGTCGAGTTCCTCGACCCCGCCTGTGAGACCTGCGCCACGTTCTACCCGATGGTCAAGGACATGATGGCCGCCAACCCCGGCCGCATTCGCATCGTGTATCGCTGGGCACCGTTCCACATGGGGTCGCAGGACGTCGTCGCCATGCTCGAGGCGGCGCGCAAGCAGGACAAGCTGTGGCCCGCGCTCGAGGCCCTGCTCGCGTCGCAGGCGCAGTGGTCGCCCGGCCACACGCCGCAGGTGGCCGCGGCCTGGAAGCAGCTCGAGGGGCTTGGCTTGAATCGCGAACAGATGATCGCCGACATGGCCTCGCCCGAGATCACGCAGCGGATCTCGCAGGACCTCGCCGACGCCGCGTCGCTGAACGTCACCATGACGCCCGAGTTCTTCGTCAACGGCAAGCCGCTGCCGAGCTTCGGGTACGAGCAGCTCAAGCAGTTGGTGGATGAGGCGCTGAAGGCGACGAGCAAGTGAACGTGCGCGCGCCGGGTACCGACACTGGCGCCGGACTCGGCGCCCGGCTCGTCAGTGTCGGTGTCGTAGCTGGCCTTGCGCTCGGCGCCATCGTCGCACTCCCGACGTCGGCGCGCGCGCAAGCGCCGGTGGCGAGTGATGCCGACCGGTTCTTCGTGAATGTCGCAAGCCTTTGCGGCAAGGCGTTCACAGGACGCGTCGCTGCCAACGAACCGACGCCAACGGCAGCCGATCCGTTCGAGGGCAAGACACTCGTCTTCCACGTGCGGCGCTGCAGCAAGGACCGACTCGAACTGCCGTTCCATGTGGGCGACGACCGGTCGCGCACCTGGGTGCTCACGCGACCCGGCGGCGCACTCTTGCTGAAACACGATCACCGGCATCGGGACGGCTCGTCGGACAGCCTGACGATGTACGGCGGCGTCACCCGCACGGCAGGCACCGCAAGCCGCCAGGAGTTTCCGACCGACTCGGAGTCGAAGGACCTCTTCACTCGCCTCAAGCTCCCCGTGTCGCTGCCGAACGTATGGGCGATGGAGATCGAGCCGGGTCGGCGATTCGTCTATGAACTCGCACGCCCCGGCCGCCTGTTCCGCGTGGAGTTCGACCTCACGCTCGAGGTGCCGGTGCCGCCGGCGCCGTGGGGCCACGAAGAGAAGTAGCCCCACGACGTCGGCCCGCCGTGCTAGAACGACCGCACGATGCGCACGAACGCGTTGCGCCCGGGACGCAGGATCACGCCCGGGTCCACATGTTCGCGAAATGCGCGGTCAAACACATTCTCAACGCCGATCGTGGCGCGCGCGCCCGCCACGGTGAATCCGCTCCTGAGATCCAGCGTACCAAACCCAGGCGTCGCCATTTCCCCCGCGGTGGTGGCGACTCGCTGCTGCCCGGCAACGACACGCCAGCTTCCTTCCACCCACGGATGGAACTCCAGCCATTCCCTCGCGACGTGTGCCGTCAGCGTCGCCTCGGCCGGAGGCACGAGCGCGAGCGGTGTGTCGTTCACCCGATTCGTGCCCAAGAGCCGCTGCCCCGAGACGGAGAGGCGCTGGCCACCGCGCGTGGCGAGGGACGCGCTGCCGGTCAGTCCCTGCATCCGCGCGCGCGACACGTTCGCGTAGGCGCGCACCGGCCGACCACTGATGAGCTCGCCTGGTACGAGCACGGGGGCGATCAAGTCGCCGAGGAGGTTCTGGAATGCCGTCACCGACACCGCCAGTGCGCCCGATGCCACGGGACGGTCCAGAAGCAGTCCCATCTCGCCGTTGCGCGCGATCTCGGTGCGCAGCTCCGGTGTTCCCTTGTATACGTAGCCGTCGGGACGCAGCGCCACGCCGAACGACTCGGTGGGATCGGGCACTCTATAGCCCACGCCGTAGCTCGCACGTGTGCGGAACCCGCCGCCCAACGCCACCACGGCGCCGAGATTGCCGGTGCCGATCCACTCGGCATCGCCGGCCCATCCCTCGGCGTGCTTGGTGATGCGGTCCACGCGACCGCCGGCCGCTACGGTGAGCCTGCGGTTCGTGCGCCACTCGCCCTGGGAGAACGCCCCCGCGTCGAGGATGCGCGCGTTCGGCCACGTGTGCAGCACCGTGGGCATCGCGTTGGGCACATCCACGCGTTGGGTCACGCGCGTCGCCTCGGCGCGCCATTCGACGGCCTCGGCGCCGACGTCCAGGCTGAGGGTGGCGGCGGGCAGCAGTCGAAACTGCGCCCGAGCGCCCGACGTGAGTGAGTGCGACCGCGCGTCGGTTACCTGCGTCACCGGCATGCCGTTCATCTTCATCTGCATGCGCACCGACATGTCATGCTCGAGGCGCTGCGCGAAGACGCGGGCAGACACGGCATCGAGCCGTCCGCGCGACAGCTGTGCGCCCCATTCGAGCGCGCCATCGTATCGGCTCTCCCTCGGAATCGTCGCCCCCGATGAGCCGGGATACCCAATGTCCCGGCCCTCGTACACGGTGCCCTGCAGCGAGACACGCTGTGTCGCGACCGGCAGCCAGCCGAGCTTTCCGTCGAGGGATAGCGTGCGAAGTCCGGACTCGCGCACCGTGCCCGTGGGGGCGCGGTAGTCGCCGAACGAGGCCGCGTCGACCGAGAGAGAGACATCGGCATTGCGCGCTCGCGCGAAATACGAGCCGCCGAGGCTTGCACCCGGTACGGCCACCGATGTCGCCGCGCGGACTTCACTCCCACGTGGGCGATCCATGGGTGCGCGGCGCGTGACCACGTTGATGACACCGCCCACATTGCCTGAGCCATAGAGCGTGGAGCCGGGGCCGCTGAGGACCTCGATGCGTTCGACCGCGGCAGGATCGATGGCGGCGAGTCCCTGATCCATGCCAAAGGTGCACGCGCGGTTGACGCGCTGGCCATCGATCAGGACCGCCACGCGCTCGCCGCCAAGGCCGCGAACGAAGGCCTTGCCCCCCCACGCACCGGGGCGCTGCACGTTAATTCCTTCGATGCCCTTCATCGCCTCGGCGAGTGCCGGCGACGCACTTGCGTCGATCTGGCTGCGCGACACCGAGCCAACAGGCAGCGTGGTGCCGGCCGCAAGCGTGTTCGAGGCCGTCGCCTCCACCGTAACGGCGGAGAGGAGCGTGGGGTCCGGTTCGAGCGCGACGGAGGTGCCCATTGATGCGGCGCGCACTCGGAGCGTGCGATAGCCCGCACGGCGAATCGTGATGGTCGCGGTGTCTGACGCGAGGTCAATCGTCAGGCGCCCCTGGGCGTCCGTGAAGACCGCGAGGGACGGGCCCGTGATGGCCACGCCGGCGAGGGGAAGGTGGGTGCGGATGTCGGAAACGACGGTGCGGATCGTCGCGCGCTGCGCGACGACGGACAGCGGGAAGCACAGCACCAGCGCGCCAAGGCGCACCACGCGTGCTCCCGAGAGAACGGCTTGCATCGGGAGGCTCCGGAATTCGAGGATGTGGAGGCGCGCGCCACGTGGCGCGCGGGTTCACGTCAATCGGTCGAAGCCGGGCGGTGCGTGCGGGAAGGGCAGGCGATGGGAGCTATACGCTCCCGGGCGCGCGACCGACACCGGCATCGGTCGCTGCGCGGCGTCAAACGCCCATGCGTCTGCGGCGAGCATGTCCCCGTTGTCCGCATCCAACACGGCCACGACGCCCGTGACGCAGCAGTCGGGGTCCAGGCAGCGGCAGGGCGCGTCAGGGGACGACGACGGTGAATCGCCGTACTGCTGCGTCGCCGTCGCGACGGCCGAATGCGCTGCGTGGGATGCATCCGTCCGGTGCGCCGCGTGCGCCGCATGTGCCGCATGCGCCGCATGCGCGGCATGTTGCGACGGCATCGCTGCCGCAGCGGCCGCTTGGCTGGCATGGTGCGGGCAGCTCGGATCGTGTGCCCAACCCAGTCGGATGCCGAGCGCCACCAGCGCCGCCGCGACGAGCGGGGCCACGACGAAGCGCAGGCGGCGGAAGCGGTGCAGCATCACACGGACGAATCTAATACATCAGCCGATGCGCTAGATTGGGAAAGTCCATGCTCCGAGACGTGCCCCCCTCCGTGAGAACATCCATGCGTCGTTCAGCGCTCTCTCTCGCCCTGCTGTGCCTGGTCGCGTCACCCACCGCACTCTCCGCCCAACCCGGCGTCGACTGCTCGAAGCTGCATGCCGCAGGCGACCACGCGACGATGGACCACGCCGCACACATGGACTTGATGAAGAGGTGCGCCCTGCCTTGGACCCTGCCGACTCAGCCGGGGCAGTCGGCGTTCGGCGCGATCAGCGAAATCGTGGGCATCCTGAAGGCAGATCCGCGTACAGATTGGTCCAAGGTGAACCTTGAGGCGTTGCGTCAGCATCTGGTCGACATGGACGCCGTCACGATGCGGGCCGCCGTCGCGTCGCGCACCGTTCCGGGCGGCTTCGAAGCCGACGTGACAGGTGAGGGAACGACGGTGGGCGCGATTCGGCGCATGCTCGGCTCGCACACCAGGATGCTGAGCCAGGGTGCCGACTATCGCGCGACGGCCACCGAGATTCCCGGCGGTGCGCGCCTTACTGTACTGGCCGCTGACGCGCGCGACCCCCAGCTCGTTTCCCGAACTCGAGGGCTGGGCTTCGCCGGCATCATCACTGAGGGCGACCATCACGTGCGGCACCACCTCGCCATCGCGCGGGGCGACTCCGGCGCACACGAACACTAGACGCCGGCCGTCCGCCGCCGCCGCGCGCCGTCGTCGCTTGCCGGTGCGTCGTTCCCGTTACGCCAGCAGCGACCCGAACGCGGCCACGCCCTTGAACACGATGAAGAGGCCGAGGACGATGAGCAGCGCGCCGCTGACGGCATTGATCACCCGCTGCCCGCCGGCCAGCGCGCGGAACCTGCCCCGCACGGCCTGCGACGCGTACGCGACGAGCAACATCGGGATGGCAAACCCGACGGAGTAGATGAGCAGGTACGCGATGCCGGTCGTCACGCGCTGCTCTGTCGCCACGAGCGCGAGGACACCCGACAGCATCGGGCCGACGCAGGGAATCCAGATGATGCCGAGCAGCACGCCGAGCACAAACCCGTTGGTGCGGCCGCCGGCATGCTCGGCCAGGCGCGAGAGCCCGCCAAGGTGCTTGAACACGTTGACATCGAGCAGCAGCAGCAGGCCGAACAGCACGATGATGGCGCCGACCACTTTCTCGGCCTTGTACATCCACGGGCCGATGGCCGCGCCAAACAGCGACGACACCACGCCCATCAGGATGAAGGCGAGGGCCAGGCCGCTCACGATGAGCACGGGGCGCAGCTTGTGATCCGAGGCGGTGCCGGTGACGATCAGCGGCACCACCGGTATCACGCACGGCGAGAGCACGCTGGCCACGCCGGCGCCGAGGACGAGCACCGCATTCAGCTCGTTCACCATGCGATTACTTCGTCAGCGCGGCGAGCACGGCATCGGCGCTCTGGATGCCCGGCGAGAACCGCGAGAGTTCATTGCCGTTCTGGTCCGCGATGACGAGGCTGGGCAGCGCGCGGATGCCGTACGCCTCGAACTTCTGCATGTCCGCCGGTTCCGTTGTCTTGATGTAGACCACCTGCGCCACCTTCGAGAGCGAGTCGGCGACGCCGTTGAGGATGGCCAACTGGGTCTGGCAGGGATAGCCGTCCGGATTCATGAAGAAGAGCAGCTGCCTGCCGCCGGCTGTCGCGCTCGCCGCACTGTTCGCGGCCGCGTTCGCGAGTGGCACGGGTGCCGCCATGGAAGCTGCATCCGCCGCCGTCGACCCGCGATTCAGTGTGTTCGCCGCCACGACCGCCGCCACGATGATGGCCACAATGCCGACGGCGGTGATGATCTTCGGCACGGCGGACGGCTTGCCCTGTCGTGCACGTTCCCTCGAAGTCTTCGACATCCAATCCTCGTTATTGAGAGATCACCACCGCGGCGATCGTCCCGTCGCCAACCGCGGTGGTGAGCTGCCGGATTCGCTTTGAACGCAGGTCGCCCACCGCGAACACGTCGCTCAGGCTCGTCTGCATGTTTTCGTCAGTCTTGATGTAGCCCCACGCATCCTTCAACAGCTCGTCGCCGAAGCCCTCGGCGTTCGGCACCATGCCGACGAAGACGAAGATGCCGTCGGCCTCGAGCGTGGAGCGCTCGTGGCTCTTCAGGTCCTCGACGTCCACCGCCATGCGGCCGTTCTCCAGCCGCCGGAAGGCGCGCGGCTCGGCCAGGTACCGTATGCTGATCTTCGGCTCGGCCTTCGCATGCTCCGCCGCCACCTTGTTGGCGGTGAGCTCCTCCATCTGGTGCACCATCGTCAGGCGCGACGCGAACTTCGTGATGAACAGGCTCTCTTCGACGGCAGAGTTGCCGCCGCCGATGACGATGACCTCCTTGCCCTCGTAGTACTTGGCGTCGCAGGTCGCGCAGTACGAGATGCCGCGCCCCGCGTACTCCTTCTCGCCGGGTACGCCGAGCGCCCGCGGCGAGGCGCCCGTGGCAAGGATCATCTTGCGGGCGTGCAACGTCTCGATGCCGTCCACCACGAGACGCTTGTTCTTGAGGTCGATGTCCGACACGTCGGCCGCCGAGCGGAACTGCACGCCTTGCGCCTCGGCCTGCATGTGCATCTCGTGCGCCAGCATGTAGCCGTTCATCGGCTTGGCGAAGCCCGGGTAGTTCGACACCGAGTGGGTGGTCTTCACCTGCCCGCCGGGGAGCGCGATGTCCACGATGACCACGCGCAGCTTGGCCTGCGCGGCGTAGATCGCCGAGGTCAGGCCCGCCGGTCCGCCGCCCAGCACGATCAGGTCCCAGTCGCTCTCCAGCGGCACGGCCTGGCGCCGAATCTCGCTCGCGCGCTGCGGACTGAGCAGCGTCTCGAGGCCGGTCACGATCTCGGCGCGCTTCACGCCGCCCGTGAGACGAGGCGCCGTCTCCACGCCGTCCGCGTAGAACTGCACGGTGGGCGAACTCTTCACGCCCAGTTCATCGGCGAGGGCGCGATTCTCCTGCCGGAAGATCTTGATGAATTTCACGTCGTCGCCATACAGCTCGGCGAGCGGCTCGAACTTCATGGCCAGCGCCTCGCAGGGCGGGCACTCCGATGAGTACCAGTCCACGATGACCTTGCCACCCTGGATGACCTGCTCGTCGAAGTCTGCGGCGCCGATGTAGCTGATGGTCTCGGCGTGGGTCAGCGTGTCAGGCATGGATTGGCTCGGGCTCCTGTTCCGTCTGATAGAGATCGAAGCCCAGTTCCATGAGCTCCTTGGGAGTGCGGCAGTCAGGCGTGAGGATCGAGCCCGTCCGGTTCTTGGCCACCGCCCCGCAGCCGCCGCCGCACGCGAGCTGAAGCGCGCACGTCGTGCACTGCGGGATGGTGGTGACATCGCGCGACGACCATTCGGCGGCGGCCTCGCTGAGCGGCGTCTCAACCGGCCAGAAGCGGCCCAGTTCCTCGCCTTCCTTGCCCACCGTCGCGGTGCACGAGTAGATGCGGCCGGTGTAGTCGAAGGCCCACTCGCTCTTGGTCGCAGGGCACGAGTCGAAAAGTCCGCTGGGCAGCGCCCCGTTCTCGAACAGGTACCGCGACACGGAAAGTGCCGGCCGATGGTACTCGAGCACCTCGGGGTGTTCCTTGCCAAGTTCGACCACGGCTTCCCACATCGAGAGGCGGTCGAACAGCCGGCCGGCGTTTCCCTGGCAGTAGTGCAGTTCGTAGTTGCGGCCAAACGCCGTCTTGAACTTCGGATGTCCCGTCCAGCCGCGCGCCTTGGCGATGCGGGCGAGTTCCGGAAGGCCCGCGATGTTCTCGCGATCCAGCACGGTGCGCAGGTTCACCGGAATGCCGGCGGCGAGCAGGGCGTCGATCCCGAGGGCGATGCGCTCGAAGGTGGGCAGTCCGCCGCCGAGCGGCCGGCGCTTGTCGTGCAGCGCGGGCGGCCCGTCGAGCGTCACCTGCACCTCGCGCACCGCCGCGGTCTTCAGCAGCGGCAGGTAGTCGAGGAGCGTGTAGCCGTTGGTGACGATGGCCAGGCCAAGCGCGCGCGCGTTGAGCTTGGCGATGATGTCGGCGACGTGCTCGTGGTTGCCCGGGAGCAGCGGCTCGCCGCCGAACAGCGTCACGTACTTGCGGCGGCCGCGGAAGTGCTTGTCGACGTAACGGAAGAAGGCGTCGGTGGCGGCGGTGCGGTCCACGGCCTTCTCGGGATCATAGCCGCTCTGATAGCAGTAGTCGCACGTGAAGTTGCACGCGTAACTCAGCAGGAAGAAAAGCTGGATCTCTTCCTTGGCGGCGGCGCTGGTGAAGCGCGCGTGCGCCTCGCTGTACCGTTGCTGCTCTTCGGCCGGCTCCACCCAATATCCCTTCTCGGTGAACGCGTCCGCGTATGCTGCTGGCGGCGGTGATCCCGATGCAATGAGGTCCGCGACGTCCTTGTCGAGCAGGTCGGCCTGGCCGCTGAGCAGGTTCACGAGGAACCACTGCTCCCGGCCGCGCACCTGACTGAAGATGTTGTGCTTCGAGTATTCCATGAACTTCATCCCGCCGTGAGGGGCATGCGTCCCGTCGGGAACCGCGGTGTCGCCGCGGCCCCCGCCGGGAGCACCTTCGTCAGTCGTGGCAACCCGCCACGTTGGTGGACAGCTTCGCGCAGCACTGGGCTTCGGTGGTGCAGCACGCGTCGTTCTTCTTGATCAGGCTCTTCACGTCGTTCTCCTCTCAGGTGGTCGCGGGTTTGCGCCCGCGGATGGTGAAACTGCAAACGTCGATCTGTCCCTTGGCGTAGGGTTCGCTCTCCTCGAGCACTTCGAGCGCTTGGAAGCCGGCGGCCACGAGCGTTGCCACATACGCGTCACGCGTCACGGCCCCGCCCCAGCACTCGGCCACCGCGTCGGGGTCATTGGCGAACTCCGGCGACACGTCGCTCGTCGCGTAGATGTCGCTGACCACAAACCGGCCGCCGGGCTTCAGGAACCGGAACGCCTCGCGGTAGACGGCGTCCTTGTCGGGCGCGTGGTTGATGGCACAGTTGGAGATCATGAAATCCACGCTGTCCGCCTCAAGCCCCGTGTCATGCAGGTGACGCTGGCGGAACTCCACGGTGGCGAGTCCCTGCGCACGCGCCGACGCCGACGCGGTGTTCACCATGCCGTCGGAGAGGTCGATGCCGATCAGTCGACCGTGCGGGCCGACCGGCTGCACGAGGCTGAACAGCTCGCGTCCGCGCCCGCTGCCGAGGTCCACGCCGCATTCGCCCGGCTGGGCGTCCACGCGGTCCGCGGCGCCTCCGCACGAGAGGTTGGTGGTCGTGCAGCAGAGGCCGCTGTAACGCTCGATGATCTTCAGTTCTATCGCTTTCTGGCTCATGGTCTCATCCTTCGTGGTCGTTCATCGGTGTCACCGTCCCGGACGCGGAGGCGTCAGGCATGACTTGTCGCATTCGCCGGCGTGCCCACGTCGAACTCCATGGCCACCGCGGCGCCGTGCACGAGCGTGTTGTGCGCCGGGCAGCTGCGGGCGACGCGCTCGAGCATCTCCACGTGCTCCGCGGGAATGCCGGCGGGCAGCACGACCTTCACCGCGAACTCGCCGATGCGGTTGGGGTTCTGGGCGCCGCGCTGCTGCAGTTCCACGCGCATGCCGTCGTACGGCAGGCCGCGCGACTGGCAGAACTGCTGGACGTAGAGCGCCACGCAGGTGCCGAGCGAGACGCCGAGGAGTTCAATGGGGGAGGGACCCGCGTCCGCGCCGCCGCCACGCTCGGGCTGGTCGACGAGGATGCGATGCTTGCGCACCTGGGCGGCGAACTGCACGCCGCCCTCGTGGGTGATGATCATGGGATCGCGCTGCTTTGGGGCCGACATGGTAACTCCGTGCAATTGAGGCAGGGGTGTTTCGCTGTATGAATGTATATATGCCTATATCGTGATATAATAGGGTAATGCCGTGCGCCACTGTCAGCGAAACCCGCAAGGGTTTGTTGCCTCACCCTCTCACCCGACCGAGCCATGCCCACCGCTGAGCCCGTGGCCATTCAGGACCACTATCCCGACGAGTTCGCCGTCTGCTACGGCTGCGGCCGCCTGAACGCGCACGGATTGCACGTGCGTTCCGTGCAGGCGGGCGACGAGAGCGTGGCCCGGTTTACGCCGCGCGCCGAACACACCGGCATCAGCGGTTTCGTCTATGGCGGCCTGGTGGCCTCATTGATTGACTGCCATGCCATTGGTGCCGCGGCGGCGGCAGCGGAGCGGGCCGAGGGACGCGAAATCGGCGAGGCGCCGGCGCCGCGCTACGTGACCGCGTCGCTGCACGTGGACTTTGTGGCGCCCACGCCGCTGGGGCCGACGCTCGAGCTGCGTGCGCGTGTGGTCGAGACCACCGCACGCAAATCGGTGGTGGAGGTGTCGCTCGCGGCGGACGGAAAGACGACGGCGACGGGGCGGGTGGTGGCCGTGCGAATTCCGGCGTCGATGGCGGGTGTCTGACGACGCGCGGCGATCCCAGCGATCGCCGCGCGCTGGTCGTCAGGGAGAAGGCGGCGGCGCGATTGCCGCCGGGCGGTGGATTTCGGGCGTGGCGATGGTCGCGTCAGGGCCGACGATGATCTGCGCGATGTCACTGGGCGTCTTACCCGAGCCCAGCGCCAAGTCCTTGAGTGTCGTGCTCGCCGTTGCCGTGAATCCGGCCACCTTCAGCCGGTCAATCGCGGTGACGGAAGACACACCGTACTGCGTGCAGATGTCCTGCACGGTCCTGCGCCCCCACCCGCCGCCCAGCCCCTGAGCCACCACGGGCCTGGCGCTGTCGGCGTACATCCGCTGGTACACCTGCTCGGGCGAGATCCTGTTGGACGCTGCGATCTCCTTCACGGTCATGTCCGGCCGATCAACAGCCACGCCGTGCTGCAACAGGTTCTTTCGCGCCAGTTCCACGGGCACCTTGGCCGTCTCGGCGAGCTTCTGCACGGTGAGGTCTTCGGCGTGCGGAATCGGTGGCTCGCTCGATGGAGCGGCCCACGCGTTCTTGATGTCGTCGCCCGCCTCCATCACACTACTGAAGGGCGGCACACCGCCAATGGTGAGCGCCAACAGCAGAACGCCGGCCGCGGACGCGGCGCCGACCTCGCGCTTCATGTGCAGTCCCTCATGGAGCTTCGACCGCAGGTACGCGAGCAGGACCTTCCAGTTGAAGTACAGGTGGAAGGACGCGGCCACTATGAAGATGAACGCGAAGATCGTGTGCACGGCCTGCCACTGGGCCTTGCTGAGCAACACGAGGCGCCAGATGGACCAGTTGGCAATTCGTCCCGGCGGCGCGACGTACAGCACGAGGCCCGACAGCGCCAGTACGAGGAACGAGAAGACGATGTAGAGACTGACAAACGCTTTCCACCTGAACGGCTTTGCGGGTGACATCGAGTGCCTCGGGTCTTTCATGTCTAGTATCCGACGCTGATGCCGATGCTGAGCGCATGCGACGTGTAGTTGTAGAACGCGTCGGCCGAACGGTGTCGGAGGAGCCGGTAGCCGAGCTCGGAGGTGAGGGCGAGTGCGCCCGTCCTCGCCGGGAACAGCGGTTGTGACCACGTCACGGAGCCCAGGGCCACGCGGTCCCGGCGCAGCGGTGCCCCGCTGAGCGGCGCTCCCTCCGCGTCGAGCGCCACGGCGCTCGTGTAGTCCTTGTCGGCCCACCACGCCGTTGCCGCAATCTCGGCGGCGTTCGCAAACACGTGCGTAATGCCCGTCTCGAGCACGACGGCGTTGCTGGCGAAGGGGTCGTCGTACACGCCGTCCTCAAAGAACCCCGCCGGCGTCGTCACGAGCAGCGGAGGCACCGATCCAAAGGTCCGGCGTGCCGTCGCCTGCAGCCGAACGCCCGTCCGGTCGCCGAGCGACTGCGCAATACGTCCCATCACACTTAGCAATCCAGCAGAGCCGCGCTCGCTCGTCGACAGCGAGGACGTCGTGGTATACCGAATGCCCGGACCCATGCCAGCGCCGTAGCCCCGGCCACGCGTCGTCGTCGGCACGGTGTCGATCGCCGTCACGAGCCCAGCGTCGTCGTACACGACGCCGTCGTACCGCTTGGAGCCCACCTGTCCCTCGAAGATGAGGCTGGTTCGCGTCTGGAAGTTCGCCAGCAGGCTGGCGAAAACGCCGTGTTCGAGCTGCGTCAGGGCGGACAGATCACCGAACCGGCGGTAGTCGGCACGGTACCCGGCACGAAACGTCGCGCCGTCACGCGGGTGCAGCTCAAGGTTCAATCCGCCGCCGGTCGCGCCGTAGTCGGCGCTCGTCCAGGAATCGCCATTGCGGCGGCTGATCATCGAGCCGCTGAGGAAGACCTTCCGGTTGCTCGAGTCAGTTCCACTCATCCGGAAGCTCCCTCCGGCCTCGTGCAGTTGATACGACCAGTCGCCGGGTGAGTCATAGTTGCCCGCGTCGAGATCGTAGTAGAGGCGACCTCGCCCAGCAGCGAACGCATTGTCAATGCGCATCGCGCCCACGAGTGTACGCCGCGATTCCGCGGCGTCGGTGGTCGGTCGGAACGAGTCGAAGGTGCTGCCAAGCGTCACGGAGACCGAGGGCTGCGCCGCGAGCGGCGCTGACACCACGAGCAACAGCGCCAAGGCGCGAATGGGGCGAGCATGGATCATGGATAGGCTGGTTGGCATGGGGCGAAAGACGCACGCGCGAAGACCTGCCCGCCGAAGCGCGGCTGGCGTTACCGCCAGCCACGCTTCGACCGACCGTTGCCTACGGGCGCCCGCGGCGCCCACGCTGCGCACCGTTACCGGCACCGGCGCCGCGACCACCCTGCGCCGCACCGTAGCCCGTGCCGTCCTGCGGCCCGACGTGCGTGCCGTTGCCTCGGCCGCGGCCGTACGCCTTCCCCTGCGGCGTGCCGTTCTGGAAGTTGTCGCAGATGCCGTCGCCGTTGGCGTCAACAAACGCCGCGCGGCTCTGCGGCGCGGTCTGCGGCGCGGTCTGCGCCTTGGTTTGCGTACGCGCCTTCGCCTGCGTCGCCTGCGCCGACGCCGTGCCGGCCAGCGCAAGCATGAGTCCAGCTGCCACCACGAATACCTGCTTCATAACTCCTCCTGTTCTGGAACGAACCCTCTGTCCTGTGCCGGCCATCCGGCTGGCTGACCGGTATGAGAAGCAAGGACCGGGCCAGACCGTGCCGGAGGAAGGCCAGTCTGCCAAGTAGTTGTGATTTCGTGACTTGACCGTTTGCCCATGCGCGAGGCATTCCTCGCGGGCTTCTATTCGCTCGACGGAATCGTCGAACATTCGACCATTTGGTCGACGACTAGCGGTCGCTCAGCTTCTTCAGCTTGTACCGCAGGTGCCGTTCGCTGATCCCCAGCGCTTCCGCAGCGTGGGTCTGCACCCCGTTGGCGCGATCGAGTGCTTCGACGATGAGTGCGCGTTCGAACTCCGACACCCGCTCAACCAATCCGGTGGGGAGCGCGCGGTCCTCCGGCTTGAGCCGGCCGAGATGCAGCGGGAAGTCGGAGGTCGAGAGCACCGGACCGCGCGACAATACGACGGCGCGATGCACGAGGTTCTCCAGCTCGCGCACGTTGCCCGGGTAGTCGTGCTTGACGAGCAGGTCCATGGCCTCCCGCGAGACGCCCTCCACCGGATGCGTCGCGTCCGCGCCAAATCGCCGCACGAACAGGTCCACCAGCAGCGGAATGTCTTCGCGGCGTTCGCGCAGCGGCGGCAGCTCTACGCACACGACGTTCAGCCGGTAGTACAGGTCTTCGCGGAACTCGCCCGAGTCGATCATGGCGGCCAGGTCGCGGTTCGTCGCGGCGATGACGCGCACGTCCACCTTGATGGTGCGCGAGCCGCCGAGGCGCTCGAACGCCTGTTCCTGAAGGACGCGGAGCAGCTTCACCTGCGCGTTGCGCGGCAGGTCGCCGATTTCGTCGAGAAACAGCGTGCCGCCATCCGCAAGCTCGAATCGTCCGCGACGTTCGTGGTCCGCCCCCGTGTACGCCCCCTTCTCGTGGCCGAACAACTCCGACTCGATGAGCGTGTCCGGCAGCGCGCCAATGTTGACCGGCACGAGCGCGTGCTTGGCGCGCGGACTCGCAAAGTGAATGGCGCGGGCGAGCACCTCCTTGCCCGTGCCGCTCTCGCCCCGAATGAGGATCGTGGCCCGGCTCGACGCCGCCCGGGCCGCCGTGTTCACCGCCTCCGCCATGCGCGCGTTGGCGGTCTCGAGTCCTGACAGGCGATAGCGCGACGCCACCAGCTCGCGGAGGGCCTCGTTCTCCGACACCAGCGCGCGGTGCTCGAGCGTGCGCGCGACGAGCACTTCGAGTTCATCCAGGTCAATGGGCTTGCTCAGGTAGTCCGCGGCCCCGCGCTTCATGGCATCAACCGCCGTCGCAATCGTGCCGAAGGCCGTCATCACGATCACCGGCACCCCTGGGTTGATGCTCCGCAGCCCGTCGAGAAGGGTCAGTCCGTCCTTGCCGGGCATGCGGAGATCCGTCAACACGAGGTCAATCGTGCGCGACGCGGCCAGTCGCAGGGCTTCGTCCGCGCTGCCCGCCGCCAACACCTCCATGCCCTGCTTGCGCAGGAAGCCCGCCAGCACCGACCGCTGCGCGGGTTCGTCGTCAACGACCAGGATGACGCGTGCAGTCACCGGCTCACGCTCCGCTGCCGGATGGCAGATGAATGATCATGCGAGTACCGCGACCCAGCTCCGAGTCCACTTCGAGCGAGCCGCCGTGCGCCTCGATTACCTGATGCGTGACCGCGAGTCCCACGCCCGTCCCCTCGGCTTTCGTCGTGAAGTAGAGATCGAAGATGCGCGGGAGTTGGTCGGCGGGAATTCCCGGCCCGTGGTCCTCCACGACGATGCGATGACCATCGGCCGTGCGCGCCGCGCGGAGCGTGACCGACGAGCCGTCCGCGGACGCCTCGAACGCATTGCGCAGCAGGTTGTCGAGCGCCTGTCGAAGTTGATCGGGATCCAGCGTTGCTTCGCCCACGCGCTCGATGGCCGTGTCGAGTGTGATGCCTCGCTCAGCGGCCATCGCCGCGGCCCCAGCGGCTACTTCTGTCAGAAACGCGGACAGATCCACCTGCCGGGGCGCGATCCGCGGCGGGCGCGCGTACTCGAGGAACTGCTGCACGATGCGGTTGATCCGCAATGTCTCCGACGAGAGGACCTCCAGCAGCTCCGCCTGTTCAGCCCGCGTCTCGGCGCTGTGGTCGGGTGCGACGTCCACGAACTCTCGGCGGAGCCGCTGGACGCTCATGCCGATGGCGTTGAGCGGGTTTCGTACTTCGTGTGCCACGGTGGAGGCCAGTTCCCCCATGGCCGCCAGCCGGTCGCGCCGGCGCAGCGCCTCCTGCGCGCGCGCGTGCTGCGCGCGAAGCACGCCGTGCTCCCGCTGCAGTCCGACGAACGCCACGAGCAGTGCGCTCAGCCCGAGCACGATGGGCAGCACGATCACCAGGCGCGTCAACGATCGGCGCTCCGCGGCCCGCAGGCCGTCCAGCGAGAGTCCCACGCGCAGCTGTGCCCCGTCTGCCCAGTCCTGATGGAGGGGACCGCTGAACTCGAGGACCGGATGCCCGTCGATGGACAGCTCGCGCGTCTCGACACTCGATATATCGTCGGACCGCAGCAGTGCATCGCCCGCATCCGGCGGCGCGTTTGCGCGCGCCAGCGCCGCCTCCGCGAGGCGGCCATGCGCCGAGTGCGAGCTATCGTCGAAGAGAATCACGTACGCAATCTCGCCGGCGCGCGAGGCGATCTCGCCGAGGAGTCGATCGAGCGATGCCTGACGCTGCAGGTCGGCGATGTCCGCAGCGTCCGCATTGATGACGATGGCGCCACCACCGGCGCGGCGAACGCCCGCCGACAAACGCCAGCCGGTGCCCCAGCGCGACCCGTGGACTTCGCTGACGGTCTCGGTCGTGGACCCGGCAAGCAGTCGCGTCACGATGGATGCCGCCGACCTGACACCGGCGGACTCGCCGCCGGCGTCTGACGAGCCCGCCCCCAGTCCCCGTCCCGCCCACGGCGGCGGGCCGCCGAGTCCGGCACTCAACTCGCGCACGCCGGACCTGGAGAAGACCGTGACGCGCAGCAGGCGGTGCGCGCGCACCACCTCGTCGAGGTAGGCCTGCGTGAGGCCGCCGCGCCGGTCCATCTGACTGAGGAAGCGCGCGTTGTCGAGCAGGCGTGCGGCGAGGGTGGCCTGCACCTGTCCGGTCGCCAGGTCGGCGGAGCGCGCCGCCGCGGCGATGGCCTGCCGCAGCGAGGCCGCCTGGTCAACCAGCAGCGTCAGCAGTTCCTTGCGGGTGGCGCGGTAGTCAAACCAGCCGATCACGACCAGCCCGACAGCCAGCAACACTGTGGCCGCGCCGAGGCGTGACGAGAACTGGGGTCTGGACGGCATGGACTGGTAGGACGGCGGGGATTTGGGTTGAACAGGAAGATATGAGGAAGCGAGGAAAAGCGGCGACTGTACGTCCTCGCCGATTCGTGCGATGCGGTCTGGTCAGTTCGAGCGATAGGCAGCGCCCGCGCCGGCGCCAAGATTTCAGGTGTCCCTCACCCGAGACCACCTGATGTCCAAAGGCGAGAAACGCATTCACACCCGCATCGTGATCGGCGGCGTGATCCTGCTGGCGGCCTTCTTCAGCTGGCTCTACTTGATGGATGGGGGGATGTACCTGTCCCGCGGATAACTGGCCGGCTCCTGGCCATCCACTATTGTCTCTCCGTTGTCTCTCGGTCTTCTCTCTGTCGTTTGGCAGTTGTGTGTCTGCGTGTCACAACACAGCTGATGTCCGCCGCAATCGTTCGCACGTCTATCGGCTTGCTGATGTATGCATCGCACCCGGCGGCAAGCGCCGACTCGGCATCTCCCCGCATTGCCTGCGCCGTGAGGGCGATGATGGCCAAGCCAGCCAGGGCGGGATCGCTGCGCAGTCGCTTCGTCGCCTCGATGCCGTCCATGTCGGGCAGCCGAATATCCATCAGCACCACATCTGGCATCACGGCACGGGCCTGCGCGATTCCGGCGGCGGCGGTGCCTGCGGCGTAGACCACGTGCCCCGCGGTTTCGAGCACTTCGGTGATGAGCTCGAGGTTCAGCTGAACGTCCTCAACCACGAGCACTCGCAGCGTCATGGGGCGGTTCGCGTGGCCTTCCCGCGCCGCTCGAGGACCCGCGATATCGCCTCGAGCATCTCAAGGCGCTGAACCGGCTTCACGAACCAGGCCTCGGCGCCGAGCGATCGGCCCACCTCGCTCGCGTCGGTGATGGAGACCAGCAACACGGGGATGTCCCGGGTCTCCGGCCGCTGCTTCAGCTTGGCGAGCACCTGAAAGCCGTCGTGCTCAGGCAGGAGAATGTCGAGGGTGATAATGTCGGGGTGAAGCGCCGCGGCAAGGTGCAGCGCGTCCGTTGGCGTCCTCGCGCGTACAACCCGGTATCCGTCGCTGACGAAGTAGTCGGACAGCAGGTCGCCGGCGTGCTGGTCGTCTTCGATCACGAGAACCAGGCTCGCCGTGGCCGACCCGGCCGCCGTCGCGTCACGCTGGACGACCTCCGCGGGCGCCAGCGCTGCCGCCCGCGCCGGCGACTCGAACAGCGGAATCGTGAAGTAGAAAGTGGAGCCATGGCCGGGCGTGCTCTGCACCGCGATTGACCCGTCGTGCAGCATCACGAGGCGCCGGACGAGCGCAAGGCCGAGGCCTGTGCCTTCTTGCGTCCGGCCGTGGGCGCCGCCGACTTGCTCGAACTCCACGAAAACGCGCTCGATGTCGCCCTCGGCGATGCCGATGCCCGTATCTGTCACCGCCACCCGCACCATCGCTCGGCCGGCGTCCTCGACGACGTCGGCTGACACGGTGATGGTCCCGCCGTCTTCCGTGTACTTGATGGCGTTGGCGAGCAGGTTCATGAGAATCTGCTTCAGACGCAACGCATCGGCACGCACATGCGGCAAGTGCGAGGGATGCTTGCCGTGCAACGCATGCCGTCTGCGCGCGGCCAGGGGCTGAAGGGCGGACAGCACTTCGTCGATAGCGCCTCCAACATTGACGCTCGCGAACGACAGTTCCATCCGCCCCGCTTCGACCTTCGAGAGGTCGAGAATGTCGTTGATGAGCGCCAGCAACTGTCGGCCCGCTGTTGCAACGTTGTCAACGAACCGGCGCTGCTTCGGCGTCAGCGGACCGGCCGTTTCCTCGAGGAGAACGTCGGAGAATCCGATGATGGAGTTGAGCGGTGTGCGGAGCTCGTGGCTCATCTTGGCCAGGAACTCCGACTTGGCGTTGTTGGCGCGTTCCGCAGCCTCCTTGGCCTCGCGAAGACTCCGTTCCCCGTCCTTGATCCGGCGGCTGGCGGCGGCCACTTCGAGTGTGCGTCGGTAGACTTCCGCCTCCACGGCCTCCGCGCGCGACCGCAGCTGTGCGGACGTCGCCCGATCCTCCTCCTGCTGCTGCTTCAGCCGCACGAATGCGGTCACGTCCTCGACGCGGTGGATGATGCCCACGAGCGAGCCGTCGGGTCCGAGCACGGGCGTGTTGACGGGGCTCCAGAACCGCGCCTCGAATCCACCACCATCCGATGCAGGACGCGGGATGTCGTACTTCTGTACGCTCATCGCATCCTGGACGCGCAGGTCGCGCACGCGCTCGAGCGACGCCCGCAGGTTGCGGGTCGCGTCCGCATTCGGATCGTCGGGGTTGTCCGGAAAGACGTCAAAGATGTGGCGGCCGACGATCGCTTCGCGCGTGGTCAGGGTCGCCGTCAGGTAGGCCTCGCTGACCGCGGCGATGACGAGCGCTGGCGTCAATGCGAGGTACAGGTCGGGCGCCGACTCGAAGAGCAGGCGATAGTCGGTGGGCACCGCAGGCGGCGGGCGGTCGGTCATGTCAAAGCGGCAGTGGACACTGATGCCTCCGAGGCAGCGCGGACGTGCAGGGCGAGCCGATCAACTCACGGCGACGGGGTTCCGCGGAAGCGACAGCACGATGCGCGTTCCGGACGTTGCGGCGTCGTCCACGCGCACGACGCCGGCATGCGCCTGCATCACCAGGCCGACGAAGTACAGTCCCAGTCCATGGCCCCGGCCCCGGCCGGAATTGCGCATCGCGAGCGTTCCGTACTTCGAGAACAGCAACGGCCGCGCCTCGGCACTGATGCCTGCCCCCTCGTCCTCGATCGCAAGCGTTGCGCACTCCCGGTCCGCCGCGATGCGCACCGTCACGCGGGATCCAGTGGGCGAGTGCTTGAGCGCGTTGGTCAGGAGGTTCTCCAGTGCGCGCTGCAGCAGCGGCGCGTCGCATGCGACGGTCAGCGCCGTCGCCGGCGGAATGACGTCGACCGTGATTCCCCGAGTCGCGGCGAGCCCCGACACGGTCGCGGTCGCCGCCCGCGCGACGACGCTGAGGTCAGCGGGCGCCAGCTGGGCCGTGAGGGCGCCCTCCTCGAGCAATCGCGCCTGCAGGAGCTCTCCGGTCAGGTCGTGCAGGCGGCGGGCGGCCGTCGTGGCGCCTTCGAGCGTGTCACGGGCGCGCGCACTGATCGGTTCGAGGCCCAGTATCTCCAGGTAGGCGAGCAGGCCCGCCAATGGATTGCGCAAGTCGTGGACGAGGAGCGCGACGAAGTCGTCCTTGATGGCGTGCAGCTGCTGCGCTTCCGTCAGCAAGGCGTTGCGCTCACGAAAGAGCCGCCGGGCGCGGAGAAAGGCCCGCACGCGGAGCCGCAGCTCGTAGGTGTCCACGGGCTTGCTGAGGAAGTCGTCGGCGCCGGCGTCGAAGCCCTCCTGCCGTTCCTCGCGGGCAGAAAGCGACGTGAGCAGGAGGATGGGGAGGTGTTCGTCGCCGCGCGCCGCCCGCAACCGGCGGGCCACCTCGAAACCCGTCATGCCTGGCATCATGACGTCGAGGATCACCAGATCGACGTCGTGCGACGACGCGAGCTCGAGTGCGGTGGGGCCATCCGCCGCCTCGAGCACCTGGTAGTCGGGCTCGAGCAGCGTGCGCAACAGCTCCCGATTGGCCGCGCCGTCGTCGACGATGAGCAGCGTTTCCACGCACACCTCCCCCAAGTTGTGCCGGTCACACTTCCAGACCGCCGGCCGACCTGATAAACAGTGTACCACATACCGCTTCAATTGCTAGCGTAGCGGGCCCGCGACGGCTGCCCGGGCGAAGAAGGCGGGCAAGGCGAGTGGCTGCATCACACGCCGTGCGGCTCGCGGGCGCGAGATCGTGCGGTTCGTTCGGCCGCGCTGGCGGAGCTGAGCGCCCGCGCTCGCGCGTACGCCCGGCCGAGATCCCGCGCGCCACGCGAAGCTATCACGTCACGTCACTCGCTGGCAAGTCCTCGGCTGGGGTACCCGGTGCGAGCCATGCCAGAAAGAGAAACGCAACTCCCGAGCGGTCAGGGAGTTGCGTTTCAGTCGGGGCGAGAGGATTTGAACCTCCGACCTCCTGCTCCCGAAGCAGGCGCTCTACCGGGCTAAGCTACGCCCCGATTCGGTAAAGTCTTCCAACGGTCTGTCGTCTTCCGTCAGCCGTCTGTTGTCCAATGCGCCCGGAGGAACTCGAATCCCCAACCTTCTGATCCGTAGTCAGATGCTCTATCCAATTGAGCTACGAGCGCAAACTGTTCGCAACTGCCGCCTTCTGTCGTACTCTGTCGTCTTCCGTCGTTCTCTGCCCCTACGACACCATCGCCGGCGCAAACCGCCGCGCCGGCGAGCCTAAAAATATATCCAGACCAACCCCTCAGGTCAATCAGTCGTCCAGTAACTTCGAGACCATTCCGAGCAACTCTTCACGGCCAAACGGCTTGGCCAAAATCCCGTCGGCGCCCAGCGTCTGCGCCGAGTTGAGATAGGCGTCCGGACCGACACGCCCGCCGCCAGAAATGGCCACCACCTTCACCGGCTGGCCCGTCTGCCGCAGTTGCATCAGCGTCTCAAGCCCCTCCTGCTCCGGCATCACCACGTCGGTGATCACCAGAGCAGAAGGCCGCTCGTGAAACCGCTTCATCCCCGCGCGCCCGTCCTCCGCGGAATCCACGTCGTACCCCTCGCGCCGCAGCATCTCCACCAGCATGTCGCGGACGATCGGGTCGTCGTCAATCACCAGAATCCGGGCGCCCATCAGGGACTCGGCGCTCGTTACTTGATCGGCGCGTATCGCCACGCCGCAATCTTCGGCTTGTCCGACTTGATCTCGAACGTGCCCGTCGATCCCGCCGCCAGGTTCTCGATCTTGGCCACCTGCGTGTCCAGCACGGCGCCGGCGATGTCGAGCAGCTCGAACGTAACTTCAAACGTCTTCGCCGCCTTCGAACGGTTCTCGATCTCGCCCTTCACCACGGCGCGATCGGCATAGCGCACGAACTCGACGATCACGAGCCGGTGCGGCATGTCATCCGCCGCCTTCATGTACTTGGCCACCGAGTCGGCGTACGGGCTCACCGGAGCCGGCGGCGTGGCGGCCGGACGTGCACCCGGGCGCGCCGGAGCGGGCGCCGGAGCCGGTGCCGGTGTGGGCGGCTTCCACTGCTCGTTCAGCACGTTGTACGCGTAGGCGTACAGCGACGTGTTGTCCGGGTTGCTCGGATCAATGGCGATGAGCCGATTGACGAGCGGCAGCATCTCGTTGCCCTTGCGCAGCTCGTACATCAGCGCCGAGGCGTTGTACAGCGCGTCGCGCGAGTTGGCGTTCTTGGTGAGCGTCGCCTCGAACAGCTTCACCGCGTCCGCCGTCTTGCCGTTGCGGTTGGCGCAGATGGCGGCCTGCAGCACCGACATGTCGTTGTACTTGTCCACGGCCTTGTCGACCAGGTCGAAGCACTTCTGGAAGAGCGACGAATCCTTGAGCGACGTCGCGGCAATGCCGATGCCCGACAGGGCGTACGGCGTCGCCTCGGCGCCCGGCGCTTCCGTGGCCAGCGCGATCAGCACTTCGGCCGATCGCCGCAGTGTTTCCGTGCGCTTTGGCTCCGGCTGGAGCTCGGCGTATTCAAGCCCCGTCTGGCCGATCTGGAACTGCACGGCGCGGCGGTCTTCGGTGTATGCCGTGTCGCCCTCGGTCAGCTTCAGCGCCCGCTCCAGCTCCGTCATCATGTCGGCCGACGATCCGCGCTGCTGCGCGATGGCCGCAAAAACGCGGTGGGCGTACGGCGACGTGCGGTCGAGCACCTGCGACTGCTTGGCGTAGAATTCCGCCGAGTCCACCTGGTTCGCCGCCATCGTGCGGAACGCGGCATTGATGCGGTCCTGCCACGGCTTCGACATGCGCCACGGCTTCGTCTCGCCGAGGCAGGCCGGATGGATCGCTTCGACGGTGACGAACAGCGAGTCGGCCGTCTTGGCCAGGTCAATCACCTGATCCTTCGGCTCTCCCCAGTTCAGCTGGCCGCGCGTCGCCGTCTCGCCGACGCCGGGCTGGGCCATATACAGGATGAGCATCTGCCCGGCGAACAGGTCCGCGCCCTGCTGGTTCTTGGACGAGACCTTCGGGTTGCCGAGCACTTTCATGATGTCGCGGATCAGCTTCCCGCGTTCGTCACCCGGCGCGAGCTGCAGCGCGCGCATGCGGGTGATGTTGTACGGCGTGATCAGTTCCTTCGGTTGGTTCAGGTCGACGGGGCAAGCCGCCGCGGCCGCCGGCTCCTGCGCAGCCAAGGGAGCCGCCACGAGCGCGGCCAGGAGCGATATACGAGTGATGAGCGTCATCGGATTATGGGAAGGTGCCGGTTGCCCGACAGGTGACGCGGGGAAGATAACAAAAAGCCCCACGAGGCGCTCTCGTGAGGCAATGGGCGGTACAAGACTCGAACTTGTGACCTCCACGATGTCAACGTGGCGCTCTAACCAACTGAGCTAACCGCCCGGAACCGGGGCTGACGACGGGAAGGACACGTGCCCAGTGCAGCGATTGTGCCATCATCCCTACGTACCCCGAAGCGACTTCGCTGTTGCCCGCGAAAAGTCCGCGATCCCGCGTCATGTTCCCTCAAACCCGCCGGCGACTGCCGTACTCCGCCGTATTCTGTCGCACTCTGTCGTCTTCTGCTCGAAGAGCGGGAAACGGGACTCGAACCCGCGACCCCAACCTTGGCAAGGTTGTGCTCTACCAACTGAGCTATTCCCGCGCATGTCCCGGATGGGAACCGGAACAGGAAATTCGGCCGAAACCGAACCCCAGTGGAGGCGAGCGGGATCGAACCGCTGACCTCTTGAATGCCATTCAAGCGCTCTCCCAACTGAGCTACGCCCCCGGGTCCTGACGGGCGCAAAGGCATGCCCAAGCGTTCCATCAGGAACCAGAAAAGCTATCCGGGAGTAATAGCTGGGTCAAGCCGTCTCTCTAGCGGAAATCCTATTTTGCGCTATTTTTGAAAGCCTTGCCCAAGCACCCAGCATTGGCTGCGCCGCACGCGTAAGACTTTCAGCGAGCGCGCCGTCGTCACACCGGGTCAGACCCAGTTCCGGGTCCCCCGCCTTACCGATTCACGCTCGAGCCCCCTGGCTCGTCGAGGCATAGTCCATGGCCACCGAAGTAAAGCGCCGCCGTCGTCGCGCGGTCCCCGCAGGGATCGCGCCCAGCGAGCCCGAGCGCGACATCCTCGACCAGTACCTGTACGAGGTCAGCACCTACCCGCTCCTCAAGGGCAACGAGGAGATCGAGGTCGCGCGCAAGATTCGCGCGGGTGATCCTGATGCCCTGCAGGAACTGGTCAAGCGCAACCTGCGCTTCGTCATCTCCGTCGCCAAGAAGTACCAGAACCGCGGCCTTCCCCTCATTGACCTCATCGGGGAAGGGAACGTCGGCCTCCTCACCGCCGCGCGGAAGTTCGATCCCGACCAGGGCGTCAAGTTCATCTCGTACGCGGTGTGGTGGATTCGGCAGGCCATCCTGTCGTCGCTGGCCCGCCAGGGGCGCACGGTGCGCGTGCCGCTCAACCGCACCGCCGACCTGTCGCGCATCATCAAGGCGTCCGAGATCCTGCGCCAGAAGATGCGCCGCGAGCCCACCCCCGAGGAGCTGTCGAAGGTGACGGGCCTCTCGGTGGACGTGGTCTCGTCGCTGGCTGCCCTCAACAGCGGCGACGTGCGCCTCGACGCGCCGATGGATCCGGATGGCGACCGCTCGCTCATTGAGCGGTTCGTCGCCGACGAGATGCCCGACACCGAGGAGGAAGCGATGAACCGCTTCCTCACCGACGAGATCGAGCAGGCGCTCGGCACGCTCCCGCCGCGCGACGCCAAGGTGCTGCGGCTCTACTTCGGGCTCGAGGGCGGGCGTGAGCACACCCTCGAGGAGATCGGCTCGATGCTCGGCGTCACGAGAGAGCGGGTGCGGCAGCTGAGAGACAGAGCGCTTAAGCGGCTGCGTGAGGGCGATGTGGGAAGAGCGCTTCAGTCGTTCAGTGCTTAAGAGAGAAACAACAGAGAAACAACAGAGAGACAACAGAAAAACAACAGAGGCCGGGGAGCTTTGCTCCACGGCCTTCTTTGTATCGCTAATCGCCAATCCCAATCACAAATCCCCATCGCAATCCCAAGCGTGAATCCCAATCCGAGCTCCCAATCCAAAATCCGCCTTTCGTCGTCTATCCACCTACGCTGTGACGTCGATATTCGGCTCGCCTCCTAAAGATTTGACCGACACGGCGGCGGCACCCTCGCCGCAACCGTCGACGACCTTCATATTCCCCTGCACCCCACCTCCTTTCTCGTCTTTTTGTGATCTCCCTCGAAAACGTCCACAAGGCGTTCGGCCCCAAGAAGGTGCTGCAGGGCTTCTCGCTCGAGGTGCCGGAGGGAGACACTGTCGCCATCATCGGCTATTCGGGGACGGGAAAATCAGTCGCCATCAAGCACATCGTCGGGCTGCTCGATCCCGATCAGGGAACCGTCTTTGTGGACGGCCTCGAGGTGCCGGCCCTCAGCCGGCCGGAGTTGTACGCGCTGCGCGCGAAGATTGGATACGTCTTCCAGTTCGCGGCGCTCTTTGACTCGCTCTCCGTGGGCGAGAATGTCGCCATGGGCCTGCGCAAGCAGGGCACGCTGACCGACAGGGAAATCGAGGCGCGCATCCACGAGACGCTCGCGCTCGTTGACCTTCCCGATGTGGCCGACACCATGCCCATCGAGCTCTCCGGCGGCATGCGCAAGCGCGTCGGCATCGCGCGCGCCATCGCGCTCCGTCCCAAGTACCTGCTGTACGACGAGCCGACGACCGGGCTCGACCCTGTGACCAGCGCCGTCATCAACGGGCTCATGCTCCGCATGCAGAAGACGCTCGGCGTCACCTCGATCGTCATCACGCACGACATGCATTCCGCCTACACGGTGGCCACGCGCATCGCCATGTTGTACGAAGGCAAGGTGCGGCAGTGCGGCACCGTGGCCGAGATCCGCGAATCGAGCGATCCCGTCGTGCGCGGCTTCATCGAGGGGCGCGCCGACATCGACCCGGGACATTCCATATGACAACGCGCGCGCGCGAGCCGCGCGAAGAGGTCTCCGCCGGCGGCATCGTCTTCCGCCGGTCACCGGAGGGCGTGCGCTTTCTGCTCATTCGCGACAGCTACAAGAACTGGGGGTTCCCGAAAGGCCACCTGGAGGCTGACGAGTCGCCCGACGCGGCCGCTGTCCGCGAGGTGCGCGAGGAGACGGGGCTCACGGGGCTCACGCTCACGGCGCCGGTGGAGGTCATCGACTGGAACTTCCGGTTCCGCGGGCATCTCGTGCACAAGGTCTGTCACTTCTATCTCATCGAGGCGCCGGCCGGCCACGCACGCCCGCTGCGCCGCGAAGGGATCACGGCCTGCAAGTGGCTCACGTTCGAGGAAGCCACATCGCTCGTGTCGTACGAGAATGCGCGCATCGTGCTGGCGCGCGCCAAGGCAATGCTCGAACCGGACGGCGCCCCGTGACCGCCGCGCCCGCGGCGGCCGAGTTTCTTCCCACGGTCCTCGCGCTCACCACGCGCGACAAGGGGCGCGAACTGCTGCGGCGCGCCTTCACGCGCCGTCGCGCCCGCCTGCTGCTCGTGCGCACGGCCGAGGCGGCCGGCGCCGCGCTGCGCGCCTCGCTCGTGGACGCCGTCGTCGTGGACCTCGGCGCCGGCGGCGACGATGCCTGGGCGGTGGCGTCGCTGGCGCGCCAGCTGCCGAGCATCCCGTTCTTCGCGCTCGTCGCGCCGCGCCTTGCCGACGCCGCCGTCCTCGGCCGCAGCGCCGCGCTCGAGGTGACTGACGTGCTCATCGAGGGGGTGGACGACACGGCGCTGCGCGAGCTGGTGGTGCCGCACGCCTTCACGGCGCGCTTCGCCGCCGCGCTCCGCGGCGCGCATGTCACCCTCGGCCTCGACGCGCCGCTGCAGCAGCGCGCGTGGGAGTTCGTCGTGGCGGCGGGCGGGCGCCCCGTGCGCACGGACGCCATCGCGCGGTCGCTCGATGTGACGCGCGAACACCTGAGTCGTGCGTTTGCCGCGTCGGGCGCGCCGAATCTCAAGCGCGTGATCGATCTCGTGCGCCTCATCGCCGCCGCCGAACTGGCCAAGAACCCCGGCTATGACTTGGCGGATGTCGCCACGGTGCTCGGCTTCGCCTCGCCGTCGCATCTCGCCAACACGGCGCATCGCGTGGCGGGCATCCGCGCCGCATCGCTGACGCGCTTGCGCACCCGCGACCTGTTGACCCGGTTCAGTCAGGGGCGGTCCCGCAGCAGGGTGTAAATCGTAAGGGTTTGCCCTACGCCAAACACGTGACTACCCTGATAACGTATGCGCAGCGTCGCGCGGCATTTTCACTACCTATTATAGGCCGTGACGCCACGGCGGTTCTGTCGGTACTTCAAGTACGACCGCACCGCATGCTTCGCGGGACGTTGTGGTTGTGTGCATGTTTTGTCCTTTTTCCCGCCCCTCTTTTTGGAGGATACAGAATGAACATCCGATTGGCCCGCGCATGGCTCGCGGGCGTGGTCGGTCTGGCCTCGCTTGTCGGCGTCAGCGCCGTGGCGCAAGCTCAGACTGCCACCATCATCAAGGGACGCGTCGTCTCTGAGGCCGGCATGCCCCTGGCCGGTACCAGCGTCTTCATCGACGCCATCAAGGCCGGCGCGCAGACGGGCGAGGACGGCAGCTACACGATCACCGTCGCCGGCCGCAACCGCGGTCCCGCGGTGCTGGTCGCCCGCCGTATCGGCTATCGGCGCGCCCAGAGCAACGTCAACCTGGGCGGCACGACGCTCACGGTGGACTTTACGCTCGCCGCGCAGGCGGTGCAGCTCACCGGCATGATGGTGACGGCGCTCAGCGTGCAGCGTGAGAAGTCGACCATCGGTACGTCGCAGCAGGCGCTGGACAACACGAGCCTGACGACGACGCGCGAAACGAACCTCATCAACTCCATTTCGGGCAAGGCCTCGGGCCTCTCCATCCAGGGCAGCGGCTCGATCGGCGGTTCGACGCGCATCATCATTCGCGGCGCCGGCTCGATCACCGGCAACAACCAGCCGCTCTTCGTCGTCGACGGCATCCCGGTGTCGAACGCCGGCTTCTCGACGGTGGGTCGCTACAGTGGCCGCGACTACGGCAGCGCCATCTCCGACCTGAATCCCGACGACATCGCCAGCATCACGGTGCTCAAGGGCCCGAACGCGGCGGCCTTGTACGGCTCGCGTGCGTCGAACGGCGCCATCGTGATTTCCACCAAGTCCGGCCGCAGTGCTGCCGAGGGCGTGCAGGTGCAGCTCCGCAGCTACGCCACGGCCGACGTCTTCTCGGTGATGCCGAAGTTCCAGAACCAGTACGGACAGGGCTTCGGTGGCGAGTTCGAGTTTGTCGACGGCGCCGGCAGCGGCACCAACGACTACGCGGACGAGTCATGGGGTCCCAAGCTCGACGGGCGCCCCATCAACCAGTTCACCGGCCCCAACATGCCGTGGATCGCGCACCCGAACAACGTGAAGGACTTCTTCACGACGGGCCACACGGTGTCGAACAGCGTCACGGTTACGGCCAACGGCTCCAAGTCCGCGGCGCGCCTGTCGCTGACCAAGGACAACGTGGCCGGCATTGTGCCGAACTCGAAGCTGGCCAAGCTGGCCGCGTCGCTGTCGGCGAGTGCGGCGGTCAACGACAAGCTCAACGTGTCGGGCTCGCTGCAGGTTGTGCAGAATCAGGGCATCAACCGCCCGGAAGTCGGCTACGCCGAGGGCAACCCGTTCATGGGCTTCACCTGGTTCGGCCGTCAGGTCGACATCGAGGCCCTGCGCAACAAGTGGTACCAGGAAGACGGCAGCCTGTACAACTGGAACTACAACTACCACAACAACCCGTTCTGGCAGCAGTTCGAGAACGGCAACATGGACACGCGTGACCGCATCATCAGCCAGGCCACGGTCAACTACCAGCTGACCGACTGGCTGAAGGGCATGGCGCGCATAGGCCAGGACTTCTACCGCTACACGGCGGAAGAGAAGTACGTGACGGGCCAGATGGACCATACCAATCCGGCAGGTTCCGGCGGCTTCACGGGCGACAACAGCCGGGCGTCGGAGTCGAACGTCGAGGGCCTGCTCACGGCGACCAAGACGTTTGGCCGGCTCGACGTCACGGGCAACGTCGGCGGCAACATCCGCCGCAACAGCAGCTATCGCAACACGTGGTCGACGGACAACCTCGTGGTGCGTGGCATCTACAACCTGTCGAACTCGGCCGTGACGCCGACGATTGGCAACTCCGAGTCCCACTCGGGCGTGAACTCGGTTTATGGATCGGCCGTCCTCACGTGGAACCGCGTGGCCACCCTCGAGGTGACGGGGCGCAACGACTATTCGTCGACGCTGCCCAAGGAGAACAGCTCGTACTTCTACCCCTCCATCAACGGCTCGCTGGTCCTTTCGGACCTCTTCCCGTCGATCACGAAGGGTGGCTTTGTGACCTACGCCAAGCTCCGTGGCGGCTATGCGCAGGTGGGCGCCGATGCGGGCGCGTACCAGCTGCAGACCACGTTCCAGGGCCAGTCGGCCAAGTTCGGCGGCCGCACGCTGTTCACGCTGCCCAATGCGTCGAACAACGCGAACCTGAAGCCGGAAACGACGATCGGCACGGAGGGCGGCATTGAAATCGCCTTCTTCGACGACCGCCTGACGGTGGATGCGTCGGTCTATAACAAGAAGACGAAGGACCAGATCTTCGCGCTCTCGATGGCCCCGGCCATCGGCTTCAGCTCGGCCTACATCAATGCGGGCCAGATGAGCAACAAGGGTGTCGAGGCGCTGGTGACGCTCAAGACGCTGGACCTGAAGAACGGCTTCTCGTGGCGCACGACGTTCAACTACACGAAGAACCGGAACCAGGTGGACGATCTGGCCCCGGGCCTCACGACCATCGTGCTCAACGACCAATGGAATGCGCGCATCGAGGCGCACGTCGGCGAGCCGTACGGTTCCATCTACGGGCGTGCCTGGGCGCGTGACTCGGCCACCGGCAAGATCATCACGTCGGGCGGCCTGCCGACGCGGAATACCAACTACACCAAGCTCGGCAACGTCAACCCCGATTGGACGGGCGGCGTGAACAATGAGTTCCGCTACAAGAACTACACGTTCAGCTTCCTGCTCGACATCCGTCAGGGCGGACAGAACTTCTCGTCGGGCAACTGGTTCGGCAACTACGCCGGCGTGCTCGAATCGTCGCTGCTCGGCCGCGAGCAGAACTGGGACTCGCCGGGTATCGTGGTGGACGGCATCGACAAGGCCTCGGGCCAGCCGAACACGACGAAGGTTACGTCCGAGGACTACCATCACAACTTCTTCTCGTCGGTGGAACCCGGCATCTACAACACCGGCTTCGTGAAGCTGCGCGACATGCGCTTCGGCTGGGACGTCCCCGCCAAGTACCTGACGGGGCTCAAGCTCTCGGCGCTCAACCTGGCCATCATCGGCCGCAACCTGCACACGTGGACCGACTTCCCGAACTACGATCCAGAGAACTCGACGGGATCGGGCAACGGTGGACAGGGCTTTGACTTTGGTGCACTGCCGACGACGCGGTCGTTCGGCCTCAACGTTACGATCACTCCGTGACCGTCAACCGGGAGATTGAATGATGAAAACCACTCGGCTCTCGGTCGCGCTGCTTGCCGCCGTCGCAGTTGTGACGACGGCCTGCGAGACCGACCTTACCGGGCTGAACGTCAACCCGAACAGCCCTTCACTCGACACGCCACCCCCGCCAGGGACCATCTTCACGCGGGCCGTGGTGAGCACGGTGCAGCAGGTCGGCGGCGCCGGCTACCAGCTGTCCATGCTGTCACTTCTGACGCAACAGACCGCGCAGACGCAGTACCCCGACGAGGACCGGTACATCTACCGCGCCGGGACCATCGACGGGTGGTTCAATGGCCCGTACGTGGCAGACTTCATGGACTATCAGGCGGTCTACCTGGTAGGCCAGACCCTCAAGGATCCCAGCGTCTGGGGTCCGGCCAAGGTCATGCAGACGTTTGGGTACCAGAACCTGACGGACATTTACGGCGACATTCCGTACAGCGAGGCGCTGCAAGGAACCGCCGGCACGACGCTCAAGCCGAAGTACGATGCCCAGAAGGACATCTACTACGGCATGCTGAAGACGCTCACCGACGCCACCACCGCGATGGCGGCGGGCTCGGGCCTCGGCAGCGGGGACCCGATCTACAGCGGCAACACGGCGAACTGGAGGAAGTTCTCCAACGCGCTGCGTCTCCGTCTGGCGATGCGGCTGCAGAAGGCCGACGCGGCCAAGGCAAACGCCGAGATTGCGGCGGCGATTGCGGCGCCGGGCGGCCTGATGACGTCGAATGCCGACAACGCGTCGCTGGTGTGGCCGGGCGACGGCACGTACGACAACCCGTGGGCCGGCAACTTCGCGGGCCGCGACGACTATCGCATGGGCAAGCCGCTCATTGACGTGATGGTTGCGTGGGCCGATCCGCGCCTGCCGATCTTTGCCCAGCCGAACCAGGAAGCGGGCATCTACGCCGGCCAACCCGCCGGCTTGGATGCTACGCAGGCGGGCAGCTATGGCGTCAAGGCGTCGCGTATCGGCGCGATCTTCTATCCGGGCAAGACGGTCTACGGCACCTACGGCACGACGGCGGGCAAGACGACGCCCTCGAACCTGATGACGTTTGCCGAGCAGAATTTCATCCTCGCCGAGGCGGCCAACCGTGGGATGGGTGGCGTGAGCGCGGCGGCGGCGAAGGGCTACTACGACGCCGGCGTGACGGCCTCGATCACGCAGTGGGGCGGCAGTGCGGCGGACGCCGCGGCCTACCTCGCGAACGCGAACGTGGCCTACAAGGGCGGCGCTGATGGCCTGACCCAGATCCTCATGCAGAAGTGGATCGCGTCGTTCACGCAGGGTGGCGAGGCGTGGAGCGACTGGCGGCGCACTGGCATTCCGGCGGGACTCGTGCCGGGGCCGAAGGCGACGCTGAGCTACATCCCGCGCCGCATGCAGTACGCGACGACGGAGCAGGCGGTGAACAACGAGTCCCTCCAGGCGGCCATTGCCCGTCAGGGTGCGGACGCGATGAACACGCGCGTGTGGTGGGATAAGTAAGTCTGACGGCTAGCTAGCGTTGCTTGCGGGGCATCCGAATAGGGTGCCCCGCTTGCGTTGTGGCTTGTTGGGTGGTGGCGACAAGCAGATGGCAGATGGCAGATGGCAGATGGCAGATGGCGGATGGCGGACGCCCCAGAGCTGGCATCTGGCATCTGGCATCTGGCATCTGCCATCTGCCATCTGTCGTCTGCCCTCAATTTCCGCCCCCAGAGTCCTTGAATCCGCCCCCCTCATGTGACTAATTTCACAAGCTGTACAAGAACGGCGCCCGGTCTCTCGACGGCGGCGCCGCGGGAATGGGCTTTGCCGGCTTGCCCCGTCCCCCCGCACCCCGCACCACACCCTGTACCCTTCCCCTGCACCCGAAATGTCTACGACGCTGCGCCCCGGTGAGATCAAGGACATCCTGCTTCGCGAAATCGAAGCCGCCGACCTCAACCAGCTGGACGTCGAGGAAATCGGCACGGTGCTGGAGGTGAAGGACGGCATCGCGCGCATCTACGGCCTCAAGAAGGCGATGGCCGGTGAGATGCTCGAGATCAGCGTCTCCGCCACCGGCGAGCGCATCACCGCCCTCGCGCTCAACCTCGAAGAGGACAACATCGGCGCGGTGGTGCTGGGCGACTACCTGCAGATCAAGGAAGGCGACGAAGTGCGCCTGACCGGTCGCGTGCTCGAAGTGCCGGTTGGCCACGAGCTCGTCGGCCGCGTCGTCGATCCGCTGGGCCGCCCGATTGACGGCCTCGGCCCGATCAACGCCAAGCACACCCGCAAGGTGGAGTCCATCGCCCCTGGCATCATCGTCCGGCAGCCAGTGAAGGAGCCGCTGCAGACGGGCATCAAGGCCGTGGACTCGATGATCCCGATCGGCCGCGGCCAGCGCGAGCTGATCATCGGCGACCGCGGCACGGGCAAGACCGCTGTGGCCGTGGACACGATCATCAACCAGAAGGGGCAGGGCGTCATCTGCGTCTACGTGGCCATCGGCCAGAAGGCGTCCACCGTCGCCTCGGTCGTGGAGAAGCTCAAGGAGTCTGGCGCGATGGAGTTCTCCATCGTCGTCGCGGCCACGGCCTCCGATCCGGCCCCGATGCAGTACATCGCCCCGTACTCGGGCGTCGCGATGGCCGAGTACTTCATGTACAACGAGGGCAAGGCGACGCTCGTCGTGTACGACGACCTGTCCAAGCAGGCCGCGGCATACCGCCAGATCTCGCTCGTGTTGCGCCGCCCGCCGGGCCGCGAAGCGTACCCGGGCGATGTCTTCTACCTGCACTCGCGCCTCCTCGAGCGCGCCGCCAAGATCTCCAACGACCCCAAGGTCGTGGACGGCGTGAACATTCTCGCCCCGGGCGGCTCGCTGACGGCGCTGCCGATCATCGAGACGCAGGCAGGCGACGTCTCCGCCTACATCCCGACCAACGTCATCTCCATCACCGACGGCCAGATCTTCCTCGAGTCCGACCTCTTCTTCTCGGGCGTGCGCCCCGCCATCAACGTCGGCATCTCGGTGTCGCGCGTGGGCGGCTCGGCGCAGATCAAGGCCATGCGGTCGGTGGCCGGCCGCCTGCGTCTCGACCTCGCCCAGTACCGCGAGCTCGAGGCGTTCGCCGCCTTCGCGTCGGACCTCGACGCTGCCACCAAGCGCCAGCTCGACCGCGGCGCCCGCACCGTGGAAGTGCTCAAGCAGGGGCAGTACCGGCCGATGGCCGCCGAGTTGCAGGTGATGATCATCTACGCCGTGACCAACGGCTTCATTGACGACGTGCCGGTGGCCAAGGTGCGCGAGTGGGAAGCGGGCTTCCACGCCTACATGACCGCGCAGTTCCCGCAGGTCGGCGACGCCATCCGCAAGGAGAAGGTGCTGTCGAAGGAGACGGAAGCGACGCTGAAGCAGGCGATTGACGCCTACAAGAAGTCCCTCGCGTGAGCATGTCTCCCGTCTCCCGTCACCCGTCTCCCGTCTAACCCATGGCCAAGGGACGCGAACTAGTCGGCCGCATCAAGTCCACCGAGAATACGCGGAAGATCACGCGGACGATGGAAATGGTCGCCACGTCGAAGCTGAAGCGCTCGGCGGACCGCGTGGCTGCCGCCCGCCCGTACGCGACGGCGCTCGGGGACGTCATCTCGAGCCTCTTCAACGCCGACCTGGCGGAGCGTTTCCCGCTGCTCCGGCAGCCGGCGGCCGAACGCCGCGTGGCGTTGTTGCTCATCACGGCCAACCGCGGCCTCTGCGGCGGCTTCAACGCCAACCTCATCAAGGAGGCGCGCCTGACCGTCGCCTACCTCGAGGAGCAGGGCGCCACCGTCGACCTGCACGTGGTGGGCCGCAAGGGCATCGGTTACTTCCGCTACGTCGGTCGCGCCCTCGCGACGGCGCGCACGGACATCGGCGACATCCCGACGGCCGCCAACGCCGCGTCGCTCGTGGACGGCCTCATGGCCGACTTCGCGTCGGGCGCGCTCGACGCCGTGTACGTCGTGCACTCCAAGTTCAACTCGGTGCTCTCGACGCCGCCGCACACGGTGCGGGTGCTGCCGGTCGCGGCGCCAAAGCGCGCCGGCGCGGGCCGCGACTACCTGCTGTTCCCCTCGGCGGACGCGATTCTCACCGAGCTGCTCCCCTCGTACGTGCGCAACGCAGTCTACCGCGCGCTCGTCGAGACGGCCGCCGCCGAGCAGGCATCGCGTCGCACCGCGATGAAGAGCGCCACCGACAACGCGGGCGAGATGCTGAACCTCCTCCGTCGCACCTACAACCGCGCCCGCCAGGCCAACATCACGCAGGAGATCGCCGAAATCGTCGGCGGCGCTGCTGCACTCCAGGGTTGACCATTATCATGACGACTGCCACTGCCACTGCCACTGCCACTGCCACTGCCACTGCCGCTGCCACGAACGTCGGGAAGATTGTCCAGATCATCGGTCCCGTCCTCGACGTCGAGTTCGCGCCGGACCACCTCCCCGACCTGTACAATGCCCTTGAGGTGAAGGTCATCAACGACAGCGGCACGCACATCCGCGTCGTCGCCGAGGTGCAGCAG
>JBAZTM010000039.1:0-34508 GCA_041661925.1 Gemmatimonadaceae bacterium
CGCGGTCGCGCCGGAGTCGCTCGATCTCGGCGGCGGGCCCGACCACCAAAGTGCGTGACGGGTCCAGTCGTCTCGGGTCAATCGGACTCAGCGCACGCGACAGCCCGCGACGTTGGATGATGAGCACCGCCCAACTGGCGGCGAGCACCGCCCCGACGGCAATCCAGCGCCCGAACACCCCTGGCCCCCACACCTCGTTCCAGCGCGGCAGGGCAAGACCCAGCAGGAGGGCGATGAATACGCGCCACGGGATCGCTTCCCGATCGGTGTAGGCGTAGCAGCGCGTCGCCATCAGGCAGAACACCAGCGCGGTCAGGCGTCGGGCCATGGCCGGTGGTGACATTGGAATCAGGCCGGTGATGAACGAGCGGCCATCGGGACCAAGCATTCCTTCGACTTGCTGCAGCGGCAGCATGGCGAAGGCCGTAAACACCAGCGCCAGCGCCAGCACATCCGCCGCCACGATGATCGCGCCGTAGCTGACCTCGCGCCAGAATCGCCGGCGCTGCAGGTCGAGTGCGCGGTGGCGCAGCTCGAGCTTGGTCAGATGGGCTTGCGTGGACATGGCGCGGCGGGGGCGAAGGCGAAGATCAGGAAGGGGCTTCAATCAGCGGGCGAACGGAGCGTCCGTCCGATGTCACATTCATATAGTATGGGCGCGAATACCCAAATTCCCCAGCCTCAACGGGTTCACTGACATTCCGATGGTCTGGCTGGGCTCCTGTCTACTGCTTGACAGGAAGTTACGGAATTGTCTATCTTTCGTCCAGTATACAACAATAGTACAGTTCGGAGGCTGGGTGACCCCCCTCGTAGCTGATGTCCTGGGCGGATCGTCCATGATTGACTTCCAGCCTTGCCGCCGCGGTCCCTGAGATCTTGGATCCTACCCGTGCAGATGCCCGCTACCGTGAAAACTGACGACGCGCCGACCGCTGGAGATGAGCGCCGATTCCGCCCCGGCGGAAGCGCCGCGCAGGTCGAACGCCTCCGCCAGTTCCTCACCGAAGCCATTCAACGCGGGGCGAGCGACGTCCATATTCGCGCCGGCGACGTGGTGTACGCCCGCATCCACGGACAGTTGGTCCCGCTCGACACGCCGGTCCTTGGCGCGCTCGACACCCGCGAGCTCGCCATGCACATGCTGGCGACCGCCCCCAACGCGCCGACCCTTGACGAGGTCCACGACTACTCGGGCCCGTGGAGCGCGCCGGGCATCGCGCGCTTCCGTATCAGCATCCTGAAGCAGCGCTCGAGCTACATGGTCGTCATGCGCGTCATTCCCGACGTGCTCCCGACCTTCGAGACGCTGGGACTCCCCGCCTCGCTCGGACGCGCCGTGCTCGCCGAGTTCGGGCTCGTGCTCATCAGCGGCGTGCCCGGCTCCGGGCGCACCAGCACGCTGGCCGCGATCATCAACCACCTGAACGCGCACGCGCCCGCCCGCCGCCACATTGTGTCGGTGGAGCCCTCCATCGAGTTCCTGCACAAGAGCCTGAAGTGCTCGGTGACCCAGCGCGAAGTGGGAATCGACACCGATTCGTACCTCGCCGGCATGCGCGCGGCCCTCGACCAGGATGCCGATGTCGTCGTGCTCGGCGAGTTGTCGGGCCCCGAGATGATCGACATGGCATTTCGTGCCGTGGAGCAGGGCCGGATGGTCATCGCCCGCATGCAGTCGAGCGACGTGACCAGCGCCATCAAGGCGTTGCTCGCCAACTTCTCGGCCGACGCGCAGGATCAGGTGCGCCTGCAGCTGGCGGAGTCGCTGCGTTGCGTGCTCGCCCAACGGCTGTTGCCCAGGGCCGACGGCAACGGCCGCGTGCTCGCGGCGGAACTGCTCTGCATGAACGCCGGCGTTCGCGAAGTGCTGAGCGATCCTGGCCGCCTGGGCGAGTTGCGCGCGGTGCTCGCGGAGGGACGCGCCCAGTTCGGAACGCAGACCTTTGACCAGCACCTTGCCGACCTCGTCATCGCGGGCCGCGTGTCGTTCGACGTCGCGGTGATCCTCGCCACGAATTCACTCGACTTCGAGCTCCAGCTGCGCGGGCTGCGGCGCTAGGAAAACACCCCGCCGGTACGGCTGTCAGCGCCGACTGAAGAGCCGCACCCACCACGGGTGCGGCTTTCTCGTTTCCTGACCAGTCGGGTCGACCGTGCGCGGAGACTCGTCCCGCACCAGCCGGGCGGGATTCTCGCAGAACAGCAGCTCGGCCTGTTCCGCGGCGCCGCTCGCCGCGAGCGCAGCGCGCGCCGCCGCGACGGCGGGCGCGCCACGGCCGTGATAGTCGCTTGATCCGTACTCCACCCAGCCCCGCGCCAGCAGTGCCGCCGCGCGTCGCCGGGGCCCGTCGCCATGATAGCCGACCAGCGATCCGGCATTGACCTGGAAGTACGCCCCCGCAAAGCGCAGCGGGAGCAGCTGCTCCAGCGCATCATCCACGTTGCGATAGCGTTCGGGATGCGCGAGCACCGGCTGCCACCCCTTGTCGCGCAGGGCGCGCACGGCATAGTCGGCGTGCGAGAGTGGTAGCTGCAGACCGGGATACTCCACCAGCACAAACCGGCCGCCGTTCAGGCGCAGTCGCGGATCGCTGACATCAGGATCTGGCACGTCAAGCATCAACTCTACGCCGCGCATCAGCTGGATGCCGCATGCGGTCACCTCGGCGTCCGACGTCAACGCGGCAAAGCCGGCGTCGAGTTGTGCGAGCCGTTGCTCGGCCATGGACGGTGTAAGCGTCAGCGAGCCGTCGAAGTGCGGCGTGGTGATGGCCGTCGCCACGCCGTCGCGCGCCATCGCTGCCACCGCCGCGCGCGACGCGGCGAGATCCGCGGCCCCATCATCGACTCCCGGAATCAGGTGGCTGTGGAAGTCGGTGCCGGGACCTGCCGTCATTCGTTCACCGCGGCGCGCAGCGCCGGCTCGAGGGTGGCGTGCCGGAATGCATACCCGGCCGCGAGCAGCTTTCGAGGGATGACGCGCTGGCTCGCCAGCAGCGTGCCTTGCGCCATCTCGCCGAACATCAAGTTGAGCGCGAACGCGGGGACGGGGAAGAGCGCCGGTCGGTGGACGACGCGCGCGAGCGTCTCCGTGAACTCCGCATTGGTGACGGGCGACGGCGCGACCGCGTTCACGGCGCCCACGAGCGTTTCGCGCTCAAGCGCAAATTGCACGGCACCCACCGCGTCTTCCATGGAGATCCAACTCATCCACTGCCGGCCGCTCCCGAGACGTCCGCCGCCGCCCATTCGGAAGACAGGGAGCATGCGCGCGAGCGCCCCGCCCCACCGCGACAGCACGACACCAAACCGCAGGTGCACCGTCCGGACGCCCGCCTGCCGGGCGGGGTCAGCGGCGGATTCCCACTCCCGTCCCACCTCCGCCAGAAAATCACTGCCCGAGGGACTGGATTCATCCAGCACGGTGTCGCCCGCGTCGCCATAGATCCCCACAGCCGACGCGCAGACAAGCACCCGTGGCCGCGGCGTGAGCGCCGCGATGGTGTGCGCGATCAACGCGGTGCCGTACACGCGGCTGTCGCGAATCTCGCGGCGGTGCGCCGGCGTCCAGCGTTCACCGACGTTGGCTCCCGCGAGGTGCACGAACGCGTCGATTCCAGCGCATCGCGCGACATCGATCATGCCGGCCGACGGGTCCCAGCGTATATCCGCCTCAGCTCCGCGGCCGATCCGCGCGACGTTGTGCCCCTGCGCACCCAGCGCCGGCACGAGTCGCTGCCCAAGGAATCCGCTTGCCCCCGTCACTCCGATTCGCATCGTTCCGCCTGCTCCGCGCCCCTAGTCCGTTGGCAGATCCAGCACCCTCCACAGGTACCAACTCGCGATGGTGCGGTACGGTGCCCACGGCGCGCCGCGCTTAAGCACCTGCTGCGGCGTGGGCAGGCGCCGCAACCCGAACGCGCGCTGAATCCCCTTCTGGATGCCGAGGTCGAGCTCGGGCAGCACGTCAGGCCGGCCAAGCCGGAACATCAGGAAGATCTGTGCCGTCCAGCGCCCGACGCCCTTCACCTGCGTGAGCGTGTCGATGACCGCGGCGTCATCGAGTTCGTGCAGGCGCTCCATCGGGAAACTCCGCTTCGCGGCGTGCGCCGCCAGGTTCTTGATGTACGCGGCCTTCTGCCCGCTCAGCCCGGCGGCGCGCAGCCGGGCGTCGTCCATGCGCAGCAGCGCCCGCGGCGACGGCTCGTGGCCGTCAAAGAGGGAGAGCACCCGGCCATGAATAGTGGCCGCCGCCGCTCCGCTGAGCTGCTGGTAGACGATGGAGCGCATCACCGCCCCGAAGTGCGTCCCCTCGACGTGGGCGCGCGCCTGGCAGGGACCCACACGTTCAATGACCCCGGCGAACACCGGGTCCACGGCGCGCAGGTGCGCGATGGCCTTGCGGGCGGGGAGCTTCATGGTCGGCGGAAGTTAGCTGATGCCGTGGCGCGTGACCATTGACCGTATTCGCCAGACCCGTGCCGTGGACTGTAGATTCATCGGCGATGCGCTGCCTACGGCTGCGCGCACCTTTCTTCTCCTGCGAGCCCCCCAAGAGGAACCCTGATGCGCATCACGAAAGTGGGCGTGGTCGGTGCGGGCGTGATGGGGAGCGGCATTGCCGCACTCGCCGCCTCCGCCGGCTTCCCCGTGGTCCTGCTGGACATTCCTGGCAGCGACGACGCCGCCTCGCCCGACCGCTCGGGCCCGGCCCGCAAGGGACTGGAGAAGGCGAAGAAGGCCAAACCCGCGGCGTTCATGGATGCCGATCGCGCGGCGCTGGTCACCACCGGCAACACAGCGGATCATCTCGGCCTGCTCGCTGACTGCGACTGGATCGTCGAGGTCATCATCGAACAGCCGGGTCCCAAGCAGGAGCTGTTCGCGAAGCTCGAGACGATCGCCCCCAACGCGATCGTGACGTCGAATACCTCGGGCATCCCGATGGAGATCTTGTTGAAGGGACGCAGCGACACCTTCAAGCGGAACTTCCTCGGCACGCATTTCTTCAATCCGCCGCGCTACATGCACCTGCTGGAGCTGATCCCGACGCCGTATACGGCGCCGGAGATGCTGGAGACCATTCAGGAGTTCTCCGAGCGCTGCATGGGCAAGGGGATCGTGCTGTGCAAGGACGTGCCGGGCTTTGTAGCCAACAGGCTGGGCGTCTTCGGGATGTTCACGACGTTCAAGCTGATGGAGGAGTTCAACCTCACCATTGACGAGGTGGACGGCCTCACCGGAGCGCTCATCGGGCGCGCCAAGACCGCCACCTTCCGCACCGGCGACCTGTCGGGGCTCGACGTGCTCGCGCACGTGAGCGCGGGGCTCTCACAGGCGACAGGCGAGGATTTCACGCTCCCGCCCTGGGTGCACGAGATCGTGAAGCGCGGCTGGCTGGGCGACAAGACGGGCGGCGGCTTCTACAAGAAAGAAGGCAAGGATATCAAGACACTCGACTGGCACACGCTCGAGTACGTGCCGCAGGCGCGGCTCTCCACGCCGGAGATCGACGCGCTGCTCAAGCTGCCCGTGACGGCGCGCATCGCCCAGGCACGTGATCTTCCCGGCAAGTACGGCGACTTCCTGCGCAAGATGCTGACGATCGTGGCGTATCACACGGCGCGCCTCGCACCGGAGCTCGCCCACGACATCGCCGGCGTGGACCGCGCGCTCGAATGGGGTTACGGCTGGGAGATCGGGCCGTTCCGCGTGATGGACGCACTGGGACTCGACTGGCTGCGCGCACAGTTCAAGGCGCACGGCTTCAGCGAACCTCCGCTCTTTGCGCAGGCCACGAGGGGCTTCTACACGGGAACGGGCAGCGCCGGGCAGCTCGTGACGCCCGCGGGGTATGCGTCGGTGCCGGCCATTCCAGGCCACCTCGACCTCGCCGCGCGTCGGTCCGACGGGCACGTCGTGGACGAGAACAAGGAAGCGCGCGTCGTTGATCTCGGTGACGGCGTGCTCTGCCTCGCGTTCTGTGGCAAGATGAACACACTCGGCACCGGCGTGCTTGAGATGATCGCGCGCACGATCGACCGGGTGTCGAAGGGAAGGTACGAAGGGCTCGTGATTGGCAACGACGATCCGCGCACCTTCACGGCCGGCGCAAACCTCGCGCAGCAGGGACCGGCGTTGATGAGCGGCGACTGGAAGGCCATCGAGGCAGGCATCGCGCGTTTCCAGGATACCTCCATGTCGCTGCGCCGCGCGCCATTCCCGGTGGTGGCCGCGCCGTTCGGACTCACGCTTGGCGGCGGATGCGAATTCTCCATGCACTGCGACGCCGTGCAGCCGCACGCCGAGCTGTACATGGGACTCGTTGAAGTGGGCGTGGGCATCCTCCCGGCCGGCGGCGGCACGAAGGAGCTGGCGTTCCGTTTCACCAACGAACTGGCGGCGTTCGAGGAAGCCGATCTGTTCGAGGCGGTGAAGCGCGCGTTCAAGCTCATCGCGCTCGCGCAGACGAGCACCAGCGCGCACGAAGCGCGAAAGCTCGGGTACCTGAGATCGTATGATCGCATCTCGATGAACCGCGACACGCTGCTCAGCGACGCCAAGGCGCGCGTGCTGGACCTTGCGCCGGGTTACGTGGCGCCGCCGCCCATGACCATGCGCGCCCTAGGCCGGGACGCGGTCGCGAACCTCGACTACGCGCTCTTCTCGTTCCAGGAAGCGGGGCAGGCCAGCGCGCACGACGTGCGCATCGGCCATGAGATCGCCGTGGTGCTCTCCGGCGGCGACGGTCCGCCACGCGACGTGACGGAGCAGGACCTCATCGAGCTCGAGCGCGACGCGTGCCTGCGGCTGCTCGGCACCAAGGAAACTCAGGCGCGCATGCAGTACATGCTCGAGACCGGCAAGCCGCTGCGCAACTAACCGAATCCACGACGACGCGGGCCCGTGCTGGCGGCGGGCCGGGAGCTGATATCATGCAGATGAAAGACGCGGTGATCGTGAGTGCGGTGCGCACGGCCGTCGCTCGCGGCAAGAAGGACGGTGGCCTTGCCACCGTACACCCGGTGGACCTCTCCGCTGAGGTGATGAAGGCCGTGGTTCAGCGTGTGAAGCTCGACCCCGCGCTCGTGGACGACGTGCTGTGGGGATGCGCCATGCCTGAAGGAGCGCAGGGACTCAACGTAGCGCGCATGGGCGTTCTGCGGGCCGGATTCCCGGTGGAAGTGCCGGCCGCCACCGTCAACCGCTTCTGCTCGTCGGGGCTCCAGACGGTTGCCATGGCGGCGCAGTCCATCATGACCGGACTGTGCGACGTGGTCATTGCCGGCGGCGTCGAGATGATGAGCGTGGTCCCAATGGGCGGTCACCACACGCGGCTCCATCCGGAGATGGTCGAAGAGAACATCGGGATGGGCTTTACCGCGGAGCGCGTGGCGAAGCGGTGGGCGATCACGCGTGATCAGGCCGACGACTTCGCGTTCGGCTCGCAGCAGAAGGCGGCGGCAGCGCTGCGGCGCGGGGCGTTTGTCCAGGAGATCGTGCCCGTGCCCGTACCGCGCGTCACGTGGAAGGGGGCGAAGAAATCCACCGAGCCGACGATGTTCACCGTGGACGAACTGGTGCGCGCCGAGACAACGCGCGAGGGGCTGGCCAAGCTCAAGCCCGCGTTCGCCGCCAAGGGCGTGGTGACGGCCGGCAACTCGTCACCGCTTAGCGACGGCGCGTCCGCGTTGCTTCTGATGAGCGCCGACAAGGCGAAAGAACTCGGGCTGAAGCCGCTCGCGCGATTCGTGACGTTCGCCGTGGGAGGCGTGGCGCCCGACATCATGGGCGTCGGCCCCATTCGGGCGGTGCCGAAGGCGTTGGCCAAGAGCGGCCTCAAGCTGGCCGACCTGAAGATGATCGAGCTCAATGAGGCGTTCGCCGTGCAGGGCCTGGCGGTCATGCAGGAGCTCGGCATGGATGCGTCGGTGACCAACGTGAATGGCGGCGCCATTGCGCTCGGCCACCCACTCGGCGCCACCGGTGCCAAGCTCACCACGCAGCTCGTGCACGCGCTCGGCTCAGCGGGCGGCGGGCTTGGGATGGTGACGATGTGCATCGGCGGGGGGATGGGAGCGGCGGGGATCTTCGAGGTGTATCCCGCGTAGCACTACTTCGCCATTCTCCTGACCGTCGATTGCGATGAGAAGCGCACGCCACGGCGAGGATGCGGCGCCTCGTGAAAGGACCGCATGAGTCGAAGAGAGGATCCCGTCGAACGGGCAATCGGTTCTGGCACCAGCCGTTGACCGGGTGAGATCACTCGCGAATTGCTGTGCGGAAGAGTCTGACGCATTTCCGACGGCCCCTCGCTCGTCTTGTCCGGCGAAACGAGCCCCGCCGTCCTGATATCGGCGGTCGCTCTTCGCTCACTGTCTGCCGCCGCTTTCGTCGTGAATCGCTACCGCCTGCGTGAGAACCTTCGCTAGGGTAGAGTACCGGTAGCGAACGCGTCCGGTCGCGTCGACGACAAAGAAGACCGGCGTGCCGAAGTTGCGGAATGCACGAATAGCGTCACCCCATGAGTCTGCGAAGACGGGCGCCGTCACGTGCGTGCCGTCGACGTACCTGCGCAACTCCGGCGACGGCTTCTCGTTCAGCACCGGCACGAGCGCTATGCCGCGCTCATCGAGTTGACGTGAAAGCTCGGTGAGCCCCGGAAACTGCTGCAGCGATGGGCCGCAGAAGCGACTCCAGAAACTCACCACCGTGACTCGTCCGCGCGATAGTGCGGCTAGGTCGGTTTTCCGGCCGTCCAGCGCTTGTAGCCGGACCTTTCCTCTTATCGGCATCGCCACGGCCTCAACAAGCAGGTCGGTCCGAAGACGCGTGCGCGCACTGTCGACCGCCACACGCCACGCATTCGGGGGCATCTTGGTTGCCGCGACGCGGGTGAGCGAATCGACCACCGAAGGCCGGGTCGATGGATCCGCGACCACTCGCGCCATCAGCTTAAACGCACCGGCCGTGTCTCCTCCTGCAAGCAGCGTCTGGGCAACCTCGCCGAACAGTCTTGGATTCCACCCGCGGTCGGCCGCCAAGCGCAGCGTATCGAGAGCACCCGCCTTCTTTCCGTCGGCGAGGAGCAGCTTCCCGATGGCGGCGAGCACAGGTCCTGTTGCAGCGCTGTCTAGTCGGGCCTGTTGCGCGACGGAGACTTCCAGTGGTCGCAGCGAATCCTGTTTCGTCTGCAGTCGATGCAGCGTCGCACGCAGTCGGTCCAGCGTTGGTTCACGGATGTCCTTGAGGGGCGCCAGCGCGCCGTACACTTGGGGCGCGAGGCTCGGCGATTTCGCCACGAAGCGGTCGGCCCACTTGAGTGCCGCCGAGCCGTCGTTCGCGCCCCGCGCAGCCGATAGTGCGTTATTTGCCAGCACCGTCCCGAAGAAGCCGCGGGCGGGCCAGTACCGCTCGGCTAGCGCCAAGCTGCGCTTGGGATCGTTGAATAGCGGACTGACGTCGCGTGAGTAGCGTCTCAGACGACTCTCATCACCTCCACTCGGGTCATTCAAGACCCGATTCTGCCAGTATTTTCCGACTGGCGACGCGGACGGACACTTCCTCTCATCAAGCTGGACGGAGTACTGCACGATGGCATCAGCCTCATGGGCTGTCGTGGATAGGTTCTCGCGGTAGTACGAGTCGAATCGCTTGAGCCGGTCGCAGTGTTCTGCCAGCGTGCTGTCCGCGCGGGCCTGCCCAAGGAGGAAGCGTTCGCGTGCCACCACCTCACCCCATACGGCGGGACTGTCGGGGTATAGTCGCGACTGCTCCTGCGCGACGCGCATCGACAGCTCCATATTCTCACCCATTAGGTCGTTAGATCGCTGGGTAAGCGCTTCGGACAGCGGCCGACCGTCGGCTGCGCTCCGCGTCAGGTACCAGAGTTGGTGCGCGTTGTCGTCGACCAACGTTCCCAACTCGTTCTCAACGGAGAACGCCGCGTACACGACGGAGTCCGGAATCACGAACTTCGCGCTGTAGCGTCCGCTCCCCTCACGAACGAGCGTAGCCACGGATCTCTGTCGCGATGCCCATTGATACGCCTCTCCCCACTTCGTGCGGTATCGCGCCCGGAGCACAAGCCGTCCGGCGTCGCCAAAGAGGTCGGCCGAGCGATAGCGGGCAACGATGGGGCCAGACTGGATCCTCGACGGTGCGAAGCGCAGTTCGCCCGTCTCGGTGCTCCCACTTGCCGCGTTCACATCCCAAACCACTCCGAAGCCGACTGCCACAATGGTCACCGCGGCAGCCGCCACCCAGCGTCGGCGCGGACTAATCGGTCGCGATGCCTCGACAGGCAATATCACAGCCGCTCCCTCGGCGAGACGCTCGCGAATGCGGTCGACCAAGTTCTCCCGCAGCGTGGGACCGGGAAGCGCGGGCGCCTCAATGGCGAGTTGGCGCATGAACGCCACCGTGCCACGACACCGCTGACAGTGTGCGAGGTGAGTCTTCAGGCGATGTGAGACTGCGCCCGACCCGGTAGACAAGGCGAACGTGAGCAGCGCACGGTCAGTTGGATGGAAGAACCAGACGTTCACGATCTGTCCTCCAGAAGGCTGCGAAGGCGGCGGATGGCGCGGTGCAGGCGCACCTCGGACGTACCGCGGCGAATGCCGAGCATGGCGGCGATTTCGGCGTGCGAGAACTGCTCGACCTGCGAGAGTACGAACACGGAGCGAAGCGCGTCGGGGAGCGATGCGATGGCCGCCTGCAGGTCGATCCGCTCGAGCACCAGGTCCTGCGCGGACGGATGTTGCCGCGCCTCAGTGGAATCCAGAGTTTCTGTGGGGCGTCGCGCGCGGCGGCGGAGTTGCATGAGCGCGGTTCGCGCCGTGAGGCGCCTCAACCAGCTGCGGAATGCACCGCGCTCCTCGTAGCGGCGCATCGCGAGCGGTAGTCCGACGAACACCTCCTGCACCACATCCTCGGCCTCATCAACCGATCCGAGCAGATGGAACGCCAGACGCAGCAGGTCTTGGCCACAGTGCGCATACAGCGCCTCCAGCGCACCATACGTCCCGTCGCCGATGCCGCGGGCAAGCTCAGCGTCGCTTACCGCGTTCACGACGCGCGGATCCTCGTTTTTGCGGGGCACATGCAATTGGTGCACACCAGCTAAATGCCAGCCGCGGTCGGATTCTTACAACAAGGCGCAATCAACGGCTAAGATAACTGTCTACTCGGCGACTCGGGACCCGCGCCGATGGTCCGGCGCCAATCCCCCCAAAGCGCCGACAACAATCGGCGCTTGGCCAGCAAAGTAGCGAAGGCGTGGTAGGCCAACCGTCAAGAAAGAACTGCCGGCGTGCCCTTCTGCAGGCACCGCCGGCAGTCCCCCCGGTTGCATGCAACGATTCCTACTGCGTCGTAGCCTTCACGACCGGCTTGAACAGCAGCCCATTCTGCAGGATCGTGTTGCCGCGCAGGACGAAGCTGTTCGCCACGTCAAAATCCACGAGCATCGTCGTGGTATCGGACGCCAGGACTTCCACCGCCTTCGTCAGCACAATCTTGATTCCCGTGCGCGAGCCGCTGGGGAAAGTGATGTTCGGGGCGCTTGTGCCGCTCAGGACCATACCATTCTTGAGCGTGACGCTGGACTTCGACGGATCGATGATCAGCCGGAATCCGTGATAGCTCCCTTCCGTCAGCGTCGCCGTGCCGAGCGGCAACGACGCACCGTTCTGGTACGCCAGCAGGTTCACGCTGATGTTCGGCGTCGCAAGCGTGGTCCAGCCGTTCGTGCCGGCACTGTCCTGCTCCGCAGCGGCTGAGTCGGTATCCGCAAGGCGGCCATCGACGCGCACGACGAAAATGTCGACGCTCGACACCGAATCCGTCGGGAAAGGTGCATCTGTCAACCGCACTGCCAGTGTTCCGCGACCCGCCGCTGTCGGGGAGTCTCCGCAGGCCGCCACATAAGCAACGCTAGCGGCGAGGGCGATCACGGTCATGATTCGCACGCGAACGAGAGTGTTCATTCCTGTTTCTCCGGTTGGGGCTTCTCCTAGCCTACCCCGGAGTTGCACGGGAAATTGTAGTCAATTGTCCTATGTGACCGAGATCACAGAGCGACAGACGCGTGATGCCGGCGCGCGCAGCCCTGCGTCGCTACGGCGTGAAGATGCTCTCGATGCTGCGCTTGAATAGCGCCGCGATGGCGAACGCGAGCGGGAGCGAGGGATCGTACTTCCCGGTCTCGATGGCATTCACCGTTTGCCGCGAAACGTCCAGCCGTTCGGCCAGTTCGCCCTGCGACCATCCCCGCTCGGCGCGCAGCTCCCTCAGCCGGTTCTTCATGTGTAGCGTCGCCGTGCGATGACGAGGCCCAACAGGTAGAACAGCGGCACGTAGATCCAGACGTGCATGTACGACCAGTCCTGGAACTTGAGGCCGACGGCGCGCTCCATCAGCGCGAGCGTCATCAGCATGACGGCCACCAGCGGATAGGCAATGGCGAGCGCTTCGCCCTGGATGCGCCGCTCGAGTTCGTCAGCCGCCCGAAGCTCGCGAATGATCAGCACGAGGAAGGCGGCGAAGAACGGCAACGGGGCGAGCGCCGCCGAAATACGGACGACGGGCGAGATGCCGGTTGCCTCCAGCGCGACGCGCGCGCCGAAGTAGGCGACAAGCCACAGCGTGAAGACGATCAGGGTGCGACTGGAACGTTTGAACGGCACGGGGACCTCGCGTGTAGTGACAAGGAAACTTTACACTCGACTCTTTTGCTTGTCAAGGATCCTTTACATTCGTGATGGGAACCTCGCCGTCCCTGACATCGCCGACGGCGCGACGGTAGCTTGGAAGAGGAGAGTCACAGCGTCCCCCCAGCGTTCGTCAGGCGGCTTCCGCATGCGGAGGTGCCTGAACGAACGGCAGCACTCGGCCAATCCCATCATGGACGCCGACGACCTTGGGGGACCACGTCATGGCAACCACAGCCCAACTGTTCAAGGACGAGTGGCTCGTGCGACTCGTCGAAGGCATGGCGGGTATTCCCGCCGAGCGTATCGAGCACTGGCGGGCTGAACAGGCGCCGTACCTTTCGCAGGCGCTCCTCGACGCCGACGCGCTGACGTTTTCGCAGCTGGCGACGGTCATCAGGCATGCCTTCAGCATCGGCGCGACTGAGCTGATCGGCGGCGCGCCAAAGGACCTGGCGCAATTGTTGCCAGAGAAGGTCATCCGCAAGTATTCCGTCATCCCGGTAGCGGCGGACCAGCGGCATGTCACGCTTGCCATGGCGAACCCGCTGGACGAATACGCCTTGCACGACGTGGAGTCGGTCACCGGACGGTCGGTGAATCCCCTCTTCTGCCCTCCGGCGACGATGGAGCGCGCCACGCTTGAAGAGCTGGCCCCTGACGCGATCGTCTTCAACCTGCTGCGGAAATTCGAGAGCAACACCTCGGTGGAGATCGTCGAGCGCGAGTCGGACGAGCCGCTGCTCGAGGACAAGAATGCGCCCCGAGCGCCGGTCGTCCAGCTGGCCGACAACATCATCGGCAACGCCGTGCTCAAGAACGCGTCGGACATCCACATCGAGCACGATGAGACCTCCACGCTCGTCCGCTATCGCGTGGATGGGCTGCTGAAGAACATCATGGTCCTGCCGCGCTACGTGGGCGCCGGGCCGCTGGTCTCGCGCATCAAGATCATGGCCGGCCTCGATGTGAGCGACCGGATGCGACCGCAGGACGGACGCGCCAAGCTGCGCGTCGGATCGGCCGTCATCGGCCTGCGCGTCTCCACGCTGCCGGCGCGCAACGGCGAAAAGGTGGTGCTGCGCATCCTCAACGAGCGTTCCATCCAGGCCAAGCTCCCCCAGCTTGGGTTCCACCCCGATGTTCTGGCGCGCTTCAGCGCCATGCTAGCACTCGAGCAGGGCATGGTGCTCGTGACTGGCCCGACGGGCTCAGGCAAGACCACGACGCTCTACGCGGCGCTGAACCACGTGCACGGCGAGACGGTCAACGTCGTCACGGTAGAGGACCCGATCGAGTACCGGCTCGGCGGTATCACGCAGGTGCAGGTGAATGAGAAGCAGGGGCTCACCTTCGGCGCCGTGTTGCGGTCGGTGCTCCGGCAGGATCCGGACGTGGTGATGGTTGGTGAGATTCGCGATCAGGAGACCGCCCAGATTGCCGTGCAGGCGGCTCTCACTGGCCACCTCGTCCTGTCCACGCTGCACACAAATGACACGGTCGGCGCGGTTACACGTCTCGCCGACATTGGCGTCGAGGGCTTTAAGCTCGCGAGCGGACTGGCCGGCGTGACTGCCCAGCGTCTCGTGCGCCGCGCCTGCCCGGCGTGCACGCAGCCGGCTGATCCGTCCGTACTCCCTGAGCACGCACGCGTATTAATGGAGCAACTCTACGGCCGCATCGCACATGTGACGGTGCCCGGCTGCGCGCAGTGCGGTTTCACCGGGTTCAAGGGTCGTCTTCCGCTCATTGAACTGCTCGATATCGGCGGTGACATGAAGGAGGCGATCAGTCGCGGCGATGGCGATGAGCAGCTCCGCCGTCGCGCGCTGGCCGCCGGCGCACTGCACACGATCGAGGCGGATGCGCTCTGGCACGTACTCGAGGGCCGGACGACGTTTGAGCAGGTGCAGGGGTTCATTTCGGGCGACACGCCCAGGGGTGAGGACGCAGATGCTGCGGCGGCCGCCACAGCACCGCCGACCGCGGTCGCATCGCCGGTAACCGCCGTCGCTCCGGCTGCATCGTCCGTGGCGGTCGGAGCGCCCGCGGCATCTGCGCTACCAGCCGCGCCACGACCGGTACCGGTCGGCGAAGCACCCGCCTCCCTTGCTGCCCACGGATCGAAGCGCCCACAGGTGCTGGTCGCCGTCTCCGACCCGATGTGGCAGGCTATTCTGCAGGGCGCGCTTACGGGATGTCCTGCCGACGTCACGTACCTCCACAATGGCCTCGACGTGCTGGCGAAGGTGGCAGCGCAGGCTCCCGAGGTCCTGCTCGCCACCGCCGATCTCGCCGGACTGGGAGCGGAGCAGGTGATTCGCGGCATCCGCACCGTCATCCAGGCAAGTAACGTCGGCATCCTTGCGGTGCTGCCGACCGCGGATGCCACGGCGGCGGCGGCCCTGATGGCCGCCGGTGCCGATGGCGTGCTGGTGCCCCCGGTCGATGGCGTGCAACTGCGGGCACGCGTCGAGGCAATGTTCATGCGCGACCATCTGTGGTCGAAGACGGCTGACGTCATGAAACCGCCGATGCCGGTGCGGGAGCATGAGCGGATGGCGGCGCTGCATGCTACCGGTCTGCTCGATACGCCGACGGAGGAACGGTTCGATCGGATCACGCGGGAAGTGACGGAGACGTTCAGCGTTCCGATGTCCGTGATTTCCCTCGTGGATGATGATCGGCAGTGGTTCAAGTCGAAGCAGGGCATCGCCGCCGAACAGACGCATCGCGACATCTCATTCTGCGGGCATGCCATCAACCACGACGGCGTGTTCGTCGTGGAAGATGCATTCCTCGACGCGCGCTTCTCGGAGAACCCGCTCGTGACGAGCGACCCGAGCGTGCGCTTCTACGCCGGCGCGCCGATCACGGCGGACGACCAGAAGATCGGCATGCTGTGCGTGCTGGACCACCAGCCGCGCCGGTTTACCGATGCGGAGCGGGTGAAGCTCACCAGCCTGGCGCGCGAGGTGGAGGCGGAGATTCGGCGCTAGCGAGCGGGCACGTGCGGTGGACGCGAGTTATCGCGCGTCCACCGCGCGGAAAAGCGGCGTAACCCCCTGCCCCCTGGCCTTCATCGCATCCGCTTCGGCTGCACTGAGCGGCGTGAACTGCGGCGCCAGCTTCATGCCGAGCCGCAGGCACGGCTCCGAGCCCGGCATGATCGCGGTCGTAACGGGATGTGAGAGCGTGAAGCGCAGCCCCATCGCGGCCTCGGCATCGTCAGTCATCGGCAGATACCAACAGTTGGGATGCTTCGACCGGTCATCGCCATCGGCCCAGGGACGCTTGGCCAGCGACTTGATGGCGATGATCCCCATTCCCTTCTCTCGCGCCTTCGCCAGTACCTGCGGTCCGAAGTTCCCGGCGTGCCACGTGGCGTAGTTCACCGGGAACATGATCGAGTCGAACTCGTAACGGCTCATCAGGGCCATCGCTGCCTCTTCACTGTGGGCGGAGAAGCCAAGAAAGCGCACTTTCCCTGCCCGCTTGGCGTCTTCGAGAGCACGGATGGCGCCGTCGTCCGCGAAGACGGTATCGACGTCGTCCAGCTTCGACATCGAGTGCAGTTGATAAAGGTCGACGTGATCGGTGCGCAGGCGCTGCAACGACCGGTTGAGGTCTGCGGTCGCTGCGTCACGCTTGCGCTGCAGCGTCTTGCACGACAGAAATACCTGATTGCGATACGGCAGCAGCGCTGGACCCAGCATCTCCTCGGCCGTGCCGTACTGCGGCGCGACGTCGAAGTGCGTGACGCCTGCCTCGAACGCGTCGCGCACCAGCCGCACGGCATAATCCGGCGTGCCCTGGTTCAGCACGATGCCGCCGAAGGCGACGACCGAGAGCTTCTCACCCGTTCGCCCGAGGGCGCGGCGTTCGATGCCGCCCGGCACCATCACGCGCTCAATGGCGGCGAGGGAGGCGGGGAAACCACCGACCGCGGCGGCAGCGGTTGCCGTCTGTTCGATAAAATCACGCCGGTGCATCGCGGCCTCCCGAGTCAATCGTGCGCCTCCAGAATAGCGCCGCCGGGCAGCACGGGGCCACCGCCGCTCGCTACTTCTTGGTCGCCGGTTTCTTCGCTGCCGTGCGCACCGCAGGCTTCCTCGGCACCGCTTTCTTCGGCACCGCCTTCTTCGGTGCGGCCTTCTTCACCGGACGCTCGGTCATCGGCCTCGCGCCACCCTTCGACTCCGCCGCGGCCTGTCGCTCCGGCTTCTTCCTCGGCGCCGGCAGCGCCGCGTCCGTCGCCTCGATCAGCCGCACGAGCCACTCGGGGTCGTCGAGCAGGTCCGAGACATTGAAGAACGGCTTGGCCCCAGGATACGGCGGCCCGTACGTGGGAGTGCCAAGCACGGCTTCGCCCGCCGGCGTCGGTTTCACAAAGAGCTGATTGTCGCAGATGAGCGCCACGATCTTGCCGTAGCGATACAGCCCGTACTCGCCGAACATCTTGCGCGCACTGATCCCGCCCGCGGCCTGTAGCTGGTCGCAGACATACTTGGCATATCCGGCATCAGTGGCCATGGGCGCCTCCTCCTATCCCTCGCTCGTCATGATGAACAGCGGCGCGAGGTCGAAGCTGTGGAAGTGCGGGCGGTACCGCAGCGTGTTGTAGAACCGATCCACATCCACGACCTTCTTGGTGCTCGTCACGATGTCGAGCGGGATGTTGCCGTAGCAGCCGTTCTTCACCACCACGAGCCGGCCGTGCACACCCTGCAGCAGCAGGTCGAGTGCCAGGTTGCCGTACGCCATCGGCACGATCGAGTCCATCGCGTCGGGATCGCCGCCGCGCACCAGGTAGCCGAGCTTCTGGTTGATGATGTGGACTTCCTTGCCGTTGTTGAACTGCGCGGTGCGCTTCTGCACTTCGTCGGAGACGAGGTCGCCGATGCCGCCCAGCTTGGCGTGACCGAATGCGTCGGTCACGTTGCTCTTCCAGACGCGCTCGCCGCCCTGCGGCACTGCCCCCTCCGACACGAGCGCCACCGCGTATTTGCTGGGGTTGCGGTTGCGGTCGTACATCAGCATCTCGGTCAGGATATCGAGGTCGAAGTTGTGCTCCGGGATGACGCAGCGGGTGGCCGCGCCCGCCATCGTCGGCAGCATCGCGGTGAACCCCGCGTAGCGACCGAACACCTCCATCACCAGCAGGCGCTCGTGCGATCCGGCCGACGTGCGCAGTCGATGCGCCATCTCGATGGTGCGCGTCACGCACGTGCTGAAGCCGATGCAGTAGTCCGTGCCCGGCACGTCGTTGTCCATCGTCTTCGGAATCGCAATGACCTTCACGCCTTCCTGGTGCATCCGCATCGCGTAGCTCAGCGTGTCGTCGCCGCCGATCGGGATGAGGTAGTCGACGCCCAGCCATCCGAGGTTCTTGAGCACCTCGGGCGTGAGGTCGTTCACCGGCTCGTTGAACGCGGCCTTCAGGTGCATGGGCACGGCGTCGGCCTTCACACTGCTGGGCCGCGTGCGCGACGTATGGAGGAACGTGCCGCCGGTGCGCCCGGCGCGGTTGACGATCTCTTCCGTCAGGAACTGGAAATTGTTGGAGTTGTCGTACTTGTGATCCCGCACGATTTCCATCACGCCGGCCCAGCCGCGCCGCAGGCCGATAACGTCCCATCCTTCACGAAGCGCGCGGATGGTGACGGCGCGGATCGCCGGATTCAGGCCGGGGACGTCGCCGCCGCCGGTAAGGATTGCTATGCGCTTCTTGCCGCTGTTGATGCTGGCCATGAGAACGAACTCCCTGCAGGGTCGAAAGCGCCGCGGCGGCGTTGCCGGCGGCGCTGGGTTGAATTTAGGGGTTCGCAGGCCAACGGAGAACTGTTCGCGACCCGCGCGGCGATCAATCGCTGGCATCTCTCGCTCGTCTCGCCATGTTTGAGTCAGGCAAGCGAGGTCCTCATGAACGCAAACACCCCACCGCACGCCACCTCAGTCATCATCGCCCTGCCCGCGTGGGCCGAGGCGGCCGTTGACTGGGATCGGCGCTACGAGAGCGACGACGAGAAGATGCGCGTCGCCATTGCGCTCTCCCGCATCAACGTCGAGCAGGACACGGGCGGGCCGTTCGGCGCCGCCGTCTTCGCGCCCGACACCGGGCGGCTCGTCGGCATCGGCGTCAACAGCGTCGTGCGGCTCAATAGCTCCACGCTGCACGCCGAAGTCGTCGCGCTGATGCTCGCCGAACAGCAGCTCAGGTCGTTCAGCCTCGCCGCACCGGGCCTCCCCCGCCACGAACTCGTCACCTCGTGCGAACCCTGCGCCATGTGTCTCGGCGCCACCCTCTGGAGCGGCGTGAAGCGCCTCGTCTGCGGCGCCACCCGGAGCGACGCGACCCGCCTCGGCTTTGACGAGGGGCCGGTCTTTAACGCCTCGTACGAATATCTCGCGCACGCCGGCATAGAGATCGCGCGCGAGGTGTGCCGCGCCGAGGCGCGCGCCGTGCTCGAACTGTACCGCAGTCGGTCGGGGCCGATCTACAATCCCTGAGGACGGCGCGGCCGCCCAATTGGCGGCCGCGTGCGCCCTGCACCCCTATTTCCCACGCAGTCTCGCCGCCGTGCCGTCCACGCCGTTGGGGATCTGCACGTCCGCCAGTTGGTCGTCGTCGCGCGCTTCGCGCTTGAGCCGCGCCAGCTCCGCCTTCAGCGTCGCCGTCAGCGCCTCCTGTCCCGGCTGTCCATAGAGGTTGTGCAGCTCGTACGGATCGTTGACGAGGTCGAACAGCTCCCACTGATCCTTCTTCCAGAAGTAGATCAGCTTGTGCGTCATGGTGCGCACGCCGTAATGCGCTCGCGTGTTGTGGTCACCCGGATCATGGTAGTAGCGGTAGTACATCGACGTGCGCCAGTTGGCTGGTGTTCTGCCGCGCAGCACACTGACCAGCGAGCGCCCCTGCATGTCCGCCGATGCCGACAGGCCGGCGGCCTCGAGGAAGGTCGGGGCAAAGTCGATGTTGAGCGCCATCGCGCCGCTCTTCGTCCCCGGCTTGATCCCTGCCGGCCATCGCACGAGGAATGGCATACGGATGGACTCCTCGTACATGAAGCGCTTGTCAAACAGGCCGTGGTCACCTAGGAAGAAGCCCTGGTCGCTCGTGTAGATGACCATGGTGTTCCGAGCGAGCCCCGCTTTGTCGAGGTACGCGAGCACCTGCCCCACGCTTCCGTCCACCGACTGCACCGTCGCGAGGTAGTCCTGCATGTACCGTTGGTACTTCCATCGTACGAGCGCCTCGCCGGTGAGCGTCACAGGCCTGCCGTCGCGCTCGATCGTCACCGTGTCCGGCTTGAGCAGCCGCCACCGCGCCAGCGCCTGACCGGCGAGGCCCTCCGGCGGAGGCAGCTTGAGGTCGCGGTTGGTCATGTCCTTCGCCACCCGCTGCTGATTCTCGTGCAGTGCGTCCGTGCGCGTTTCGTAGTTGTCCCAGAACGTCACCGGCTCTGGGATGCGCCGGGTGGCAAAATGTGCGGCGTGCTCCTCGCTCGGGTCCCACGGTCGGTGCGGCGCCTTGTGATGCATCATGAGGAAGAACGGCTTCCCCTTCGGCCGGTGCGTCAGGAAATCGAGCGCGAGGTCGGTGATGACATCGGTGACGTATCGTCCGGTGTACGTGGTCTCGGCGGTCGCCGTGTAGAAGACCGGGTTGAAGTACACGCCCTGGCCGGGGAGGATGTTCCAGTAGTCAAACCCCTGCGGATCGCTGCCCAGGTGCCACTTGCCGATCATCCCCGTGTAGTACCCGCCCGCCTGCAGCAATCGCGCGACGGTCATGCGGTTGCTGTCGAAACGGTTGAACATCGTCACGCCGTTCAGGTGCGCGTATTGACCCGTCAGGATCGCGGCCCGACTCGGCGTGCAGATGGAGTTCGTCGCGAAGACGCTCGTGAGCAGCGCCCCTTCGCGTGCGAGACGGTCCATGTTCGGCGTCTTGTTGACCTTCGACCCATACGCGCCGATCGCGTGCGCCGCGTGGTCGTCGGTCATGATGTAGATGATGTTGGGACGGGAGGCGCGGCTGGACTGCGGGGATGCGCTCGCCGGCAGCAGGCTGAGCGCGATCAATGCCACGGTCGCGAGGGGCTTCATGCGGTCTAGGTCCTTTCAGGGGGGCGCGGTGAATATCGCCCTTCACGGCGACTTCCGCATCCGGGCGCACGGCCCTATCGCAGCACCAGCGTCCGCTCGCTCACCACCGCCGTCCCGCCCGGCGTCTTCATCGACACCTCGAGCCGGTACCGGCCCGCCCGCTGGCGTCGCAGATCGAGCGCCACACTGCGCATCTGAACCGGCACGTTCCCCTCCATGCGCACGATCGTTCGGCCGCCGCCTGGCATTTCCGTCCACCGGATGTCGGCGCGCCCGCCTTCCTCGCCCCACAGGCCGAACCCGCCGGACACGCGCTCGAAGATCCCCGGCTCGTCCTCGCGTGACAGCGCCAGCGCAATGTCCACGGTGTCGGTGGCGGCGAACCCGTACGCCTCCCAGTAGATGCCGAGGCGGCGCACCCGACCGAACGTCGTCGAGCCGTACATGCGCGGCACCGCGGCCTCCGCGGCGAGCGCACCCATCGCGTCAGCCGGCGGTTCAATGAGCAGCGGCTGCGACACGGCCTTCGCATCGGCAAGCGCACTGAGCGGCGCCGCGATGTCCGCGCTGAACCGCGTGCGGGCCGCCGCGTGCTCCCAGTCGCCGGGAAGTTCAACGCCGATCAGGACCGGCCCCTGCTCCACTGCCGCGTCGACCACCACGGGCCGACCGACGCGGGCGTTGAATTCGCCGATGTTGCGAAGATCACTCGCCGAGCGCGACGCGAAGAGCGTCGCGCGCACGGCTTCTCCGTTGCGACGCCTCAGCATCGCCGCATCGAGGTCCGCCGCCCAGACGAATCGCGAGGACGCCCCCCGGCGCAGCATGCCGCTCTGGCCTGGGGGAAGCTGGACGATCGTGCTGAGGTCACGACCGTAGTGCTCCCGCGGCCACCAGTTCTCATCCTCCCGCAGTCCGTCCAGCGTCCAGTCCGTCGCCTTGGCCCGCAACGGCGCCTCCAGCGCCGCCGCCGTGGGCACCGTGTGCAGGCGGTCGCGCGAGTACTCGCGCACGACATACGGCTGCGCGGTATCCGCACTGGCGGATCTCAAGAGCCAGTTGTCGTGCCCCTGATCCGTCACGTACCCGTTCCACCACATCTGCGTCGGCCAGCCGTAGCGCAGGAGCGTCTCGGCCACCGCCTCGCCTCCTTTCTCGGGCCGCCACCGTTGCCGTTCGTCCTCGCCCAGGGGGGCAAGCAGCGTGATCAGTGTCTTGCGCGCATACTGCTCCGCCCGCCGTTCGTTGCCCGGTTCGAGCCAGAGCGGGTCGCTCAGCCACCAGAAGCGCGCGTCCACGTCGGCGCGCTCCGCGCATGGCGTGCTGGTATACCGGCGGCGCTGCTCGAGTTCCATCAGCACACTGACATCATTCCACGCGCAGCGTTCCATCGCGTTCATCATCGCGGTTGCGTCCAGAAAGGCGGAATCCGCCTGCGCGATCCTGGCCGCACGGAACAGCACGAGTCCGCGGAGCATGCCGCAGAAACCCTCGGGTCGTGCGCAGGCCGCCGCCGCTTTCACGGCGCCTGCTTGATCCCCATCGTCAATCGCAAAGCGCACCCGCTGGGCGGCAATGCGCTCGTCGCCGAGCAACTGGACGGCGGCGCTGTCGAGCAGCAGCCGCACGTGGCGTCGCAGCTCGCGCACGCGCCAGCGACGCGTGAGGGTGAGCGCGCCATCTATTCCACGGCGTTCGTCGTTGACCTTCGGGGCGTCCACCGGCAGCCAGATGGGACACGACGCGTGCGACCGCACCGGACCGGCGATGAGGTGCGGCATCAATCGCGGGTTCGTCTCTATCCAATGGCAGTGCAACGCGAGCAGTCGGAGGCGCGCCTCGAACGGGTTGTCGTACGCGGCGATACGCACGTCCTGGCCGCGCGTTTCTCCCCACGCATCCCGCCACTCGAACTGGAACCGGCGGATGGCGCTGTCGACCCGCAGGCGGACCAGCGAGTCCGTGGGCAGGGTGTCGGCAGGCGGCGCAGCCGCAAACTGCAGGGCAAGCAGGAGCGCGAGCATCGGGGGGAATCTACGGGAATGGACGGCGACCCGGCCGTGGTCGCATCAGCCCTTGGACAGCACCACATGCGTTGCGCGCTCACCCGCGACGACCTCCGACACATGGTAGCCGAGCGCGGGAAGGTCGAGTCCGTCGAACAGCCGCTCGCCGGCGCCGAGGAAGAACGGGGAGACCGCAAGATGCATCTCGTCCACGAGCTGCGCGCGCAGGTACTGCTGCAGAGTGGACACACCGCCTCCGACGCGTACGTCTTGTTCGGCGGCCGCCTCACGCGCCCGATCGAGTGCGGCCGTGATGCCGTCCGTCACGAAATGAAAGACCGTGCCGCCCTTCATCTCAATCGGAGCGCGTGCATGGTGCGTGAGCACGAAGACGGGCGTGTGGTACGGCGGATCTTCACCCCACCACCCCTTCCACCCGTCATCCACCCATGCACCGCGCGTCGGCGCGAACATGTTGCGCCCGAGGATCCAGGCGCCGACGCCTTCGAAGCCGTGGGTAGCAAACCCGTCATCGATCCCCGTTTCGCCACCTTCGGCGCCGAGCACACGGCGCTGAAACGTGCGCGTTCCGAAGACCCAGTCGTGCGCGGGCATGAAGCCGATGCCCAACGGATGCTCGAGGCTCTGGTGCGGTCCCGCACCGAACCCGTCGAGCGAGATGCTGAAACTCGCCACGCGCAGCCTGGCCATGTGACATCTCGGGGGGCAGAGATGGAGTACCGTGAACCCGGAAGTTACCAGACCGGTGCCGCGCCGCAACAGCGGATACCCCGCCGCCGCCCGTACGCGCAGGCGCCGCGGCAGGGCGAAGGGCTCCCCGGGCGGCTCCGACGTTGCTTCTGAGGGCGGCGCGCTCCAGAATTCGATGGTCGGGTTCCACTCTAGATTCAACCATCGTCATTCCGCCCACCGCGGGCGGATGTGTTCGCAGCCTAGGAGACTTGCATGGACCGCAGCGAGATCCAGAAGCGCGTCACCCGCGTGGTGGCCAGTGTGCTGGGGATCGACCCTGCTGAGGTGCTTCCCGCGTCGAACTTCGTCTTTGACCTTGGCGCCGACTCGCTGAAGAGCGTCGAGCTCGTCGCCGGCTTCGAGGAGGAGTTCGCCATCGACATGGATGCGGACAAGGCCCGTGAGGTCCAGACGGTGGAAGGGGCTGTCGACTTCATCGCGCACTACGTGACGTAGCCCCACTCGCGGCCCCCGTTCGGAGACTCCATGGCCGTACTGTCTGGCCCGGGCCGCAGTCCGCTCGAGCCCATCTTCTCGCCGCAATCTGTCGCGGTCGTCGGAACGACGCGCGTGCCAGGCACCGTTCCGTTCGACATTTTTCACAACATCCTGAAGGATGACTTCCAGGGGACGATCTACCCGGTCAGCCCCTCGGCGAAATCGATCGCCGGCGTCAAGGCGTACAAGTACATCCTCGACATTCCGGACCCCGTCGACCTCGCGGTGATCGTCTTCCCCAGCAGCGTCGTGAAGCTCGCGATGGAGCAGTGCGGGCAGAAGGGCGTGAAGGGCGTCATCATCATCAGCGCCGGCTTCCGCGAGGTCGGCCCCGCCGGCGTGCAGCGTGAGCAGGAGATCAAGGAGATCGCCCGGAAGTACGGGATCTCCTTCATCGGCCCCAACTGCCTCGGTGTCATCAACACCGACCCGGCCGTCCACCTGAACGCCTCGTTCGCCCGTCGCATGCCGGCGGAGGGCAACATTGGATTCCTGTCGCAGAGCGGCGCGCTCTGCACCGCCGTCCTCGACTATGCGCACGCCAAGAGCATCGGCTTCTCCAAGTTCGTCTCGTTCGGCAACAAGGCGGACATCAGTGACATCGACCTGATGCTCGCGCTCAAGGATGATCCGGCAACGAAGGTCATCCTGATGTACCTCGAGGAGATGACGCACGGCGCCGCGTTCGTCGACGCGGCGCGAAGGGTCATCCACGAGGCGGGCAAACCTGTGCTCGTCCTGAAGTCGGGGCGCACCTCGCAGGGCGCCTCGGCGGCCGCGTCCCACACGGGATCGCTCGCCGCTAGCGACGAGATCGTGGACGCGGCGCTCCGGCAGGCGGGCGTCATCCGCTGCCAGACGATTGAGGAGATGTTCAACAACGCGATCGCGCTTGCCTACCAGCCGCTTCCCAAGGGACGTCGCGTCGCCATCATCACCAACGCCGGCGGCCCGGGCGTGCTCACGACCGATGCGGCCATTCACGAGCACCTCACGCTCTCCACGTTCTCCGACCGTACACGCGACATCTTCAAGCGCTCGCTGCCCGTCACGGCAAACATCAACAATCCGGTGGATGTCATCGGCGATGCGCGGGCCGATCGCTATCGCGTGGCCATGGGCTCCGCGCTGGAAGACGAGAACGTGGACGGCGCGCTCGTGATCCTGACGCCGCAGTCTATGACGGACATCGACACCATCGCCGAGGAGGTCTGCAACGTCGCCGCGGCGCACGACAAGCCGACGTACTGCTCCTTCATGGGCGAGACCGACGTCGCATCGGGCATCGGTATCCTCCAGCGGCGCAACATCCCGCACTACATCCTCCCCGAGTCGATGTGCCGGGCCTTCGCCCGCGCCCACGACTTCAGCACCGAGAAGGACCGTCGCCTCACCCCTGCTGTGCAATTCGCGGACGTCGACCCCGCCGCCGCCCGCCAGTTGCTCGACGCGGCCATCGCGTCCGGCCGCACCTACCTGACGCCGTCCGATGCCATGAAGGTGCTCGAGGCGTACCGGCTGCCGATCCTCCCGAGCGCCGTCGCCCGGTCCGCCGAGGAAGCGGTGCAGGTCGCGACGCGGATCGGATTCCCCGTGGCGATGAAAGTTGAATCCGACGATGTCGTGCACAAGTTCGATGTCGGGGCGGTCGTGCTCGGTGTCGACACGCCGGCCGCCGCCGCCACGGCGTACGCCGCGATTCTCGCCAATGTGAAGACGCACGTGCCGGACGCCAAGGTTCACGGCGTCTTCGTGCAGCGCATGGCGGGTGCGGGCGACGAGGTCATCCTCGGGGTCAAGCGCGACCCGGCCTTCGGCGCCGTCGTGATGTTCGGCCTCGGCGGCTTGTTCGTCGAGATCTTCCGCGACGTCGCGTTCCGTATCGCCCCCATCCCGCTGGAACACATTCGCGATATGATGCACGAGGTGAAGGCGTTCCCGATCCTCACTGGCGCGCGCGGCCGGCCGCATCGCGACACGGCGGCCGTGGAAGAATGCCTCCAGCGGCTGTCGCAGCTCGTTGTGGAATGCCCGCAGATTCAGGAGCTCGACATCAACCCGCTGATTGTCCGCAGCCGGGGCGATGGATGCGCCGTCACCGATGCCCGAATCCTCGTCGCCGCCCCGTAACGACGCCCTCTGTTGTTTCTCTGTTGTCTCTCGGTTGTCTTTCTGTTTTCTCTCTTCTGCTTACTGAAATGCGAATCATAATTCACGATACCTATGAAGCGATGAGCAAGTGGACCGCGCACACCATCGCCGCCAAGATCAACGCCGCCACGCCGACCAGGGAAAAGCCGTTCGTCCTCGGACTTCCCACCGGCTCCTCACCCATCGGCACCTATCAGCACCTCGTGAGCCTTCACAAGCAGGGAAAGGTGTCGTTCAAGCACGTCGTCACCTTCAACATGGACGAGTACGTGGGGCTGCCCGAGACGCACCCGGAGAGCTACCACCATTTCATGTGGCATCACCTGTTCAGCCACGTGGACATCCCCCAGGAAAACGTCAACATCCTCAACGGGAATGCGAAGGACCTGGAGGAGGAGTGCGACGACTACGAGGAACGCATCCGCAAGTCCGGCGGCATCCAGCTCTTCCTGGGTGGCATCGGCGCCGACGGCCACATCGCCTTCAACGAACCCGGCTCGTCGCTGTCGTCACGGACGCGCATCAAGACGCTCACGCATGACACCCGCATCGCCAACGCCCGGTTCTTCGGCAATGATCCGAACAAGGTCCCGAAGACCGCCCTTACCGTCGGCGTCGGCACGGTCATGGATGCGCAGGAGGTGATCATCCTCGTCAGCGGCCACGGCAAGTCACGCGCCCTGCAGAAGGTGGTGGAGGAGGGCGTCAACCACATGTGGACGGTCTCACAGTTGCAGTTGCATCGGCACGGCATGATCGTGTGCGATGAAGAGTCCACGCACGAGCTCAAGGTGGGGACGGTGAAGTACTTCAAGGACATCGAAGGCGAGCACCTCGCGCTGCCGAAGCTCTGACTCCCCAGGTACCCCCCGAGGACCCCGGATGCCCACGCAGGCGCAGATCGAACAGCTGACAGCGCAAGGCTGCACCGCCGAGGATTGGTCGCGCGTTTCCCTGGACGGGCGCGTCGACCTGTCCCGTCTCCGCAATGCCCACTTCCTCGGAACGGTATCGGTCGGCGCAAATGACGCCGCCGCGTCCGTGGACGGTGTCGATCTCCCCTGCGGCATCTACGACGCGACCGTGGCCGACTGCGCCGTCGGCGCGCAGGTGCGCATCGCACGTGTGGGGTCCGTGGTGGCGCGGTACGACATCGGCGATGGCGTCGTGATTCAGGACGTGGCCGCGCTCACGTCTGACGCCGGCTCGACGTTTGGCGCCGGCACCGACGTGGAGACGGTGAACGAAGGGGGCGGTCGCGTGGTCCGCCTCGTGCCCGAACTATCCGCGCAGTCGGCGTACCTGCAGGTCTTCCGCGGGCATTCCGGGGCGCTGCGGACGGCGCTTGCCCGCCTGGTCAACGCGGCCGTGGCGGCAGCCCGTCGCGAGCGCGGCGAGGTGGGGGCGAACGCGCGCGTTCTCCATTGTGGCGTCATCCGCAATGTCCTCATCGGCCCGCATGCCGTGGTGCGCGGAACCGCGCTGCTCGACAATGGAACGATCCTCAGCTGCGCCGAACATCCCACCGTGGTGGGCGAGGCGGTGCAGGCAAAGCACTTCATCATCGCCGAGGGGGCGAGCGTCAGCGGCGGTGCGCTGCTCGAGAAGGCGTACGTTGGCCAGGCCTGCCGACTCGGCAAGCAGTTCTCGGCGGAGAACTCCGTCTTCTTCGCGAACTGCGAGGGATTCCACGGCGAGGCCGTATCGATCTTCGCCGGGCCGTACACGGTCACGCACCACAAGTCCACACTGCTGATCGCCGCCAGTTTCTCGTTCTACAACGCCGGGTCGGGGACGAACCAGAGCAATCACATGTACAAGCTCGGCCCGGTCCATCAGGGCGTGTTCGAGCGTGGCTCCAAGACCGGGTCGTTCTCGTACGTGCTGCACGAGACGCATATCGGCCCGTTCAGCGTCGTGATCGGCAAGCACTACACCAACATCAACACGCCCGACCTGCCGTTCGCCTACATCCACGAATCCGAAGGGCAGTCCGCCATCATTCCCGGCATGAACCTCTTCTCTGTGGGGACGGTGCGCGACGGGGAGAAGTGGCCCAGGCGGGATGGACGAAAGGTGGCGGTGCGGCGCGACCTGATCTCATTTGCCGTCTTCTCGCCGTTCACGGTCGAGAAGATGCGAGCCGGGCGTGCGGTGCTGCTGCGCCTGCACGAATCGACGCCAAAGGAGAAGGCATCAGTCCAGTACGGCGGCGTCTTCATCAAGCGCCTCCTGCTCCGCAAGTGCGCCAGATACTACGCGCAGGGGGTGACGCGCTACCTCAACGGCCATGTGCTCGACCGCATAGAGGATGCGTCGCCGGCGACAACGTGGGACGCGGTGCAACAGGCGCTGCGGTCCGGCGCCACGCTCCGTGATCCGTATTCGTGGACGGATGTCGGCGGCCTCCTGATGCCGACTGAACGGTTGCGGGCGCTCGAAGACGACATTGTCGCTGGCACGGTCGGGTCGCTCCACGAACTGGCCGCTCGGCTTTCCACCATCGCCAGCGAGTTTGCGCAGGATGAGTGGTCGTACGTCTGCGCCGCGTTCGCGGCCGAGAACGGTTACGCTCCGGATGCGATGACGCGCGAACAGGCGCAGGACATGCTGTCGGCCTACGACGAGGCGACGGCCGCGCTGCATTCGGCAATCGTCGATGACTCGAAGAAGGAGTTTGCCGCGTTCGCGCGCATCGGGTTCGGCCTCGGCATGACCGAGGACGAGCGCACGGCCGAGTTCACCGCGGTGCGTGGAAGCGCGGAGACCAACAGCGTGGTCCAGAAGCTCGTGCAGGAGAAGGCGGCCCTGGCAGAACGATCAGACCGCCTGAGCCGACTGCTGTCGCGCTTCTAATCCCTCGATCGACCGCGCGGCGGCGGTGACCTATCCGCCGGCGCGCCGGCGGGCTTCGGCGTCGGCCATCCATCCCCGCGTGATCTCCTCGGCGGGGATACTGCTGAGATACGGCTTGATGTCGAGTATCGGGGTGCCATCGAGCATGTCCACCCCCCGCACAGTGAGCCGTGCGCCGTCTCGCCGCACCAGCCTTACCACCGTCAGCCCGATGGGATTCGGGCGCCGCGGCGACCGCGTCGAGAAGACGCCATGGGCGCGGTCATCCGTCGGCGGCATCGAGAGGAGATCGTAGCCGTCCACGCGATCGAAGACCCACAGGACGTACAAGTGCGAAAAGCCATCGATATCGGCGAGGCCCTCCTCGAACTCCGCAAGCAGTTCGAGCACACCTTCGGCGTGGTGTTCAGCGCCGGGGCCCCGGGGAATCTGTGCGGTGTCGGCGTACGGACTACGGACGACGCCGATGGGACGAAATGAGAACACGGGAACTCCGTGGAGGACGTCGGTCGGTCGCCTACCTCAATGAAGGATACATGGCGGCCACCGCATCGCGCGCCGCGGCGATCGCACTGTATCGCGGCTCAAAGGAGAGGACGCGACGCGCTTTCTGGATGCTCGCATGCGGCGAGTGCACGATGTGATCGCGCGTGATCGTCGCATCGCGCTCTCCCACGGTGCCCCGCCACTCCTCCCATGGCAGGAACTCCAGCCGCGCCACCTGCCCAAACCACGCGGCCGCCGCGGCCGCATAGGCACGCATGGTCACCGGCTCCACCGCCGCGACGTGAAACGCCTCGCCGATCGCGCGCGCCGGATCTGCAAGCGCGAGCGCAAAGGCCTGCGCCACGTCATCGGCGTGGACGTGCTGCAACGTCGCGGACCCGTCATCGGGAAGTACGACGGAGTCGCCACGTGCGAGCGCGTCGAAGACGCGCGGATCGAGGTGGCCTGCGGGATTGATGGGCGGCCACCCCGGCCCCGTGATGTGTCCTGGATGCAGCACGACGGCGGGAAACCCGCCCGTCGCGGCGTCGAGCAGGTAGCGCTCGATCTCCGCCTTGCGAATGCCGTACTCGCCAACGGGTTCACGCGGCGCCGTCTCATCGTACGGCCGTTCACGGGGCACGCCGTGCACCCAGAGGGTGCCGCAGTGCACGAACACGCCCACCTGGCCGCGCAGGGCGTCCACGAGATGCGCGGCGGATTCCCGCGTGAAACAGATCAGGTCAACCACCGCATCGCCATTGAGCGCGGCAATGGCACGGCCGAAGGAGCCGTCGCGTTCGGCGGCGGCGCGATCGAGTGTCACCGGTTCCACTGAACGCCATTCGCTCGGTTCGTGATATGGTCGGCGCTCGCCTCGCGAGACGGCGACAACTTCGTGACCGGCGCGCACGAGCCGCGGCACGAGCCAGCTTCCGATGTGTCCTGTGGCTCCAATGATCACGGTGCGCAAGGCGATCTCCTGGTGGTCATGCAGCGGAGTGTCCCGACGTCGGCCGGTGCCCACGAACAGTCATTAGGTGCGCTCGCCATCCATGATGAGACATCGCGGACGGTCATCGAGGCCCATGCGCTGCTCCTACAGAAGTTGCTGTCGGTGATCGGGGCGCTAGCACCCAACGCGTATGCACTTAGCCGCGCCTCTCGACCATGAAACATCGCCTCCCAACACGCTAATGCATGTCGTACAAACGCATTGGTAGCACTACGTAGGGTATACCCCGAGACGCTGTATCAGTAAGCCCCCCAACACGTTGCGTATGGCGCCTGACAGATGGCAGGAACCCTGACTCCCAGATTTCTCGTGCCCCGCTGCCACTCGGCAGTGAACGCATCAGGTGGGCGGGCGGCAACAGCTTCTCTATCAGGTGTGTGCACCTCAGGAGGGTGCCATGACATTTCCCAGAGTACGAGGTAGTGGCATTCTCTCCATGAAGCCGTTGGCTTGGCTTGTGGGCAGCGTGCTCGTCGCCGCGGTGGTGTTCGCACCAACCGCCGCTCAGGGCCAGGCTTCATGGAGCGCGTCGGACTGCGAGTCCTGCCATGACAAGGCACTCAGCCCGGCGTTCAGCAAGTCAGGGCACGCGCGCGTCGAGCAGAGCTGCGCGAAGTGCCACAACAATGTGGCGGAACACTTCAAGGCGCAGTCGGAAGGCAAGGACGGCCCCGTGCCGTCGCTGAAGAACGTGAAAGCCGCCGACCTCAACGCGACCTGCCTGTCGTGCCACGAGAAGGCCGAGCAGGAAAGTTTCATGAGCAGCATGCATGCGCGGCGCAACGTGAGCTGCGCCTCGTGCCACAGCGTGCACAATCCGAAGTCGGCCAGCGCCCAACTGAAGACGAAGAAGGATTCGGAGCTGTGCTACTCGTGCCACAAGACCGAGCGTGCGAAGATGAACCGCACGTCGCATCACCCGGTGCGCGAAGGCAAGATGGGTTGCGTGAGCTGCCACAACCCGCACGAAGGCACCCGGCCCAAGATGATCAAGGCCGAGACGGTGAGCGAGCTTTGCTACCAGTGCCATACCGAGAAGCGCGGCCCATTCATGTTCGAGCATGCCCCGGTGCGCGAAGACTGCATTTCGTGCCACGACGTGCACGGCTCAAACCACAAGCGGCTGCTGGTGCAGAAGGCGCCAACCCTCTGCTACAACTGCCACATCTCCGGCTCGGGCCACTTCGGCTCGGGTGACAACTATTCGACGGAAAAGGGCGTGCCGGTTGCTCCGACGGGCGCTCCCTCCGGCTATCCGACGGTGAACTCCCGCTTCGTCGGGCGTTCCTGCCTGAACTGCCACATCAACATCCACGGCTCCAACTCGCCCTCGGGCGCCTACTTCACGAGGTAACCCCATGACACGCGCAACGAAGATTTCAGCGTTCGTCGCCATGGGTCTTCTCATGGCGGCGACCACCGTGTCGGCACAGAAGGCGCCGACCATCACGAGCGGCGGCGAGATGAGGCTCCGCGCGCTTGGGACGGAAGACGTCGAGTCGTCGAAATTCACGGAATACCGCGAAATGCCGAAGGGGATGTCCATTCCCTTCGTGAACCTCTGGTCGGCGGGTGGAAAGGTCGACTTCAACCTGACCGGGCAGAACGTCCAGCAGACGAACCAGCGCTTCTTTGGCTGGGCGAAGGCGTTCGGCTTCGGCGTGAAGTTTGACTACAACCAGATTCCCCACAACATGGGGAACGACGCCCACCTGATCTACAACGAGTCCTCGCCGGGCGTGTGGTCAATGGCCGACAACCTGCAGCAGGCGCTGCAGACGGCGGTTGACACGCGGCTCCCGACGTCGGCGCGTAACTACGACTTCTACAGTGCGCTGCTCGCGCCGGTTTTTGCGTCGACGAACCTCATCGACAACTCCGGCATCCGGAAGACGGGCAACGTCGAGTTGAACTTCGGCGACCGCCTGCCGTTCGACCTGTCGCTGTCGTATAAGAACGAGATGAAGGAAGGGTTCCGCGGCCTCGGCAGCGTGAACTTCCGCGAACGCGTCGCCCCGTCCATCGAGTTCCTGAACCCGATGGACGAGATCATCCACGACATCGGCGTCCGGGCCGGCAAGAACTTCGCGTGGGGCAATGCCTACGTGTCGTTCAACCGGAACCTGTATGACAACCGGGCCGAGACGGTGGAAGTGGACTTCCCGTTCCAGGCGAACGACGCGACGTACATCGCCGCGGCCGGGGGGAATCCTGCCATGGGCGGCCTCTCCCGCGAACGGTTCGTGATGGCTCCGGACAACGAAGCCAGCACGGCGAAGGCCGGGCTCCTGCTGAAGTTCAAGAAGCAGACTCGCATTAACGCCAGCGTGCAGATGGGCTCGTGGACGCAGGATGCGCCCTTCTATCCGTACACGCACAATACCGCGCTCAGCACGCCCACCGGCCTGAGTGCCGCGAGCTACGGTGCGCTGCAGCAGAAGTCGTACGGCGGCGAAGTCAACACGACGATGTTCAACCTGTCGTTCGCGTCGCGGCCGCTCGAGGGGCTCACCCTCCGCGCGCAGTACCGCATGTACGACCTGAAGGACAAGTCGAACAAGTACGTGATCACGGGCGACGTGTCCGGCAGTGACTCGCGCTGGACCACGGTCACCGCCGACAGCGATGCCCCGTTCGGGCACCTGACGGCCAACGTCTACGACACGAAGTCCTCGCGTTACTCCGCCTCCGCCACGTATGACTTCAAGGCGCTGACGGTCGAGGGCCAGGTGCGCGGCGGCCAGCTGGAGCGGACGCACCGCGAGGCCGAGAAGGGAACGGAGAGCGGCATGGGACTCACCGCGATCTACCACTTCAATGACTGGCTCGGGCTGCGCGGTACGTACGACCTGTCCAAGCGCACCGCGGATGGACACACGGTGTACGGCTTCCAGGCAGACGAAGCCGCGTTCGAGAACACCCGTACGGGCGTTGATATCGAACTGACGCCGATGGACAATCTCGAGCTGAGCCTTGCCTACTTCCGCCGTCAGGTGGACTTCACCGACCGTCCGGACCGTATCGCCGCGTCCAGCGGCGTTCCGCAGCCCGGTGCCGTGGCCACGCCGAACACGCCGAGCGGACTGCTCGACATGACGTACGACAGCTACACGGGCGAGATCAACTGGACGGCCAATGCGCGTGTCGAACTCGGCGCCTATTTCACGCACGAGAAGAACGCCACCACCAACCAGTGGTCCACGACCACCGGAACGGGTGCCGCCTCGAAGATCAACAACCTGAATAACCTCGCAGGCTCCGACGAGACCAACACGTACGGCGCCAGCGTGACCTTCCAAGTGGTACCGGACAAGGGGACGCTGACGCTGAACGCCATGAACCAGAAGGTTGATGGTCTCCTGGACATCACGGCCAACGCGACCGGCAGCTTCTACAACCCCGGCCGCACCACGCTGATTCCGGCGGGCCAGGGCAATGCCGCTGACATCACCGACTGGGACGACTCCGAGATGACGTCGGTGTCGGCGCAGTTCGGCTGGACCATGACGAAGGCTTGGGCCATCTCGGCCGGCTACCAGTTCGAGCAGTACGACTTCAAGGATGCGTTCAGCGCCACCAGCAAGCTGATGCCGTCGAACATGAACATCTTTACGAAGCCGAACGATGGGAAGTACGATGCGAGCATCGTCTACACCAAGCTGACCTTCAAGTTCTAGATCAGTAGCCCCGACCGGCTCGATCGCTGGGCCGGCCGGATCCCGCGGACAACACGGGGATAGATGCCAGGAACCCTCCGAGTGGTGACACTCGGAGGGTTCTTTGCCTCGGGCCCGCCTCAGTCCTTCAACAGGTACTCAACCGTCGCCACCACGCGGACGATCTTGTTCATCTGGCTTGCTTCCTGAATTCCCTGCGCCTGATCGCGCGGGAGGATCTCGAAGTAGCCCTGGTTGGCCT
>JBAZTM010000040.1:0-34011 GCA_041661925.1 Gemmatimonadaceae bacterium
GCTGGTGCTCCGGGTCGCACCCAACCACTCCACAGCTGATGACATGCTGGAACAACTCATCGCGCGCCTGATCCTTCGGCGACGGCTCGTTGCCTGGCCTGCGATTTCTATTTCGACCCTTGTTCATCTCGTCCAGAAAAATAGTGTGAGAAGCGTACTATAGAAACGTAAACGGGACGACCCTCGATTCCTAGTCTATACGCGTCTCGAGAGCCGTACGTTCAGTCGTCATGTTCGGAGTGTTTGTGTGTGGGGCCGGCGGTGCGGACTGGCGGCGCCCAATCGGCCAGCAGGCTGGCGAGAGCCTCCGGCGCCTCCTCCGGGACCAGCCGACCCGCGAGGGGGATCGTGCGGAGTTCGGCGCCGGGAATCGCCGTGGCCAGCCGCGCCGCGTCGACAGGGGAGCACCAGGCGTCCCGCTCACCCCGAAGCACCAGCGCCCGCGCCGTGATGCGGCCCACGTCCAGCTCCTCGGCGTCATCATCGGTCACCGCGTTCGCCAACTCCTGCAGGTGACGCACGCCGTCGGGGCCGACGAACGGGGCGGCGTAGCGGGTCACCAATCGGTCGGGCATCGCATCGGGTGAGCCGACGCCCCGCGCGAGGAGCGGGCCGAGCACGGTGGCCGCGCCGAGCATGCCGCGCGTCGATTCAAGAAGGTGCGTTCCCGTCAGACGGCCGAACTCGGCCAGATCCTCGCCGCGCACGCGACCCAGCGGCGGGGGGCTGATGAGCACGATGCCGTGCACGCGCGCGGGGCGCGTAGCGGCCAGGTGCACCGCCACGGCAGCGCCCAGATCCACCCCCACGATGGTGGCCCGGCCGATGCGCAGCGACGTCATGGCCTGTTCCACACACAGTGCCTGCGCGGCCACGCCGAAGTCAGCGTCAGCCGGCCGGTCCGATTCGCCATGACCCAACAGATCCACGGCCCACGCCGTCATCCGCCCGAGCGGCAGCGCAGGGGCGACGCGCCTCCAGAGAAACGTGGAGGTGCCGAAGCCGTGCAGCAGCACCAGCGGGTGATCCCCAAAGCCGAACCGCTCGGCGTGCAATTCGCCGGGGCCGACGGGGATGCGGATGTGGTCGAAGCGGGTCACTGAGGCGGAGGGCAGAAGGCAGATGGCAGATGGCAGATGGCAGAATGCCGCGGGACCACGATCAAAGGTATGACTCGCGGTGTACCCTTGCCGCGCGGTCCGCCGTTCGCCGACGACTATCGACCATCTACCATCTGTTTCCCGCCCCCCTCGACCAGTAACTTTCGGCACCCTCTCACCCAACGGTCTCCCTGTGGCCAGTTCAAACGCGCGTGCCTCCAAGAAGCAGTTCACCTTCCTGCTCATCGCCATCGTCGTTGTCGGCGCGGGCGCGCTCGGCTGGGTCGCCACGCGGCCCAAGGGCGGCGGGGAGGCCATTGATCCCAACATGCCGCTCGGCACGGCCCAAGGCTTCCTGATGGGATCGCCCGACGCGCCGGTGAAGATCGTCGAGTTCGCCGATTTCGAGTGCCCGGCCTGTGCGCAGTTCGCGATGCTGACGGAGCCCGATATCCGCGAGCGACTGGTCAAGACCGGCCTGGCGTCGGTCGAGTTCTACGTGTTCCCGCTGCCGATGCACGCGAACACCTGGTCGGCCTCGAACGCCGCCTACTGCGCCAACGAACAGGGGAAGTTCTGGGAGATGCACGACCGCCTGTTCTACACGCAGGACCTCTGGAACACACAATCCACGTCGAATCCCGGAAAGAAGATGCTGGGCTACGCCGCCGACATCGGCCTCGACGCGGGCAAGTTCGAGGAGTGCTTCGACAGCAAGCGGCATTACCCGAACATCAAGGCCAGCGGGGCGGAAGCCGAGAAGCGGCAGATCAACGAGACGCCGTCGTTCATCATCGGCGGCAAGAAGTACGCGGGGAGCATTCCCTACGACGAGGTCAAGAAGCTGGTTGACGCAGAACTCGTCCGGCTCGGCAAGGCGGACACGTCGGCCAAGGGCGCCAAGTGACACGTCGCATGGTCATCGCCGCGGTGGCCCTCGTCGGGCTGTTCCCCGCGATGTACCTGTGGCTGTATAAGCTGGGCGTGGTCGGCACGCTCAGCTGCAAGATCGGCGGTTGCGAGAAGGTCAACACCAGTCCGTGGGCGATCTTCCTCGGCCAGCCGGTCGCGCTCTGGGGTGTCGCCTATTACGTCCTGTTGTTCGCCGTCGCGCTGGCCGGCACCAGCGAGCGGTTCGAGAATGACCGCCGCGTGGCGGTCGCGCTCGTGACCATCACCGGATGGGGCGTGCTCTTCAGCGCGTATCTCACCTACCTCGAGCTGGCGGTCATCCACGCCGTCTGCCAGTGGTGCGTGGTGAGCGCGGTGTTGGTGGTGATTCTCTTCGCGCTATCTGTGGTGGAGCTTAGGGCGGGGCGGGGCGCTGAGTAGCGCCGAATACGACAGAATCCGACAGAGTACGACAGAGTACGACAGAGTGAGACAGTGAAAGACCAAGGGGCCCGGGGTTGTCCGGGCCCCTCTGTTTGCTGGCGCTGCCTTACTCTGTCGTACTCCGTCGTACTCTGTCGCACTCAGGCTCTCCTGATCGTCCCTCGCCGTCCGTCCGACGCTTCGGAGAGCCTCAGCCGCGGCCGCAGTTCATCCCCAAGCTCCTCTCTCCGCGCCGGAAGGAGTTCGCGCCCCAGTACCACGAGCACGCGGGTCACCACCATGGACGCCAGCGGCTCCGGCACCGCCATCTCCCGGATGTAGGTATCGAGAGCGCGGTCGAACGGCAGTTCCTCGGCGAGCGCATCCACGAACGACAGTGCGTTTTCCACGTGGGTGCGGACGAGCGCCTCCTCGGCGCGCGCCTGCGCGAGCCGCATGCGGCGGTCGGCGGCTGCCGGCAGCTTGCGGGGGAACAGCGACTCGGGAAGGAAACGCTTCAGCACGATTAATTAACGATCGAGGCGACGCTGAGGTTTCAATCAGCGGGTGAGGGCAAGCCAGACGGCCGCGGCGGATGAGACGCCTGCCAGCACCCACGGCAGCCACCACGGCACCCGTTCGAACAGCCCCTTTGCACCGCCGCTGGCGTGTGCCGAACGAAGTGCGGTAACGATTTCCTGGGCACGCCGAGGACGACGATCCGGTTCCTTCTCCAGGCAGGCCATCACGAGCTTCGCGAGCGCGGGCGGCGCGTCGGGTCGGCGCTTGGCCAGGGGTTCGGGTACTTCCTTGGCGTGCGCGATCATCACCGCCTGCGGCGTCTTGCCGCGGAACGGCGGGTGTCCGGTCAGCATTTCGTAGGCCACGCAGCCCACGCTGTAGATGTCGGCCCGATGATCGAGCGACGGATCGCCCGCGGCCTGCTCGGGGGCGATGTAGGTCGGCGTGCCGAGGCTCGTCCCCTGCAGCGTCAGGCGCGGCGCCGTGGTGGTGCCGGGAGTGGCCGCGGTGGAGTTGCTCACGGCCTTGGCGATGCCGAAGTCGAGCACCACAGCCTGTCCGTGGAAGAGCATGACGTTCTCGGGCTTGATGTCGCGGTGCACCACGCCCTGCGCATGCGCGAAGTCGAGCGCGCCGGACACCTCATCGAGGATCTGCGTGACGCGCTCGAGGCTCATGGGGCGCTCGCGGACCATCAGCTCGCGCAGCGACTCGCCCTCGACGAACGGCATGGAGTAGAAGAGCATGCCGTTCACGGCGCCGGCGTGCAGGAGCGGCACGATGTGCGGATGCTGCAGTCGGGCCGCCAGCGCGATCTCGCGCTTGAACCGCTCGGCGCTCAGGGTGGCCGCCAGCTCCGGGTCGAGCACCTTGAGCACGACCTTCCGGTTCAGTGACTTTTCCACGGCGAGGAAGACCCGCGACATGCCGCCGCGCGGCAGCTCGTCCTCGAGGACGTAGTCCGCCGAGAGTGCGTCCTGCAATGTCGCGCGGAGGTCAACGGTCACTGATCACCTCACCAAAAGTGGGTGTGAGAGCTCGCATCGGTACAATCGAAATCGTCATCCGAAATCGCCATCCGCAATCGGAATCCGAGCTCCCAATCCTGAATCAGCTTTCTTCAGCTTCGTACTGATCCTTGAGCGACGCCACGACCGACGGATCGGCGAGCGTCGTCGTGTCGCCCAGTGTCCGTCCTTCAGCGATGTCGCGCAGCAAGCGGCGCATGATCTTGCCCGAGCGCGTCTTGGGCAGGTCGGCGCTGAAGAGAATGTCGTCGGGGCGGGCGATCGCGCCAATCTTCTCCGCCACGAACTCGCGCAGTTCGTCGCGCAGCGCCGGGCTCTGGTGGAAGCCGTCGCGCAGGGTGACGAACGCCGCAATCGACTGACCCTTCATTTCATGCGTCTTGCCCACCACCGCCGCCTCGGCGACGGCTGGGTGTTCGACAAGTGCGCTCTCGACTTCCATGGTACCGATGCGGTGGCCCGCGACGTTCAGCACGTCGTCCACGCGTCCCATGATCCAATAGTAGCCGTCGTCGTCGCGCTTCACGCCGTCGCCGGGGAAGTACAGGTCGGGCCGGCCCGGCCACTTGCTGAAGTAGGTGTCCACGTAGCGCTGATCGTCGCCCCAGATCGTGCGAAGCATGGACGGCCAGGGCCTGGTCAGGGCGAGCAGTCCGCCGCCGACCTCCAGTTCGTTGCCCTTGGAGTCGAGCAGCGCGGTGAAATAGCCGGGGAGCGGCCGGGTCGCGCTTCCCGGCTTGGTCGCCGTCAGCCCGGGCAACGGCGAAATCACGATCGCGCCGGTCTCCGTCTGCCACCACGTGTCGACGATCGGGCAGCGGAGGCCGCCGATCACCTTGTGGTACCACATCCAGGCTTCGGGGTTGATGGGCTCGCCGACGGTGCCGAGCAGGCGCAGGCGCGACAGGTCATGCCGCGCCGGGTGCTGCTCGCCCCATTTCATGAAGGCCCGGATCGCCGTGGGCGCCGTGTAGAAGACCGACACGCCGTACTTCTCGCAGATCTCCCAGAAGCGGTTCCGTTCCGGCCAGTCGGGCGCTCCTTCATACATCACGCACGTCGCGCCGTTGGCGAGCGGACCGTACACGAGGTACGAGTGCCCGGTGACCCAGCCCACATCGGCCGTGCACCAGAAGACGTCGTCGTCCTTGAGGTCGAACACGTACTTGGTCGTGGCTGCCACGCCGGTCAGGTAGCCGCCCGTCGTGTGGACGATGCCCTTCGGCTTGCCCGTCGTGCCCGACGTGTAGAGGATGAAAAGCACATCCTCCGCGTCCATGGCTTCGGGAGGGCAGTCCGCCTTGGCGGTCTGCATCAGGCGATGCCACCAGTGGTCGCGCCCTTCCTTCATCTGCGCGAACGACTCGTCGCCCATGCCTCCGGGGCGGCGCTGCACGACGATCACGTGCTTCACCGTCGGCGCGTCCTCAAGCGCCTTGTCGGCGTTGCGCTTGAGCGGCGTCACCTGGCCGCGGCGATAACCGCCGTCGGCGGTGATCAGCACCTTCGCCTGGGCGTCGTTCATGCGGTCGCGCAGCGACTCCGGCGAGAATCCGCCAAACACGACGCTGTGGATGGCGCCAATGCGGGCGCAGGCGAGCATGGAAATGGCCGCCTCCGGCACCATCGGGAGGTAGATGCCCACGCGGTCGCCGCGCTTGACGCCCAGCGACTTCAGCACGTTCGCGAACTTCTGGACCTCGCGGTACAGGTCCCAGTACGTGAGCACCCGGGAGTCCCCAGGCTCCCCCTCCCAGATGAGCGCCGCGCGGTTGCGGTGCGGGCCACGCACGTGCCGATCGAGACAGTTCACCGAAACGTTGAGCCGGCCGCCGTGGAACCACTTCGCGTGCGGCGGTGCCCACTCCAGCGTCTCCGTGAACGGCACCATCCACTCGAGCTCGCGCGCCTGCCGCGCCCAAAACTCCTCGTAGTCTTTCGCTGCCTCCTCATGCAGCGACTCGTCGTTCACGATCGCCTGATGGCGGAAGTGCTCGGACGGAGGGAACGAGCGGTTCTCGGTGAGCAGCGTGTCGAGATCTGACATGGCGGGGGCGGGGCTGGATGCGATGTCGCTGCCGACCCGGGATCGACAACGAGCTCAATGATTGCGACAGAGGATAGTCGCGCCGCCCGTCCTCAGCAACGTGCCGGAGCGGTTCCGAGGCGCGCCGTGCGCGATGTGACGCTTTGCGTTGACATCGTGACTATAACCGAAAATGACGGTGTCGCGCGCGTTGCCGTGCAGACCGCGGGAAGCAGGGCGAATCGTTGCCATCACGATGTGATGATCTCGTAACTCATTATATAGCATGATGTTAGCGCGCTGTTTCGTTTGGCACGCTTTTCGCTGTATTACGGGGCAACAACTGAATGCTGCATCACCCGACAAGAGCACACCCGTCGCGAGGCGGGGCCGCAACGCAGGGAATCTCAGATCACCGAGATAGTCCGGCTGCCGAAGGTGAGCGAAGGCCGACAGGGCCACTCAGGGCAACGGAGCAACAATGCGGATAGCAATGGTCGGACGCAGCGAGGAGGTTTCCATGAGTCCGCTTACACAACCTGATCGCGTCGTCTTGCAGGCCCCCGAACGCCTCGTCTCGGAACATCGGCTCGATTTCCGTCGCGATGCACTCGAACGGCTGACGAAAGCCGCCTCCGATGGCGCCAAGCGCATCACGATCGACCTGCGCGATACCCGTGAAGTGGATGCCAGCGGCCTCGGCGTGCTGGTGCTGCTGCAGAAGCGGGCCCGTGAGAACTTGCTCTCGACGTGCCTCAAGCGCACGCCACCGACGGTTCGACACCTGCTGCACCTCACGCAGCTCGAGAAACTCTTCGAGTTCGAGGACTGACCGGCGCGGGCTCCGACGGCCCCCCGCACCAGCGGACTGCCTCCCAGCGGCGTTATTCTACCGGATCCGGCCACTTCGGCCGGGTCCGGTTCTCGCTTCTTGGGCCTGTCATGACGCCGTCATCCGCCATTCGTTCAAGCGTCGCCATCTTCGGCGCCATCCTGATTACCGCCTGCGGGTTGCAGCAGCCCGCTTCGTCGCCGCCGCCGCTCTATGCCAAGCGCGCCGAGTCGGCGCGCGGCATGGTGGTGGCGTCGCACGCCGATGCGGCGGCGGCCGGCGCCACGATTTTGCGCCAGGGCGGCAACGCGGTGGACGCCGCGGTCGCCACGGCCTTTGCGCTCGCTGTCGTCGACCCGTCGCAGACCGGACTCGGCGCCGGCGGCGGAATGGTCGTCTGGCATCGCGCCGGTCGCCGGGCGGACGCGCTCGACTTCTACGCACGCACCGGCGCCGACCCCGAATGGGCGCGTGTGGACACGTCGTCCATGCGTCGTCCCATCAATGGACGCTCCGCCGGAATCCCCGGCGCCGTCGCCGGACTTCTGGACGCGCACTCCCGGTGGGGCAAGCTGACGCGCGCGCAGGTGATGGCACCGGCCATCGCGTTGGCGCGCGATGGATTTATCGTATCGCCGCTGCTCGCGCGTACTTCGGAGAGTTCCCGCGCCAAGTTGAGCGCCGACAGCGCGGCGGCGGCGCTGTTCCTGCCCGGCGGGCAGGCGCTGCGGCCGGGCGAGCGGTTGGTGCAGTCGCAGCTCGCGCAGACACTGGAGGCGATCGCCCGCGACGGGCGTGCTGCATTCTACGAAGGGGTGCTGGCCGAGCGTGCGGTGGCCAAGATGCGTTCGTTCGGGAGCCCAGCCACCGTGGAGGACTTCCGCGCGTACCCTGTGGCCATGAAGCGGCCGCTCTGCACGCCGTGGATGGACTACACCCTGCTGTCGGCGGCTCCGCCGCTGGGCGGTGCCAACACGCTCGAGGCGCTCAACCTGCTGGCGGCATCAAATGCTGCCGCACTCGGTTCGCCGACGACGCAGGGAGCGGCCGCGGTGCAGATGGTTGGCGCGATGCGCGTCGCGGGCACCGACGTCGGCCAGTATCGTGGCGATCCAACGATCTACGCGGTGCCGGCGCGCGGCGTAACCAGCCCGGCCTTCGCCGCGAAGCGGGCGCCGGCCATTGCCGCGCTGGACGGCGGCGGCACCGTCACGGCGGGCGATCCGTGGGCCGATGACGCCACGGCACCGTCGGGTGCCTGCGCCGCCCTCGATGGATGGGGGGCAAGCGCCCTCGGCCCCGACCGCGTCGCCGCGCCGCGTGCGCCGCGTTCCCCCGGTGACGACGAGGCCGCGGCCTCGAACACCACGCACTTCAGCGTCGTGGACGGCGACCGCAATGCAGTGTCGATGACGTTCACCGTGGGCGTGCTGTTCGGGTCAGGCATCTACGTCAACGGCTACTTCCTGAACTCCGGCGGCTCCAACTTCGACAACTCGACGCGCGGCCCCAACCGGTACGCGAGTTCCACGATTTCGCCCACCATTATTCTTCGCGGCAACGATGTGCGCATGGTGGTTGGAGCCGCCGGCTCGCAGTACATCCCGACGTCCACCACGCAGGTGGCGTTCCGTCACCTGGCACTCGGCGAGGACCCATGGACCGCCATCGCCTCGCCACGGATGCAGCCCGCGCAGGGACGCAACGTGGAGGTCGAGGCCGGCTTCGCGCCCGAGGTGTACGCCGCGTTGCGCGCCAAGGGTTATCTGCCGCTCTCCCGCGTCGGTGACATCATGTTCGGCGGGGTGCACGCCGTTGCGGTGGTGAAGGGGAAGCTGATCGGGGTGGCGGATCCGAGGAGGGATGGAGCGGCCATTGGATACTGATTGCTGAGTGGGAGCTCGGATTGGGATTGGCGATTGGGATTGGCGATGTGGATTGGCGATGTGGATTGGCGATTGGGATATCGATATCCCCATCGCGAATCAGTATCCTTAATCCCAATCCGAGCTCCCAATCCCCAATCGGTCTTTACAATGCTCCACCCTTGGCACGACCTCCCCACCGGCCACCATCCGCCCGAGACCGTCACCGCGGTCATCGAGATTCCGCGCGGCAGCCGCAACAAGTACGAACTCGACAAGGAGTCGGGGCTCTTCAAGCTCGACCGCGTGCTCTACAGCGCCGTGCACTATCCCGGCGACTACGGGCTCATTCCCCGCACGCTGCACGAGGACGGCGATCCGCTCGACGTGCTGGTGCGCATCAACGAGCCGACGTTCGTGGGATGCCTTATTGACGTGCGCCCGATCGGCGTGCTGCGCCTCAAGGACCGGGGCGAACCGGACGACAAGATCCTCGCGGTGCCGGTGAACTCGCCGCACCACGAGGAGCACTTCGACATCGCCGACATGCCGCAGCACTACCTCCTGGAGATCGAGCACTTCTTTCACATCTACAAGGATCTCGAGGGCAAGCGGTGCGAGATCGTCGGATGGGGGAAGAGCGAGGAGGCGATGCGCGTGATCGTGGAGTCGATGGCACGCTACGAGAAGAAGGCGAAGGACGTGGACTCAGGATTGCGATAACGGATTGCGATCGCGGCGGGGCTGGCGCGGCGCGCCGGTCAATCGCTCATCGCATTCCTGAGTCCAATCTTCAATCAGTTCTCGAGAAGCCGCCTCTTCCACGCCTGCAGCGCGCCTTCCTTGGGCAGGCGTGTCTCCACGCGCACGGCGCCCATGATCGCCTCGCCATGCACCCGGATCAACGGGGCGTCGGGTGCACCTCCGCCGCTCGTCCGGTCGGAGAACTCGCCCAGCACGGCGAGACCGTCCACGTCGGCGCGCAGGCCCGGTGGCAGGATGATGCGTACCTCACCCATCACGGCCGTGACGTCGATGTCCACACCTTCCGCCGGTACCTGCCCTTCGCGGAGGTCCAGCCGGACGGCGCCCATGAATGCGCGTGCTTTCACACGCGCCGGCACGCTCCACTGTCCCTGGCGTCGCACGTCCGCCATGAGGGCGAGGAAGCGCTTCTCAACCGGCATCGAGGTCGCTGTCGCGATCGCGTACATCGGCAGCGGCGTGGTGGACATCGCTGCCGGGGCCAGTGTCGGCAGTCCCCGCGTCAGGCCTCGCAAGTCGTCGAGTGACGCCGCGCGGTAGACCTCCTCGAACCGCAACTCGAGTTCCTGCGTCGTCAGGTGGTCCTGCGCAAAATGGGCGCAGAGGGCCTGGACAGTACGTTCGCGTTCGAGTTCAAGCGACACAGGAGGGACGATTAAGGATGATGAGCTCGGATTGGGATGGCGATACGGATTCGCGATTCGGAGGGTGATTGTTGCGCACGCGTCGGCCATCGCCATCACCATCGCGAATCAATATCGCATATCCTCATCCGAGCTCCCAATCCCCAATCGTGGTTAAGGCTGCGATCCAATCGCCCCGTGATCCACCGGCTCCGCCTCGTCCGTGAGCAGGAGCTTCTGGTAGATCAGCGCCGCGATCACCGCGCCCGTGATGGGCGCCAGCCAGTAGATCCCCTGCGCTTCGTAGATGCCGCTCGCAAAGGCGGGGCCGAATGATCGGGCGGGGTTCACCGACGCGCCCGTGAGGCTGCCAAACGCGAGAATGTTGGCCGTCATCGTCAGGCCGATGCCGATGCCGCCGATGCGTGGGGCACGATGGTCCACCGCCGTGCCGAAGACCGCCCACATCAGGAACATCGTGCCGGTCATCTCGAGCAGGAACGCCTGCCCGGACGTCACGTCGAGCGACACCGACTGCCCGCCGCCGCGCGTCGCCGCGAACAGCGCAGCGGGGAAGGCGTACTTGAGGGCCAGCGCCGCCGCGGTGGCGCCCGCCACCTGCGCCACCACATACAGTCCCGCCATGACGGGCTCGATGCGACGCACCACGAGCATGCCAATGGTGATGGCGGGGTTGAAGTGGGCCCCGACGTGCATGAACGCCGACACGAAGACCGCCAGGATGAGCCCGGGCGCGAGTGCGATGGCGACGACGTTTGCGTCGCTCATGGTCGCCTGCATGATGGCCGCACTGCCGACAAACGTCAGCGCAAAGGTGCCGATGAACTCGGACAGGAAGTGACGGACGGAGTCGCGCATGGACGGGACCGGAGAAGGGTCGTCAGAAGTCGGGAGCAACGATGCGAAGGTAGGCCGCGCCACCGCGTCCGGCCACCCCGCGGCCGTCAGTCGCCCGTGGAGCGCGCGAAGAAGCCATACCGGCGGAGCGCGTACACGAGTGGCGCGTCGCCGTGCGCCACCGCGCGCTCGACTGCGCCCACGATGATCACGTGGTCGCCGCCGGGGTGCTCCGCCACGCGCCGGCACACCAGGTGCGCCGCGGCGCCATCGATCAGCGCCGGCCCCTCGCTCGCGTGCGTCACCGCCACTCCGTCGAAGCGCACGACGTTCTGATCGGCGAAGCGCGCCGACAGGGCCGCCTGTCCGGCGGAGAGGATGCTGACGCCGAACATCGTGGCGGCGCGGAGATGCGGCAACAGCGTCGCGCTCTCCTCGAGACAGGCCAGCACCAGCGGGGGATCCAGCGACAGCGAGGCGAAGGCGCTCACGGTCATGCCGTAGTCGGCGCCGTCGGAGCCGCGCACCGTCACCACCGTGACGCCCGAGGCAAAGCGAGAGAGCGCCGCGCGGAACGCGCCGGCATCGGCGCGGCTCACGGCAGCCACGCGAAGATCGCGGTCAGGCCGCCCACCGCCGTGGCGACCAGGTTGACGACGTCGTTGGTCATCCAGCGCAGGCCCTTGCGATGATGACTGCGATAGCCGCACGTGTGGACGCGACGCTCGGTCCACTCCTCGCATTCCTCGCACCAGCGCACCGACTGCACGGTGGCTCCGAGCACCGAATCGAAGAGCGCGCCCGCGATGCCGCCCACGAACACGGCCTCGAGCCGGGGGATGTCGAACGGCACGGTGAACGACGCGACGGCGCACAGTGCCATCACGAAGGCCCCGACCACCGCGGCGGCGGTGCCGTGCGTGCTCACCGCGCCCGACGTTCCGGGTACCACGTGCCGCCACGTGCGGATGGACCGCGGAGCCGCCTTGAGCGCCATGCCGAGTTCAGTAGCCCAGGTGTCCGCCGTGGCGGTCGCAAGCGCGCCGAATCCGAACAGGCCGGCCTGCCACGCGCCGGTGAATGCCCAGATGATCGCGGCGACCGCGAACAGTCCGCCGTTGGCGAGCACCTGCCAGGCATCGCGCGCGCGCGTGTCGGGGAGCACCGACCGGGACCGATGCCGCTTGTCGCCGGCGCGCCACCGCGTGAACAACACCGAACTGTAGAAGAAGACCGCCAGCGACAGGAGCCAGCCCGCGCCGCCAATCGCGGTCGCGGTACCGACTCCGAACGCCGCATACTCGCCGCCGAGCGTCAGCTGGCGCTTGCGTGCCGCGTGCCCGGCCGCAACGCCCGCGAGCGTGCCGCCAACCAGCATGCGCGGAATGATGTCGAGGAGCACGAGTCGGCGAGGGGGTCTGGGAGGTGTCCGCAGGGATATTCAACGGCGGTCGCGGCGCGCGCAAGCCAACCCGCGTGCGCATCGCGTCGCTTGTTCAGTGCTGCGGTCGCTGGTTAGCTTGTGTTGCTGATGCCCGGACCTGTCGATCCCCTCATTCCGCTGAGCCTCCTCGAGGCGGTCCGTACGGTGGACCTGCCCGACAACGATCTCGAGGCGGAGTTCGTGCACGAGCTCCGCAACAAGCGATTCGGGCTCTCCGACACCGTCTTCGCACAGATCAAGCGCTTCTCCGAAGCGGTGCGTCGCAAGCAGCGGACCGACTTTGGCGAGGCGGCGGGGATCGCCCGCCTCATCGGCCGGCGTCCCGACGCCGAGGCGGTCTTTCGCGAGGCCGGCCGCAACTTCGCGCGGCAGGTGTACGGCACCTTTTCGCCGGTGCTGCGCCGCATGATGCGCTCGCTCCCCGCACTCCTCACCCGCCCCCTGGCCCTGCGCTACGCGCGCAGTGTCGCTCGTCGGTACCTGCAGGGCACGGTGCGCCGCAGCGGCGGCACCATCATGCTTGAAGTCTCGGATTCGGTGACCCGTGATGCCGCGCCCAAGCTCGGCGGCTGCGCCTATTATGAAGCGGCGCTCCGCGAGCTCATCCAACTGATGGTCGGCGGAGTGGGCGCCGTCGACCATGTCCGCTGCGCGTCGCGCGGCGAAGGCAGCTGCGAATGGCGCGCCGAATGGCGCCCCGTCCGCGGCAAGGGCTAACCCAATGCTCAATCCAAAGTCTGTCGCCTCCCTGCAGTCCGCCCTGCGTGATGCCGGGATGGACGGCTGGCTGCTCTACGACTTCCGCGGCATCAACGCCATCGCCAGCGGACTCGTCGGCATCAAGGGCTTCGTGTCGCGCCGCTGGTTCGTCTGGGTGCCGACGCAGGGCACGCCGGTGGCCATCACGCACGTCATCGAGCAGAACCCGTGGCACGACTGGCCGGCCGCGTGGGAGAACCGGCAGTATGTCGCCTGGCAGGCGCTCGAGGCCGAGGTGGCGCGCTGCGTGAAGGGGAAGCGCATCGTCATGGAGTACTCGCCGGGAGATGCCGTGCCGTACGTGGATTACGTGCCGGCGGGCATTCTCGAGATGGTGCGCGCCGCGGGCGCGACGGTGGAGTGCTCCGGCGATCTCGTCACGCAGTTTCTCGCGGTCTGGAACGACGAGGAGCGCCGCACGCACTGCATCGCGGCCGAGCAGCTTAAGGACATCGCCTACGCCGCGTTTAGCAAGGCGGGTGCGGCCGCGCGCGCCGGTGCGCCGATCACCGAGTGGGAGCTCACGGAGTGGATGCGCGGCGAGTTCGGCCGGCTCGGCCTGTGGACCGACCACGGCCCGAACGTGTCGGCCACCGAGAACGCCGCCCTGCCGCATTACGACCCGACGCCCGATGCGCCGCGTCACCTGAAGGTGGGCGATATCATCCTCATCGATCTCTGGGCCAAGGCGCCCGATGGGATGTGGGCCGACCAGACGTACATGGCAAGCATCGGCGAGCCGAGTGCGCGCGCGGTGGAAATCTGGACGGCGGTCCGCGACGCGCGGGACGCCGCCATCAAGCTCCTGCGCGACAAGCTGGCGGCCGGCGCCGCAGTGCGCGGCGGCGAGGCCGATGACGCCTCGCGCAAGGTGATCACGGATCGCGGCTTTGGGCAGTACTTCACGCACCGCACGGGGCACAGCATAGACTCGAGCGGCCTGCATGGCTCCGGCGCGCATCTCGACAATCTCGAGACGCGTGAACAGCGCCTGCTGCTGAACGGGAGCGGGTTCTCCATCGAGCCGGGCATCTACATCGCCGGCGAGATCGGGATGCGCACCGAGGTCAACGCGTACGTCGACGGCAAGACGCTCGTCGTGACGCCAAAGGAACCGCAGGTGGATTTGTTCATAGTTTGAGCCTCACGCAGGCCTTATTTACCCCGGAGCTCCACTGGGACTTTTTCACCACGGAGCTCACGGAGAACAGCTGAGGGCCACGGAGTACCACAAATACTTGGGTAACGACCGCGCGCCACGCAGAATTTTGCGTGGCGCGTGCTGTTCCCCCAGGAAATTGCCGTTGTCTTCCTCCGTGGCTCTCATGCAGTTCTCCGTGAGCTCCGTGGTGAAGAAGGCTGGCGTGGTGCATCGCCGCGAGATGATGCACCTTTCGCGACCATGGCCCTCAAACGCGAACTCGGCCTCTTCTCCGCCGCACTCATTGTCGTGGGCGGCATCATCGGCTCCGGCATCTTCTTCACGCCGGCCGCGACGGCTGCGGCGCTCCCCTCCGCCGGATGGGTCGTCTTCGTCTGGGCACTGGGCGGCGTGGTCGCACTCGCCGGTGCGCTGACCTACGCTGAGCTCGGCGCCATGCTCCCGGAGGCCGGCGGCGCCTACGTCTACATTCGCGAGGCCTTCGGGCCGCTCCCCGCCTTCCTCTCCGCCTGGATGAACGCTGGCCTCATCTCGAGCGGCGCCATCGCCGCCGTCGCCATGGGCTTTGCCGGCTACCTCGAGCGCTTCCTTCCGCTCGGTGCCGTGGGTGGTCCAATCGGCGCGGCGGCGATCACCATCATCGCGCTCACCGCCACCAACGTGCTCGGCATTCGGCCGGGTGTTGCGGTGCAGAATGTGCTCACCATCGCCAAGATCGCCGCGCTGGCCGGCCTCATCATCGGCGGCCTTGTGCTCGTGCTGGGCCCAGCCGATGCCGCGCTGGCCGTCGCTCCAGTGAATGCCCCGGTCGCCCCGCCGCTGGCGCGCGGCTTCGCCGCCGCGTTTGTGGCGGTGCTCTTCACCATCGGCGGCTGGCAACAGATGAACATGATCGCCGGCGAGATCCGAGATCCGGCACGCAATATCCCGCGCGCGCTCGCCATCGGCATCGGCATCGTCATCGTCGTCTACCTCGGCGTCACGGGCACGTATCTCAGTGCACTCGGGCGCGACGGGCTCGCCGCGAGCGCAGCCCCCGCCACCGACACCGCGGCGCGCTTCGGCGGCGCGGCGGCCGCCACGGCCATGACCGTGGCGGCGATGCTGTCGATCCTCGGCTTCGTGAACGTCGCGCTCCTCACCAACGCCCGCGTTGTCTTTGCGCTGGGATCTGACGTGCCCGTGCTGCGCGCCGCCGGCACTGTCCACGCGCGCTTCGGTTCGCCGTGGGTGGCGCTCGTCCTGCTCGGCGGATGGTCGCTGGCGCTCCTGCTCGTCACGCGCGGGAGCATCGGCACGCTGCTGGGCGGCGTCGTCTTCGCCGACTGGATCTTCTTTGCGCTGGGCGCCGCGTCGGTTTTTCGCCTGCGAGCGCTGCGCCCCAACGCGCCGCGGCCGTACCGCGCGCTCGGCTACCCGTGGCTCCCTGCCTTCTTTGTGGCCGCGGGAATTGTCGGGATCGTCAGCGCGTACGTGAGCGAACTGCGCATGTCACTCTTCGGCACCGCGTTGCTGGCATTGGGCGCGCTCATCTGGCGCGCGGCGCGGCGAAACGACTGAGAATCTGGAATCCGGATTCCAGATCCTCGATCGCCTTAAAGGTGCCGGTCTACCGCCATAGCGACGAACAGCAGCGCGAGGTAAAGCAGCGAGTACTTGTAGACCTTCCACGCGTCGGGTATCCAGCTCTCCCCCTTCGCGGCGAGCGAGCGGATAATCCACACGCCGCGGAGCAGGATGCTGCCGAGGACGAGCGCAGAGACCAGGTAAAAGGCGCCGAACACGCCGAAGGTCACCGGCAGGATGCTCAGCGCGAGGAGCAGCAGCGTGTACCAGAGCATCTGGTCGATGGTCTCGTGTTCGCCCCAGATGTTTGGCGCCATCGGCACGCCGGCCTTGCCATAGTCGCGCTGCTTGAGCAGGGCGAGCGCCCAGAAGTGCGGCGGCGTCCAATAGAAGATGATGAGGAACAGGTAGATCGACGCGAGATCGACGCGCCCCGTGACCGCCGCCCATCCCACCAGCGGTGGGAAGGCACCAGCCGCACCGCCGAGCACGATGTTCTGCGGCGTGGTGCGCTTGAGCCAGCGCGTGTAGACGAAGACGTAGAAGTAGAAGCCCGCCAGCGCGAGCGCGGCGGTCAGGACATTCACAAAATGCCCCAACAGCCACGTGGCAGCCGTGGCAATGGCGATGCCGAAAGCGAGCACGGCGCGCGCGGCCATGCGTCCGCTCGGGATGGGGCGCAGCCTCGTGCGCGCCATCACGTGGTCGATGTCGCGGTCCAGATACATGTTCACCGCGTTGGCGCCGCCAGCCATCAGGTAGCCGCCGATCCCGGTCCAGAGGATGGTGGCCCACGAGGGCGACCCCGCCACGAACATCGGCGCGAGCGTGGTGAGCAGCAGCAGCGAGATGATGCGCGGCTTGGTCAGCGCAATCAGGTCGCGGGCCAGCGAGGGTTCGCGCAGCGCGGCGGCGGGCGCCGTCATGGTGCGCTCGTCTGGCTGGCCTTCGCCTCCAGCTCCAGCCGGGTCGTGTGCGCCTGCGATGCATCCCAGGTGGCCACGAGCACGAGCACCAGCACGATAACCGGCACGACGGCGTAGGCCCACTCGATGCCGCGTCGCGCCTGCTCCGATGCGGCGGCGCGCATGGCGCGCACTGTCGACCGCAGGATCATGACCTGACTGACGGCGATCAGCGCGATGGATAGCCAGAGAATGACGGGAAGCGGCAGGGGCACGGTGGGGTGCAGGGAACAGGGTGTGCTGCGCGGAGCGGAGGAAGAAGCGCCCTCCGCACGTGGTAATTTAGCGGAGTTCCCGCCGGCGCGGTGACTGGCGCCCTCTCGCGCGGGAGCGCCGCAATTGCTACACTAGCGCGATGCACGCGCCCTCCGCCCCCGCTGGCCCGACGCTTCAGCGTCGTCTGGGCCTCTGGACCGCCATCGCGGTCGTTATCGGCTCCACCATCGGCTCCGGCATCTTCCGGTCGCCGGCCGGCATTGCCGACAAGCTCCCCGGCCCGCTTCCGATGCTCTCGGTCTGGGTCATGGGCGGCATCTTCGCGCTCTGCGGGGCCCTCACGCTGGCCGAGGTGGCGAGCGCGCTGCCGCAGACGGGTGGTATCTACGTGTTCGTCCGCGACGGGTGGGGCCGTCTCGCGGCGTTCCTGCTCGGTTGGGGCCAGTTGGTGATGATTCGCGCGGCGTCGCTTGGCGCCATCGCCATCACCTTCAGCGAGTATTTCCACCGGGTGATTGGCGTGGATCCGGTGGCGCCCGAGCATGTGCTGCAGGTGCGGCTTGGCGCGGCAGCGGCCATCCTGATGACCGGGACGTTCAACATCCTCGGCGTCCGGCTGGGAGCGGCGGTCACCAATCTGACGGTGGTCGCCAAGTACGGCGGGCTCCTCTTCATTGTACTCATCGCGTTCGCCATTGGCCTGCCGCAGACCGGCGGCCACTTCACGCCGGCAATCCCGGCGGGGAGCGTGACCACCACCGCCTTTGGATTGGCGCTCGTCTCCACCCTCTGGGCCTTCGACGGGTGGGCCGACCTCAGCTACGCGGCCGGCGAAGTGAAGGACCCACAGCGCGTCCTGCCGCGGGCGCTGATCGGTGGCACCCTCATGGTGAGCGCCATCTACCTTCTGGCGAACGTCGCGTACCTGTCGGTGATGTCCATCGAGGAAATCCGTGTCTCCAAGCTGGTGGCAGCGGATGTCGCCGAGCGGCTCATCGGTCCGGCCGGTGTGGTCTTTGTGGCGGTCACGGTGATGTTGTCCACGTTCGGGACGCTGAACGCGTCGCTTTTCACCACGCCCCGCATCTTCTTCGCGATGGCGGACGACAAGCTCTTCTTTCCGGCCGTCGCCAAGGTCCATCCCAAGTTCGAGACCCCGTGGGTCGCGATCGCGCTGACGGCCGGACTCGGGGCTGTTTTCGTACTGCTCCGGAGTTTCGAGCAGCTGGCCGACGCCTTCGTGACCGCCTTCCTGCCGTTCTACGCGCTGGCGGTGGCGGCGATTTTCAAGCTCCGAAAGCAGCCCGGATACTCGCCCTCGTTCCGTGTGCCGGGCTATCCCGTGGTGCCGCTGATCTTCATCGTGTCGGTTATCTACTTGCTGGCCAACGGGTTCATCAACCCCGCGAGCCGCTGGATGACCGTGTCGGTTTTCGGCGTTCTGCTGGCAGGCGTGCCAGTCTATTACCTGACGGTGGGACGGCAGAAGAAGTAGCGACGAGAAAAGGGGGCCGCCGAACGCCCAATTACTCCCGAATTCGCGACCCTGTCACGTCTCTGTATGTAATGAATTTGTGCGTTGACCACCGCTGTTGTAACTGCCATCTTTCGCGGATGCTAGACCTGCCCCCATTGGGGTATAGGGCGCATGTTCACCCCCTTCCTTTTAAGGACCTATGAACCTCTTTCGTCTGAGGGCCTACCTCGGTGCCGCGGTCGCGCTGCTGTTTGCGACCGCCAGCGCCTCGCTCGCGCAGGTCACGACCGGCGCGGTTGCCGGACGCGTGACCGATGCGGCTGGCGCGCCGGTTGAAGGCGCCCAAGTGCAGGTGCGTTCCAGCGCGACGGGCGCCTCCCGTGGCGCGGCGACGAACGCCGACGGCCGCTATCGCGTCCCCGGCCTCGAAGTTGGAGCCGGCTATTCCGTGACCGTTCGGCGCATCGGCTACACGCCGATCACCCGCTCGAACGTCAATATCTCGCTGGGCCAGGTGGCTCGCGTTGACCTGCAGATCTCGCAGGCGGCCACGACGCTGGCCGCGGTGACGGTGAGCACCGAAATCGACCCCATCATCGCTTCGTCCAAGACGGGAACGAGTTCCACGGTGTCCGATTCCGCGCTGATTCGCCTGCCGTCGCTGGGTCGCAACTTCACGGACTTCGTGGCGCTCACACCACAGATCTCGAACTCCGGCCCCGGCCTCTCCGGCGGCGGCGCAAACAACCGCTACAACAGCATCCAGATTGACGGGTCCACGGAGTCGGACTTGTTCGGCCTCGGCTCCACCGGCCAGCCCGGCGGCCAGGCGCGCGGCAAGTCCATCGGTCTGGAGTCGGTGAAGCAGTACCAGGTGCTCCTCTCCCCCTATGACGTGCGGTACGGCAACTTCGCCGGCGCCCTCATCAACGCAGTGACGAAGAGCGGCACGAACGAGTGGAAGGGGTCGGCGTACTGGTACTTCCGCGACCAGGAAATCACCCGTGCGCAGCCGTATCTCAACGAGTTCCGCCAGACGCAGACAGGCTTCTCGCTGGGTGGCCCGATTATCAAGGACCGGCTGCACTTCTTCGTGAATCCCGAAGTCCAGCAGCAGGTCGCCCCGGCCTCGGGATCATACTTTGGCCTCGCCGGTGCGACGAACCTTCCGACCACGGCCGATTTCGACCGCTTCAACTCCATCGCATCGGGTTACGGCCTGCCGACGTCTTCGGGCGGCTCTCGGACGAACGAGAATCCGCTGACGAATCTCTTCGTTCGCTTCGACATCCAGAAGCTGCCGTTCAACTCGTCGCTGGTGCTGCGCCACAACTACGGCAAGGCCGAGGACGACAATTTCTCGCGCTCGTTCACGGGGACGACGTTCCCGCTGCTGAACAACGGCTATGCGTTCAAGTCGGACAAGGGTGCGACGGTGGCGCAGCTGCGCTCGGCCTTCTCGAACGGCTGGTACAACGAGATCTTCGCCGGCCTGACCACCATCCGCGACCGGCGCCGGCCGTTCTCCGGTGGTGTGCCGCAGTATCAGGCGCGCACGACCACGGGCATCACCATGGTGGCCGGAGCGGAGCGGTTCAGCCACGGCAACGAGCTTGACCAGGACATTCTCGAGCTGACGGACAACCTGCAGATCCCGATTGGGACGCACCGCCTGACGCTCGGCGCGACCTACTCGACGTACAAGGTCCGCAACCTGTTCGCGCAGTCGATCTTCGGCGTGTGGAACTTCAACTCGCTCGACGACTTCGCCGCCGGCAATACCAACCAGTACATCGTCGGTGTGCCACTCCCGACCGGTACGGACGGCGCGGTGCGCTTCAATGCGAGCCTGCTGGGCTTCTATGCGCAGGATGAGTTCAACGTCACGCCGCGGCTGACGGTCACGGCCGGCGTGCGCGCGGATATGCCGAGCTTCAACGACAAGCCGCCGACAAACCCGACGATTGTGACGCAGTTCGGCCGCAACACGGCGGATATTCCGACTGGCAACATGACGATCTCGCCCCGTGTCGGCTTCAACTGGGATGTCACGGGCGACCAGAAGAATCAGCTGCGCGGCGGCGCCGGCGTCTTTGCCGGCCGACCGGCGTACGTCTGGCTCTCGAACTCGTTCCAGAATTCGGGACTGTCCGGAGTTGCGCTGCTGACGTGCAACAACACGGCCGCCCCCAAGATGACAGCGGCGGGCGTCACCAACCCACCGCAGGCGTGCGCAACGGGCGGCACGGCGTCGCTCTCGGCCACGGCTGAGGTGGACCTGCTCAGCAAGGACCTGAAGTTCCCGCAGAACTTCCGCGCGAATCTCGGCTATGATCGCCAGTTGGCTGATGGTATCGTTGCCACCTTCGAGGCGATGTACACCAAGGGCATCAACACCCTGTTCTACCAGAACATCGCGCTGGCCGCGCCGCTGGGCACAGACCCGCATGGCCGCTTGATGTACGGCACGGCGCCGCAGAGCCCGAACCTCAAGTTCGCGGGACGCAACACGGTGCTTGACGTCACGAACCAGAACAAGGATTACAGCTACCAGTTGACAGCCGGATTGCAGCGTCGCTGGCGCGACAACTGGGAAGGCTCCGTGTTCTACACGTACTCACAGGCGTTCGACATCCAAAGCCTTGGTTCGTCCACCGCGTTCTCGCAGTATCGCTTCGGCCGCTCGGCGGGATACGAGCCGCAGGAATCGACGAAGCTGACGCATTCGATGTTCGAGCAGCCGCACCGTGTGGTTGCGAACGGCTCGTACGCGTTCCAGAAAACCGGAACGGACGTCTCCCTCATCTATATTGGCGAATCGGGCATGCCTTTCCACTTCCTGATCGGCGGCTCGAGCTCCGGCGACGTGAACGGCGACGGCATCGGCAACGACCTGCTGTACATCCCGAAGAACGTGACGGACCCGAACGAGATCATCTTCGTGCAGAGCGGCGCCAACACACCGCAAATGCAGGCCGACGCGTTCGAGAAGTTCATTTCGGACAACGAGTGCCTCAACAAGCAGCGCGGCACGATCATGGAGCGTCACAGCTGCGTTGAGCCATTCCGCAACTTCGTCAACCTGACGATCCGCCAGAACCTGGGTCAGATCGGCCTGGCGAACAGCCTGCACGCGCCGGCGCTGAACAATGCATCCATCTCGCTCGACATCTTCAACCTCGCCAACTTCCTGAACAAGAACTGGGGCCAGGTGTCGTCGGCCGGCGGGAACTCCGCGATCCTCGGCCCGCTGAATTACTCGACCAAGGAAGCCGGGTCGATGGTCGGTGCGGCCGGCGTCGCCGCACGTCCGAAGTTCACGTTCAGCCCGACGTACACGATGTACAACCGGCAGAGCATCACTTCGAACTACCGGATGCAGCTCAGCGTACGCTACGCGTTCTAAGAGAGACAACAGAGAGACAACAGAGAGACAACAGAGAAAAAACAGAACCCGGGGGCCGAGAGGCTCCCGGGTTCTGGATTTCTACCCTGTGGCGCGCTGCCTTCTGAGGCCGAGGATGCGGGCTCGGAGGCTGACTAGCATCATGCGGAGCTCCTTGGCCTCGTGGGCGGCGTCTCTGGCGCGGTCGGCGCGGATGAGCCCGCTCTCTGCGGCGATGAGCAACAGCGAGTGGAGCTCGGCGGCCGAGCCAATGGCGATGGACAGGAAGTTCCCAAAGTCGCGCGGGCACGACCGCATGGCCCCTTCCGCAATGTTCGCCGGCACGCTGCTGGCGGCGCGCATGATCTGGCTCCACGCCGAGCGGTCCATGTAATGCCGCTCCCCGCGCGCCTCGCCCTGCAGCGTGGCCGCGCGCGCCATGGACCGCTGCCAGGCCGTCAACTGCTCGTATTGATGCATGAACGCACGGTAGCGCGCGTTGCGCCACCGTGCGTCACCAAAAGAATGTCGGTCAAACGAAAGAATCGCAGTCGCAGTGAGTCTGTTGTCTCTCTGTTGTCTCTCTGTTGTCTCTCTGTTGTCTCTCTGTTGTTTCTCTTATGTGCGCACTCTTGAGAGCAACACAAGCCCAACTGTTCCGAACACTATTCCCGGCAGCCACGCCGCAAGATTCGGCGGCACCATCCCCTTGCTGCCTATGGCTTGCGTCAGCTGCACGAGCATCAGGAAGATCACCGTGGTGCCGAGGCTGATGCCGACGCCGAACGCCGTGCCGCCGCGCTGCGTGCTCGTGGCCAGCGGCGCACCGAACAGCATGATGATCAGGCAGGTCACCGGGATCGCGATCTTCAGCATGCGACCCACCTTCAGCGCCCCGACGTCGCTGCCTGAGCGTTCCAGCGCTGCGATGAACTTCCCGAGGTCGGTGAAGGTCATCTCGTCCGGCACCTTGGAGCTCAACATCAAGGTCCGCGGCTCCTCCGTCATCCGGCGGTCGCGCAGCGAGTCGAAGGCGATGCTGATGTTCATCGCGTCGGTGGGGAGGATGTGCATCACGCCGTCCTGCAGCGTCCACCGCTTGTAGCGCGCGTCGTACTTTCCGGAGCGTGCGGTCACGAAGTACGTCGGATAGGCCGCGTCCTTGCCCTTCCGCTCCACCACCACCTGGTCGAGCGCGCGCTGCTCGACGTCCGCCCCGGCGATGGTGTACACGCGCCCTTCTTCGGCGGCGTAGGTGAAGTTGAAGCGGGTAGACCGGTTGGTGAACTGGCGCTCCTTGAGCAGCTCCACACGGCGCGCATTCGTGTACGGTGCCACCGCGCCGATACCGAGTCCAACGAGGGTGGCGAGCAAGGCGCCAAACGCCATCGGCATGATGAACCGGTAGAAGCTGATGCCGCTCGCCTTGGCGGCGGTGATCTCGGAGTGGCGCGTGAAGCTCCCGACAGCGAAGACCGTGGCGAACAGCACCGCCGCCGGCAGGACGAGGAACATCGTGTCGGGCACGCCGTACAGGTACGCGAGTGCGATGTCCTGCGGCGTCAGGTTGCGATTGAGGTACTTGTCGAGCTTCTCGGTGAGGTCGATGATGATCACGAGCAGCGGAAAGCCCAGCGCCGTGCCCGAGAAGATTTTCACCCACTCGGCGAGGACGTAGCGGTCGAGCGGCTTGAGCACGCGCATCAGCGCTTCCGCCGCATGAATCGCACGACGCGCCGCCGCGCACGGTCGAGCAGCTCCGTGGTTTCGCTGCCGCGGTTCGTCGTCCCCTCCGCGCCGAGCCGCAGGGTCAGCGCGAGGCCGATGACACCGAGGACCAGGTTGGCCGCCCACATCCCCCAGAACGGCGTCACGTAGTCGCGGTCGGCCATCGTCTCACCCACGATCAGCCCCACATAGTAGAGCCCGAAGACCGCGAGCGAGACGCCGATGGTCATCCCCACGCCGCCGCGCGGAAAGCGCAGGGCGATGGGGGCGCCGAGCAGGACGAAGATGAAGCAAGCCACGGCGATGGCGAACTTCTTCTCGATTTCCACCGAGTGGCCGTCCACAATGCTGGCGGCATTGCCAAACTGGATCTTGGCGCCCTCCACGAACACGGGCATGGCGCTCGGCGGGATCGAGTCTCCCATCGGGACAACCCCGCCGGCGGACGGCGGAACGCCGGCAGCGTGTGGGAGCGGGGCGGGCGCGGCGACCGGCGGCGTTGCGGTGTCCTTCGTCGTGGTCTGCGCCGCCGGCACTTGAGCTGCCGGCACCGGCGCCGCCGGCACCTGAGCGGGTGGCACCGGCTGCGCGGTCGCGGGCGCTGCCGGCTTCTTCGCCGTATCCTGGGCTGTCGGCTTCTTCACCGTGTCCTGAGGCAGCACCGCGGCGGCGGCCGTCTTGATGTGGAGGGCTGACAGCATCCGGCAATACGCCGCGCCGAGTCCCGGACGCAGCGCGCTGGGCTGGATGTCGAGCGCCGCCTTCTTGTCAAACTTGTACAGCACGCGCCACGCGCTGTCCCGCGTGCGCGCCGCCTGGACGACGCGCTCCTGCAGCTCGCAGATGGTCATCTCGCGGTCGCTCTTGTACATGCTGTCGGCCCGCTCACTCTCGAACTGGTTGCCGACGCCGCGCACCTTGATGAAGTCGGTGTTGAAGAAGTTGCGCTGCAGGCGCCCCGGCTCCTGCAGCGACACCTCCGTCATGGAGCCACTGTAGAGCGTGAGAAGCAGGTCACTCTGGTCCGGCGACAGCTCGAGCAGGCCGCTGTCGGCATGGATCGTGCGGCGCTTCTGCGGCGGCGAGAGGTCGTAGATGGTGACCTCGCGCATCATGCTGGTGACACGGTCAATGCGCCCGGCGCGCAGGTAGAGCCGGCTGGGCGACACTTCGTTGATGATCTGTTCCTTGAACGCGACCGTCGGCTTCTTGCGCGAGATGTCACTCGTCAAGGTGGCCAGCCGGTGGTTGGCGCGCGGCAGCACTTGGTCGTTGAACCAGACCATGAACACCGTGAAGCCGAAGGCGGCGACCAGCACGGGCGCCACGAGGCGGTGCATGGACACGCCGCTGGCCTTGTACGCGGTGATCTCGTTTTCCGACGCCAGCCGGCTGAAGGCGTGCAGCGTGGCCACGAGGATGGCCATCGGCAGCGTCATCGCGACCGTGAACGGAATCGAGAGCGCGAAGAACTCGACGATTGCGCGGACCGGGAGCCCTTTGCCCACCAGGTCGCCGAATTTCTTGGCGACGTAGTTGAGCAGCAGCAGCGACGTGAGCGCCGACAGGGCGAACACGAGCGGCCCGACATGCTCCTTCAGGATGTACTTGGAAGTGATCTTCAACGGGTCTGCCCAGAGGCGCAGGAAGGGCGGAACTGCCGGTCACGCCGAGGGTTGTAGGGTGTCGGACCGTCCGTATATTCCACTCGGCGACCGCTCAGATGCAAGGTCTATGGATGCGATGGGACGATCTGGAAGCTGGCTTGCAGATTGCAGAAGGCAGATGGCAGAGGGCAGATAATGACGACCGCAAGCGCATCGAACGACTGAAGGCGGCTGCCTCGAGCTCGAAGGCTTGCAACGATCGGCCCACACCCTCTGCCGTCCGCCATCTGCCATCTGCCATCTGCCATCTGCCGTTCTGGTACCCCGCCTAACCCCGTTTAGTGCGCCCTCTCCGCCTACTCGCCGCCTGCTTGCTCGCGTTGCCGCTGGCGGCCCAGTCACAGGGCGCACCGCCGGGGCGACTCGAGCCGTCGGTGCTCACACCGTTCCGGCTGACGTTCGTGCTGCCGCCGGCGCTGGCGCCGGGCGGCAGCCTGTCGCGCGACCGGCTGACGGGTGACGAACTCGGACGCCGGGCCGCCGCCGAAACGCAGGCGCGCGCCCAGCGTCGCCTTGAGGAGCAGTGGCGCGCCTCCATCCGGACGGCGTTGCGCACGCGCCCGGCCTCCGCCGCGGTCGCGCCGGTCGTTGCCGCCGCGCCGGATTCGTCGCTGCGCGCGCAGGCCGCCGATCTGTTCGGCCAGTACGCCGACCTCGGACTGGCCCTCAACGGACGGCTCGAGAGCAAGATCAACCGCACCAAGAATGAGCGCTGCATCAGCAGCCAGTTCTTCAGTCTGGCCTCGCAGTGCAAGGGGAGCTTCCAGCCGCTCTTCGATTTCCAGTTCGACGTGCGCACCGGCGGTGTCGTGGCTGAGCGCGTGCACCTCAACGTGGACTATGACAGCAAGCGCGAGTTCGATGCCTCCAACAACATCCAGGTCTACTACGAGGGGAAGAGCGACGAGCTGATCCAGAAGCTCGAAGTCGGCAACGTCACCTTCCAGCCGCCGGCGAGCCGGTTCATCACGGGTGGTATTCCGAGCGGCAACTATGGCCTTCAGGCCGTCGGCCAACTCGGGCCGATGCGCTTTCGCACCATCGTCGCCCAGCAGAAGGGCAACGTCACCAAGGACCGCATCTTCACCGTCGGCGACCGCACCGTGCAGTCGGTGGACCGCGAGATCGAGGATTACCAGGTCGAACCGCGGCGCTTCTTCTTCACCGTCGATCCGCACCGCTTCGCCGACTTCCCCAACATCGACCTGCTCAACGGCACCCAGCTCCAGCGGCTCGCCGCTGCGCTCCCCGACTCGGTGCGGCCGTCGCGCATCTTCCTGTACCGCCTGCTCATCGGCGGGCAGCCGCCCAATCCCAACGGTCCGCAGTTCAAGCTCCTCGGCGACCCGGCGTCGCGGCGCGGCCAGATCTACGAGCTGATGCGCGAGAATGTGGACTATTACACCGATCAGTCGCTGCTCTGGGTGGCGCTGGTTCGGCCACTCAACCTGAACAACGAGCGGCTGGTCGTGGCGTACACGGTGCGCATGAACGGCCGCGACACCACCATCGCGTCCACCGGCGGCACCCCCGACTTCGAGTACACCGACCGCGACCAGTACGCGTCGCTGCTCTGGGATCCGCAGGTGCGTCCCACGGACGCGGCCTTCGACCGCGAGATTCGCTCCGTGTACCGCGTCGGCGGAGAGGACGTGCGCCGCCAAACCGTCACGGCCCGCATCGTCACCGGCGCGGCCGGCGACCAGGAGAAACCGCTCGCCGGCGTCAGCGACACCTGGCTGCAGCTGTTCGGGCTCGCGCAGTCCGGCAACAGCGCCACGTTCGATATCGACAACCGGCTCTTCCCGCGCCCGGGCGATCCCAACGTCACGGTCGGCGGGGCGGCTGGCACCAGGATCCTGCGGGATTACTTCCTGATCTTCCCGTCGCTGCGGCCGTTCTCGCGCTCCGGCCTTGCCCAGCCCGCCGGCAATCCGGCCAGCGAGGCGATCTACACCACGCCGGGCGAGTACCTGTACTCGACGCAACATCCGCAGTCCACGTACCGCATTCGGCTCCGCTACGACGCCGAAGGCGGTGGCGATGCCGGCTCGCTCGCGCTTGGCTCCGTGCAGGTGCGCCCCAACTCAGAACGCCTCACACTCGACGGCCGGCTGCTGCAGCGCGACCTCGACTATCGCGTGGACTACGACCTCGGCCGCGTCACGTTCCTGCGCCCCGACACGCTCTTCCCGAGCGCGCGGCAGGTGTCGGTGCGCTACGAGGAGAATCCGCTCTTCGCGGCTGCGCCGAAGAGCATCATCGGGTTCGCGTCGCAGTTCCCGCTCGACGTGGGCGAGATCAACGTGATGGCGATCGCGCAGAACCAGCGCACTACCTTCACGCGGCCGCCGCTTGGCTACGAGCCGCAGTCGTCGTTCATCGCCGGCGTGAGCGGCAATTTCGACTTCGAGGCCGCGCCGCTCACGCGCGCCCTTCAGCGCCTGCCGTTCGTACAGACGACGTCGCCGTCGCGCGTGCATCTCGATGCCGAGGTGGCGACGAGCCGCCCACAGGCCAACAGTGCCGGGCAGGCGTACCTAGAGAGCTTCGAGGGCGAGGGCGGAACGCACGTGAATCTCTCCGACCCGGCCTGGCTGACGAGCAGCCAGCCCGCGCTCGGCCGCTTCCTGTCGGCGAAGATCGGCGGTGCGCCCGCGCTCGACCTAACGCGCGCCGCCACGCTCGCGTGGCAGAACAACGGCCTCAGCGCTGCGGGTCAGACCATCACGTTTACGCTGCCGCAGATCGATCCGCTCGTGAACATTATCGGCAGCGGACTGCAACAGCCGGAACAGATGCTGTGGCTCACGCTCTACCCGCTGAGCGTGGGTGGCGCGTACAACGACGCCACCAAGACGTACCAGTGGCAGGTGAACAACGCACCGCTCGGCCGGCGCTGGCGCTCCATTCGCACCGTCCTGAACGCATCCGGCACCGACCTGTCGCGCATCGAGAATATCCAGTTCTGGACGCTCATCGACACGACGGCGGCACACCGCGCGCGCAACCCGACGCTCGTGCTCGATTTCGGCGACGTTTCGGAAAACGCCGTCGCCGTGTCCCCGACGCGCCTCGTCGTGTCGCGCAGCGGTTCGGCCTCGGACACGCTGTACACGGGGCGCAGCATCGTGGGGCTCGACTCGCTGCACTCTGAGCGCGACGCCTTCTCGCGCGCCTTCAACCAGGAACGCGACGACAACGGCTTGCCGGGTGACGTGGTGCCCGCCCTTCAATTCACGTCGCCGGACTCCTCGGGCGTGCTGCGCGACTACGCCATGTGCCAGAAGGGCGACGTGAAGCTGAACCGGCTTGGCGATGCCAAGACCAACTGCACCGTGCGCAACGGGCGTCTCGACGAACACGACATCGACCTCGACAACACGCTCAACTTCGTGTCGTCTCAGCGCGAGAGCGAGCGGCTCCTGCGATACGTCGTGGACCTTTCCGACCCGAAGGCGTACACGCGGGTGGGCAAGTGCGAGGTGACGCAGGCCGACACCTCGGGTGGCACGGCAGAGAACAATACGCTCTGCTGGGTTTTTGTTCGCCTGCCGTTCAATGCGCCGTTCGACACCATCGCAGGCGGCCCGAGCATTCGCCGCGTGCGCGCGCTGCGACTGACGATGGTCAGCGGGGCGGGGGAGCGAGACAACGCCTTCACGCAGCTGCCGCTGGCGCAGTTCCGCCTCACGGGCGCGTCGTGGCTCAAGCGCGCCGACCGCACGCTCACCGGCATCGCCGGCGACCGCACCGGACTCGGCGGCGTGCAGGCGTCGACCATCGGCACGATGGACCGCGACTCGACGAGCGGGCTCATCTACGATTCGCCGCCGGGCGTGACCGACGCCCCCGACCAGATCATTACCGGGCTGGAAAACCAGCGCGTCCAGATCAACGAGCGCTCAATGCGTCTCACGGCACAGGCGCTCGCCCCGTTCCAGCGGGCCGAGGCGTACCAGCGGTTCGCCGAGGGAAGCCGGAACTTCATGCAGTACCGCGAGCTCCGCGTCTGGGCGCGCGGACGTGGCAATGGCTGGGGGCAGGACGGCGAGATGAACTTCTTCGTCCGGCTCGGGCGCGATGCCGACAACTTCTATCTCTATCGCACGCCGGTAGGCGCGGGGAGCGGCGTGGCCGCCTGGCTCCCCGAGGTGCGCGTCGACTTCGACAAGTTCTTCGCGCTGCGCGCGCAGTTGCAGAACGCGTTCCTGCAGAACAGCCCCGACTCGCTGGCGTGCCACGGCGCCGACTCAGTGCTGATTGCGCGCAGCGGACTTCCCGCCGGCGTGAGCATCCGCCGCTACGCCGCCTGCTCCGATGGGTACATGGCCTATACCGTCGACCCGAACATCAGCGCGCCCAATCTCGCCGCCGTGCAGGATCTTGCCGTCGGTATGGTGCGCATTGACTCGGGCGGCATCGGCGCGTCCAGCGTGCTGCCGGGCGACACGCTCGAGCTGTGGATCGATGACATGCGCCTGACCCAGGTGGACAATACGCCGGGGTATGCGGCGCAGGTGGGGTTGAGCGTCACGGCGGGCGACGTGGGCACGTTCCGCGCCGGCTTCAGTCACCGCGATGCGAACTTCCGCCAGCTGAATGAGACGCCGTCGTACGTCTCCGACAACCAGTTCGACATCGGCACATCGGTGCGCCTCGACAAGCTGCTCCCCGCAGGGCTTGGCTACGCCATCCCGGTCAGCGTGAATCACTCGAGTGGCGCCAATAACCCGCTGTTCGTCTCGCGTTCCGACCTGCGCGGCGACGGTATTCGCGGCCTCCGCACGCCACGCAACGAGGCGACCAGCGTGGGCATCGCCCTGCGTCGCACTGCGCCGCTGCGGGAGGGATGGGTCGCGGCGATCGTGAACAACCTCGGCGCCACCGCGAACTACGGTTCGTCCAATGCCCGCAGCGAGTACCAGAGCGGCAAGAGCACCAACTTCAACGCCGGCATTGACTACAACATGGCGTCGCAAGGGCGCGTGCGGCCGATGCCGCGGTGGATGGACGGCGCCATCGGGGCGCTCCCCTTCTGGTTGCAGAACACCGAGTGGCTGCAGGCGGTGCGCAATGCACAAGTGCGCCTCAACCCCTCGAGCGTGCGCTTCAGCAGCGCGATGGCGCGCGCCACGGACCACCGGACGGCCTACCTCAAGCCGGCCGAGGCGCTCTCCGACACCGGGCGCATCGTCACGGGCCTCACACATGTCTGGCGCAACGTCGCCGGCATCGAGTTCCGGCCGTTCGAGTCCATGAACGCACGCTGGGACTTCACCTCACTGCGCGACCTGCGGCAGTACGGCGATTCGTCTCCCACGGCTATCGTCGCCACCAGCGAGCGCAGCCGCCTGCTGGGCCTCGACGTTGGCCTCGAGCGCGAGCGCCAGATGAATGCCGCTTTTGGCTTCACGCCAACGGTCGCCTTCTGGATGCGCCCCCGTTTCGACTTCACGAGCGCCTACACGATGCAGCGCGACCCGAACTCGCGCACCCTCGTCCGCGACGCCGACAGCACGGGCGGCTACCACCTGCCGCGCCGCGTCAACAACACGCAGACCGTCGCGCTCGGCGCCAACATCGACCTGCCAGCGGCGCTGCGCGCCTATCTGCACGATTCGCTGGTGACGCCCGTGCTGATCCAGCTGCTGCAGCCCATCGACATCCAGGCCAGCCGGTCGCTCGTCTCGGCGTTCGACGGCGCGCCGTTCACGCCGGGACTCGGCTACCAACTCGGCTGGGGCGGTATTGATCACTTCCGTGCGCAGAACGGGCTCAACGCCACCAGCGCCGGGACCAATGCGCAGGTCACCCTCAGCACCGGCTTGCGACTGCCGCTGGGCCTGGCGGTCACCACGCGCATGCAGCGCGTGAACTCGCGCAACTGGACGCGTCGGTTCGACAACACGCAGGCCGTCATTGACGGTGAACAGCTGACCCTTCCCGACCTGACGCTTCGCCTCACCTTGCGGCCGCGCTTCGCGAGCCGCGTGATCACCAGCGTGGGCGGCAGCCTGCGCTACCTCAACACGCGGCAGTCAAGCGTGGTCCCAAGTGAGCTCGAGGGCGCGCCGGCCGACGTGCGCGTCAGCCGCGTGACGAGCTATCCGGTCAATGGCAGCGTCACGTGGAATGTCGGCACGGGGCTCATGACCTCGTTCGGACTCGGCACCACCCACCGCCTTGATTCGCTCCCGGGGAGCATCGCCGAGTCGCGTTCGCGCGACATCAACGCCGACGTGTCGCGTGGGATCAAGATGCCTGAGCGCTGGAAGCTCAAGAACGACCTCCGCACGCGGGTGAGCTATCAGGCCAGTTCGGCCCAGTCCTGGGTGCAGAACCAGAGTGCGACCGCCAAGCGGAGCCGCCTGGCCGACAACGGGCGCAACGCGATCAACGTCAACGCCGATGCCGACGTGGCCGAGAATCTCACGTTCTCGCTGACCGGCGCGCGCATCGTCACGTTCGACAATAACTTGAACCGGCGCTTCTCGCAGATCGTCTTTACGGCGGTGCTGCAGGTGTCATTCTTTGCGGGAGAGATCAAGTGAACGCAGGCCAGCTGATGGCGGATGGCAGAGGGCAGAGGACAGACGGCGGACCTCGGATGGCAAACGCCAGGGCGGCGGCATCTCCCGTGCGATGCGCGGGGCGCATCGGAGAGGCTTTCACGCACCTCGCGAAGTTCGCCGTGGTGAGCGTGATGTTCGCCGCCTGCGGTCAGAAGCCGGACGCGGCGGTCGTGCCCCCGGTGGTGACCACGGAGTTCGACGGCGAGGCCGCGCTTCGGTACGCGGCTGCGCAGGTGGCCTTCGGCCCGCGCGTGCCGGGCTCCGACGCGCATCGCAGGGCGGGCGACTGGATTGTCGCGCAGATGATTCAGCGGGGCGCCGTCGTGACGGAGCAGAAGTGGACCCACACCACGAAGGCCGGGCGCACGCTGCCCCTGCGCAACATCATCGCGCGCTTCAATCCGCAGGCCACCGAGCGGGTGCTGTATCTCACGCACTGGGACACGCGTCCCACCGCCGACGCGGAGATGGACCCCGCCGACCAGCTCACCCCGATTGATGGCGCCAACGACGGAGCGTCAGGGGTGGGGCTGTTCGTCGCGCTTGCCGACGCTCTGCAGAAGAAGCCTTCGGCGCTGGGCGTCGACTTGCTGTTCGTGGACGGCGAGGACTACGGCGAGTTCGGGCCGCCCCTCGTGGATGTTCTGCTGGGCTCCACGTATTTCGCGGCGCATCTCCCGGAGCCCGGCTATCGGCCGGTCTTCGGCGTCTTGTTCGACATGATCGGCGACGCCGAGCTGCGGATTCCGCAGGAAATCAACTCCGTGCAGCGGGCGCCCGAGGTGGTGCAGCGCGTCTGGTCGAAGGCGGCGGAGATGGGACGCGGCAGTGTCTTTGTGCCGCGTGAGGGGCAGGCGATCACCGACGACCACATCCCCCTCCTCGACGCGGGTCTCAAGGTCATTGACGTCATTGACCTCGACTATGGTCCAGGCAACTCGTACCACCACTCGTTGCAGGACAAGATGGACAAGATCTCGGCCGCGTCGCTGAAGATCGTCGGCGATGTCGCGCTGGCGTTGCTGCGGTAGGCTCACCGTGGGGTTCGCTGGGCTTCTTCACCACGGAGGACACGGAGGAAAACCGGAGGGCCACGGAGTTCTACAACTTCTTGAGGGAACTGCGACCGCCACGCCGACGTCTGCGTGGCACGCGGTCTTTACCCCCAGCCGTTGCAGTACTCCGTGGCCCTCTGTCGTTCCTCCGTGCGCTCCGTGGTGAAAAGGTCATCAGAAACAGCAACAAACTGGCCCAGCGCGCGATGCAACGGTGACGCCACACCGCGCTCGCGGAAGAGAGTTGGGTCATGCCCACGCCCGCCGAGCGCCAGGCGCTGCTCTTCTTCGCCGCCGTTGCCGCCCTCGGCGTGGGGGTGAACGCCTGGCGCGCCGCGCGTGGCGGCGAGCGCTTGGTGCAAGGTTCTCCGAGCGACCTCGCCGCCCAGATCGCGCGCGTCGACTCCGCCGTCGCGCACTCCCCCAGCCGTGAGGCAGGCCGCGCCGCGCTCCGCAAGCGCAACGCGGAGAGGGCCGCCAAGAAGGATCAGCGGCAGTCCCCCGCACAAGGCCCAGGGCCTCATCCGTCTCCCGTCTCCCCTCTCCCGTCTCCCCTCAGCCTCACCGACCTCGACTACGCGCCCGTCGCCGCCATCGAGTCCCTCCCGCGGATCGGCCCGGCGCTCGCTGCCCGGATCGTGGCCAATCGTGACTCGTTCGGCGCTTTCGGGTCGCTCGAGGGACTGCAACGCGTCAAAGGCGTCGGCGCGGCGATGGCCAAGGCCCTGCGCGACCGGGTGACCTTTTCGGGAGTCGCCAGAGCGGACGCCCCCACCAGCAAGGACAAGGGCCGCCGGCGCCCAAAGATGCCTTGACACCCCCGAGTCCGAGGACGACCTTCACTCATTAGAGAGCCCCGCCGCGCGTCGGCTACCGTCGCGCTCCGGGTCGTCGTGCAGCCCCTGCCGTACTCTGCCGTTCTCCGCCGTATTCTGCCGTATTCCGTCCCTACGCCATGGCCAATCCCGCCTCCGCCGGTTCCGAACGCCTCGGTGACCTCCTCCTCCGCGAGGGGCTCATCACCAAGGAGCAATTGGAGAAGGCGCTCGCCGAGCAGAAGCAGAACGGAACGCGGGTCG
>JBAZTM010000041.1:0-33463 GCA_041661925.1 Gemmatimonadaceae bacterium
CATCTTCACGCGCGAGCTGGAGTACATGCCGTAGTTCCCCGTGACCGTCAGGGCCTTGCCTTCCAGGTCGAGCACGGCGCCGCTGTGCGTGGTCAGGTTCGTCGGCAGCGTGATGGACGCCTGCGGCAACGACACCGTCATCGCACCCGCGATCTGCACCTCGCCCGGACCAACACCACTGATGAGCGGGAAGATCGCGCCGCCACCGTTGAGCTGCGTGTACCCGAGGCCGCTCAGGTCCGTGCCGGCTCCCGTCGTCAGCTGCCCGCCGTGGTAGAGCGTGCCGCCGGTCACCTTTGAAGTTCCGCTGACCGTCACCGCACCATGCACCCGCATGTTGTTCGCGAGCGTCACCGTGTTGTTGCCCGCGAACTCCACGGTGCCAAACGTGCTCCGGCTCCAGTTATCGGTGTAGTAGAAATTCACCGTCTGCGGTCCGCTCCCGCTGAACCGCGTTACGTGCGCCCCTACCGCTCGGAAGCTCTGCGAACAGCAGCTGCTTGCTGCGGTAAGATCCCCCTTCAACTCAAGCACGCCATCCGTCATCCACGCGTCGCCCACATCGTTGCCGGGGTTGGAATCGTAGGCGCCGCCGACGGTCAGGTGCCCGCCCGCGGCAACCATCTTGATCCGAGCGCCGCCGTACATGCCCACGTTGCCCGTAACCGACACGTTCGACGTGCCGACATCGAAGACCGACCCGCCCTGCACCGTCAGGCCGCCGGCAATGGTACTCGTCCCTGCCGGACTCACCGTCGCACCGCAGTCGACAATCATCGAGAAGCTCGCGCCGGCGAAGCTGTGCGTGCCTCCGCAGAAATAGACGTACCCGGTCGAGCCGGTCATCGTCGCGCCGGTCGCGAGCAACGCTCCGCTCAGCGCCAGCTGCGACGCCCCAACGTCGAGCGACGCCCCCGCGGCCATCACGAGTTCGGCCACGCTGACGTTGCCGCCCAACACCGGGCTGAACGGCCGCCCCGCAGGAATGAAGACCTTGTTTAACGCGCCGGGGACCACCGCTGGACTCCAGTTCCCCGCCGTCGCCCAACTCGCGCTCGTTGCCCCGACCCAGATGGCATCAGCCCCCACCGGGACGGACAGCGCACCGAAGTACACCTGCGCCGTGGCGCAACTCGGCAGGCACGCCTTCACCGTGTCGGCCCCTGGCGCACCGAGCGTCAGCGTGAAGGCCGCCCGCCCCGCGGCATCGGTGGTCACACTGGCCGTCGCCGGTGAGCCACCCGCGAGCGTCGCGAAGCCGATCGCCACGCCCGCCACGGGATTGCTGAAGGCGTCGCGCGCCTCGACGACCATCGGCGATGCCAGCGGATTGCCGGTCACGCCGGTCTGCGCGTCACCCGAAATGCTCACGAGTTGCGTGGCGGCGCCCACCGTCGACGTCGCGATAAATTGAACGGGACTTCCCACGAGCCCCGCAGCAGTCGCCGAGAGGGTGTCGGTGCGCACCGCGTGGCCGAGCGTCCAGCTGCCTGGGCTCGCATGACCCGTCGTGTCCGTCACGGTCGCTCCACCGGTGACCGTGCCGTGCGCCGTATCGGTCACGGTGAAGCTCACGTTGACGCCACTCACCGGATTGTCCGTCGAGTCGGTCACGAGCACCTTCGGCGTCGGCGCGGCCACACTCCCCACCACGCCACTGAGTGTCGTCGCACTCGATGCGAAGATGCCGATCGCCGGCCCGGCCGTCAGCGCGAACGTCTTGGACGTATCTCCGACATATCCGGGTGCGGTGAACATCAGGACGTGGTTGCCGCGAAGGCCGCGCAGCGAGAGTCCGTTGAACGTCACCACGCCCGCGGTGTCGGTGGTCGCCGTCAGTGTGCCGCGCAACGCGGGTCCCGTCGTCTTCAACGCCACCGTGACCGTGATACCCGCCGTCTTGAGCGCGGCGCCGGCCCCTGTCTTCAACTGCACCTTGGGCGGCACGGCGAACGGCAGCGTATTCGCCACACTTGCACTCGGCTGCTGCAAGACGGAAAGAACGGGCGGCGTCGCCACGACCGTCGCGGTCGCAAGGATCGTCGTGCTGATGGCGCCGGCACTGACCGCGAGTGTCTGCGTTCCGGCGGTCGGACCGAGCGTCCAACTGCCCAGCGTTGCGACGCCCGAGGCGTCCGTCGTGGCCGGGCTTCCGGTGACCGATCCGCCGTTCTCGGCCACAAAAACCACACTGACGCCCGCCAGTACGTTGCCATAGCGGTCAGTCACCAGCACGGCCGGGGCTACGGTCACCGTGGCGCCCCCAGACGCCGACTGCCCCGCTCCTGCCGTGACACTGATGATGGTGGCCGGACCAGCGATCGCTGACAGTGAGAAACCCACACTCGCACCGCTCAGCGTGGCGAATTGGGCGCTGACCGTAAACGTGCCGGGTTGTGTCGGGTACGTGACGAGCACGCTCGACTGACCGGTTGCATCGGTCGTGGTGGAGCTCGCCGATAGCGCGGCACCGTTGGTCTTATTCCAGATGATGTCAACGCCTGGCACGGCCTGGCCTGACTCATCGGTTGCACGCACCACAAGCGGCTGCGGCGCCGTCGTTCCCACCGTCCCCGACTGGTCGTCGCCGCTGACGACGACCACGCGCGAGGGCGCGCGCGGCCGCGTCGTCACGCTGAACTCCACCCTGCTCGCCGGCTGCGCCGTAATCGCGGCACGCACGACGTCGGTTCCCGGCACATTGCCCAACGTGTACGTCACCCGCGCCTGCCCCTGCGCATCCGTCGTCGTTGTCGCGGCCGACGGCGCGCCGCCCCCGGAGATGCGGCTCCACGTGACGCCGATGCCCGATGCCGCATTGCCGTTGGCGTCGGTCACGCGCACCTCCAGCGGCTGACGCAGCTGGCGCCCCGCCGTGTCCGCCTGCGCATCGCCGCTGGTGATCGTGATCACCGTCGCGTCGCCGCGCATCGCGGCGGCGTTTACCGACGCCGCGCTCAACCCGGCCACCGTCGCCGTAAACACCTGCGCCCCCGCGAGCTTGCCGAGTGTCATCGAAGCGCTCGCGCGTCCCAGCGAGTCGGTTGTCGCCGACGCTGGACTCACCGAGGCACCCGACGCGGTCGCGCCGAAGGTCACGCTGACCCCGCCCACTCCCACGCCGTCCGACGCCTGCACCTGCACCGCGAGCGGCTGCGTCAGCGCCGTTCCCACGGTGCCGGTCTGTCCGTCGCCTGACGCGACCACGACGCGTGAGGGCGGCAGCGTGACCCGCACGGTGGCCGAGCCCGAGATCCCCGAGAGCGTCGTCGCGCTGATGACGGCCGTTCCGCGTGCAGACAGCGCCGTGACCTCACCGCTCCCGCTGACGGTCGCCGAGGTCTCGTTTGATGACGACCACACGAGCAGAGCGTCAGTGATGGGCGCACCCGCGGCGTCCGCGACCTCTGCCGACAGCCGGACGGTGCTCCCCGCCTGCAGCGTCGAGGTTGCGGGCGACACCGTCACGCGCGCGGCACGCGCCCCCGGCCCGACGAAGACCAGCGGCACGGTGGTGAGAGCCGGCGTATTCACGCCCGGCCTGGCCACCAACTCCTGCGTGCCCTCAAACATCGTCTGCGTGCCGGCGCGCAACTCGAACTTCACGCCGAATCGTTCGCTCTCGCCGCGCACAAGCACCGTGGCGGCAATCGCCACCGAATCCTGCCCGGCGGGAAAGGCGACAATCGTGTCGAGCACCACGGTGCCGACGGCGTCGCGCAGCACCAGGTGGACGTTGTCGATGCCGCTCGACGCCACCTGAAAGAGCGCGCGGTCCAATTGTTGAAAGGCGGGCTGGAACGCCAGCCGAACCGCCCGCTCCGCCCCGGAGGCCGGGCCCGATGGCGGCTCGCCGCAGACCGTGAGCAGAAGCGCGGCGAGCGCAGGCACCCACCAACGGGCGCGATGCGTGCGAAGCACGACGCGGCTCAGAGCGGCACGGAGCATGGAAGCGGCCAGGTCAGCGGACAGCGGCATCAAACGCCTAGTCCGTGAAGGTGCTAATGGCCGGTTCTGTCCGCCAGTGTCCTACATCACGTCGGGATGTGCCTCGCATCACCCTTCAGCGAGCCGACGCCACCATCCACACGTCGCCTGCGTCCGCCGCGAGCCGGCTTTACCGGAGAAACGCCAGCCAGTACACCACCGGCAGGAACCCCGCCGCCGTGAGCCATGCCCCGCGCCTCGTGATGCCGTTCTTCCCCTTCAGCACGAACAGCCCCGTGATCGCCAGCAGCAGCAGCGCCAACGCGTAGATGTCAGCGATCCACGTCCATGCCCGCTTGCTGTGGTTGAGGTGCAACTGGTTCATCTCGAACAGCACCGGGCGCGACCGCGTCGCCTCCACCATCACCTTGCCCGTGGGGAGATCCACGTGGTACGTGGTCCCCTTGTAGAACAGTTGCATCGTGTTGGAGTCGGGCTGGAACGAACTGCGCGGCGCCTCGGTGAGCCGCAACCGCTCCATCGCCGACGAGACGATCGCGCTCGCGTCCGTCACCGCGATCGGCGCCACCGTCGTGAACGTCTTCGTCACGCGGTAGTTGGGATTCCAGTCGGCGATGTGATTGACGGCAATCCCCGAGATCGCATACGCGATGGTCAGCGCCACCGCGAGATAGCCGACGTCGCGGTGGAGCACGATGCTCCACCGCCGCCAGGGAATGCCGTGGTCGCGCGCGCTGTGCGTGGACGCGTCGCCCGATGAAGCGCTGTCGCTCACTCCCTGACCCGCGCCCCTTCGCCCTTGATCTGAATGTCGATCGCGCCTTCCGTGACCTTCGACGTGTCAGGCGTCGTCTTGCGCTCCTTCGCCATCTCGAGGATTTGCGCAACCTGCTGTGCTCTGGTGAGGGTGCGCACCGCCACCACGCCCTCGGCCAGTGCCGACTTCCCCTTGGCGTCGAGCGGAAAGACGATGACGCCGTCTTCCACCTTGAAGCGAATGGACTCGAACGGCTTGTCGCTCGCGATCTTGATCCAGCAGCCGCGCTCCTCGCACACCTCGACAATGGTCCCCTCCACCTGCACGCGCTTGCCGTTGAAGGCCTTGGGGTCCTTGAGGATGGCGGAGATCGGCGTCTTCTCCTTGAGCGTCAACTGCTTGCCGTAATTCTTGCCCTGTGCCTGCGCGGTGGTCGAGGTGAGCGCGATGAAGGCGGCGGTGAGGGCGGCGGTTCTAATGAATGTCATTGGGGAGTCCGGAAACGGGAAACTGTACCACCCTAACGACAACTAATTGTCTGCGCTTTGCAAAGGCAGGAAATGCCCTACAATTTGTCAGGGCGACCCGCGATAGGAACCTCGCTGAATTGCGGGTACCATAAGAGACTGTCCTCAACACCCGCACTCCCCCTCTTCCCTCCTCATATATGAAGAGCCTTCTCCGCAGCACCCGCTTCCTCGCGGCCCTGGCCGCGGTGCTCCTGATTCCGGCCCTTGTCGGCGCGCAGGCCAAGCCCGCCAAGGCCCCCGCGGCATCGGCCGCACAGGTGCAGACCGGCCCCGGCGGCTGGATCAAGGAATTCGGCACCATGTGGACCTTCGATGCGCCGCCACTCGCGTACTGGAAGGGACGCTACGGCTTCGAGCCCTCGGCTGAGTGGCTCGAGCACGTGCGGCTCTCCGCGGTGCGCATTCCGGGCTGCTCCGCGTCGTTCGTCTCGGACAACGGCCTCGTGATGACCAACCATCACTGCGCCCGGTCGTGCATCACCGCCGTGTCACCCAAGGACACGAGCTACCAGGAAGCCGGCTTTGTCTCGGCCAAGCTCGAGGACGAGAAGAAGTGCCCCAACATGTACGCCGACCAGCTCATCGGCACCGAGGACGTGACCGCCAAGGTTCGCGCGGCCGTGACCTCCAAGAAGACGTCCGAACAGGTGGAGCAACGCGACAAGGCGATCACCGACATCCAGAACGCCTGCCAGTCGTCCCCGGGCCTGATGTGCCAGGTGGTGACGTTCTATCAGGGTGGCAAGTACTCGCTCTACCGCTACAAGAGATACGGTGACGTCCGCCTCGTGATGGCGCCCGAGGAAGGCACGTCGTTCTTCGGCGGCGATCCGGACAACTTCACGTATCCGCGCTACGACCTCGACCTCACCCTGCTGCGCATCTACGACAACGACCAGCCGTTCAAGGCACCGCACTACCTGCACTGGAACGCCAAGGGCGCGGTGGAGGGCGAGCTCACGTTCGTCGTCGGCAATCCCGGCAGCACGGGACGCCTGCTGACCATGGCGCAGATGGAATACCTGCGCGACCTGCAGTATCCGTTCACGCTCACCGGCTTCAAGACGCAGATCGCCTTCTACAAGGCGCTCGTCGCCGAGAGCGAGGCCAACAAGCGGGCGTACGAGAACACCGTGTTCGGCCTCGAGAACTCGCAGAAGGCCATCACGGGCTACAACGTCGGCCTGCTCGACAAGAACATCATGGCCAAGAAGGCCGCGTTCGAGAAGGATTTCCGCGCGCGCATCATGGCCAAGCCCGACCTCGCCGCCAAGTACGGCAAGGCGTGGGACAACATCGCCGCCGCGCAGAAGGAGCTCGGTTCGTTCTTCGTCGCCCAGCAGTTCCAGAGCTTCGCCGGCTCGACGCTGCTCAACCTCGCCGCCGGCCTCGTCCGCATCCCCGAGCAGGAGAAGCTGGCCGATTCGCTCCGCCTGCCCGCGTACCGCGGTCAGGGCATGGCCCGCGCCAAGGCGCAGATCGGCGCGAACATGCCGGTGAACGTGGCGATGGACAAGAAGCTCCTCGCCATGCAGCTCACGCGCGCACAGGCCGCGCTGCCGGCCAATGATCCGTTCCTCAAGGCCGCGCTTAACGGCCGGACGCCGGAAGCGGCGGCCGAGGCGCTCATTGGCGGCTCGACGCTCGCCAATGTGGAAACGCGCAAGTCGCTCCTCGAGGGCGGCGCCGCTGCGGTGGCGGCGAGCACCGATCCGCTCATCGTGCTCGCGCGCACGATCAACCCGCTGGCGACCAAGCACGCGATGCGCGCGCAGAAGCTCAACACGACGGTCAGCGCCAACGTGGAGCTGGTGGGTCAGGCGTTGTACGCGGCGTACGGCGAGAGCCTGCCGCCCGACGCCACGTTCACGCTGCGCATCACCGACGGCCTGGTGGCCGGCTTCCCGTACAACGGCACGATCGCACCGTACCGGACCAGCATCTACGGCCTGTACGGCCGCAGCGCCGAGTTCGACAACAAGCCGCCGTTCAAGCTTGCGCCCCGGTGGGAAGCGGCGCGCGCCGCGGTGGACATGACGACGGCGATCAACTTCACCAGCACGCACGACATCATCGGCGGCAACTCCGGCAGCCCGGTGATCAACGCCAAGGGTGAGGTGGTGGGGCTCGTGTTCGACGGCAACATCGAGAGCCTGCCCAACCGCTTCATCTTCACGGATGACGTGGCCCGCACGGTGTCGGTGCACACCGCCGGCATCACCGAGGCGCTCAAGAAGGTGTACGGCGCGTCACGGCTGGTGACCGAGCTGCAGTCGGCGGCCGCCAAGAAGTAGCCGCTATTTAGTATCGTAGTAGTACTAAATCACCCGCCGGTCGCGCACATCGCGGCCGGCGGGTGGTGTGTTTCGGATGACTTCATTACCAGGGAGCACACGGAGAACTGCCGGAGGGCCACGGAGTACGGCAACTTCTTGGAGGAACTGCGGGCACCGCGCGAGCCTCTGCGTGGCGCAATGTCGTTAACCCCAGGTGTTGTCGTACTCCGTGGCCCTCCGGCAGTTCTCCGTGTGCTCCGTGGTGACAAAGGCCAGCGCGTGCGCCCGCACACCAACGCATCCTAGAAGGCGAACCGCTCCGCCACCCTGGGAAAGACGTTTCGTTCGAGCCACGAGATTGACGCAAAATGGAGCATCAGCACAAAGATCAGCGTCTCTGGATGGTCCACGAACGAACCTGAGCCCGCTGTCGGTCCGGAATACCCCGCCAGCCCGAGTTGCGGCAGCGGAACGACCACCGACAGGAAGACACACGCAATCAGCGTGAAGAACCGCAGCATCGCGGGAATCGCCAGGCGTGCCGCGAGTTGGTCGCGATTCCCGCGCCTAGTATCGTGTTTCCTGAACTCGGCGTCGGCGCGATAGATCCGGCCAACGGTGATCCAGAGGAAGAACGCCGCCTGAATCCCGGATCCCATCCGGAAGAGCAGGACAAACCAGATGGCGTAGATGAGCGTCAGAAAGCACGCGAAGAGCCACCGCCCGACACCCTCGAACTTCACCGCGACGGACATCCCGGCGCTCGCGTGCCCAAAGATGAACTCGGCGACGAACAACAACGGCAGGCCAGCGAGGAAGCCGGGCTGCATCGCCTCCACGACTTGTGGGTCGATCCAGGCCACTCCCAACAACACGACCAGCGACAGCTCGCCCAGGCTTGCCTGGAAAAGGAACCCGCGTACCGCACTCCACGGGCCCGGTGTCAGGTGCGGACACCGGCGTGGATGCGCGCGCGTCTGTCTATTTCGGCCACTTGATCAGGACCTTGTTGCCGGTCCTCGGATCGAGCGTGAACGTCTCATTGCGCGCGTTCCGCATGATGGTGTTGCCATGGGCGTCGACGCCAAGGATGGAGACGATCATGATATTGGGGAACCTGATCCTGCCGGCGCTGCGCCCGTCCTTGCTCTCGTCGCGCCCCAGGAAGTAGTCGGCCGTCACCGGCTGCTTGTCCCCGGTTGCGGCATCGATATAGAACGTCTCGCCGTCGGCGGCCTTGAAGACCGTGTGGCCGTCGCCGACGCCGAGCACCGTGAACGTCCGCTCCATCCTGATGATGAGGGTCCCCTCCTGCCCGACCGCCGTCGTGGTCTCGTTTGGTGAGACCGGCGCGGTCGGGCTGATGGGCGGCGCGGCCTCGACCTGCGCCGCCACGGGCGACGGCGCCAGCGCCAGCGGCAAGGCCAGCACCGCCGCGGCGGCCAACGTCACGGCCTTCTCCTTGATCTGCTCCGTCGTCTTCGCCTGCACTCTCGCCTGCACCTTCGACTGCACCTTCGCTTGCACCTTCAACGCGGGTCCGGACTTCTTGGCGGGTGTGCCCTTTCCCTCAGGGAACTTCGGGTCCTTCGTCACAACGACTCCTCAGAGTGAACAACTGCGAACCATCTACTTCAACACTGTCACGACGCGAATCTCCTTCGTGTTTCCAATCACCAACGGTGCCGACTGCGGGTTGCTGGACAGCTTGTAGATCAGCGACGCCATGGCCTGGTTGGTGCCGCCCAGGGCGACGCCGGCCAGCGAGACGTGCACGTACAACACCGGCAGCGTCGCCGTCGGCGCGAGCGCAGCCGGTCCCGTGACCGTGATAACTGCTGACGGCAGCGCACCTGAGATCGCCCATCCCGCGGGGAGGCCGCTCGAGGCGGAAGGTCCCTGCGAAACGGCGACGATCTTCGCCGGATTGATCACGGAGTAGTTGACCGACGGCGAGACCAGTCCGGGTTCACCCTGCACCATGGCCGAGCCGTTCACGATCTTGACGCGGAAGATCGCCGTCGGCGCGCTGATGCCAGTGCCGTCGACGAGTTCGTGCGTGAGTGCCCAATGGCTGACGACGGGCGTGTTCGATCCACCGCCGGGTCCGCCCGGCCCACCACCCATGCCGCCGCCAGGCCCACCGGGCCCACCCGGTCCGCCACCAGCCGCTGTGAAGCACTGCTGCGACGAGGGTCCCGACGATGGCCTCGACGATGCGGCATCATAGATCGCAGGCGACACGCACGCCTGCGTGCCGGCATTCACGCCCTGCCGAAAACGCAGCGCCAGCGTGAACGAGCCGCTGCCCGAGACATTCGATGGCTGGTTGAACGGACCGGCGGTGACCGTGTTGAACGAGCGTCCGGCGGTCCTCGGTCCATTGGGATTGCCGCCGAGCGGCGACGAGCTGTTCACGAGCTCGAGCCCCTGCGGCAGCGTGAACGACACGGTGACGCTGTGCGCGCCGTGCGAAGCGTTCGACCAGTGGTAGTTCATGGTCATCGAAAACGTCTGTCCTGGCGCCTGTGGACCGTTCGCGGTGGCCGATGTCGTGAGCGTCAGGGAGATGGACGGCGGAGCAACCGCAGGCGCCGGCATCGCCAGCAGTGCAGCCATCGGCAGCGCAAAGAGCATCATCATGGATTTCTCGGGTGTGTGGAGGGGCGGGTGTCGCGGCGTTCGCCGATGGTTACTTGGGCCACTTGATGAAGACCTTGTCGCCGGTCCGCGGATCGAGCGTGAACGTCTCGTTGCGCGCGTTCTGCAGCACGGGGTTGCCACTGGCATCGCGGCCCACGATGGAGCTCACCAGCAGATCCGTGAACTTGATCTTGAGCATGCCACCCGCGCGGCCGCCGTTCTTCACGCCGATGGTGCGGTTCTCGCCCTTGATGTCGCCGATTTTCAGAAAGTAGTCCACCGCGACTGACCGCTTGTCGCCGGTCATTGGATCGAGGTAGAACATCGAACCGTCGGCGGCCTTGAAGATCGTGTGGCCGTCACCGACGCCCATGACCGTGAACGTGCCCGCGATCTTGAGGTACTCCGTGTGCTTATGGTCTGTCATCCGCTCGGCTCCCATCGGCGGAACCGGCTTGGTCGGGCTGATTGGCGGCCCAACCGTGGACTGCGCCGCGGCCTGCTGCGGCACCATCACCGCCGGCATGCTCAGCATGGCGGCGGCAAGCACCACACGGCTCGCTTTCGCCGCTGACTGCATCTTCGTGTCGGACTTGGACGCGGCAGCCTTCTTGGCCTTCTTGGCCGGCGTGCCCTTGGCCTTCGAGAAATCGGGGACCTTCTTCATCTGGTTCTCCTTGGGTGAACGCGTGAGCGCTTGCTACTTGGGCCACTTGATGAAGACCTTGTTGCCGGTCCTCGGATCCAGCGTGAACACCTCGTTCCGCGCGTTCCGCATCACCGCGTTGCCTGTGGCGTCGAGTCCGATGATGGACGTGATGCTGATGTCCTGGACATTGACCTTGCCCGCTCCGCCACCACCGCCCACATGCGTCGGTGCAGTGGAACGACTCTCGCCCTTGATGTCCCCGATCTTGATGAACATGTCCACCGCGACCGACCGCTTGTCGCCGGTCCTGGGATCGAGGTAGAACATCGAGCCGTCAGCTGCCTTGAAGATCGTGTGCCCCTCACCGACGCCGAGCACCGTGAAGACGCCCGCCATCTTGATCGGCCGATACTCCACCTCCACCTTCGCATAGTTGAAGCTGACCGGTGGCACGGTCGGCTTCGTCGGGCTGATCGGCGGCCCGACCGTGGACTGCGCCGCGGCCTGCTGCGGCACCATCACGGCCGGCATGCTCAGCATCGCGGCGGCGAGCACAACTCGGCTCGCCTTCGTTGCCGACTGCACCTTCGTGTCCGGCGTGGATGCGGCGGCCTTCTTGGCCTTCTTGGCGGGCGTACCCTTGGCCTTCGAGAAGTCGGGGACCTTCTTCATCTGGTTCTCCGTGAAGTGAGCAACATCATCTGGCACGCGCCGATCGGGGCGCGAGCATCGTGCCGCGACAGTTCGCGCTGCCGCACCGGCAGGCGTGCGCGTCACGCGCGCGCTTTGTCGGTCGCCGCGGGGACGAGGCGTTAAGCCGGTAGTCGAACGTCAGTTCTTCGCCGCGCGTGATGTCGCGCAGGGCGTAGAAGTACATGTGGTCGTCGAAGCTCAGCGCCTCGCAGTTGGGCGCGCAGCTGTGATTCACGTAGCGCGAGTCGTTGCCGCCGCAGGCGCCGTCAATGATCGTCGTCTCGTTCAGCCGGAACGCGTATACGGCGGCGGGCGGTCCTTCATTCGCGACGGCCACCACCGCATCGACCGGCACATGCGCCCCCGTGTACTCGATGATGCGTGCGCCTTTGGGAATCTTCCGCTTGGCGAACACCCCGGTGCCGTCAATGCGCGACCGCCCGACGCGAATGAAATCGCGATCGACGACCTTCGTCGTCACCCGCACGCGGCTCGCCGTCAATGCGACCGCCGCTGCACACGACGCCACTCGCTGCGGCCGATCTCGCGTCCCGCCGCATCGAGCGCCGTGATACGCCAGCGCGCCGGCCCCGTCGACACCGCAAACGGCGGCACGGCGTATCGGCCGACGCCCGACGCAACAATGGCCGTCAGCAGCGTGGCACCATCCGCCACCTTCTCGATGTCCACGCGGTAACGCTCGGCCGCTCCTGCATCCGTCCAGCTCAGCGTCAGCGCCGCGTCGGGTGCCAGCGTGGCACCGCCAGCCGGAAGGCGAAGGCGCACGTTCTGCGGAATGCGTGACGGCGCCACGCGGGCCCCCGTGGAGCCGACGATGTACCGAAGCGTCGGCATCGGGAAGCCGGCCGATGCGCCGTTGTGAATGACCGTGCCCGCATCCGCCGCCCCGACCACCCGCAGGTCGCTGCGCGCATCATCCGACGTCTCGACACGCAGCAGGATCGTGTACGATCCGTCGAGCGACGTGGGCAGTCGCGACGGATCCGGCCCCGGCAGCGTGAACCGTCCATTGGGAAGCAGCAGCACGTTGAAGCGTTCGATCTCGCGATAGCGGCGCTGCAACCCGCGCTCCGTGCTCGGCAGAGAGCCTTCGGTCATCAGGTCGCGCGCCGATGGCCGTGTTTCGCCCGGCATCACGACTTCCCACCGCCCGCGAAGCCGCCCGCTGCCCGTGTACGCAATCTCGGCCGTCATCGGCGACGGCTCGGTGCCGCGTTTTACGAACAGCACGGGCACTTCGGGATCCACTCGCAGTCGCACGTTGGTCAGCGCAAACGGCGCGTTGGCACCGCTGCCACCGAGCAGCAGCGCGACGACGACGTATTGATCCACCCCTGGCGCCTTGGTCGTCGCCGGTGCTTCGAATCGTCGCACGAAGTAGAAGCGCGGCGACCCGCCCGCGAGGGCCGCTTCGTACGCGCGCTGCGCAACCGACGCGGAGACCGACATGACATCCGTAAAGACCCCGGCCGTCGACACCGGCCGCGTTGGGCGCGGTGCCTGCCCGTAGATGGTGGCTGGGTCGCACCGCACGCCGCGGTCGAGCACGGGGGCCAATGAGGCGCACCACGTCCCCTCGGCGGGCGTGTAGCCGCCCACACCACTGTACGTCAGGATCGCCGTGGTCGGTCCCTGCGAGTTCACCGTGACCGATGCCGGCGAGACGCGAACATCGGGACCAGCCAACTGGCCGGCGGCGATTGCCGGCACAAACAGGAGCATCGCGCGAACCGCTTTGAGATGTGTCATTGCGCTGCTCCTAGAACAGTCGAAGGGAGAGTCCGGACGCGACATTCCACGTCCCGCTCTGTTGGGAGGGCGGCGCAAACGAGTTGGTCAGGTTGAACAGTTCGTTGGAGTAGCGCGCGAATCGCAGGAAGGCCTGTCCGCGCGGCGCACCATCGGCCGAGTGCCAGAGCTTGATCCCCTGGGCAATGCCGGCCTGCAGGGACGACACGTGCGTGTCGCTGCCGGCGCCGGGGTCCTCGGCGCGCGACAGGCTCACGGTCCCGTCGAGTGTCGTGAGCGACAACACCCGCCACGTTCCCGTCAGCCCGGCGCGGCGCACATGGTTGACCTGGCTGTACTGCTTGTTCTCCTGGCGCTCGAGTCCGAGATCCAGGCCAAGCGTCAGCGCGGCACCCACTGCGACGCCAACCGTAACGCCTTGGGTCTGTGCGACCAGGTCTTCCAGCTCGTGTCCCGGTGCGCGGTTGTCCTGCCGGCTCGCGTTCACACGATAGCCGACCTGCCACTGCTTCACCTGCCACTGCGCGCTGGCGTCGTGCACCACGCTCATCTGGTCGGGAATGTCCGAGGCGGTGTAGAGGCCGCCCGCCGGGATGCCCGCGCCGAACTGGTGCATCCGTTGCAGCGCATACGACAGCGACGGCAAGAGGGCCGCGTGCCGCGTGACCCGCAACAGCGCCGAGAGCGGCGTGCCGAGTGTCAGCGTCGACAGGCGACTGCGGTTGGTCATCATGGACGAGACGTCGTCGAGATTGTCGCCGGCTCGTCCGTGCGTGGCCAGCACGCTGACCACATCGATATTGCCGCCGAGGTCCACGCCGTTGCGCTCCACATCCGACTGCGCGAAGACACCGACGCTGCGGTACATCGGCTCCACGCGTTCGTGCCGCAGCGCGAGGCTCATCGTGACGGGAGCGCGCAGGATCCGCCGGTCCTGCAGCAGGCCGGCAGTGAGCTCGGCGTACCGTGCGCCCTTGCGGTGCGCCTGGTTTGGGATGATCGAACCGCCGGAGATCAGCGGCGGGTCGGCCGCATACTGCGAACTGCTGCTGGCGAAGCCGGCCGCCAGCTTGAGACGCTGCGCCGGCGAGCTCGCGGCCACCTGTACGCCGTATCCGTCGCTCTGGTCGGCTGCCATGACGCCGCCCTGCGTGAAGCCGGAGGTGGCGAGCAGCGATCCATGCAGCACCGTGGCGTCCACATGCAACGCACCGGGTCGAGTGGGGATCAGCTCAACGGCGAGCCCCGTGGACATGACGCGATGATCGCCGTTATCGAGGCCCGTAATATTGTCGGTGCCGACGATGCTCGTGCCGTTTTCGACGCCTACCGTCCACGACGCGCGCTGGCCGCCCACCACGGCCGTCACGCCTCGGCTCGCAAAGCCATTGATCAGGTGGCGGTTCGCGCCGGTGGTGACCTGTCCGAGCGAGAGCACGGCATTGCGCGCCTCGAACCGTAGCACGTAGTCGGCGAGATCCACCGGTGACGCGTCGTCGCCCAGCTCGCCGAAGCGCAGCGCGTTCGCCCGCTCGTTCGCGCCCAGCAGGTGCGTGGAGGAGGTCAGCGACACACCGGTGCGTGCGTGCGACGTCTCCAGCCCAATGGTTCCCGCGAGCATCTGATAGGTAGGCCGCGACGAGGCGGTTGCTGAACCCGAGTGTCCTTCGGCGACTTGGCCTGTATTTCGCAGCTCCAGGCCCGGTTCGACGTTGGCGCGTTCGAAGCCGCGTGGCGTCAGGACGCGAATCGGCAGCTTCGCCAGTTCCGTCCAGGCCTCTCCGGCGACTAGGTAGACCTTCACCTCGGACTCGCCGGATGGAAGGTCGACGCCATTGGCGCGAAAGGTCATCCGGGCCCCGTCGCGTTCGAACAGCGACGTCAGGTCGGAGGTGCCGACAAAGATTGCGAGACGGCCTTCCGCCCCGCCGGGTGCCCGGCTGAGCGTCAGTTCGAGCGGCGCCTGGGCTGAGACAAAGCGGTCGGGGCCGAATGCCGGCACGACCGTGATGGTCGTATCGGCGGGTCCCTGCGCACGAAGTGCGCCGGCGGCGATGAACAGGAACGCGAGCGGGAGAACGAGCCTGATGCGATTGGACAACGGGCACCTGGGAGGCGGCGGAGAGGCGCCTGCCACCCTGTGTGACGGGGGCCTGCGCGCGCAGAATTCATGCAGCGAACCGTCGTGCTGTCGGAATTCGCGCTCGCCACCCCCATTGGCTCGCGAACAATGCCCTGCGGCGCCTGTGTCGCCGGGAAAAGCTCACCGACGGATGCGCTATTCGAAGCGTATGGCGACGCACAGACCGAGGCAAGGTGCGGGGCGTATCCCTAACGCTCGTGGTTCCCTGCCCTACACGTTCCTCAGGTTCATTTCTCATACGCCGAGAGGCACATGCACGGCAGTTCTTCGCGCTCGTTCGCCGCAGGTCTCCGTACTGGCTTGTTCGTCCTTGGTGCCGTGATGTTGCTGGCGCTGACCCCTCGCCCGGCGTCCGCCGCGTCGCTCATCTGCGTGCTCGGCCAGTGCCAGCTGGCGCCGGGCGGGTGCTCGCTCTACACGCCGCTGCCGTCCATGTACACCTGCGGTGCGGCCGTCGCGATGCAGAATCCGAGGCTGGTGCGAGAGGGAAAAGGTGCGTCGGTGATCGTCGCCGGCAAGCCGGTGCCCATCGTGTCCGATGAACTCATCGCCATCTTCGACCGGTGGGGCAATAAGATTCCCCCGAAGAACGACCCCAAGTTCAAGGCGGTCGACCTCGAGTACGCCAAGGCATGTGACGCGGCCTTCCGGGCGACGGATCGCAAGGTCAGCGAAGAGCGGCTGGCCAGCATCGGCAGGGAGCTGAAGCTCCCCATCCCGCCGATGCGGAGCCGCTAGCGTCAACGCCCTCGACATCACACGCCGTATTTAGTATCATAGTGATACTATCACCCCGCTGGTCGCGGATGTCGCGGCCAGCGGGATGCTCCATTCTGGGCATCTTCACCACGGAGCACACGGAGAACTGCCGGAGGGCCACGGAGTACGGCAACAACTGAGAATGACGACCGCGCACCACGCAGCATGTCGCGTGGCGGGCGCAGTTCCCCCAGGAAGTTGACACACTCCGTGGCCCTCCGTCCCTCTCCGTGTGCTCCGCGGTGAAGAAGGCCAGCTCGTCACGCCACCCGGCTATTGACCCACAGCTAGTTCCGTGGGGTATTGTGGGCATGACTACTCGCCCATTGCTCGTCGCCTGCGCCTGTCTCGCGGCTGTGCTCCCGGGCCGCGCGCCGGCGCAGCCGACCGGCCCCGTCCTCGCCGTCGCCGCCGACACGAGCCAGCGCCAGCTCATCAAGCTGCGCGACGGCTCCACCGTGCTCGGACGCATCACCCAATCGTGGGGCGACTCGGCGCGCGTCGAGTCCATGGCAGGCACCTTCATCTTGCGGCGCGCCAACGTCTCATCGGTGAAGCTCGTCTCCGCCTCGTCGATTCACGACGGACGGTACTGGGCGGACGATCCCAATGCCACGCGCCTCTTCTTCGGACCCACGGCGCGGATGCTGAAGAAGGGCGAGGGGTATATCGCCAATCACTGGCTCTTCTTCATGGACGGTTACGGCGGCGTCACCGACCGCTTCACGCTCGGCGGGGCGATGTCGCTGTTCCCCAGCGACAACTTTCTCAAGAACAACATCTACTTCCTCTCGCCCAAGGTCGGCATCACCCAGGGGGAGCGGTTCAACACCGCGGCCGGCGTCTGGATTGGCGGCGCACCGTTCTCGGATGAACTCGATAGCGTCAACGGCTTCGGCATCGCCTACGGCGTCGCCACCTGGGGCGGGCTCGACGGCGCGTTCACGCTCGGCGGCGGCTACGGTTTCGCCGAAGGCAAGCTGGCGCGCAACCCGATGCTGATGGTCGGTGGCACGCGGCGTCTCTCGCGCCGGCTCACGTTTGTCTCAGAAAACTGGCTCCTCCCGAATATCGACGAGCCGCTCGTTTCCTTCGGCCTGCGCACCCACGGTGAAGGCGTTTCGTGGGATTTGGGCTTCGTCACCGTGATCGGTACGGGCCAGAACACCATCCTCGTCCCGTGGTTCGGCGCGGCGTGGAAGTTCTGACATCAGGGGACCGCGACATGACAGAGCCCTTCTCCCGCCGCGACTGGCTTAAGACCGTCGGCGTCGCCGGCGCCGCCGCGCTCGTCTCGCCGGACGAGGCGATGTCAGCCGGGACCTCGCCCACCGTACCTCTAGTGCCCGCGCACCCCACCGTGCCCGTGCCCCTGCACCGCGTTGGAGCGACTGGCGACATCGTCGAGCTCTACTCCACGTCCGACGTCTTCACACCGGCGCGCGGCAACTCGCTGATGCGGTTCTCGTTCGACTTTCCGGAACCGGCGGTCGTCTTTGGCGGGCATCGGTTCAGCGTCCTCGTCTTCACTGACGAGAACACCTACGCGATGGACCGGTCGCTCATGCGCGCCACCGGCAACGACGACGCGCTCGAGCTGACCTGCACGGGGATGGTCTGGGCCGGCGGACAGGAGAAGGCGCCGGGCAAGGTCACGGTGAAGTTCGCGCGCAACGGCTCGACCATCACGTGGGACGTCACCGCCGAGATGCAGCGCCCCATCAAGACGGTCACCACCGTCATCCGCGATGTACCGCGCGGCAAGGTCTCGTTTGGCGGCGGCACGCCGCAGGACACGCGCGACGGCGATATGCTGGGCGGCTACACCTTCGGCGCCGGCGATCTGCACGGCGGACAGACGCCGCAGAGTATGGGCACGCCCATCGCCATCGTGCAGGCGAGCGACACCGATTTCATGTACTTCACCACGCAAGACGCGCGTGTGCGCCCCAAGCGCTACTACTTCCAGGCCGGTGAGCGCGGCTTCCGCACGGAATGCATCTACGAGCACGACGCCTGGCGCAACGATACGCGCGTCGTGGTGCCGCGCTGGCAGCTGGGCCATGCCTCGACGTTCGAGGACGCGATGGCGCCGCACATGACGCACATCGAGAAGGCGTTCAACCTGCAGCCGTGGGAAACGCGCCCCGACATGCCACAGTGGATGCGCGATGTCGCGATGGTCACGACGCTGCACGGCATGCACTACACGGGCTTCATCTTCAACGACTACGCGCGCCAACTGGAGATCCTGCGCTGGATGGCGACGCAGATTCCACCGCACCGCGTGCTCGTCTTTCTCTCCTCGTGGGACGGACGCTACTACTGGGACTACCCGAACTATCAGGTGCCGAAGCGCATGGGCGGCGAGGCGGGCTTCAGGAAGCTCATCAGCGAGGCGCGGACGCTGGGTTTCAGGATGATGCCGATGTTCGGCACCAACTCCGCCAACCGCAAGCAGCCCGTCTGGCCCAAGATCGCGTCAGGGGCCACGCGCAAGATTGACGGCGACCAGTACGACATCAACTGGGTGGACTGGAACAACGACCGCCACCAGGACGGCTGGCTCACCTATATGAACGTGGGCGAAGACAAGTGGCGCACCTTCCTTGAAGGGCGCATCGCCGAAGTGATCGAACGGTATAAGGTGGACGCGTACTTCCTCGACATTGTCGGCGGCCACGTGAACAGCACCACCGGCGACATGCACGAAGGGACGCGACGGCTGATTGGCAACCTCCGCCAGCGCTTCCCCGGCGTTGTGGGTGTCGGCGAGATGCCGTACGACGCGCTGTATGAATTCATTCCGATGTTCCATGCCGGCGGCGGCGGGCGCTGGCGCAAGTACGCGCGCTTCTACCAGCACCTCAGCGCGCCCGCCCCCGGACGCGGCAGCACCGGCGTGCACGAGTGGGGATTCTCCAGGTTCAACGCCGAGACGCTCGGGCTGAACCCCAATGCCATCCCGACCCTGCAGGTGGTGGACGACACCTTTACGCAGCACCGCGACACGATGGCGGCGATCATCGCGCGCGCAAAGGTCCGGGCGGGCATCGTGTGAGCAACGCAGGGTTTCTTCACCACGGAGCTCACGGAGAACTGCCGGAGGGCCACGGAGGACTGCAACTTCCTGGAAGAACTTCACGCGCCACGCAATGCTCTGCGTGGCGCGATGTCGTTACCCCAGTAGTGGAAGTACTCCGTGGCCCTCCGGCAGTTCTCCGTGAGCTCCGTGGTAAAGTAGCCCCTTACCTCTTCACCACCCTCACCCCATACACCGGCACAATCCGTGACCCTGGATCGGCCTCGAACCGCACGGTCACTTTCTGCTTGCCCAGCGTGAGCGCCGGCGGCACTACATACTCCGCCTCGTAGAAGCCAACCTTCGCGAGGTGCGGCACGTAGGTTGCCACCCGCGTGCCGTCCACGAGAATCGCGAAGTTCCCGCGCGGCGCCGGGAGTCCGCGGTCATTGAAGTACGTCACCGCCAGCGTGTTCGGCACCGAACCGTCTACGTGCAAGTCGTACGAGAACCAACCGCTCCCCGCGCGGCTCGCCCGCCGGCCGCGTCCCACCGGCCGTTCCCTGGGCTCACTCTGATAATTAGCCGCCTTCTCGGACTCGGCGTCGCCCACAAGCACCCGGCCCATCGTCATGTGCTCCATCTTCGCCGCGTGAGCCTGCTCCGTCTGATGCACGCCGCGCATCGTTGCAAACCCGACCGCACTGACGAGGTCCACGTAGACGCTGTAGGTGCGCCGATGCGTGCGATAGAACGGCGCAAGGGTCAACGGCGCATGCGCCGTGCCGTCCAGCTTCCGCGTCGCCTCTCGTGTGCGGAAATCTCCGGCTCGGCCCGCCGACTCAAGAAACTGTTCGGGGGCACGGGTCTCCGACACGATGAGCGGCACCGGCCCTGACTCATCCTCCTCCCCGCGCTTCGTGTCGCGCGGTCCAAGGTCAACGGCCAGCGCGAGCGGCCCCCACATGATCGCCGTCACGTTGGGATCATCGGGTGTCGGTTCGAGCGCCAGCGACTTGGGCAGCGTCAGCGACACCGTGTCGCCGCTCGCCCATGTGCGCGTCAGGTACACATACGTGCTCGCCATCGCCTCGCTTTCATTGTTTACGCCCCCGGCGCGTCCGCCCGCCACGGGGTCGTGCAATGACGCCAGCGCCGGCTGCGCAATGCTGCTGCCGTTCACCGCGATCGCAAAGCCATCGCCCGCCCACGCCGGACGCCGCACGGCGAGCGTGAACGCCGCCGGTTTCGGGAGCGTCATGCGTATCGTCGCGCTATCGCCATCGGGGAACCCAGTCTCCATCGCCAGCTTCGCCTTCCCCACAGTGCAGTCCGCGGTACAAGGCACGAAGAGATTCACCCAGATGGTATCGTCCGACTCATACCAGACGCCGAGTCCGTGCAGCGCATGGCTCTCCATCCCTGTCCCCACGCAGCAGGTGAAATCGCGCTGCATGTCCTGATACTCCTGCTGTACGCCGCGCCCCACCGGCACCATGTACGAGGTGCGCCCGTCCTCGGGGTCGATGGACGCCAGGATGTGATTGAACAGCGCGCGCTCGTGGAAGTCGGCGTACGCGGCGTCGGGACGCCAGGCAAACAACTGCCGCGTCAGCTTCAGCATGTTGTATACGTTGCACGTCTCGGCGGACCGTCCATCCACGCGCATCGCCAACTGATCGGGCGGCCCAAAGTACTCGTCGAGGCCGTGCCCTCCACTCGCGTAGCTGTGGTGCCGCACCACGCGGTCCCAGAAGAACGATGCCGCCACGATGTCGTCGGCGTCGCCGGTGCAGCCGAACCGCGCCGCCGACCCGACGAGCTTGGGGATCTGGCAGTTGCCGTGCTTCCCGGAGAGGTTGTCCTGATGCCGCTTGAGCGGAAGCGTGAAGGCATGATGTTCGAAGCGCCGCGACAGCCGCAGCCACCGCGCGTCACCGGTATCCACGTAGAGATCCACGAGGACTTCGTTCATCCCGCCGTGCTCCGTGAGCAGCATCTTCTGCACCTGCACGTCGCTCAATGGCGCCAGCACGCCCTCGGCCCATTCGGCGTAATTCATCTCAAGCTGCAGCGCGAGCTTGTTCCCTGTGTGCCGGTACGCGTCGCGCAATCCGGCATACGTCTTGTGCAGCGTGTACCAGGGCGACCAGAGCCCGTTCAGGTCAAACGCCCCTGATCGGATTTCTCCCTTGGACACCTGCGCGAACGCCTCACGCAACCCCCCGAGCGCGCCGAGGTAGCCGTCGCCGTTCTTGCGCTGGATGACGTCGAGTTCCTTCACGATGTAGTCGGCACGCTCCTTCATCCGCGCATCGCCCGTGGCCTCGTACATCAGCGAGACACCCGACAGGTAGTGGCCCGCGATGTGCCCCGTGAGGTTGCGTCCGCCCCCGTCCCATCCCGTCAGCGGCTCGGCTTTCTTCTCGAGTCCGGCGCGCGCGCGATACGGCGCGAGCATCCGGTCCGGCTCGAGCGAGAGCAGGTATTTCACCGTTACGTCCTGCGCCTGCTTCAACGGCCCGCCCGTGAGCCGCACCTTCGTCAGCGGCACCGGGTGCGCGCGCAGCGCGCGCCGCTCCACTTCCTTGCCGGCTTCACTCGGTGCCGCGCGATCAGGAGTCGCTGCCGCCGCCGTGCCCGACCCAATGGTCAGCGCGGCAGCCGTGGTGGCGGAACGCTTGAGGAAGTCGCGACGTGCGGAATCCATGACGCACCTGCTGTCAGAGAAAAAGGGTGCACCAACTTACGGCGCCGAGCCGCACCCCACAGGCATCGGCACTTCAGCGCCGCTCCGCCTCGCGCTCGAACCGCACGCCGCGCACTCTGCCGTCCGACAGCGTGAACCCGGTGATCCGCTTCTTCGCGTCCCGCGAGAACAGGATCGTCGCCCCCATCGAGGACGAAAAGCCGTCCACGAACTCAGGCCGCAGCAGCGCGTTGCCGTTGAACTTGCGGTGCTTGAGCGCTAGGACGGAGTCGTTGGCGACGAGCACGTACCGCACGTCCAGTTCCTCGCTGTAGTAGCTGCCGACATACGGGGCCAGCAACGCCGCACTGGGCGCGACCGATGTCTCCTTGCGAAGCACGACATCGCGCAGGCCGCGCGGCAACTGGCGAATGCCCGTCACCTGTCCCTTGTCCAGCCGAAGCGTCAGCGTGTTGGGCCCCGTGGTGATGCGCATGGTGGTGTCGCTCATCGGCGTGAGCCACCGTCCGTCGCTGAGTCGCAGCGTTTCGCCAGAGCGGCGTACCCGCATCACCGTCTGGCTGACGGTATCGCGGTACACGCCCACCCACCGCTCCATCTGTGCCGGCGCGACGGCATATGTCGACGAGTCCTCCGCGGTCGCCGCTTCGGGCGGCACGCTTGTCCCTAGCATCACGTCGGCCACACGACGGGCCAGCACGCCGGGCACCGCCGAGGCCACGTTGCACAGCACGGCAATGCCCAGTCCGCGTGTCGGGTAGCGCTCGATCTGCGCGCGATAGCCGGCGTCGGCGCCGCCGTGTCCAATCACCGACAGCCCGCGATAGGTGCCGAGCGAAAGTCCATAGCCGTAGTTGGCGGGCGTGCCGCTGGTGAGCACGGCGCTCGTCTGGGCTGCCGCAACCATGGCGGCGTCGCCAACCTTTGGCTGGTCGAAGTTTGCCATCCACGTCAGCAGGTCGCCGGTGGTGCTGAAGAGCGACGTCGCACCGTAGGTGTCGAAGACCGGGAGCGAAATGCGCCAACCGCCGCCCGGCCGCATGGCATACGCCGACGTGCGCCCGGGGACAATCATCGTATGGTCGTCGTGGAAGTGCGTGTGCGTCATCCCCAGCGGCGTGAAGATCCGCTGCTGCGCAAAGTCGCGCAGCGACTGCTTGCTCACGCGCTGCACGATGACCGCGAGCAGCGTGAAGCCCGTGTTGCTGTACACCCACTCGGACTGAGGCGTGAAGTTCAGCCCGCGCTGGCGCGTGACGATGTTCAGCACGTCACGCTCGGTGATCAGGTCCTCGGGAAAGCGCCACCCGGCGTAGCCGAGCAGCTGCCATTGGTCGCGCAGGCCGCTCGTGTGATGCATGAGCTGGCGCACGGTGATGGGCGTTCCGTACGACGGCAACTCGGGAATGAACTTCCGGACGCTGTCGTCGAGCGACAGCTTGCCTTCCTGCGCCAGCATCGCGATCGCGAATGCCGTGAACTGCTTGGAGATGGACGCCACATGGAAGATCGACTGCGGCGTGATGGCCAGCGCGTACTGCAGGTCCGAGATGCCGTAGCCGCGTTCGTAGACCACCTGTCCCTGCTCCGAGATACCCAGCGCGCACCCCGGCGTACTGGTGTGGTCCCACATGCTGAAGACCGCGTCCACCCTTCGGCGCAGGCTGTCCGGCAGCGTGCGCTGCCCTTCGAGCGGCATCGCGCCGACGGCCAGCGCTCCGCACAGCATGGCGAGCGCGGAAAAGAGCTTCGGGGAGCGCACTGCGGGCATCGTCGCGAACTCGCGTGGGAGTGAGCCCCCAAATTGCCGCCTCCGGCGCGCCTCAGCCAGCGCACCCGTGGCGGCAGTACCGTCCGCGCCGCAACTCTGGTTCATTTCAGTGCCATGCCGATCGTCACCGCCAAACGCACCGTCACGTCGCTCGCCGGAACCGTCAAAGCCCAGGCGGTCACGCTCGGCACGCCACTCGGCATCTCCTGGGCGACGCTCGGCGCCAACACCTTGGTGGGCGGCGCGCTCAATCACTTCGGCATCATTCCCCGCACAGAGCGCGGGCTGTTGGGCATCCTCTTCGCGCCGTTCCTGCACGGCAGCGTGGCGCACCTCGCCGCCAACAGCGTCTCACTGCTCATCCTCGGGTGGCTGACGCTCGCCCTCGCCGGCCGCAAGCGATTCTGGATCGTCTCCGCCGCGTCCGCGCTCGGCGCCGGGCTTTGCGCGTGGACCCTCGGCGCACCGGGGACGGTGCACATCGGCGCGAGCGGCGTGATCTTCGGCTATCTCGGCTACCTGATGCTCAGCGGCTGGTTCGAGCGACGGGTGATGCCCATTCTCATCTCAGTCGGCGTCACCGCGCTGTGGGGCGGCATGGTGCTCGGCGTGCTCCCGGGCCAGATGGGAATCAGCTGGCAGGCGCATCTCGGCGGCTTCATCGGAGGCGTGCTTGCGGCGCGGTGGCTGCATAAGCGTTAAGCCGCGTGTCTGCGTTTCGGCGTTTCTTTCATCACAGAGACACGGAGGAGCACGAGGGCCACAGAGTACCACAACTACTTAGTGGCAGTCCTCCGTGGCCCTCCGTGCCGCTCCGTGTCTTTGTGATGAAGACAACGAATTAACGAGACCACGGCCGCGCCAGCCGCGAGGCCGCGGGCATAATGACGACGCCGGCTCGGAGGAGCGGCTAGTCCTTCGGCCTGGTGTACTTCAGGTTGCCGCAGGCAACCACGTCCTGCTCCCGTACACCCTTGTCGTAGACGACAAACTGGTAGGTGCCGTTCGCCGCGAGCGGGAGTTGGCCGTTCCATGTCAGATCGGCGTTGCCCCCACTGCCCAACTCGAGCGGTTGCACTTCCATGGGCTGCACCAGGAACTGCACGCGCGACCCGCAGCGCCCAGGCGAAATCGACCACGGCAGCATGTTCGACATCCGGCCGCTGGCGCTGCCACCGCTGGAGGACAGGCGCACCACCACCTTGTAGAAGCCCAACTTGCCATCGGGGATCGGGCTGATATCCACGGACCCTGAGAATTTCGTGGCATCAACGGCGCCGCCGAAGCTGGTGCCGCGCAGGGAACCGCTGAAGTTGCCCGTAGCAGCGGTCTTGTCCTGGGCGCCAGCGATGGTGGTGGTGGCAGTGAGCGCGAGCAGCGCGACAAAGGAGCAACTGAAACGAAGGGAATTCATGACCCGACCAATGCGAGAAAGGTGCGTGGGGGGCACCGAGTTAAACATGAGGGAGGAGGCAGCGAATCGCGAGGCGCCGGCCCCGTCCTCAACGGACCGACTGGCGCCATGCGTAGTGGTACCGCCAGCTTTCGCGGTGGTTCCTTCTACGTGGAGCACGAATGACGAATGTCCGTATTGCCCTGCTTGCCCTCGCCGCTGCCACCGTCGCCATTTCGGGCGACGCAGGCGCGCAGGGCAAGCTCAATAGGTTCGGTAATCCGCCCACGGTGGCGCCGGCGCCCACGTCGAGCGCCATCTCGGTGAAGGACCTGCAGGTGCGCCTGTACACCTTCGCCGACGACTCCATGCAGGGGCGCCAAATCGGCAGGCTCGGCAACAAGAAGGGGACCGACTACATCGCCGCTGAAGCCAAGAAACTCGGCCTGATCCCCGCCGGTGACAACGGCACCTACTTCCAGGTGCTGCCATACCATCTGAAGAGCTTCACCAACCACTCGCGGCTTACCGTGGACGGCAACCCGCTTGCGTGGGAGAAGGATTTCGTGGCGGTGCCGGGCATTCGCGCGCCACGCGCCATCAATGGCATTCCCGTGATCTTCGGCGGCGTGGCCGGTGACACCACCAAGCAGATCACCGCTGCGCAGGCCAACGGCAAGTTCGTCGTGCTGCTCCCGGCAGCCCCAGTCGCCGCGCCGGCTGGGCCGGGACGCGGTGGATTCGGTCCACAGCCCACGCGCCTCAACGGCGCCGTTGCCATCGCCACCGTCAACCTCGACGATCTCACCCCGGCCCAGCGCGCTGCCATCAACCAGCCCACGCAGGCGTCGTCGTCCACCGTGCGTGGATTCGGCGGCCCCGGCATGCCGAACCAGAACGTTGATTCGCTCGCCGTCTACCGGCAGATGGTTGCCATGCTGGCGCCGCAGGCGGCCATCCGCCTCACCCGCGCCGCCGCCGCGCAGCTTTTCGGCCGCAAGACGCTCGATGGCATTCCGCTCGGCACTACCGGCGGCTCCGTTGCCGCGTCGCTCGACTTCATCGAACTCCCCACCGACTTCGCGCGCAATGTCGTCGGCATCATTCCGGGCAGCAACCCTGTGCTCAAGCACCAGTACGTCGCCCTCGGCGCGCACAACGATCACGTGGGCTTCAGCAACACGCCGGTGGACAAGGACTCGGTGAAGGCGTTCAATGACATCCGCAACCGCCTGCTGCTGGCCAACAACATGATCACGCTCGACCAGGCCAAGATGCAGTCCATTCGCGTGAACATGGACAGCATCCGCAAGGCGCATCCCAAGCCGCGGCTCGACTCCATCCGCAACGGCGCCGATGACGACGGCTCGGGCTCAATGGCCCTGCTCGAGATCGCCGAGGCGATTCAGGGGATGAAGGTGAAGCCGAAGCGCAGCACGCTGTTTGTCTGGCACACCGGCGAGGAAGCGGGCCTCATCGGCTCGGCGTTCTTCGTGAACAGCCCCACGGTGCCCATGGATAGCGTCGTGACCGGCCTCAACATTGACATGATCGGCCGCGGGCGCGCCGAAGACTTGCCGGGTGGCGGCCCCGATTTCGTGGGTGTCGTCGGGTCGTCGTTCGATTCCAAGGACCTCGGCGAGACCGTGGCGAGCGTGAACAAGAAACTCGCCGCACCGCTGGCGCTGGACTACAAGTTCGACTCGACGGTCTCGTGGAGTGGCTACAACAACCTCTACGGACGCAGCGATCACATCAACTACGCGCGCGCCGGCGTCCCCATTGCCTTCTTCTTCACCGGGCTGCACGGCGATTACCACCAGTTGTCGGACGAGCCCGAGTACATTGACTATCCGCACTTCCAGAGGATCACGAGCTATATCCGTGATCTAGCGGTCGAAGTGGGGAATGGGCCGCGGCCTCGAATGAACGGGACGAAGCCCTCAAGGCCGCCACGGACCGCGGTGCCTTGAGGGCAGAGAAACAACAGAGAGACAACAGACAAACAACAGAGAGACAACAGACGCCCAAACACGAAGGCCAGGGATCATCTCCCTGGCCTTCGTGTCTCTGCGTGCTTGGAGCGAACCTATGATTCGTCGGCATTGGTTTCGCAGCAACCTTCGGGGCAGCTGATCCAGATGCCCTCGTCGTCCACCCGCCAGCGCCAGCGCGTGACGGCGGGAATTTGCATGTTGCAGTGCTGGCAGTACACCACGCAGTAGTACTTCGTGGTTCCGTTCGTTTGTTGTATCTTCGCATACCAGCGCACGCCATCGGACTTGGAGGTGTGACAGGTACGCTTGATGTAGAGGCGCGGGAGATCCGGCCGGCAGTCGAAGCGCCCATTTCCACGGCAAAGGTAGATGCTCGCGTGTCTGCCTTTGGGAGGGCCAGCAGGGTCTGCCTCGAAGTTCAGGGTTCTGGCATACGGCCCCGTCGAGGGACTCATGAACACGTTGGCGACATGCGTCCATTTCGCGTCGAAGTTCGCCAGCTTGTCTCCGAGGTTCATCTTGGGGCTTCCCGGCGGTCCACCGTACAAGGCCTGCTGCAGGGCAGGCGTCGGCATCACGGTTCCCCAGTTCGACCCCGGAACGAGTTTCCCCTGCTCGTCCCATTCGGCGAGCTGCTGTCGGTCGGAGTACCCGGGCATCTCCACCATTGCCTTTGCGATCCCTGTGGCCTCCGGATCCTCCATCGACCGAGGCGGTTCCATCCCTGCCTTGTCTCCCACCCAGCACCAGTTGCGTCCGCACCGCACGCCGATCACTTGCTTGTTGTTCTTATCATCCCAGTCCCAGCGCGCCACACGCGGCACGTATGAGGAATCCAGTCCCGTGGGCGGCTGGAGCGTGTAGATGGACAGCGGCCTGCCATACTGCTCTAGGTTTGCCTCGGTGAAACGGTACCGGCACTGCGATTCTCTTCTTACCGGCACCATCCAGGCCGCCCAATCATCCTTCCCTGCCGCCTTCTGAACGACGACGCAGTTGAACGTATTGTAGATCCTCAACGGCTCGTATACACCGAACTCCGGCACGAACACCTCGGCGACTGTCTGTGGTGTACTGAACAGACTGTCGGGCATCGAGTCCAGTTTCTCTGCTGCGAACACCGCCATGAGTGGACCGTAAGTGTCGCCTGGGACGCGCATGCGCTGGCAGTCGTGAAACTCCGGCACATCACTGATCGCATTAGGAAGTGACATACCATAGGACGCCAATGCCGATCCTGAAGCAAACTCTGCCGTTCCTGAAGCAACTTGACCTGAGACAGCTGCCACGGTGTGGTCATAGCCGCCGCCCTTCTGGCGCGGACGCACCTCGAACTCCCCCCAGTTGACTGGGCATTCGGGGCGGGCTGATGTCAACCTCGGCTTGTAGCTCGGTGTCACCCCACCCCACACCCATGCGACCATTCCTACAGCCAACACCAGCACCAAAAGAGTTAATACCCGCCTCACCGTGCACCTCCTGGTTGGGTGGAGGAAACTCATGCATCTACGGCATTAGCATCGTTCGCATGCGCTGCACCATCGGCTGCAGTGGAGCATCGGCGTTAGCCCACAGTTCAACTACGGCGCCCGCCCAGCGCCGCGCGGTCTCTCGGTCACCCGCTTGCCGGGCAAGGTCGGCGCGCAACGCCATCGCGCGCACCACCGTGGCAGCGTGGATTGGATCTGAGTTCGGCTGCGACACCCGCAACGCGGTGAGCGCCTGCTCGAGCCACGCGGAGCCCGTGTCGCCATACCCCGCGCGCGACATCAGTGCGGCTTCGGGGACGAGGGCGTCAAACGAGACGCGCGACGGCTCCACGAACTGCCGCAGGCGCCGTAGCGTGTCGACCGCCATCCGCAGGCGCACCGCGTCACCTCGGGTCGCGGCGGCCAGTGCCGGCAGCAGGTAGTCTGCCGACCACGACTCGCGTACGACGGACCTGAGCACCACATCAGGCCATGCCATGCGCGCCGCGCGCGTGAAGGCGAGCACCCGCGCCGCGCTGCGCCCATCGGTTGGCACGAGCGCATCAATCAGTTCGGTGGTGCGTCGTTCCATGCGCAGCAGCGAATCAGCCGGTGCACCGAAGGCGGCTACGAGATTCAACTGGGCTACCAACGCGCTCACGCTGGCCGGAAGAGCTGAACTGATGCCGGCAGTGCGGCGCTGCACGTCGGCCTGCACCATCGACACCCGCCCCGTGAGCGCCGCGAGGCTCGACATACCAGCGTCGTTGACGCTGTCGGTGCGGATTCGCGTGAGGCTGTCGGCAAGAAGTCGCGCCTCTCGCAGGGCACGTCGGTCATCAGGGAGCGCAAACTTCAGCTGCATCCAGACGCGCGCCATTGCCAGCCGGCGGCGCTCGGCGTCCGTGCTTGCCAGCTCCGCCGCGCGCCGCAGTGTGTCCAGTGCCGATGGGTCGCCCAGCAACTGCAATGAGAGCGCCATCGCCTCGCGCGCCAGCGCGCTCTGCGGCTCGGCGGTCACCCAGGCGATGGCGATGCCGCGGAACTGCTCGCGCTGCCGCCGCATCGCCGCGAGACGCATGTTGCGCTCGGAACGCACCGTCTCGAGGCTGGCACGCTGCACCGCGGCGGCGGGGTACGGGATGAAGATGATCGTATCGCCGTCGAGCGAGGCGCTCGCAGAGAATTCGGCGCCATCCTCCGCATACCCTGTGCGCCGCGCATTCGGCCCGACATGGAGCAGCCCGCGCACGCGCGCGAACGCGTCGTCGGCAAGAGCACGGTGAATGGACGGCAATCGCTCGAAGGCGCGCAAATAGGCCAGCAGCGCTGCCTGATAGCTGCTCCGGAATCGCCACCCAGACGGGCTTTGCGCATCGGGCACCACCTGTTTGTCGCGATCGAGGCACCGCGCCAGGCTGTACCAGGCGGCAAAGTCGAACGGCTCGGGCTTGGTGAGGTCCTCCCACCGACGGCACGCGCGCACGACGTCGCCCTCGAGAGCAGCCGACAGCGCCCCCGCCATCGCGCGTCCCCGCTTGCCGATGCGCTGCGAGTCGGCGGCGGCGGCCAGCACGGCCGCGTGCCACGACGACGCCGGCTTCCCCGCCCAATCGCGCACCAACGACAGCCACAATGCCGCATCGCCAAACCCAGCGTCAGTGCGCCACGCCGAATCGAGCGCCGCCTCCGCCTCGGCAAGATCCCATCGCGCAATGGCGGCGTGTCCGCGCAGATAGGCCTGCCTCGCCGGCAGCGACCACGTAACCGCCGCCCCCTCCGCGCTCCGCGGCACCGGCTGGCGCACGAGCAGCCGTTCGGCCACGCGCGCGTACGCTGAGTCGCGGCTTGCCTCACCGCTGCCAAACCGCTCGTTCACCTCGAGCAGCGCATCGGTGCCGTGCTGCACGTCGTACAGCACGGCGCGCACGTCACCCTCGTTGCCTTCGCCGGTAACCGCCCCGCGAATGAAGCGCCCGGCGCGCAGCGCGATGGCCAGCGCCCGGCTGTCGCTCGCCGACAGCGGCGCGTTCACGGCGCGTTCGCGCACAAGAAACCGGTCCACGGGCGTGACGCCGCTCCAGCGCGAGATCGCACGGCGCAACTCTTCTTCCGCGGCCGTCGCCGGCGCCGCCGGCCCCTCGAATGGGATCACCAGAATGCGCGTGGTGTCCGCAGCGGCGATGGCACGCGCCGCCATGCGGCGGCGCGACGCGAAACCGAGCCCGACCGCCACGATGATCACCACCGCCGTCGCCAGCGCCACCACACGCCAGACTGACCGCCGCCGTGCCACGCGCCGCGCGTGCGCACCTGACCACGACTCCTCGTTGGAGATCGCCTCCAGCGCCACGTGCAGTTCCGCCGCAGACGCAAAGCGATCGGCGGGCACCTTGGCCAGCATCCGTTCGACGATCGCCTGCAGGCCCGGCGATACCGTCGGACGCACCGTGCGCAACGATGGCACCGGGTCGAGGGCATGGCGCGCCATCACCGCCGCCGGATTGCTCGCCTCGAACGGCGGGTTGCCGGCGAGCATCTCAAACAGCACGCACCCCAGTGCGTAGAGGTCGGCGCGCCCATCCGTGGCCGGATCGCCCGCCGCCTGCTCGGGCGCCATGTACATCGGGCTGCCCAGCTGCACGCCCGACGCCGTACGCTCGGCGTCGGTGATGGCGATGTTGATGGCGCGCGCGACACCAAAGTCCGCCACCATCGCGTTGGGCCCCGCCAGCAGGATGTTGGCCGGCTTGATGTCGCGGTGCACCACGCCCTGCGCGTGCGCATGGCTGAGCGCCTCGGCTACCTGCCGCGCAATGCGCAACGCGTCGCCAATGGGAAGCTGGCGTTCGCGCGCGATGCGCTGCTGCAGCGACTCGCCCTCGATGTACGGCATGACACAGTACGGCAGGCCGTCCGCTTCGCCCGAGTCAAAGAGCGGAACGATGTGCGGATGCGAGAGGCGCGCCTCCACGGCGATCTCGCGCAGGAACCGGCCGCGGGCCACGTGACCCGCCGTGTCCGGATCCATCACCTTGATGGCGACGGCGCGATGGTGCCGCAGATCCTCGGCGAGATAGACAATACCCCAGCCACCGCGGCCAATTTCCCGGTCCACGCGGTACGTCTCCGACAACTTCGCCGTGAGCCACGCGAACTCCCCTGCCCTCACACGATCCTCGGGAACCGGGTGCTCAACGGTACGCGTGACCGGTGTGCGGGGCAAGGTTGCAGAGAGACAACAGAGAGACAACAGAGAGACAACAGAGAGACAACAGAGAGACAACAGAGAGACAACAGAGAGACAACAGACGCCCAAACACGAAGGCCAGGGATCATCTCCCTGGCCTTTCTGTTCGCGGCAGCCGCTTCGCTTACCGCATGCGCGAGTCGTACTTCAGGTTCGCACAGGCAATCATGTTCTGCTGGGCGTGGCCGTTGCGGAAGATCCCCACCTGGTAGGTGGCTTGCGCGTTCATGTTGAGCGGCACCGAGTGCCTGATCTCGCCCTCGCCACCGCTGCGCGTCACGAAACCCGGCAGCTGATTGGCATGCTCGAGCATGATGAGCTTGGAGCCGCAGCGTCCCATCGAGACGCCCCACTCCAGGTCCTGGCCCGGCGTGTTCGTGGAGAGCAGGATCACCACCTGGTACAGGTCCATGCCGCTCTCGCGATACGGCTGCAGATCCACCGTGCCTGAGATGCGCCCAATGACCACGCCGGCGCCGTTGCGCGTCTCCTGGGTCTGCTGGATGTTGCGGAAAACGCCCGTCCAGTTGCCCAGCATCGGGAGTTCGGCGGTTTCAACTTGCGACTGTGCGCCGGCTGTCGGCGCGGCCAGCAGCGCCGCGAGCACAAGCGCTGTGGAGGCTGAGCGAACCGTTATCGTCATGGCTCGAGCACCTGAGTTTGGGGGGACTAATTACAAACTGCGGTGTCCTGGCCGAACGCGCTACCTCTTGGGGCGTCCGGCTTTCCCCGTCAGCGTGCCGCGAGACAGGACCTGTCTACACTACCCGGCGCATCTATCTTTTCGCACCTAAAGCCCGCAACGCCTTGTAGATCCGCACGTTCAGCATGGCCCCCGTGATCCCCGTGTGGTCCTCGGCCACCCTCGGCTCGTCCGTCAGCTTCAACTGTCTCGCGAGTGCCGCGCCGGTGAGATCGCGATAGCCGAGTGACCAGGCCATGGAGGGGATGTCGAGCACGAAGTAGTGGAAGAGCTCGCGCCAGGCGTGTCCCTCGCGGTGCATCAGCGCGTCGAGAAAACCCGCGTCGAACTGCGAATTGAACGCCACGAGCAGCACGTGCTTGTCACCGGCGGCGCGTTGGTTGAAGGCGATGATGGTGTCCACCGCCTGCTTGGTGGTGAGCGCGCCCAGTTGTTGCCACTTGGCGGCGTCGAAGCCGTTCACCTTGGCGGCACCGGTGGAGAGGCGCTCCGGATGCTCGGGCTGGATGCGGATGTACAGCGAGTCCAGGACGTTGCCGTCGAGGTCGGTGATCACGAAGCCCGCGTCAATTATCTCGTGGTAGCCCGCCACGAGTCCCGTGGTCTCCACGTCGAGATGCGCCAGCAGCCACTTGTCAGGCTCGGTGGCCGGTATTGATGCGGTGGGGATGGCGGCATCCACCGCGGTCACGTACGCCGGAGTCGCCGTTTCGATGGGCCCGACCTTCACCTCCTCGGTGCGGCAGGCGGCGAGCACGACGAGCAGCGCGAGTGCGGGGATGTGGCGGGGCATGGTGGTTATTCCTTATGTCAGAACTGCGTATCGACTTGCTGATGGTAGTGGGACGCTGGGCTTTTTCACCACGGAGCAGTTGTGTTGGAAGTCAAGCGGTGGCGGGCACGGGTGCCTGCCACCGCTGCTTCGTTTTGAGGATGGCGTTGAGGATGAGGAGAAGCCGGCGCATGATCGCGACGAGCGC
>JBAZTM010000042.1:0-12907 GCA_041661925.1 Gemmatimonadaceae bacterium
ATCCTCAAGGGGCTGCGGAAGCGCTACGAGGACCACCACCGCGTGACGATTCCCGACGACACGCTCGTGGCGGCGGCCAAGTTGAGCGAGCGCTACATCACCGACCGGTTCCTCCCCGACAAGGCGATTGACGTCATTGACGAGGCCGGGGCGCGCGCGCGGCTGGCGGCGCAGGTACCGCCGCCGGAAGTGGCGGAGCTCAAGAGGAAGCTCGAGGCCGTGAACACCGAGAAGGACGCGGCGGTGCGCGACCAGAACTTCGAGCGCGCGGCGGCGCTGCGCGACACTGAGCGCGAACTGCAGGGCGAGATTCGCACGCGGCAGGAAGCGTGGGAGCAGCGGCGGCAGTCGTTCCGCCCGGTGCTCGGCGAAGAGGAAATCGCCTTCATCGTGAGCCGCTGGACGGGGATTCCGGTGACGCGCCTGCAGGAGGCGGAGACGGCGCGATTGCTGCGCATGGAAGAGGAGCTGCACGAGAGCGTGGTGGCGCAGGAGGACGCGATCAAGGCGATCGCCCGGTCCATCCGCCGCAGCCGCGCCGGGCTCAAGGATCCCAAGCGTCCCATCGGGTCGTTCATCTTCTGCGGGCCGACGGGCGTCGGCAAGACCGAGCTTGCCCGCGCGCTCGCCAAGTTCCTCTTTGCCGACGTCTCCGCGCTCATTCGCGTGGACATGTCGGAGTACATGGAGAAGTTCTCGGTGTCGCGCCTGATCGGCGCGCCCCCGGGTTACGTGGGCTACGAGGACTCGGGCGCGCTCACCAAGGCCGTGCGGCGCAAGCCATACAGCGTCGTCCTGCTCGACGAGATCGAGAAGGCGCACCCGGATGTGTTCAACATCCTGCTGCAGGTGCTCGATGAAGGTCACCTGACGGACAACTACGGACGCGTGATCGACTTCAAGAACACCGTGGTGATCATGACGTCGAACGTGGGCGCCAAGGACATCACCAAGAGCCGCACCGTCGGGTTCGGCTCCGAGAGCGGCGGGACGGCGGCGCGATTCGAGAAGATGGCCGAGAAGGTGCGCGAGGAGCTGCAACACACCTTCAATCCCGAGTTCCTGAACCGGCTGGACGACACCATCGTCTTCCACCCGCTGCAGAAGGAGCACATCGCGCAGATCGTGACCATCCTCATGCGCGACGTGCACAAGCGCCTCGCGGAGGAGGAGCTGGTCATGCGCCTCTCGGACGCGGCGCTCGACTTCCTGGTGGGGCACGGCTACGACGAGGCCTATGGCGCCCGTCCGCTCAAGCGGGCGATCCAGCGTTTCATCGAGGATCCCCTCTCGGAGAAGATCCTGATGGCAGACTTTGCCCGCGGGGACGAGATCGAGGTGGACGTCAGTTCCGATGGCACCCGCCTGGACTTCCGGGTCCCCGCCAGCACCCCCAAGGCGTAGGAAGGAACCTGACGAGGCCGGGCGGGTTGCAACTGCAATCCACCCGGCCTCTTATGTATATTTACCTGCTTATGCTTCGACCGACCCTTACCGCCCTGGTCCTGGTGGCCCTGGCGGGTATCGCCCCGCTGGGCGCACAACAGCCCGATGATGGCCGGTGCCAGACGCCGGACACGATTGCCGTCAGCGGCAACAAGCGTGTTCCGACGTCCACCATCCTGTCGGATGCCGGACTGCGCGCCAAAGAGGCGCTGAACTACCCGACGCTCCAGCGGGCCATCCGCAAGGTGTTCGAGGGCGGCCAGTTCGACGATGTCCGGCTGTCGTGCATCCTCTCGGCGGACGCCCAGCAGGCGACCCTGATGATCACCGTGGTCGAGCGCCCGCTGCTCCTCGAGGTCGATGTCGTGGGGCCGGAGGTGGTGTCGCTGCGCACCGTGCGCGACAAGGTGGACCTGCTGATCGGACGGCCGGTGGATCCGGCGCAGGTGGCGCTCGCCGTCACGCGCATCGACTCCGTGTATCAGGCCAGTGGCTTCTACCTGGCCCAGATCAAGCCCGAGACGACAACGGTCGACAACAAGATCAAGCTGTTGTTTCGCGTGGACGAGGGACGGCGGCTCGCCGTCTCCGGCGTGAAGGTGATTGGCAACAGCGAGGTGCCGACCAAGTCGATCGTCAAGGCGATGAAGACGCGCCCCGAAGGCTTCTGGTGGTGGCGCAAGGGCGCGTTCGACGAGGACAAGTACGCCGGCGACCTGGGCGAGCGCGTCCCGGAACTGTTCGCGAAGCAGGGCTTCGTGGACTTCCAGTTCCTCCGAGACACGCTCCTGATTGACCGCGCCCGCGGCAAGGGGCTGATCGAGCTCACGGTGAACGAAGGGCGCCGGTACAACGTCGGCACCTTTGCGGTGGACGGGAACAAGCACTTCTCCACCGAGGACGTGCAGCGGTACTTCCCGTTCACGGCCGGTGCGCCGACGCTGCCGCAGCGCGTGGCGGCGCTGGTGAAGCGCAAGAAGGCGGCGTCCAACCTGTTCGACCGCACGCAGTGGGATGACGCGACGCAGAAGGTGCGGACGCTCTACTCGAACGACGGCTACATCTACGCGCAGATCCGCCCGGTGGCGGAACCGGCGGGCATGGGCGCCGATTCGGTGCCGCGCGTGAACCTGCGGTGGGAGATCACCGAGAACCAGCCGGCGATCATCAACCGCGTGGACATCCTCGGCAACGACTACACCAACGAGTCGTGCATCCGCGAGCAGCTGTTCGTCATTCCCGGCGACGTGTTCAACCAGGACCGGCTGATCCGCTCGTACCAGAGCCTTGGCAACATGGGCTTCTTCGAGACGCCCATCCCGCCGCCCGACACGAAGCAGGCCAACGAAGCCGGCGACGTGGACGTGATCTTCCGCGTGAAGGAGAAGCGCACCGGCAACATCAACTTCGGTGCGTCGATGGGGCAGGGCACGGGCGTCGGCGGCTTTGTCGGCCTGGAGCAGCCCAATCTCTGGGGTAACTGCAAGCGCGGGTCGATGCAGTGGCAGTACGGCCAATACATCAACGATTTCAACCTGAGCTACACCGACCCCGCCATCCGCAAGAGCCGCCTCTCGGGGACGGTGACGGCGTACAACTCGCAGGCGCGCTATCGCATTGCCGACCTGGGGCGCTCGATCCGCACGGGCGCGAGCCTGCAGATGGGCTTCCCGCTCCCGAACTCGCGGTTCTCGCGGATCTTCGTGTCGTACGGCGCGGAAGCGGTGAAGTTCGGCAGCGACGGCCTGCTGGGCACGGTCACGAACTCGATGGAGTGCACGCGCTGCTTCCGCTCCAACCTCGGGCTGTCGCTCACACGGGACACGCGCGTGGACATGCCGTTCGCGACGCAGGGGAGCATGCAAACCATCAAGGCCGACTTCAACGGCGGCCTGCTGGGCGGCACGTCCACCTTCCAGCGCTACTACACCGAGATGCGCTCCCACGCGCTGCTCGGGCAGATTGGCGGCTCGAAGCCTGGCTCCAACCCGCTGAAGTTCACGGTCGGACTGACCGCCAAGGCGGGCGCGGTGTTCGGCGATCCGGGGGCGTTCTTCTACTCCCAGTCGTTCTCGCTGGGCGGCGTGCAGTTCGGCGAAATGCTGCGCGGGTATCCGGAGTTCTCGATCACCCCGAGCGGTTTCTCGGGCTCGACCGGCACGTACAACGCGCAGCGCAACTCATTCGGCAACGCGTTCTTTACCTCGACAGCCGAAGTCGGCCTGCGAGTGAGCCAACAGCTGTACATCAACATGTTCTATGACGCGGGAAATATGTGGGCCCACCCCCGCGAGATTGACCCGTCGCGCCTGTTCCGTGGCGCGGGCATCGGCGCCTCCGTCGTGACGCCGCTCGGGCCACTTGGTCTCGACTGGGCCTACGGCTTCGACCGCACCGACGCGCTCGGACGGCCCGACCCCAAGTTCCAGCTGCACTTCCGCCTCGGCCAGTTCTTCTAACACCTGGAGTCTGCAATGCCCGTACGTGTTCGCGCGCTGATTGGCGCCATCGTTCCTCTCCTGTTCCTGCCGGTGTTCGCCGCCGCGCAGGGTACCGCCGTGAAGGTCGCCTATGTCGACACCCGCGAGCTGCTCGACAAGGCGCCGGGGCGCACCGACGCTGACGCGCAGTGGAAGAAGGAGGCGCAGGCCCTGCAGGACCAGGTCACGCGCATGCAGGACTCGCTGCAGGGGATGATTGCCGCGTACCAGAAGGCCGAAGCGGGGCTGAGCCCGGCGGCGCGCGAGACGCGCCAGCGGAGCATCGGCGAGCGCGAGCAGGAGTACCAGACGCGCACGCAGGCGCTCGACCTTCAGGCGCAGCAGCGCCAGGCGCAGCTCCTGCAGCCGATCATCGAGCAGATCAAGGTGGCGCTCGAGGACGTGCGCAAGGAGGAGGGGCTGACGCTGATCCTCGACGTCGGCAGCCAGGGCAATCCGATCGTGGCCATCGACAAGAACCTCAACATCACCGACAAGGTGCTGGTGAAGATTCGCACGATGCCGGTTCCGCAGGTGGCCGCACCGGCCGCGGCCAACAAGCCGGCCGCGCCTGCCGCCACGAAGCCGCCTGCCGCCGCGCCGGCGGGACCGGTGTCGGCCCCGGCCGGCGCCGCGAAGCCGAAGGTTCCGCCGGTCAACTGACGGCAGCGGCACCCCCACCCCGGATCGCTGAATGACGCAGGACCTCACCGCACCGCGCCTGACCGCCGCCGAGCTCGCCGAGGCGACGGGGGGCAGGCTCGTCGGTGATCCGTCGGTGACGGTGACGGCGTTCGCGCCGCTCGACCGCGCCGGGCCCGAGGAACTCAGCTTTCTTGCGCTTCCCAAGTACGCGCCGGTGCTCGCTTCCACGCGCGCCGGCGTCGTGCTTGTGTCTCCCGAGCTCGAGGCGACGCCCGGCGCGCCACGGGCGCGCATTGTGGTGTCCAAACCATACGAGGCGATGCTGGCGCTCGTCCCGCGCTTCTACCGCCCCGTGGTGCGAACCCCGGGCGTACATGCGTCGGCGCACGTGGGCCGGGAGGTCGCGCTTGGTCGGGACGTCTGCATCGGGCCCGGGGCGGTGATCGAGGATGGCGCGCACATCGGCGACCGTACGTGGATCGGTCCGCACGCCGTCGTGGGCGCGCTCGCCGTTGTGGGCGACGACTGCCAGTTCCATGCGCATGCGGTGGTCTATCCGCAGAGCCAGATCGGGGACCGGGTGATCCTGCACTCCGGCGCCGCCATCGGCAGCGATGGCTTCGGCTACGTGTCGCACACGGTGGACGGGAAGTTTGTGCACGAGAAGATCCCGCATGTCGGGCGCGCCATCATCGGTGATGACGTCGAGATCGGCGCGAACTCGTGCATCGACCGCGGCAGCGTGGACGACACGGTGATCGGCGCTGGGACGAAGATCGACAACCTGGTGCACATCGGGCACAACGCGCGCGTGGGACGGCTGTGCCTGCTGGTCGCGCAATGCGGCGTGAGCGGCAGTTCGCGCATCGAAGACGGCGTGGTGCTCGCGGGCCAGGTGGGCGTGAGCGGGCACCTGACCATTGGCGCGGGGGCCAAGATCGGCGCGCAGGGGGGCGTGATCAGCAACGTGCCCGCGGGCGAATCGTGGTCGGGCTACCCGGCACGCCCGCACCGCGAGTCACTGCGCGCGAGCGCCGCGCTGCTCAAGCTCGCCGGGATGATGAAGCGCCTCGAGAAACTGCTGGAGCGGGGCACGCCGTGAGCGGTCGCCGGACAATCGCGCGCGCCGCAGCGGTGTCCGGCGTGGGACTGCATCTCGGCCGGCCGTGCCGGCTCTCGTTCGAACCGGCCGCACCGGGCACTGGCATACGGTTCCGCCGCGTGGACCTTCCGGGGGCACCGGAGACCGCGGCGCACGTCGCCACGGCGGAACTCGCGGAGCGCCGCACGCAGCTGGGGACCGGCGAGGCGGCGCTCCACACGGTGGAGCATGTGCTCGCCGCGGTGGCGGGCATGGGCATCGATGATGTGCTGATCGCCATGGACTCGGCCGAGCCGCCGATTCTCGACGGGAGTTCGCGGCCGTTCGCGGACGCGCTGCGAGACGCCGGCGTGGTGAAGCACGGCGGCACCGTGGAATACCTGCGCCTCACCCGTCCGGTGCGCATCGTGGACGGCGAGTCCGTGTACGAGGCGCACCCTGCCGCGGCGCTCACGCTGGATGTGCGGATCGACTTTCCGCACCCGCTCGTCGGCGAGCAGCGGGGGACGTGGGTGGTGACGCCCGAGACGTTTCATCGCGAGCTTTCCGGGGCGCGCACCTTCGGGTTCCTGCACGAGGTGGAGGCGCTGCGGGCCAAGGGGCTGATTCAGGGGGCGACGACGGACAACGCGCTCGCCCTCGACGAACAGGGTGTGGTGGGCAATACGCTGCGGTGGCCGGACGAGTTCGTCCGGCACAAGGCGATGGATTTCGTGGGGGACCTGGCGTTGGCCGGCAAGCGGGTGCAGGCGCGCATTACGGCGACCAAGCCCAGCCATCGCGGAACGGTCTTGCTGGTGCGTGCGCTGCTTGCACAGGACCAGCGAGAGGAGGGACACGTGCTCGGAATTGAAGACATCATGAAGGTGCTGCCGCACCGGTATCCTTTCCTGTTCGTGGACCGCGTCCTCGAGCTGGAAGAACGGCGCATCGTCGGCATCAAGAACGTCACGATGAACGAGCCCTTCTTTCAGGGGCACTTTCCGGGGCATCCCATCATGCCCGGCGTGCTCATCGTCGAGGCGATGGCGCAGGTCGGCGGCATGCTGCTGATGGGCACGGTAGAAGACCCGGATTCCAAGGTGGTCTACTTCATGTCGCTGGACAACGTGAAGTTCCGCAAGCCGGTGCGGCCGGGCGACCAGTTGCGCTTCGAGCTCGAGATGGTGCAGGTGCGCGGCAAGATCTGCCGCATGAAGGGCGTGGCCAAGGTGGACGGCGAAGTGGTCTGCGAGGCGGAAATGGCCGCCATGGTGAGGGATAGATGAGCAACCGGATTCATACGTCCGCCGTCATCGACGCGGATGCGCGCATTGGCGACAATGTGACCATCGGCGCCGGCGTGATCATCGGCCCGCGCTGCACGGTCGGCGACGGGTGCGTGATCAGCACGCGCGCCATCCTCGAGGAGAACGTCCGACTCGGCCAGGAGGTGAAGATCGGCGTCGGCTCCGTGCTTGGCGGCCTGCCCCAGGACCTCAAGTTCAAGGGGGAGGAGACGTGGGTGGAGGTCGGTGACCGCACCACGATCCGCGAGTACACGACGATCAACCGCGGCACGTCGCAGTCGTACAAGACGACGGTCGGCAGCGATTGCTTCCTGATGACGTACGTGCACCTTGCGCACGACTGCCACGTGGGCAACGGCGTGATCATCTCCAACGGGACGCAGCTGGCCGGGCACGTGACGATCGAGGACAAGGCGATCATCTCGGGGCTGTGCGCCATCCATCAGTTCGGGAAGATCGGCCGCTACTGCTTCATCGGCGGCATGGCGCGCGTCAACAAGGACGTGCCGCCGTACGTGAAGGCGGTGGGCAACCCGATCAAGCTGTACGGCCTCAACAGCATTGGGCTGCAGCGCAACGGGTTCACGCCCGAGACCATCCTGGAACTGAAGAGGGCCTACCGGATGTTCTTCCGCAGCGAACTCAACATCGCGCAGGCGCTCGAGACGGCCCGCAAGGAACTGTCGATGGGGCCCGAGGTGAAGGCGTTCGTGGACTTCGTGGAAGACAGCCAGCGGGGCATCGTGATATGAGCGCGCCGCTGCGGGTGGGCGTCATCGGGACGGGCGCACTGGGGTTCCACCACCTGCGGCACCTGCGCTCGCTGGACGGCGCCGAGGTGCGCGGGTTCTTCGAAACCGACGCGGCGCGCGCGGCAAAGGTGGGTGAGGAGCTGGGCGTCACCGCGGCCGCGTCGCTCGATGCGCTGCTCGACGACGTGGACGCCGTCTCGATCGTCGTGCCGACGCCGGCGCACTTCGCCGTGGCGAAGGCCGCCCTCGAGCGCGGCAAGCACGTACTGATCGAGAAGCCGATTACGACGACGCTGGACGAAGCCGACGCCCTGTTGGCGCTGGCGAAGTCCAAGGGCGCGCTGGTGCAGATTGGCCACATCGAGCGCTTCAATCGCGCGATCCGCGCCGCGTGGCCGTACGTCGAGACGCCGCTCTTCATCGAGAGTGAGCGGCTGGCGCCGTTCAATCCGCGCGGGTCGGACGTGGCGGTGGTGCTGGACCTGATGATCCACGACATCGACCTCGTGCTCACGCTGACGAAGGCGAAGGTGGCGCAGGTGTCGGCCACCGGCGTCGGCGTGCTGACGCCCAGCCTCGACATGGCCAACGCGCGCGTGGCGTTCGCCAACGGCGGCATCGCCAACATCACGGCCAGCCGCATCTCGCGCGACCGGTCGCGCAAGCTGCGCCTGTTCCAGCGCAACGGCTACATGACGCTGGATCTCGCGGCCGGCAACGGCGAACTGTTCCGGCTGCGCCGCGACGTCGACATGGCGGCGCTGGCGCGGCAGGCGCAGCCCGACGTGACAGCCTTCGTCGAGCGCATTCCGCTCGAGGCACCCGATGGCGATGCGCTCAAGCTGGAGCTGGAGTCGTTCGTGGCGGCGGTGCGCGGCGAGGCGCCGGTGCCGGTGACGGGGGACGACGGGCGCGACGCGCTGGCGGTGGCGCTTCAGATCGTGGCGGACATCGAGCGGTCGCGCTCGGTGATGAACGCGGCGCGCGGCCCCGGTGCGTGAGATCCTGATCATCGCCGGCGAGGCGTCGGGCGACCTGCACGGCGCCGGCGTCGCCGAGCGGTTGCGCGCGCTGCGACCGGAGGTCCCGCTGGTCGGCATGGGCGGCGACCGCATGGAGGCCGCCGGCGTGCGGCTCTTCGAACGCGCCGAGGGCGTCGTGGGTTTTGTGGAGGTGCTCAAGCACCTGCCGGCGCACCTGCGGCTGCTGCGCGAGGTGAACGCGCACCTGCGCAGTGGGCGCGTGGGGCTGATCATCCTCATCGACTACCCCGGCTTCAACCTGCGCGTGGCGCGCGCGGCGCATGAGGCCGGCGTGCCCGTGCTGTACTACATCACGCCGCAGGTATGGGCGTGGAAGCCGGGCCGGCTGCGGATGATGGCTGAGGTCATCACCAAGGCCGCCGTGATCCTGCCGTTCGAGGAGCGGCTGCTGCAAGAGGCGGGCATCGACACGACCTTTGTGGGGCATCCGCTGCTCGACCGCGCGCAGGAACTCCCCGACCGCGCCGAGGCGCGGCGACGGCTTGGGCTGCCGGCGGACCGCGAGGTGCTGGCGCTCTTTCCGGGAAGCCGGGCGCAGGAGATCGAGCGGCACCTCCAGGCGTTCGAGGCGGTGGCGCGCGAGTTGCAGCGCCGGCGTCCGGGACTCGAAGTCGTGGTGAGCGTTGCGCCGACGATCCAGCTGGATGCGTCGCACGTGCCGTTCCCGATGGTGCGCGCGCAGTCCTTTGACGTGCTGCGGGCGGCGGACGTGGCGCTCTGCAAGAGCGGCACGACGACGCTCGAGGCGGCTGTGGCGGGCTGCCCGTGCGCCGTGGTGTACAAGACGAGCCGCATCACGTACGAGATCGCCAAGCGGCTCGTGAGCATTCCGCACATCGGCCTGCTCAACGTGGTGGCCGGCCGTGAGGTGGCCCCCGAGTTCGTGCAGGAGGCCTTCACGACGCAGGCCGTGGCCGACGCGCTGCAGCCGCTCTTTGCCGCCGACAGCCCGGCCCGCCTGCGCATGCTCGACGGCATGGCCGACGTGCGTCGCCTGCTGGGCGTGCCCGGCGCGGCGGGACGCGTCGCCGAGATGGCGGCTGCGATGCTCCCGAGGGACGGCGCGCGGTGAACGCCACCGCCGCACCGACCGATGCTCCGCGTGACGCGAAGTCCGCGAAGCGCGAGCGCAAGGTGCGCTGGGCGTCGCACGCCGGATACCTTGCCGTGCAGCTGCTCGCGCGCACGTGGCGCATCGTACTGCGCGGTGAAGCGAACTGGCCCACCATTGATGGCGTGCGCCGGCCCGTGGTGGTGGCGGTGTGGCACGGCCTCATGCTCGCTCCCATCTGGACGCAGCGGAACCGCGGCATCATGGCGCTCGCCAGCGAGCACGGCGACGGCGAGATCATCGCGCGCATCCTTGAGCGGCTCGGCTATGCGCCACCGGCGCGCGGGTCGAGTTCCCGCGGCGGCGTGCGCGGCCTGATGACCATGGTCGCCGCCCTGCGCGCCGGTCGGTCCATCGCCTTCACCCCCGATGGCCCGCGCGGTCCGGCGCGCGTGCCGCAGGCCGGGCTCTTCGTCGCGGCGCAGCGCGCCGGGACGGTGATCGTCCCGATGTCCATGCATGCGGCGCGGGCGTGGCGGCTTCGCAGCTGGGACCGGTATGCCATTCCCAAGCCGTTCGCGCGCGTCTGCGTAACCATCGGCGAACCCTTCACGCCCCGGTTTGATGGCGACGCGCTCGCGCCGGGCGAGGTGGAGCGATTTGTGGCGGCGATGGATGCCACGGAGGCGATGGCCCGTGCGTGAGGCGATCGCGCGCGCCGTCTGGTACGGCGAGGGGCTCGACGCGATTCTCGCGCGTGCCGTGCTCACGCCCTTCGAGTGGGTGTACGGGGCGGCGAGCGCTGTGGACGGTGCGCGGCGCGCGAGCGGGGCGGGGCACCCCCAGGTGCGCACGGTGTCCATTGGCAACCTCACGGTCGGGGGCACGGGCAAGACGCCCATCGCGGCCTGGTTCGCGGCGCAGTTGCGCGCGCGGGGCCGCGCACCGTTTCTGCTGCTGCGCGGCTACGGCGACGACGAGTCGCTGGTGCACGCCGTCCTGAATCCTGACGTGCCGGTCCTCGTCGATGCGGACCGTCGTCGCGCCGCGGCGCAAGCCATCGGCCAGGGAGCGACGGCGCTGGTGCTGGACGACGGGTTCCAGCATCGCCAGATGCCGCGCGACGCGGACGTGGTGGTGGTGAGCGCCGACCTCTGGAGCGACCTCCCTGTGCGCCTCCTTCCGGCGGGGCCGTTCCGCGAGCCGCTGAGCGCACTGCGGCGCGCGAGTCTCGTCGTCGTCACGCGCAAGGCGGCGTCTGCCGCGCGGGCCGCCGAGGTGTCGCACCACCTGACGCGCGCGTCCGGCGGCGTGCCGCTAGCGGTGGCGCACCTCGCGCCCGGACGTCTCTGCGCCTGGACGGGCGGTGCGAGCGAGTCTGTGGAAGCCTTGCGCGGCCAGCGCGTTCTGGCGGTCTCGGGCATCGGTGCGCCCGACGCATTTCTCGCGCAGCTCGGTGCGGTGGGGGCGCAGGTGCAGGCCGCGACCTTCGGCGACCATCATGCGTTTTCCGCGCACGACGTACAGGAACTCGCCGCGCGCGCCGGGCAGGTGGACCGCGTGATCTGCACGCTCAAGGATGCGGTGAAGCTGGGGCCGCGCTGGACCGCACAGCGGCCGCCGCTTTGGTATCTTACACAATCTGTCGTTATCGAGACTGGCCTGGCGAGCGTCGAAACAGTACTCGATCGCCTGACGTCTCCCGCGGCTTCCTTCACGCCGGCGTCGGCTAACCCGGAGAGCGCCTCCCATGGCTGACCTGCTGCTCCCCACCAATACGATCGTCCACCCGGACAAGGACCGCTTTCTCCACGAGGAGAACCCGTTCGAGGCGATGATGGCGCGGTTCGACCGCGCCGCCGAACTGCTCGACCTTGAGCCCGGTCTCTACAAGGTGCTGCGCAATCCGGAAAAGACGATCATCGTCTCCATTCCCGTCATGATGGACAGCGGCGAGGTGGAAGTGTTCACCGGCATCCGCTGCATCTACAACACGTCACGCGGCCCGGCGAAGGGCGGCATCCGCTTCGACCCGAACGTCACGCTGGACGAGGTGAAGGCGCTCGCGGCGTGGATGACGTGGAAATGCGCGGTGGTCAACATTCCGTTCGGGGGCTCCAAGGGCGGCGTGATCTGCGATCCGCTGACCATGAGCATCGGCGAGCTGGAACGCGTGACTCGCCGCTATACGGCGGGGATCATCGCGACGCTCGGCCCTGATTCCGACGTGCCGGCGCCTGACGTGAACACGAACGAGCGCGTGATGGCGTGGCTGATGGACACCTATTCGATGCACGTCGGCCACACGGTGAACGCCGTCACCACGGGCAAGCCGGTTGCCATGGGCGGCTCGCTGGGCCGTCGCGAGGCGACGGGGCGGGGGTGCATGATCGCCACCCGTGAGGCGCTGAAGCACCTCGGCCTGCCGGTGAAGGGGCGGACCGTCGTTGTGCAGGGGTTCGGCAACGTCGGCTCGATCGCGGCGGAATTGCTCCATGCCGAGGGCTGCAAGATCATCGCCATCAGCGACCGCACGGGCGGTTGGTACAACAGGAAGGGCATCGACGTGCAGCACGCCATCGCACACGTGCTCGAGCACCAGACGCTCGAGGGCTTCGATGGCGGCGAGCCGATCTCCAACGAGAAGCTCCTCGAACTGGAGTGCGATGTACTGCTCCCGGCCGCGTTGGAGCACGTGATCACCACCAAGAACGCGGTCAACGTCAAGGCGAAGATCGTCTGCGAGGGGGCCAACGGACCGACGTCCGCCGGGGCCGACGCGATCCTCGACGAGAAGGGGGTGTTCGTGATTCCGGACATCCTGGCCAACGCCGGCGGCGTCACCGTGTCGTACTTCGAGTGGGTGCAGAACCGCAGCGGCTACTACTGGAGCGAACAGATGGTCAACGATCGCCTGACGGAGATCATGGTCAACTCGTTCGGCGAGGTCCTGAAGCTGTCGAAGCTGCACAAGGTGAACATGCGCACGGCGTCGTACATGCTCGCGATCAGCCGGGTCTCGACGGTGCACAAGCTGCGCGGCATCTACGCGTAGCGCGGGGCGCCACCGTGAAGGTCTGTCTCATCGCCGTCGGCAAG
>JBAZTM010000042.1:12917-32763 GCA_041661925.1 Gemmatimonadaceae bacterium
GGCAGAGGCAATCGGGGAGTACGAAGACCGGGCGGCGCGCTATTGGCCGCTCGAACGCTTCGAGGTCCGCGAGGAGCCGGCGAAATCGGCCACCGCGGACCTCGTGCGTGACCGGGAGGGCGAGCGGCTGGCCGCGAAGATTCCGGCGGGCGCCGTCATCGTCTGCTGCGACCCGGGCGGCAAGCGCATGGACTCGGCCGCCTTCTCCGCCTGGCTGCAGGGCCAGCGTGAGGGCGGCCGTGACGTCGCGTTTGTGATTGGCGGGGCCTTTGGGCTGTCGCCGGCGCTGCTTCAGCGTGCGGCGGTACGGCTGGAGCTGGCCCCGTGGACGCTGCCGCACGAGCTGGCCCGGCTGGTGCTCGCGGAGCAGCTCTACCGGGCGGGGACCATTGTGCGGCGGGAGCCCTACCACAAGTGAGGCCGGGCGCATTCCGCCGTCCCCTGTCCAGCGGTTAGCTTAAGACGCGGCGTGGCGAACGCGCGCGGCGGACCTCCGGAGGCAGAGAGCGCATGGACTGTTGGTGCGGGCACGGACACAGGCACGGGCACGGGAGGCGGAGTTGACGCCCCCTCGTGTCGTTGCCGAACCCGTCGGCGGCGGGCCCCTGGCCCGCGCTGCCGTCGAGGGCCGCACACCGTCCGGCTGGTACACGCCGCGGCCGAAGGGCGCCGCCGCATGGCGCGAGCATGCGGAGCACGTGCGCGCGCAGGCCAATCCCGACTGGTTTGCCGCGCTGGCGCCGGCCTTCAACGCCAACGGTGCCGCGGCCCGTCGCCTCGAATCGGTGGCGCAGGGACGCGGGGTCGTCATCACCACCGGCCAGCAGCCGGGACTCTTTGGCGGTCCGGGCTACACGTGGCTCAAGGCGCTGAGCGCGCGGGCGCTGGCGGACAAGATCGAGCAAGCCACCGGCATCCCCGCGGCGCCGGTTTTCTGGGCGGCCACGGACGACGCTGATTTTGCCGAGGCGAGCTGGACCGCGGTTGCGTTCGATGAGGAAGTGCGCCGTCTGCGCATCGAGCGGTTGGGCTTCGACGGGCAGGTCATGGCGGCGCAGCCGCTGGGCGATATACGGCAGCAGTTCGAAGACCTCAGTGCGGCCGCGGGCTCCGCGCCGCATCTCGAGCTGTTGGAGCACGCGCGCCGAGCGTATCGCCCCGACGCGACGGTGGGCAGCGCGTATGTGGAGCTGCTTCGCGCGCTCTTCGAGCCGATGGGCATTGCCGTGCTCGACGCGTGGCATCCGGCGGTGCGCGAGGCGGCGCGTCCCACGCTGGTGGAGGCGCTGCGTCGCGCACCCGTCGTCGACGAAGCGGTGTCGCTGCGCAGCGTGGCCATCGAGCGCGCCGGCTTCCGCGCCCAGGTGGCGCGCGTGCCCAAGCTGTCGCTGGTCTTCCGTGTCTCGTCCAACGGGATCAAGGAGCGCATCCCGCTCTCGCAGGCGGGCGACGTCGCCGTCCAGCCGCAGCTGGTGCTCTCCGCGAATGTCCTGCTGCGCCCGGTCGTCGAACGCGCGATCTTGCCGACGATCGGGTACTTCGGCGGGCCGGGAGAGGTGGCCTACTTTGCGCAGGTCGGTGCCGTGGCGGAGGCGCTGGGCCTCCCAGTGCCCCTGGTGCTGCCGCGCTGGTCGGCGACCATCGTCGAGCCGGTGATTGACCGCATGCTCGGCCGGCTCGGCATGACGTTCGACGACATCAAGCCGCCCCATCAGGCGGAGCGTCGTGTCGGCGACCGCGCGATGCCACCGTTCCTGCGCGACACGCTCGAGGCGCTGCGCCACGACGTGGACGCGAAGCTCAATGCGCTGCGCGACTCCGCGGAAGGGGCGGCGATGGTGCATGCGTCGACGATCGAGGGCGCGCGGCATCAGCTCAAGTTCCGCATCGACCGGCTCGAACGGCGCTACCGCACGGCGGCGCTGAAGGCGGAGACGGCGGCGGTGCGCGACCTCGGCAGCGTCCGCGCCGCGTTGATGCCCGAGGGCCAGCGGCAGGAGCGCGTGCTCAACCCGCTGCCGCTGGTCGCGCGGCACGGGGAGGAACTCATGGATCTGCTGCGCGCGGGCGCGGCCACGCACGCCGCCCAGCTGCTCGGCGGCGCGTGAGCGCGGCGCCGGCGCCGCGGCGCGCGGGCGGCGGCGCGGCACTGGTCGCCGCCGGCATCCTGCTGAGCCGCCTCTTCGGTCTCGTACGCAACCGACTGCTGGGCCACTTCCTCGGCACCAGCGACGCTGGCGACGCGTTCAACGCCGCGATCCGCATCCCGAACATCCTGCAGAACCTCTTCGGCGAAGGCGTACTGTCCGCGTCGTTCATCCCGACGTACAGCCGGTTGCTGGCTGATGGCGACGAAGCGGAGGCCGGGCGCGTCGCTGGCGCCGTGGGAACGCTGCTGGCGCTGACCACCGCCGTGCTGGTGCTCGTCGGTATCGTCCTCACGCCGTTCCTCGTGGTCTTCATTGCGCCGGGATTCTCTGGCGAGAAGCGAGAGTTGACCGTTCGGCTGGTCCAGGTGATGTTCCCGGGCGTCGGCCTCCTGGTGCTGGCGGCGTGGTCGCTTGGCGTCCTGAACTCGCATCGGCGCTTCTTCCTGCCGTACGCGTCGCCGGTGGCGATGAACGTCGTGATGATTGCTGCGCTGCTCTGGTTCGGGCCGTCGCTGGGCAACGCGGCAGGGCAGGCGCGGCTCGTGGTGCTGCTGGCATGGGCGTCGGTGCTGGGGAGCGCGGCACAGCTCGTGGTGCAGCTTCCCACGGTCATGCGCATCGAACGGCGGCTGCGTCTTGGCGTTGATACGACCAACGCGCACGTGCGGGTGGTGCTCTCGCAGTTCGCGCCCGTGGCGCTCGGTCGCGGCGTGGTGCAGGTCAGCGCGTACGTGGACAACCTGCTGGCATCTCTCGTCGGGGCAGGGGCCGTGGCGGTGCTGTCGTACGCCCAGGTCATCACCATGCTCCCCGTTTCGCTGTTCGGCATGTCCGTCTCGGCGGCCGAACTGCCGGCGATGTCGGGGGCCGTGGGAACAGACGATGAGGTGGCGCATGAGCTGCGCCGCAGACTCTCGGATGGATTGCATCGCATCGCGTTCTATGTGATTCCGTCGTCCATGGCGTTCGTCGCCCTCGGCGACATCGTTGGCGCCACGCTGTACCAGTCGGGGCGTTTCGGGCGCGATGATGTGGTCTGGATGTGGGGCGTGCTCGCGGGCTCGGCGGTCGGACTGCTCGCAGCCACGCTGGGGCGTCTCTACGCCTCCACGTGGTATGCCCTGCGGAATACGCGCACGCCGCTGAAGTTCGCCATGCTGCGCGTGGCGCTCGGACTCGCGGTTGGCTGGATGGTCGCGCTGAAGCTGCCCGGCCTGCTTGGCATTGACGCCCGCTGGGGCGTGGCGGGACTGACCGCGTCGTCGGGACTCGCGGCGTGGGTGGAGTGCCTGCTGTTGCGTCGTTCGCTGGTGCCGCGCATCGGCAACGTCGGCGTGGATCGGCCGTACCAGGCCAAGCTGTGGGGAGCGGCGCTGGGCGCCGCGATGGTTGCGTGGGGCGTCAAGCTCGTCCTTGGCGTCGAGCATCCGCTCGTCCTGGGGTTCGTGGCCCTGCCGCTGTACGGGCTCGCCTATCTCGGCACCACGGCTTCGCTGGGCATTCCCGAAGCCTCGGCGATGGCGGGGCGGGTGAGGCGGCTCGTGGGTGCGCGCTGACGATCGGCTAGATTCAGGCCGAGTCCCCATGCGCACTGTCCCCGACGCCATCAGCCAGAAGCTGCCGCACCTTCCCGACACGCCCGGCGTGTACCTGTGGAAGGGCGCGGACGGCACGGTGCTGTACGTCGGCAAGGCCAAGCGGCTGCGCCAGCGCGTGCGGAGCTACGTGGCGACGGACGTCGCGTTCACGTCCAAGACGCGCGTGCTGATGGATCACGCCGTGGACCTCGAGACCATCGTGGTCCCGAGCGAGGAGCACGCGCTGATCCTCGAGCACAATCTCATCAAGGAGCATCACCCGCGGTTCAATGTGATGCTCCGCGACGACAAGACGTATCCGTACGTCAAGGTGACGGTGCAGGAACCGTACCCTCGCGTCCTCGTGACGCGGCGCGTGCTGGACGACGGCGCCAAGTACTATGGCCCATTCACGGATGTGGGGGCGATGCGCCACGCGCTCAACGTGGTGAAGCGCGTGTTCACGGTGCGCTCGTGCCGGTGGAACATGCCGGTTGAAATGCCGGAGCGCGCCTGCCTCGACTACCACATCAAGCGCTGCAAGGGACCGTGCATCGGCGCGCAGTCGCTGGCCGACTACCGGGCGATGATCGACGAGGTCGTGGCGTTCCTCGACGGCAAGCCCGACGAGGTGATGCGGCGCGTGCGGCACCGCATGGACGAGGCCGCGGCGGCGCTCGACTTCGAGCGCGCCGCCGAACTGCGCGACGCCCTGCGGCACCTGGAGCACTTCGAGGAACCGACGATCATCGTGGACGTGGAAGGGCACGACCGCGATGTCATCGGCTTTGCGCGCGATGGCGACGATGCCTGCGTGACGCTGCTGAAGGTGCGGAGCGGCAAGCTGCTCGCCCGCGACCAGCGCTTCCTCGAACAGGCTGAGGGCGAGGCCGATGCCGCCGTGCTGTCGGCGTACCTCGCGGGGAGCTATCGCACCGCGAGCGAGCGTCCGGCGGAAGTGCTGCTCCCGTTCGCCCCCGAGGATCTCGACGTCCTCGAACCGGCACTGCACCCCACGCGCCTGCTGATTCCCCAACGGGGACTGAAGCGCGAACTGCTCGACCTTGCCGAGAAGAACGCGCGCCATTTGCTGGAGGAGTTCAAACTGGCCGAGGACGAGACCGAGGAGCGCGCCGGCGATCCTGTGTACGAACTCGGACGGGCGCTCGGGACGACGAAGATTCCGCGGGCGCTGGTCTGCTTCGACAACTCCACCGCGCAGGGCAAGGACAATGTCGGTGCCATCGTCTGGTTCGAGAACGGACGGCCGCGCCGCTCGGAGTACCGCACCATGCGCGTAAAGTCGGTGGACGAGGCGCACGGACCGGACGATTTCGCGTCGATGCGCGAGGTCGTGGAGCGGTACTTCCGCCGTCGGATCGACGAGGAGAAGCCACTGCCTGATCTCGTGGTGATTGACGGCGGCAAAGGGCAGCTGGCGGCGGCGCATGAGGCGCTCGAGTCGCTCGCCCTTGGCGCGCTGCCGCTCGTCTCGCTGGCCAAGCGCGAGGAGGAGGTCTTCATCTTCGGCCGCGCCGAGGCGCTGCACCTGTCGCGCCGATCACCGGCCCTGCGACTGCTGCAGCAGGCGCGCGACGAGGCGCATCGCACCGCGGTGGGCTACAACCGCAAGCGGCGCACGATACGCACCATCACGTCGGCGCTGCTCGAGATTCCGGGGGTTGGGCCCGCCAAGCGTCGCGAGCTGCTGCGGACGTTCGGCAGTGTGGACGGTGTGCGCGCCGCCACGGTGGAGCAGGTGGCCGCACTCAAGGGATTCTCAGCGAAGTCGGCGACCGTGCTGCTCAACGCGCTCAAGGCCAGCGCGCCAGACCGGCCGCACGCCGCAGCGCAGGAGCCCGCAGCGGCGGTGGCCGAGGCGCGGGATGCCGCGGTGCCAGCGGACGCGCCGTCCGCGAGTGCGCCATCGTCAGCGGAGCCCGACGCCAAGCCGTAGTTTTGAAGCGTAGCTGAATGGCGCCGATCTGCGATCTCCCGTCACCCGTCTCCCGTCCGCTCTCATGTCCTGGACCTTGCACTGCACCACCGGCTGCGGCTATTCCGCGCCGGGTGACAAGCTGGCCTCGCTGTGCCCACAATGCGCACAGCCGCTGAGCGTCCGTTTCGACGCCGCTGTTCCGCGCACCGCAGTGAGCGGTGAGTGGTCGCTGTGGCGCTACGCGGCCGCGCTTCCCATGCTGCCAGGCGACGCGCGGGTAAGCCTGGGCGAGGGCGCCACGCCGCTGCTTGAGTTGCCTGAGCTCGCGCGCGAGGTCGGCGTGCGGAGACTGTGGGTGAAGGACGAGGGACAGAATCCCACGGGGAGCTTCAAGGCGCGCGGCCTCATGATGGCGGTGACCCGCGCCAAGGCGCTTGGCTTGCCGGGTCTCTGCGTGCCGACGGCGGGGAACGCGGGCATCGCGCTCGCCGCCTACGCGGCGGCAGGTGGCGTGCCGGCGCGCATCTATGCCCCGCGCACGACACCGCCGCCGATCCTGGCGAGCATCCGCGCGTACGGCGTGGAACTCGAACTGGTGGACGGTCACATCGGCGACGCCGGCAAGGCGACGATGCAGTTCTCCAAGGAGACGGGGTACTTCAACGTGGCCACGGTCCGCGAACCGTATCGCGTGGAAGGAATGAAGACGATGGGCTACGAAGTCGCCGAGCAGCTGGGCTGGGACCTGCCCGACGCGATCGTCTATCCGACGGGCGGGGGCGAGGGAACCATCGGAATCTGGAAGGCGATTGGCGAGATGGTCGAGTGGGGATGGCTGCCGAACGATGTCACGAAACCGCGCATGATCATCACGCAGGCGTCGGGCTGCGCGCCGATAGTGCGCGCCTTCCACGCGGGCGAAGAGAAGGCGACGCCCTGGGAGAACCCCGTGACGCACGCGAGCGGGCTGCGCGTGCCGGGGCCATTTGGCGATCGCTGGACGCTGCGCACGCTGCGCGAGAGCCACGGCGACGCTGAGGCGGTGGACGAGGACGGCATCCGCGCCGGCACGTTCACCCTCGCCTCGCGCGGCGGCATCGACGCCGCGCCAGAGGGCGGCTGTGCGCTGGCGGCGACGGCGCAGCTCGTCAAGACAGGGCGGCTCAGTCCGGATTCGACGGTCGTCGTGTTCAATACGGGGTCGGGGGCTAGTTACCGATTCTGAGAACGGACGAATCGGGATCGGGAGCTCGGATTGGGATGGGCGATTCGGATTGGCGAGTTGGATGAGGGATTCGGATCCCGAATCCAAATCACCAATCCGCATCGCAATCCAAATCGCCCATCCCAATCCGAGCTCTGAATCCGAATTCCACCTCCCCAAAGCCCTCGTCCAGCCACGATATTAGAGCATGCGCATTGCCATCCTCGACCCCACCCATGGCATCTCGGGCGACATGACCTTGGGCGCCCTGTTGGACCTCGGCCTCGATCCTGAGTGGCTGCGGGACCTGCCGTCGGCGCTGGGGCTCGACGGCGTGGCGGTGCGCATCAGCGACGTGAAGCGGGGCGAAATCGCCTGCCGCAAGGTGGACTTTGACATCCCGCCGCAGCCGCATGGCCGCCACCTCAAGCACATCGCGGCCATCGTCGAGGGCTCGTCGGCGCCGGACGCCGTGAAGCGCGTGGCGATGGACGCATTTACGCAGCTCACCGACGCCGAGGCGGCCATTCACGGCACGACCCGCGAGAAGGTGCACCTGCACGAGGTCGGCGCGGTGGACGCGATCCTGGATGTCGTGGGGTCGGTGTGGGGACTCCAACGCCTCGGAATCGACGCTGTCTACAACACGGCCGTAACGCTCGGCGACGGCTTCGTCGATGCGGCGCACGGACGCATGGCGGTGCCGGCACCGGCGACCATTCGCCTGCTCGAGGGAATCGCGGTGCGGCCCGGCCCGGAAGGAACCGGCGAACTGACGACGCCCACGGGGGCCGTGCTCGTGCGCGTGCTCTCCAGGGGGGCGCCGCCGGCAGAGTACACGCCGATCGCGTCCGGATATGGCGCCGGCACGCGTGATCCCGTCGGCCGCGCCAACGCGCTGCGCATCATCCTCGCCGAGTCGGAGGGTGCGACGTCCGCCGAAACGCTCGCGCAGATCGCGGCAGACATCGACGACCTCGGCGGCGAGTTCGTGGCCGGGGCCGCAGACGCCCTGCGCGCCGCGGGAGCGCTCGACGTGACGCTCGTTCAGACCGTGATGAAGAAGGGGCGTCCCGGCGTGCGGGTGGAGGTACTCTGCGCGCTCGCCGACGCCGATCGTCTGGAGACGCTTCTGTTGTCGGAGAGTTCGTCCATCGGCGTGCGTCGCGTCCTCGTGAGCCGGCGGGCGCTGCCGCGTCGCGAGATCACCGTCACCGTGGAAGGGCAGGTGATCCGGCTCAAGGAAGTCACGCTCCCCGACGGTTCGACCCGGGTGAAGCCCGAATGGGATGACGTACAGGCGGCGGCGCGCGCCCTTGGCCGCCCAGCCCCGGAAGTGGGCGAGCGGGCCCGCCGCGCGGCGGCAACGCCCGCCCTGTAGGCGGTGTATCAGGATTGTAGATTCACTGCGTCGGCTGCCGACGCGACAGCCCCGTACCGAGGAGCCATACGATGATTGGTGTTCGCACCGCCCTCGCGACCTTGGCCGCGGCCACCTTGGCCGCGCCGCTGATGGCGCAGGGCACCTGCGAGATTGAAGTGCGCAAGCCGTTCCAGCTCACCAGCGCCGTGCTGTACATCCAGAAGCACGACCAGCAGCTGAACGACGGAGACCGCGCCAAGCTCCTCAAGCAGGCCGTAAAGGTGCTGACGGACAATCCGGAGCGCATCAAGAACGAGGCGGGGCGCAACTTCCTGCTGGGCGGCGCCTACGTGCGTTGGTTCCAGGATCAGGGGGCGCGGCCCGTGCTGCGCGCCAAGCGCGGCGATCTCGGCTTCAGCGAAAACGAGGACGGCGAGTTCTTCCTGCCGACGGCCCTGGACGAGGCGATGGGCGCCGTGGAACGCGAGCTGCCCGCCTGCGCCGACAGCACCATGCGATTCCGCAATGCGGTCTTCAGCAAGGTGCTGAACACCTCCATCGCATACTACAACGCCAAGCAGTTCGACCCGGCCATCGAGTACGCCAACTACGCGCTGCTCATCAACCCGCGCTCGACCATGGTGGGGTCGGCGTATCAGGTGCTGGCCAACTCCGCGCAGGCGAAGGGCGACCTGCCCGGTGCGATTGCGAGCTGGGAGAAGGCCATCGCCCGCATGGGCACCGACGCCGCGTCGGCGCCGGGTCGCGCGACCGCCAGTTTCAACCTTGCCATTCTCACGAGCGAGCACGCGAACAAGCAGGAAGGTGCCGCACGGTCGGCGGGCCTTCGTCGCGCGGCCGAGCTGTTCAAGGCGGCGGCGGATCTCGCGCCGGACGGCCCCAACGCCTCGACGGCGCGCGCAGCCTACGCGCGGTCGCTGCAGGACGCGGGCGATTCGGTGGCGGTGGCTGGGATCTACGCCGACATGCTCGCCACGCCAAACAAGTACACCGCGCTGCAACTCTTCGAGGCCGGCGTCGTGCTGGCGAACGGCAAGAAGTTTGAGGATGCGGCCAAGCTGTACGAGGCCGGGCTCGAGATGAACCCGCACTATCGTGACGCCCTCTTCAATGTCGCCAACGTCTACTTCGCCCTGCGCCTGCCCGACAAGATGGCGCCGGTGGTGGAGCGGTTGCGCGCCATCGATCCCCTGAACCCGGACGTGCTGAAGCTGGCTGGGGCCGTCTGGCAGGAGCGGGGTCGGCAGGCCACGGACCCGAAGGCCAAGAAGCTGGCCCAGGACTCGACCATCGCGTACATCGAGAAGGCAGGAAAGGTGCCGGCGCGCGTGCTGGTGAATCAGTTCAGTGTCGGCCGCGACGGGAAGGCGACCATCGCGGGCTCGGTGGAGAACCTCGGGGCGGCTGAGGCCAGCTTCACGCTGATTTTCGAATTGGTGGACAAGGCCGGGGCCGCCGTCGGTTCGGTCACGGTCAGCGCCGAGGGCGTGCAGCCCAAGGCGGCCAAAGACTTTAGCGCGCAGGCCACCGGTGCGACCCCGATTGCCTGGCGCTACACGGTACGTTGACGAAGCAACGGAAGTCATTAGCAGAGATTGACTTCCGTCCTCTCGCCTGCTAACTTGGATTAGGCGTTCTGAAGGACGCTTTCACGACGGGGAAAGGGGGATGGAGTCCCTCTTTCCCCGTCGGCTTCCGAGGATCGCATGGTTCGTGTCGCACGGGTACACCCAGAGAGCATTGCCGCGGAGCTCGGCATCGTTCCCGGGACGGAGCTCGTCTCCGTCAACGGGCGCGAGCTGTCCGACTTCCTCGACTGGGAGTTCCTGACCGCCGAGGATGCGCTCGAGGTGGAAGCCGTCCTGCCGGACGGTGACAGCGTTGTTTACGAGATCGAGCGTCCCGAGGGCGAGCCGCTGGGCGTCGAGCTGGAGCCCCCCTCCGTGCGTCGCTGCGCCAACCGCTGCGAGTTCTGCTTCATCGAGGGCCTCCCAAAGGGGCTGCGCAAGAACCTGTACATCCGCGACGACGACTACCGGCTGTCCTTCGCGTACGGGAACTTCGCCACGCTCTCCAACATGAAGGAGAAGGACGAGGCGCGTATCATCGAGTACCGCCTCTCGCCCCTGTACGTCTCGGTGCACGCGACGCCGTGGGAAGCCCGCAAGGTGCTGCTCAACAACCCGCGCGTGCCGGACATCAAGGAACAGCTCTGGCGGCTGGTCGAGGGCGGCATCCAGTTCCACGGCCAGATGGTTGTCGTCCCGGGGCTCAACGACGGCGACGTGCTGGAGCAGACGCTGAGCGATCTCTGGGACTACGGCGACGCCTGCCTGTCGGTGGCGCTGGTGCCGGTAGGGCTCACGCAGTTCTCGCACCTCTACACCGGCCGCTCCATGGACCGCGCCGCCGCTTCGGCCCTGGTGGATGTGACCGCGCGCTGGGCGGAGCGTGCCGAGCGCGAGCGCGGCTTCCCGTGGGTGTACGGCGCGGACGAGCTCTACCTCCTCGCCGAGCGCGACTTTCCGCCCTTCGAGCATTACGGCGATTTCTCGCAGATCGAAAACGGCGTGGGGTCACTCACGATGCTGCGTCACCGGATCGAGACCGGCCTGGACCGCCTGCCGCGGCTCGAGGGCAAGCGCATCGCGGTCGTCACGGGCGCCTCCATGGCGCCGCACATGCCGGTGCTGCTCGATCAACTCTCCCAGGCGACCGGCGCGACATTCGACCTGCGCGCCACTACCAACTCGCTCTTCGGTCCGACAGTCACGACTGCCGGACTGCTCGTCGGCGCCGACATCGCGCGCGCCCTCGCCGAAGCTGATGGCGCGGACTTCGCGCTCATCCCCGCCGAGACCATCAACGAAGACGGCATCTTCCTGGATGATGTGGTGTTCGCGGAACTGCGCGATCGCCTCCCCATGCCCGTCTTTCCATCCTACGACTTTATCGACGTGCTCGAGCTGCAAGGCCAGCCGGTGGCAACCGTCGCCGGAGATTTCACGTGAACATCCCAGTAGTTGCATTCGTCGGCCGCCCCAACGTGGGCAAGTCGAAGCTGTTCAATCGCATCATCGGCCATGAGAAGGCCATCGTCAGCGAAGAGGCGGGGACCACGCGCGACCGCCACTTCGCGCTTGCCGAGTGGAATGGCCGCAAGTTCTGGCTGGTGGACACGGGCGGCCTGCGCGAGGACTCGAACCTCCCGATGGATCTGGAGATCCGCCGGCAGGTGCAGCAGGCCATCGAGGAAGCCGACCTGTTGTTGATGGTCGCCGACGCCCAGGTGGGTGTCCATCCGAGTGACGCGCGCGTCGTCGAGTTGCTGAGGAAGTCAGGCAAGCCGTTCATGGTCGTCGCCAACAAGGTGGATGACCCGCGGGAGACGGATTACTTCGAGTTCTATCGGCTGGCCGCGGGCGAGCCGTTCCCGGTCTCGGCGGCGAACGGCAAGAACTCGGGCGACCTGCTCGACGCGATCGTGGCGCGCATTCCGGATGCGTCCGGCGACGAGAACGCCGAGGCGCTGCGCGTGGCCGTGGTGGGCCGCCCCAACACCGGCAAGTCGTCGTTCATCAACCGCCTCCTCGGTGAGGACCGGCTGGTGGTCTCCGACATCGCCGGAACGACGCGCGATTCCATTGACACGCCGTTCACGTATCATGGCCACGACATCATCTTCGTCGACACCGCCGGACTGCGGCGGCAGTCGAAGATGGATGACGGCATCGAGTTCTACTCGTCGCTGCGCACGCGCCGGGCGATTGACCGGTCCGACATCTGCCTTCTGGTGATTGATGCGATGGAGGGACTGCACAACCAGGACCTCAAGATCGCCAACCTGGCCTGGGAGCAGGGGCGCGCCCTCATCGTCATCGTCAACAAGTGGGACCTGAAGGAGAAGGACGACAAGACGTCGGTGAAGTTCGAGAAGGAGGCGGGGGAGAAGGCGCCCTTCCTGAAGTACGTCCCGTTCATCTTCACGTCGGCGCTCACCGGCCAGCGCGTGACCAAGGTGCTCGACCTCATCCTCGAGGTGAACGCCGAACGCCACAAGCGCATCAGCACGTCGCAGGTGAATGACGCGCTGCAGGACATCATCGGCCGCCGCCAGCCGCCGCAGGCCGCCGGATTCGAGATCAAGCTGAACTACGGAACGCAGGTGGAGACGGCGCCGCCCACCATTCTCATCTTCGGCAACAACCCGGACCTCCTGCAGGAGCACTACGTGCGCTACCTGCACAACTGCTTCCGCGAGGTGTGGGGCTTCACGGGGAACCCGTTGCGCCTGACCTTCAAGCGGAAGAGCGGAGGAGGCTCGCGCGAATGAACGCCGCCGTGGCGCTCGCAATCGCGTACGTCGCGGGGTCCATCCCGTCCGCCTACATCGCGGGACGGGTGGTGAAGGGAATTGACCTGCGCACGGTGGGGTCGGGCAATCTCGGCGCCACTAATGTGTACCGGTCGCTCGGCGCCGGAGTTGCCGCAGTCGTGTTTGCCGTGGACATGCTGAAGGGGGCGTTGCCCGCCGCGCTGCTTCCGGCGATGGTGCTTCCGCCCGAGGCGTTGGGGACCAATCGCGCGACGTGGTGGGCGCTCGCGTTCGGCGTTGCCGCAATGGTCGGCCACGCGAAGCCGGTGTTCCTGTTGTGGAAGGGTGGCGGCAAGGGGGTCGCGACGGCGGCGGGGATCTTTGCCGCGCTCTCGCCGCTGCCGCTCGTCATCGCGCTCGGGGTCTTCGTCGTCGTGCTCTGGCGCACGGGCTATGTATCGGCCGGCTCACTGACCGCCGCCATCACGCTTCCCGTGCTGCTCACCTGGTTCAACGGCGCGCGGTCGCCCGTCACGATCGTCGCCGTGCTCGTGTGCGTCTTCGTCTTCTGGTCGCATCGCGCCAACATCCAGCGGCTGCGCGATGGGACCGAGCATCGCTTCGGGCGCTCGAAGCCCGGGGAGGCCGTATGAAGTGCGCGGTGATGGGCGCCGGCGCCTGGGGCACGGCGCTCGCCAGCCTGCTGGCCGACAACGGACACGAGACCACCATCTGGTGCCTCGAGCCCGACGTCGCTGATACGATTTCACATTCGGCGGCAAACCCGCGCTTCCTGCCGGGCGCGGCGCTCAGTCCGACACTGCGCGGGACCACCGACAAGGCCGCGGCGCTCGACGGCGCCGAACTGGTGCTCATGGCGGCCCCGTCGCACGTCCTGCGCGACGTCGTGACGCATGCGCGCGCGTGGGTGGCCACCGGGGCCACGGCGGTGGTGGCCACCAAGGGCATCGAACGCCACACCTTTGCGCTCATGACGGAAGTGGTGGAGCAGGAACTCCACGGACACGCCGTGGTGGCGCTGTCTGGCCCGAGCTTCGCGGCCGAAGTGGCGAACAGGCAGCCCACGGCAGTCGTGGCTGCGTCGGCGAACCCCGAGGCGGCGGCGCTCGTGCAGCAGCTGTTCAGCGCGCCGCACTTCCGCGTCTACTCGAGCGATGACGTGATCGGCGTGGAACTGGGCGGAGCGCTCAAGAATGTGATGGCCGTTGCCGCCGGCATGAGCGACGGACTCGGTCTGGGCTTCAACACGCGCGCGGCGCTCATCACGCGCGGCCTCGCCGAGATGATGCGGCTGGGCATGGCCATGGGGGCGCATCCGCAGACGTTCGCGGGACTGGCGGGCATGGGCGACCTGGTGCTGACCTGCACCGGCGCACTGAGCCGCAACCGACAGGTCGGACTCGAAATCGGGAAGGGCGCCACACTGCCGGAGGTGCTGGCCGGTCGCGAGACGGTGGCGGAAGGCGTGGTGACCACCGAGAGCGCCCGCGAGCTTGCCGCCGCGCGCGGCGTGGAGATGCCCATCGTGAACGCCGTGCATCGCGTGCTCTTCGAGCACCAACCGGCGCGTTCGGCCCTCGTCGCCCTGATGTCGCGCGAACTGCGCGGGGAGCGTGACTGATGGCAAGCCAGTCGGAACCGGTCAAGGAGTTCTTCAGCATCGGCGACGTGTGCGAGCTGACGGAACTGAAGCCGCACGTGCTTCGCTACTGGGAGAGCCAGTTCAAGGGGTTGAGCCCGGTCAAGAACCGCTCGGGCAACCGCGTGTATTCGCGGCGTGAAGTGGAAATGGTGATGCTCGTCAAGCACCTCCTCTATACCGAGAAGTACACGATTGACGGCGCGCGGCAGAAGCTCGACGAATACCGCAAGAACGGCGGCGTGCGCCCCGCGGCCCGTACCGGGCTCGACCTTCAGACCATTCTCGCGCTCGAGGCGGAGCTGCAGGCGCTTCTCACCTCGCTGCGCGAACCATCGGACCGCTGATGCGACTGTTGCTGAGCAACGACGACGGAATCCTGGCGCGGGGACTTGCCGCGCTTGAGCGTGCCGCCACGCCGCTGGGCGAGGTATTCGTGGTGGCCCCTGATCGCGAGCAGAGCGCCACCAGCCATTCACTGACCATGCACCATCCGCTGCGTCCGGTGCAGATCGCCGAGAATCGGTGGCAGGTGGACGGCACGCCCACTGATTGCGTGATGCTCGCGCTCGAGGCGCTGCTGCCGCAGCGGCCCGACTACGTGCTGAGCGGCGTGAATCATGGCCCCAACATGGGCGAAGACGTGCTGTACTCGGGCACGGTGGCCGCGGCCATGGAAGGCCTCGCGCTCGGCGTCCCGGCCATCGCCTTCTCGTTCGCCGGCAGCGTGCTGCGCGCCGACGCCCTGCTCGACGATCACGTCGGGACTATGGAGCGCATCCTGCGCCATATCACGGGACTCCCCGTCTTCCCGGAGAGCACCCTGTTCAACGTGAACATCCCTCCCGTCGCGGCCGATCAGCTCAAGGGATTCCGCCTCACGCGCCTCGGTCGGCGCGCGTACTCCGACTCGTTGACACGGATGAAGGACCCGTGGGGACGGCCGATCTACTGGATTGGCGGCGGTTCGGTGGACTGGAAGGACTCGGCGGCTGATTCCGATTTTCAGGCGATCGCGGACGGGTACGTCTCGATCACGCCGCTGCACCTCGACCTGACGCACCGGGCGGTGCTTGATTCCGCGGAGCAGTGGTGGCGTCCCCTGTAACGCCGCAGTTCACCGGCGCGCGCCGGCGGCTGATCGATGAACTCCGCGCCAAGGGGATCAGCGACATGGCCGTGCTGCGGGCGCTCGACCTGACGCCGCGGCATCAGTTCGTGCCCACGGGCGTGCGGCACCGCGCCTACGAAGACGCGCCGCTTCCCATCGGCAACGGGCAGACCATCAGCCAGCCGTACGTGCATGCCATGTACCTGCAGACGCTGCGCCTGCAGGGAAGCGAGAAGGTGCTGGAGATCGGCACGGGCTCTGGCTACCAGACCGTCCTGCTTGCGCACCTGTGCCGGCATGTCTATTCCATCGAACGGATCCGGCCGCTCATCGAGACGGCGCGTGACGCCATCACCGAGTGCGGCGTGACCAACGTGTCGTTGCTCTGCGGCGACGGCACGCTGGGGTGGCCAGAGTTCGCGCCGTACGACGCCATCCTCGTCGGGGCGGGGGCGCCGGAGATTCCCCAGCCCCTGGTGGCGCAACTGGCGGTGGGTGGGCGACTCATCGTCCCCATCGGTGGTCGCGACGATCAGCGGCTGGTCGAGATCACGCGCACCGCCACTGGTGTCGAGCGGCGCGACCTCTCGGACGTGCGGTTTGTGCCGCTCGTCGGCAAGCACGGATGGGAGTCGGCGTGAGCCAGAACCGCCGGGCGGTGCGGGTGCGCGTGCGCGGGCGCGTGCAGCACGTCGGATTCCGCTGGTTCGTCGCGCGGGCCGCGCGCGATCTCGCCGTCACCGGCTGGGTGCGAAATGGCGAGGATGGAACCGTAGAAGTGGCGGCCGAAGGAGCGGCGGAGCAGGTGGAGAAGTTGATCGCCGAACTGCGGCGCGGGCCGTCGCAGGCGTCGGTGCAGTCAGTGGAGATTGATGAGCGGCCGCCGGCGGCGACCGCGGACCACACCGAATTCGAGATCCTCCCATGATCACACGATCGTTGCCCGAGGGACGCGACGCACTCGCGCGTGACGTGCGGGCCGCCATTCGCGACGTGCCCGACTTCCCCAAGCCGGGCATCATCTTCAAGGACATCACGCCGGTACTCTCCGCACCCCTCCTCTTCACCAGGGTGACGGACAGCATGGCCGCGGCCGCCGCGGCAATGCAGATCACCCATGTGGTGGCCGTGGAGAGCCGCGGATTCATCTTTGCGGCGCCGGTGGCGCAGTCGCTGCGCGTGCCGCTGATCCCGGTGCGTAAGCCGGGCAAGTTGCCGCATCGCCGCGTGCGTGAGGAGTATGCCCTCGAGTACGGCACCGACGTCCTCGAGATGCACGAGGACGCGCTCGGCGCCGGCGCGCGCGTGCTGGTGGTGGATGACCTGCTCGCCACCGGGGGCACCGCGGCCGCGACGCGCCGGCTCGTCGAGCGCGCCGGCGGCATCGTGGTGGCCTTCTCGTTCCTGATTGACCTCACGTTCTTGCACGGCCGGCAGCAGCTTGCTGGGTCGTCGGTGGATGCGATCGTCGAGTACTGATTACGGCCGCGGCAGCATCTCCGGCAGGTCGGCCACGATGTACGCCATCACCGCGAACATCGCCACACACTTCTGCATGTCGGCGGGGCTCAGCTTGTCAGGCGTGTCAGCGGGTGTGTGGTGATAGACGAAGTAGGTGCTGCCATCCACGTCGAGTCCCATGCCGGGCACGCCAGTGGCCATGAGCGGCCCAATGTCGGCGCCGCCACCGCTCGCGCCAATCGTGCCGCCGCCGATGCGCGAGAGCAGCGTGCCGATCTGCTTGATGATGACGCGCGCCGAGTCGCTGCCGGTGAAGCCCCAGCCCTGCGGCGCGAAGACGCCGGCGTCCGACTCCATGAGGAGAGAATGCGGTTCGTTGCGATGCGCGTCGCGGTAGGCACTGCCGCCGCGTCCGCCATTCTCCTCGTTCACCCAGCCGACGACACGGATGGTACGGCGCGGCGTGAGGCCCAGCCGCTTGAGCAGCTTCACCGCCTCCCACGCCACCACGATGCCGCCGGCGTCGTCCATGGCGCCGAGGCCGACGTCCCACGAGTCGCTGTGGCCGCCGATCGCGATGATCTCCTGCGGACGATCACGGCCGACGAGTTCGCCCATCGCGTTGCGTGATGGGGCGTCGGGGAGCGTCTGGGCCTCCATGCGAATGGTCAGCACGATCTTCTGGCCGCGATCCTGCATGCGATGCAACATCGTGGCGTCTTCCAGCGGAATGGCCGCCGCGGGAATGCGCGTCACCGTTGAGTCGTATTGCATGGCGCCAGTGTGCGGCAGGCGCAGTCCCCACGGACCGACGGCGCGGATCAGCGACGCAACCGCGCCCAGCTTGGCGGCGGCGATCGCCCCGCGGCTGCGGTACTGCACGGTGGCACCGTAGTTGGTGAAGGGTACGTCGAACAGAACGATTCTTCCCCTGGCCTCTGCTGCACGCGCTGACAAGTCGTCGAAGCTCGTCACCACGAGCACCTCGGCGGTGATTCCGCCTGCGGGCGTCGCCACCGAGCCGCCGAGCCCAAGCATCGGCACGTCGGCCTCGCGTGGCTGGCGCATGGTGATGGACTCGTGGCCGCGCACCCAGTGGGGAACCATCACCGGCTCGCCGCGCACGTTGGCCAGGCCGTCCTTCTTCATCTCGGCCAGCATCCAGTCGATGCCGCGATCGAGGTTGGCGCTCCCCGACAGGCGCGGACCGCTGTAGTCCACGAAGGCGGCGAGCCGATGCCACGCGACGGACGAATCGGCCAGGGCCGCGTCGATGATCTTGTTCGCGACGTCGCGATAGCGGTCAGCCACCGGCTGCTGGGCGGCCAGCGGGGCGGCAAGGAAGACGAGCGGCAGGAGTCTGAGACGCATGTGTGAAATGGAGAGAGAAGACTGAACGCTATTCCATGTGACGGCGCGACGCCATTGGCGCTAACTTCTGGATCGCAGCGTCCTTCCGGAGTCCGTGACCATGCATGCTTCACGTTTGTTCCTTTCGTTCACAAGCCTCACGCTGTTCGCCGTGCCCGCGGCCGCCCAGGCGCCCGCTCCCGCGCGCACCATACTGGCCATCGGCGCGCACGCGGGTGATATGGAGCTCACCGCGGGTGCGGTGCTGCTTGGCGCGCACCAGCGCGGCGACCGGGTGGTGATCCTGCACCTGACGCTGGGCGAGGGCGGCAACCCGAAGCTCAGTCCGGCGGAGTACGGAGCGCAGAAGCGGCGCGAGGCCGAGGCCGTGGGGAAGGACCTGGGCGCCGAGGTGATCGTTGGGCCGTACCGAGACGGCGAAATTCCCAATGACGACGCGGCCCGGCGCTACGTGGCCGACGTGATGCGCCAGGTGAAGCCGACGCACTTGATCACGCACTGGAAGGAGAGCCTGCACCAGGATCACTGGATCACGAGCGCCATCGTGCAGGAGGCGGTGCTGCTTGCGGCGTTGCCTGGCGTGCAGTTGGCGCACCCGGCGCATCGCGGTATTCGCGCGGTGTGGTACGCCGACAACTGGGAAGACGCCACGAACTTCACGCCGTACGTCTACGTGAAGGTGACCGAGAGTCTCGACGCGTGGCGCGCCGCCGTGTCGAAGTACGAATTCGCCCGCGGCGCCATCGCGGGCTTTCCGTATGTGGATTACTACACGGCGCTTGCCACGGTGCGGGGCGCGGTGGTCTACAAGGGGAAGGCGGTGGCGTTCGCGGTCGAGCCCGCGGCGCGGCGGCGCGTGCTCGACTCGTTGCCGTAGCGCGCTACGCTCGACTCGTTGCCGTAGCGCGCTACGCTCGACTCGCTGCCGTGCTGCACTGCGCTGGACGCGCCGCCAGCCCGCACACTATTTGATCACTTCCCACGCGATCGATGCGATCTCGCCGAGCGCCTGGCCGGCGACGACTGCCGGATCGGGGACGTTTGCCGCAAGGTTGTTGATGTAGATGGCAAAGGCGATCTGCCGCCCGCTCTTGGACGTGAAGTAGCCGGCGAGCCCCTTGGCGTGGACGATGGTGCGCTTGTTGAGCGGATCGTACGACGAGAAAGTCCCCGTCTTTGCGTGCACCTTGCCGGCCGCAGGGGCGTCCGGTTGTATCGTCGCCAGCGTCCCGTCGGTGCCGAGGATCGGCAGAGCGTCGTGGAACGACTCGGCCCAGGACTGCATGGCGACGAACGCGAGGTAGCGCGTCATGAACGCCGGCGAGAAGAACGCGTCGCCGCCCGCGCCGTCGCCCTGCACCGCGCCGTCTGTGTTCAACCCGGCGCCCTGCAGCCACTCGCGGGCGACATCGAAGCCGTTCTTGCCGGCCTCGCGCGCGGCACGTTGTGCACCGAGGACCATCGGCATGCTGCTCGCATGCAGGTTCTGGCTGGTCTTCAGGATGACCCGAGCTGCCGCCTCGAACGGGAGCGAGATGTGCTCGGCCACGAGCAGCGAGTCGGCATAGCCGCGCGCGAGCTGCGCCCAGTCCGGCGTGCGCGTGCCGAGTCTCGGAATGACGCGAACGCCCGTCTCATGAAGGACCTCTGACAACAGGATCTCGCCGAAGCGAC
>JBAZTM010000043.1:0-32510 GCA_041661925.1 Gemmatimonadaceae bacterium
AAACATATCGGGTAACGCAGGGTCGCTTCGGCGACCCAGCGTGTCGCGGTAGGCACAGCGGGGGGCGCGTACAGTGCGCCGGGGGGCCGTCACTGGCTCGTCAACCGCTGACCTACCGCGACTCGCTTAACAGCAGAGCACCGCGGAATACGACAGAGTGGGACAGAAGACGGCAGGGGTGCGCACGGGAGATCCGGCGCACCCCTGCCGTCTTCTGTCGCACTCTGTCGCACTCTGTCGCACTCTGTCGCACTCTGTCGCACTCTATCTGCGGAGTAGCACAATCTCTCTCCGCACATATCCGTCTGCATCCGCCCCGTCTCGCGGCAATGGGATGAGCACTGGCACGGCGCCGGAGGTGAGCAGACGATCGACCAGGGAACCCCACTCGCGCTGCACCTGCGGGTTCATCCAGTCGCCGCGCATCGGCGCATAGACGACATCGGGCGCGCCCTCCACGCTGCGCGTGCTGCGCACGAAGCCGATGGCGGTGTCGCCGGCGATGCCCTCGAGCACCAGGCGCACCTTCTCACCGTCGGTGCGCAACGAGACGACCCGCACGTTGCGGGACCGCTCGCCAATGGCTGCTGACTTCACCGCGAATCGCACCTCGGGGGCGCTGCTGCGCACCGTTTCGAGGTGCAGGGTCTTCTGGCCCGGGCGCAGTTCGCCGTAAACGGGACGCGCCCCAGCCACTGGATTGAACGTCACGCGCAGCATGCGATTCGCGTCGCCGCCGGCGCGCGTCACATCAAGCATCACCACCGCGGCGCGCACCGAAACCTCGAGATCCACCTGCGTGCGCCCCACCCACAGGCGATCCACGCGCACCCCGTCCTCACCCAGCGGCACCCAGGGCGCGACCGTCAGCGTCCCCGCCGGCGCATCTACCTCGAGCCCCATCATCCCACGCAACAGCGGCGTGAGGATCATCGAGGTCGCGAAGAACTGCTGCGGCACCGCCGTGTCGAGCGGCTTGTACACGCGCCCGCTGATCACCTCGGGGTTCCGTCCGCGCGACTCGTCAAACGTCGTCTGCGCGGTCGCGCGCAGCGCCTGCCAGCCCGCATTGGGATTCCCATACCGGAACTGCGCCGTGGACACCCACCCGGTCACGAAGCCCCAGACGGCGCCGTTGTTGTAGTGCAGCGGGTCGAAGAGCTTGCTCGTGGTCGAAAGCGGGCGCGCCCCCCAGTCGGTCATCAGGTCGCTGCGCGCCATCCGCTCGGCCATCTGCCGCCCCTTGGCCTTGTCGAAGACGTCAAAGGCCATCGCCGTCGCCGGCCAGGCGGTCATTGTCTCATTGATCTTCCCCTGCTCGAGCACGGCGAAGGCATACTGCCCCTTGGCCGGGATCCACAGCTTGCCGTCCAGCGCCGCAATCGTGCGGGTGCGCTCGGCGCGCGCGTCGGCCGCCAGCGCCGGCTCGCCCATCGCCTCGGCCATGCGCGCGAAGCGTTCGAGCGACGCCGCCCAGACGCCGTTCAGGTAGACGTCGCTGACGATGCCCTCCTGCAGGTCGCCCACCTCGAGCGCGCCGGCACCGGCGCAGGTGTTCTCCATCAGACCGTCGCTGTCGGTGTCGCACTTGCGCGACCATTCGTACGCCTTCTTCACGTTCGGCCACAGCGCGCGCACCGTGGCGGTGTCGGCGGTCTGCTTCCAGTACTCGCCGAAGGCGAGAATCCAGAACGGCGTCGTATCGCCGTGGTAGTACGCGTAGCCGTACGAGCCGAACCAGTCGATCTTCCCCGCCCCCTGCGAGATCTCGTGCGTGATCTTGCCGTCGGCGCGCTGGTACTTGGCGAAGAACTTCAGTGCGCCGTCGCGCACCAGCTCATGCTGCCCCACCGCGCTCATCGCAAACGAGTTGATGGACGCGTCGCCGCCGAAGAACCAGCCGAAGCCGGGACGGTCGCTCGCGCTACCGGAGAGCCCGTATCCCGCCACCAGCCCGCAGCCCAGGTCCGGATTGCAGACCATCGACTCGTCGAGATTCACCTTGGCCCATTCGACGGCGAGGTCGAGGCTCGGGTCGCCCGTCGAGACCGACACCTGTTGGGTGCGAATCGAGTCGGCGTGGGCGACGCGCTTTTTCCATTCACGCTCGATCGCACCGGGCGCCAGCAGCGACCGGTAGAGCGCCAGCACCGAGTCACGCGGCATCTCGCCGCCCGCCATCACGATGGGGATGAACTTGGCGTGGACGTTGATGTTCCCGCCCGGCGGTTCGCCGAGTCGCGGCTCGGTGTAGCGCTCCTTGTCGCTCCCCACGCCGATGGTGAATTGTGGCGGCGCCGCGCTCAGCATGTGCGCGGGAACGTCGCTCGCCTGCGTCACGGCGGGTGAGCCGAGGAAGGCGCTCACCTTGCGGCGGCTCTCGCTGAAGACGAATGCCTTGGCCCCCGCGCTCCACGCCACATACTGCCCGCCGAGCGACGCCGGCCAGGCCAGGTGCAGGTCGGGAACGAACGACGCGATGATCTCCATGGGGCGGATGGCGTCCACCTCGAGCAGCATGATCACGGCTGGCTTGTCGATGGAGGCGAAGATCGTCTGCTTCACCGTGAACGTCTCGTACGCGTAGGTGATGGTCACGCCCTCGGGGCGCACCTGCACGGAGCGGGCGACGTCGCGCCCGGGAATGGGCTGCGCGTACTTGGGCACGCGGAACGAGAGCTTGAGATCGTGCATCCACTTGTACGGCCAGCTCCACAACTCAAAGGCGCCGTCTTCGGTGCCCATGGCGATGGCGCGGCGGCCGACCGCGCTGACGTACTGCCCGGGGCGGGCGTCGCCGCTGAGGGCGATGGGCGATCGCCCCAGATCGAACGGGGCGATGGTCTGGGCGGGGGCGGCCGCGGAGACCGCGACGGCGAGGGCGAGAACGGCAAGTGTGGGGCGCATGGTGCGCATAATCTGCGTGCGGGCGGCGTGGCTCGGCGAGTCTGCCGCGATAGCTCAGCTGGTCGAGCAACGCACTCTTGGTCCGTCGGTACTGAGTTCGATCCCCAGCCGAATGCGGCAGTTGGCGAGTAGGGTCCCCGCGGTCGCCTGGGGGTGGCGATCAGGCAATCCCGACATCATGTGACGCGTGCGGACGCCGCGAGGGTACGCCCAGCAGGGGGCCGCGCATTCCGTGCCGCCCCGTCACCCTGTTCGGAGGGTTGCGATGCAGCCACACCTTGTCAGTGCAGCATCTGCTCGCTTCGTGTTCGCCAGCGCAATCGCGTGCGCCATGGGCGGGGCCCCGCCGCCCGTCGCGGCGCAGGTGGTCACCCCCAAGACGGTCCCTGTCCAGCAGGGTCAGCAGTTCGACATCCTGCCGTCCTCGACAGCGGGGATGGCTGGTGTTTCGCTGGCGCTTGACGACACGGTCGCCGATGCATTCGTGAACCCGGCCAAGGCCACACGCGTGCGCACGGGGCGATTATTCACGTCCCCCTTTTGCCACAAGATCTCCGACCGCCGGGGCGGGGGGTGCGCGTTCCCAATTGGCGGCGTGGCTTCGTCAGGGCGCTGGTCAGCCGCGGGCGTGTTTGCGCTTCAGCAACTCGACCGGAGCGGCCCCATGGCCGATGCACCGGCAATCAGTGAGCGCACGGCCAGCAACCGCTACCTCGCGCTCTCACTGGCCCGGCAGATGGGGCGCGGAGTCTCCGTGGGGGCGAGCGGGCACTTCGCGGGACTCGGCGCCGTGGACGGCGTGGACCTGCTCTACGCCGGAAGCGACCGGATTGTCCAGTCGGGGAGCAGCGCCGACATGCGCCTGGGGATCCTCAAGGAGTTCAGCCCGGCACGCTCGCTGGAGTTGCTGGTGGTGCACAACCAGTACCGGGCCACGCACGATGTGCACTACACCGATGTACGGTTCAATCAGGGGGTCCGGCAAGTGTTGGGTGAGCGGACACAGCGGAACGATGACCGGACGTATATCTGGGGCACGCACGTGGCATACGCACGGCCTCTCGGAACCGAGGGATGGCGTCTCGGGTGGGTGGCGACGATGAGTAAGCTGACGCACCCCAAGATCCCTGAGTACGACCTCCGTGGGTTTCGCCCGATTCCGCGGGACCCGGGGCACACGCTGGGCTATCATGCCGGTGTGGGTGTCTCGCGCACAGTAGCGCGGACGACGCTCGGGCTGGATCTCCTGCTCGAGCCGATGTCCACGGAGACGTGGGCAGACGCGGCGCGGGATACCGCGGTCGCTGGTGGCGGCATTATCCCGGCTGGCGGGAAGACGATCGAGAATTCGTTCCGGTTCTCCAATACGATCATGCGCGCGGGATTCGCGCATGAGTGGCCGGAGCGCGCAAACGGGACCGCACTCGGAGTGCAGTTCGGGTTGGGGCTGTACGCCATCAACTACCGGCTGGCGCAGGAGAACAACGTGCAGCGGACGTTCCGGACACAGCAGGAGCACTGGATGGAGTGGACGCCGACGTTCGGCTTCTCGCTGCGCGGGAAGATGGCGGAGTTCCGCTACAACTTGACGAAGACGTGCGTGCGGGAAGTCTGCATTCCGATCCCAGTGCCGTTCGGGCAAGGGGACAAGGTCACGGTTCAGGAATACGTTCCGCCGTCCGTCGTGGCCGCTCCGAGCGAACCGCTCACGTTTGACGGCGGGACTGCCCGGACCCACAAGTTCTCGCTGCACTTTCTGATTCGGTAGGGTCGTGGGACCTGTGGTCGGGGGGAGTCGCATGGTGCGGCTTCCCCCACCGCGCGTACGTCCGCAATGCGGCACACTCATCGACGGCAACGGCGGCCGGCCCGTGCGCAACTCGGTGATCCCGCTGCACGGTGAGCGTATCACCGCGATCGGCACCGTGGGCTCGCTCGCCGTGCCAAAGGGGGCCACGGTCATCAGCACCGAAGGGATGACGGTCCTTCCTGGGCTATGGGACATGCACGTGCACCTGATGCTGGTCGGGCACGGCGACGACGGCTACTGGGACAAGACCTATCCGCGCGAGATCGCCAAGTCGATCATGCCGGCCGCAACACGGCAGTCGTTGATGCACGGCATTACCAGTGTGCGCGACTTAGTCTCGAACCTCGAAGACATCGTGGATGATTACGTGGGTGCGCCGTTACGGCGTGGATCCCATGGAGACCATCCGGGCGGCCACCTTCTGGCCGTCGGTGGCCATGGGAGTCGACAAGCAGGTCGGCACCATCGAACCGGGTAAGATCGCCGACATCGTTGCGGTGCGGGGGGACCTCCTCGAGCAGATCGAGCGACTGCAGTACGTGGACATCGTGGTGCGGAAGGGCGTGCGTTACAAGTAGGCCCTGATGCGCCGTCGGTTCTGCGCCGGTTCATCACCGCTAGCGGCCTCCGACCCAATACCAACCGCGGCGATCGTGGTGCCACCTTCCGGGTGTGTACGTCGTGTGACCCGCACGCTGCCGCCACCACGAACCGGGGACCCACGCGTATGCGTTGCCGCGAAAGGCCCAGTGCCCGTCAACCCAGACATAGTCCGGTCCGGGGGCCGCGAACCGTACCTCACGACGCGGAGGCGGCGGTGCGGCCTGCACGAAAACGGCGCTGACTCCCGGTTCGACAGACAGCGCCCCCGCGCATCCCGCGGAAGCGCCGAGCACAAGAACCAACAGGGTGAATCTCAAACGTCGCATGCGCCCTCACGGTGCACGAGCGTCGCAGGGCCAACACCGCCCTCGCATCTACTTCGCAGCCGTCACCTCAATGACCACCGCGAAGGTCCGCACCTCCAGCTCACGCAGCACCCCAACGCCGATCACATGGCGCGCGATCTCCTCACCGCGCTCATTGCGGATCTCGGCGACCATCGAATACTCCCACGGCTCGCTCTCCGGGGGGCGCGTGATCTTGCCCTCCACACGGAACGGCACCAGCATCGCCTCGGTGCGGACGGGCGCCGTCTTCGCCTCGAAGCGCAGGTGCTTCCGGCACGCCGGACAGATCACCGCGCTCGCGAGGATCGTCTGCCGGCAGTGTGGACACGTTCGCTCGGCACCCGGCGTCGCCTGACGCCCGACCGTCATGGGATGGCGCCGCGCTCCAGCTTCATCGCGGGCTTGGGCGCACCGGCGTCTTCCCAGCCGAATTCGACCTGTCCGCGCATGCGTGAACCCGCCGCAACGGTGAGCGAGCCGGCCTTGAGATCACCGATGAGCACGCCGGAGTCGAGCAGTTCAACCCGGGTGGCCTCGCTGATGTTGCCTTCGAGTTCGCCGCCGATCACCACCGTGCTGGCGCGGACGCCGCCCGTGAGTTTCGCGCCGTGGTCAATGGAGAGATTCCCCTGCACCTGCACGTCGCCCTTGAAGCGCCCCGCGAGTCGCACGTGGCCGGTGCCCTCGATCTTCCCTTCGATCGTGATCTCGGAGGCGATGAGCGACTCCCGCTGCTCACGCGCCGACGCGGGAGCCGGCGGCGGTGCGACGCGCGGCGCCGGCTCAGTGCGCGTGCTGGCTTCGGGAATGATCGGCGTGTTCACCACGGCGACAACATCATCCTTCTTCGGTGCGGACTGGTCTTTCCAGATAGCCATGGGAGCAGGTCCTCATTGGAGTGGCGAACGTGTCAATCGCACTCGTACACCATGTGCCGGGGACCGTGCCGGTGGTGTAGGACGCGCGCCGACGCTGGATCCGGCACCGGTCGCTTTGGCTCTCGATCGCTATTAATGCGTCGCTGTATGCAGGCAGTGTCGTCTACGAGGCACAGGAACGACTGCGGCCGGGTGAACCCCGGCCGGCACGTTACTCCGACTATTGCGCGAAGGAAGATCTGGACGGGCTTCGCGACCTGGTTCTCGAACACGAGGGCGCGCGGGCGAGCCGTCGCTGGAAGAGCCATTTCTGGGAGTACGTGTTGTATTTCAGGACACACGACATCGGCACGATGGAAGAACAAGTTGCATTCCGTGTGGACCCGAACTCGCCGGCGGGACAACTTGAACGCCGGTTTGATTCGACGTTTGCGCAGGCCGGGCTCGCGGCGGCGGAATCGGCGAACCTACGAATCGTTCATGCGCGATCCAACCTCATTCCCGCACTGCCATGCAAACTGAGACTTCCAACGCAATGAAGTCGCTCAACGCACGCATCGTGTTGCTGGCGCTGCTGACGGTCGGTGTCGTGACCGCGCGTCTCGAAGCCCAGGCGGACCCGGACTCCCTCAAGCTTCGGAACAACTGCCGCCTGGCGCTGCAGGTCGTTGCAACGGGCGTTCCGGCCCCCAAGCGGGAATGGGCTCACGCCATCGCTCCGCTGTGCAGTGCGGTCGACCGTCAAGTGGCGCTGATCGCCGGCGTTAATCGCTTGCGTACATCACACAATGTCAGGGAGCTTGAACAGGTAGTGGAATCGCTGGTCTCGTTCCACGACGGGAAACTCTTCGCCGCGGTTCTCGGACTTGCCGGTGACAATAGCGCCTCTGACGAGGCGCGCATCGTGGCATTCGTGGCGTTGAAGGGTTTGAGCTCGGGATCACCGGGGCTTCGCTACGAGGACTTTGCCGCGGGAATCGCTGACAACGGCATTCCCTTGGGCAAGTGTGGTGGCTTCTCCGATCACAAGCTTCCTTGGACCGAAGGAGTTACGCCCGTACCGGCTGACTTCAATGTGCAAATCGGACGCGTTGCGGATAGAGTTCGGAGAGACGTGTCCCTCCCGGGAAGCGTGCGTGGTGCGGCCGGCTGCGCGGGATAGCAGCTCTTCGGTGCATCGCTAGAACGGTCGCATCACGCTCGCCGGCAACGTGGCCATGGTGCTGCAGCGACTGGCGCCGTGAGCGGGCCGCCGACGCGGCGCCCGCACCGGCAGGAAGTCGGTCACAGGGCGTGGCTTCGTGCCGGTCAGCCCAGATGAATTCCCCGACTAACACGCCCGCTACTGCCTCCCTTCGCTCCCACTCTTAAGCACGAAGGGCCGCCCGGATCACCCGGACGGCCCGTTGCATCCCGCGCGCGGTTCAGCGCTTGTCGGGCAGCTTCGCGAGAATCTGCGCCGGTACGTGCGCCGGCGTCACCATGCGGCGACGGACGGACGTCTCGGTCTCAACCTTCGTCCAAAACGCGACTTCGCGCGGCGCGGCGCTCAGCGCGGCCTCGGCCACCGGCTCGCCATCGAGCCAGGCATGCACGGCATCCGAGATGCGCCCGGCCGGAGCAAGCTCCTGGTCGGCCATCGGCGCTTCCTTGGGCGTGCGGGGCGCTCCGGGTTCGAGACCGTCGCGCGGATCAAGATCTTTGTGCATCACTGGTATCGCTCCTCCAGCAGCGCCTGAAGCGCCTCGCGGGCACGGTGCACGCGCATCTTCAGGGCTCCCACGGTCGTGTCGAGCAGTTCAGCCATCTCTTCGTATGAGCGACCTTCGACGTGCTTCATCACGAACGCTTCCCGCAACGACGCGGGGAGCGCGGACAAGGCGCGGTCCAGGTCGGATCGCAACTCACCCCGGTCGAGTTCTTCCTCCGGGGTCTCGTATCCAGACGCCTGATCGTCCTCTTCGTAACTCAGGTGGGTCCGGCGGATGTTCTTCAGCCAGTCCTTGCACCCGTTGGCCACGATGCGGAAGACCCAGGCATCGAAGCGCCCGCGCACCTCGCTGAGGTGGTTGTACGCCTTGATGAACGAGACCTGCAGGATGTCCTCGGCGACGTCCGGACTCCCCGTCATTCCCACCGCATGGCGATACAGCGGGTCGCTGTAGCGCTGGATGAGACTGCCGAAAGCGTTCCGGTCCCCGGCGAGCACGCGGTCAATAACGGCCTGGTCCGCGTCGGCCTGTTCTTGCTGCGGCGAGGGCTGGGTCAGTTTCACGACGCTAGTGTAATGCCACACACGCGCCGAGGACAGGCCCACCCCCACCGTCGTCGGAAGAGGCCACGCCGGGGTGTCGCACAATTGAGACGAACCGCTTTGCGCCCAGTAACACGGCGCCTACTGGGGACGCATGGGAAGGGGAATCGCCCAGCGGTACTTCTCGTTGAGTGCGGCTGCGACGCGGTCGGCCATCAGTTCGTGCCCGAAGGCCGATGGCTGCATGCCGTCCAGCGAGGTGGCCATGCCGAACGGTACGTCGCTTCCGAGCATCCCGGCCGCGGTAAATGCCGGTGCGGCAAACGGGATCTCGCTCGAGAAGAGCGGCACGTCCACGTACGGAATCTGCCGCTGGTCCGCCGCCGCCTTGATGGCGGTGTTGAGTGCGGTGATCGTTTGCGCAATCAGCGCGGCGTCGGCGGTGGTGAGCACGTTGTCGGCCTCACCGGGGCGATCGGCGCATGAAAACGCCTGCGCCGTTCCCGCCGTGCGCGCCGCAGCGACGAGCGGTGGGAGCACCGCAACGGTGTTGATGAGGTTCCCATTTCCTTGACAGTCCGTCGCAACGCTGAGTCCATACGAGGCGAGCCCCGTACGCTGCTGCCAAAGCAGGTCGCCCGTGCGCCACGCCGGCAGCGACATCAACGGCGGCACGCCCACGAACACCGCCGGCGCCCCGGTGGCCTTCACGCTGTCTGCAATCGAGTCGAAGACGGGAGCAAAGACCGCCGCCGGCATGAGCGTCCACGCCGCCCTCTGCGTGTAGCTCGTCCCCACCACGACCAGCCCCGAGGTGGCGGCACGCATCACCTCGCCCGCGCCGAGCTCCACCGCCACGAGTGTCGGCCGCTGCTGCTGCATCGCCTGCAACTGCGTCTGCACCGCCGGCAGCACGAACGGATAGCGCGTTTGGTCGAGTGATGCCGCCTGCGTCACGAAGGACCGTGGCGACGTATGCAGCGCATCCCATGCGGTGGCTCCCGCCATCGCCACGTTGTTGGCCGGCAGCGTGTCGCTGCCGAGGCGGCCACTGCAGGCGGCAGCTCCGGCAACCACCGGTCCGGCGAGCGTGCGATTGAGCGAAAGCGGGGCCACGAGCGGCGGTGTGCAGCCGGGGGCCCTGAGCGCCGGCACGCGGAACGGCGCGTCCATTCGCGCGGCGAGCCGCGCCGGCCACGTCGATAGCTGTGACTCGTAGACGACGCCGCCGGATTGCTCGCCCATCGTAAGGCCGGTGCCGACCGCGACAAATCGGCGGAACGCCGATGCGCCCTCGGGCGCGGTCGGGCGGGCATCGCTTCCGCAACCGGCAACAGCGATCAGGGCGAGGAGGAGCAGGGGTCGCATCGTGTGAAATATGGCGAACTGCCTCAGCCAGAGTCGAAAGGCCGGCGGCGTCATGCGCGAAACGCCGCCCAACCACTTGCTCGCACCAGCGCACCGTGCTCGTCGAGCAGCGGCGGCGGCCGCCGTACCGCGCCGGGCGCCATCGGCGCCACTCCGGTGAGCGGTGAGGCCTCCACGTCGCGCAACGCTTCCAGGACGGGCTTCACGACGCCGCACGGCACCCCCGCCGCGTCGAGCGCCGTCAGCCAGACGGCGGCGGCCTGCGTGCGTACGCGCTCCCGAATGGCCCCTACCACAGCGTCCCGATGCGCCAGGCGGCCAGCGTTCGTACGGTACCGGTCGTCCGACGCCAGCGCGTCGAGTGCGAGAGAGCGCGCGCAGGCGAGGAACTGCGCATCGCTGCCGACCGCGATCACCATGGGGCGGTCGGCTGCATCGAAGAGCTGGTACGGCACGAGATTCGGATGCGCGTTGCCCCAACGTGACGCGTCGTGACCTGACACCAGGGCGTTCTGCGCGACGTTCACGAGCGCCGACACCGCGCTGTGCGAGAGCGACAGCACGAGGTGGCGCGAGGGCGCGTCCTCCCCGCGATGCCGCGCGGTCAGTGCCGCGAGAATCGCGATCGCCGCGTCCTTGCCAGCGAGGACGTCGGCCAAGGCGACGCCCACCTTCATGGGTTCGCCACCCGGCTCCCCCGTGATGGCCATCCAGCCCGACTCGGCCTGCACCACGAAGTCGTACCCCGGCCGATCGCTGTCGGCGCCGAAGCCCGTGATCGTGCACCAGATGAGCTGCGGATACTCGTCGAGCAGCCGCTGCGGGGCAATGCCGAGGCGCTCGAGGCTGCCGCGCTGGAAGTTGTCCACGACAACATCGGCCTCTGAGGCCAAGTCGCGAATACGCGCCGCCCCGTCGCTGGTCCGAAGGTCGATGGCGACGGACAATTTGTTCCGATTCACGGACAAGAAGTACGCACTCTGACCGGCGGCGTCGAACGGCGGACCCCATCCACGCGTGTCGTCGCCGGTGCCCGGACGCTCGACCTTTATCACATCCGCGCCAAGATCGCCCAGAATCATCGTACAGAGTGGTCCTGCCAGCACTCGACTCAAGTCGAGAATTCTGAGGCCTGAAAGCGGATATGTAGTCATGATGGCGTAATACTGTTTTATTAATGGCGTGTAAATTCGCGAAATACTGAAGATATTGCCGCTGAAATACCGCTGTAGATAATCGTTCCACTCACCTTGATTATCTCCACGAAAATCATATACTTGGCGCCGATCAATGGGCGAGCGCTCTAATGTGAAGTTTCTGAGCGCCCCCTTCCCCCACCGCGCACTGCTCGATGCGATGGGGCCTGACGCCGGCGCAGGACGCCGGCGGCTCGAGCAAGGAGCACCGACGAAATGACCGACAAAACTCCGGCCAAGCCCGAAGGTACCGGCACTGTGTTGCCGCGCCGCCACCCCGGCCATCGCGGCCAGGACGTGCGTGATGCCGTCGCCGAGATGGCCGCCAAGGCCGCCGAGATCTCGATGGAGGCTGGCAGCAAGATGGCAGCGGCGATGAAAGATGTCATCAATGCCGCCGCCGGTCTCACCGGATTCGCCATCGAGAGCGCCCGCGACGTGGTGCAGTTCATGGTGCGTCGCGGCCAGATGACGCAGGATGAAGCCGACAAGCTGCTGCACGGCGTCGAGGAAGCCTGGAGCAAGAAGCACAAGGGGGCCAAGCCGCCGTTGAAGGCGGAGGCCCCCGCGGCCAAGGCAGCCGTGGCCGCAAAGCCGGCGCACGCTCCGACGCACAAGCCGGCGCACGCTCCGACGCACAAGCCGGCGCCGCATACGGCGCACAAGCCAGCCGCCAAGAAGGCACCGGCCAAACAGGCCGCTCCAGTCAAGAAGGCCCCGGCCAAGAAGGCCCCTGCCAAGAAAGCCCCGGCCAAGAAGCCCGCGCCCAAGAAGTAGCGCCGGGCGGCTTCCACGCGAGGCGACGGGCGCGCACCTTCTTGGGTGCGCGCCCGTTCTCTCTTTCCCCTGTTCCCCGTGCCATTCACTCCGCCGCTCCGCGGTGATGCCGTCGCCCTGACCAGCGCGCTCGTCGCGGTGGACTCTCGCAATCCGACCCTGGTGCCGGGTGCTCCGGGCGAGGGCGAGTGCGCGCGCACGCTCGCCGAGACGCTCGACGCGTGGGGCTTTCGCGTGGCGCTCGTGGAAAGTGCGCCGAACCGCCCAAGCGTCGTGGCCCGCATCGGCCGCCCCGGCGGCCGCACGCTGATGTTCAACGGCCACCTCGACACGGTGGGCGTCGAGGGCATGACGCACCCGCCCTTCGAGCCGGTCATTGCCGACGGCAAGCTCTATGGCCGTGGCAGTTGCGACATGAAGAGCGGCGTCGCCGCGATGTGCGCCGCGGCGGTGCATGCGGCGGACGCGGGCCTCGAGGGCGAGATCGTCATCGCGGCCGTCACCGATGAGGAGTGGCAGTCGGCGGGGACGGCGGCATTGATCGCACACGGCGTGCGTGCCGACGCCGCCATCGTCACTGAACCCACGCGCCTCGCCATCGGGCCGGCGCACCGCGGCTTCGCCTGGGCGGTGGTGCACGTCCACGGCGTTGCTGCGCACGGATCCCGTTATGACGTTGGCGTCGATGCTAACACGATGGCAGGGCTGCTCCTCGCCGAGCTCGACGCGTACCAGCAGGCCGTGCTCCCGCAGCGCACGCACCCGCTGCTCGGCCGCGGGTCGTTTCACGCGGCGCGCATCAGCGGCGGGCTCGGCCTCTCCACGTACGCCGATGTGTGCCGTGTGGAGTTCGAGCGTCGCACGCTCCCAGGGGACTCCGGCGAGAGCTTCGCCGCGGAGCTGCGCGACGCCTGTGCGCGCGTTGCGGCGCGGGACCCCCGCTTTCGCGCCGACGTGGAGGTGACGTTCGTGCAGGCGGCCAACGATGTCGCCGTGGATGCATCCATCGTGCAGTCGCTGGCGCGTTCCATCGAGACCATCGAGGGGGCGACGGCGGCCATCGAGGGACTGTCGTACTGGACCGACGCGGCGCTCCTCTCCGCGGCCGGCATCCCCGCCATCTGCTATGGGCCGGGCGACATCCGGCTGGCACACAGCGCCACGGAATGGGTGCCGGTGAGCGAGGTGCATCGCGCCACGGCCGTCCTCGCGCAGACGGCGCTCGACTGGTTTGGGGCGCGCTAGGTGCAGCTGACCGTAAAGCAGTACGACGCGCTCGAGCACGCCATTTCGCGCGGCCATCGCATCTCCGTCTTTCGCCGCGGCACCGAGTTCCTGGTGATCCCCGAACGGCTCGTCCTCCGCGGCCGTCGTGAGTGCATCGAGGCGCGGCATCCCACCACGGGCGATCACCTGACGCTCTGGCTCGATGAGACCGATTCGGTGGAGGTCGTGCGATGAGCACCGAACTGGTGGCGATCTACGCCGACGAGTCATGTCTGGGCAACGGCCAGGCGGGGGACAATCCGGGCGCGGCCGGCGTGCTCATCGAGTACCAGCGGCCCGGCGGCCCGGTGGTGCGGCGCGACCTGTGGGTCAGCGAGCCGGCGACGACGAACAACCGCATGGCCCTGCGCTCGGTCACCGAGGCCATGCGGTCCATCGGCGCCAAGGGCGGCCGGTTCCGCGTCTGCTTCACCACCGACTCGCGCTACATCGTGGACGGCATGACCAACTGGGTGCACGGCTGGGCACGCAACGGCTGGAAGCGCAAGACGGGCCCCATCGAGAACCTCGAACTCTGGCACGACGCCATCGAGGCGTGCGAGGGGCACGCCATCGCCTGGCGCTGGGTGCGCGGTCACGTGGGGCACGCGCAGAACGAGTACGCCAACCATCTCGCGACGCGCGCCGCGGCCGACCAGAGCGCGAGCAGCGGGCTCGTCGAGTCGGGCTTCGATGAGTGGCTGGCCGGATATCGCGCGCGCGGGGGCCGGGCCGGTGAACCCGACCCCTTCCCTGATGGCGCGACTTTCGCGCCGAACGCATCTTTGCCTCGGATCTAGTGGAACGCGACGCTGGAGGGACGGCATGCGAATCCTCGTGGGACTCTTGCTCGGGCTGGCCGCCGGGTACGGCTATGGTTTCTATGACGGTCGCCACAACACGGAGCCAAGCGTGCTGCGGCTGACGAAGCAGTTCCGCAAGCCATCCGTGTCCGCGGTGCAGCGCGCCGAATCGCTCAAGGCCGATGCGGAGGCCAGGTTGCAGCAGAATGCAGACGCAAAACTGAAGGCGGCACAGTGAATGGCTGACGAACTCGAGCGCCTCTTCCGGATTCTCGTCCGCCGCGTCCGCGACGTGCGGCCGGAAAACCTGTCACGCCCGGTCGAGGTGGCCGAGAACCTGCGCACCTTCGTGCCGTATCGGGCGAGCCGCGCCGACGTGGGGGTGGAGACGGCCGAGGATTACGAGGTCCTGGTGCTTCGCCTGCTGTCCGGCGAGCGCGGCTTCGTCTTCGCCGACGACGCGATGCAGGAGGACCTGCGCCGCGAGCTGGATTCGGGGAACCCGGATTTGCGCGCGCTGCACGCCTACGGCACGGCCAGGGTCACGCTCGCCCAGCACGCCATGCGCCAGGTGCTGGAATCGTCGCCGCCGCCAGCTGCCGCCGGCACCGCGCCTTCGGACCTCGCAGTCCCGGCGACCGATGACACGGCGGCACCTTCGCACGACGGCGCGTCGCGGCTGGGCGGCGGGGTGGCGCGCGCGTCGCACACGCGTACGCCTGATGCGGCCGAGGTAAGCGCCGCCCTCGACGCGCTGCAGCGGCAGCTCCCGCCAACACTCGCCGAGTTGGACGCGGTGCTGGCCGCGACCGGGGACGACAAGCCGCGCGCATCGTTCCACGCCCGCGGGCAGAACATTCCGGATCCGACGGCGGACGCGACCGTCCGCACGCCGCGGCCGGGCTGCCGCTTCTGCGGACAGATGCTTCCCGAAGGCCGTGCGGTGACGTTCTGCCCGCACTGCGGCCAGAACCTCAAGGTACGGCGGTGTCCGGGCTGCAGCTCCGAAATCGACCCGACCTGGAAGTTCTGCGTGACATGCGGCCGCGCCTCGTCGACGACGCCCTGAGAGCGCGCGCGCAGGAACTCCGGCACGTCCTCGTTCGTAGGGCATGCGAGAGGCCGTGAAATGACGAATCCACCATCCCCGCCGCCGGACGACCGTTCCCTGAATCGTGCCGCGCTGGAGCGCGTGCTGGCGCGCGCCATGGAACTGCACGTGCGTGGTGAAGACACGGATGCGGCGCGCAGCGATGAGCTGAGCGAGTCTCGCGTGCTCGACATCGCTCGCGAGGTGGGCATCGCCCCCGAGGCGGTGCGTCAGGCCATCGCCGAAGAGCGGGCGCGTTCGCCGCTGGCGGAGGCGCAGCGTGAAAGCGACGCCACGCTCGCCGATCCGACGATTTCCGCGGCACGTGTGCTGACCGGCTCGCCATCGGAGCTGCTGGGACGGCTAGAGGCGCTGCTCGCCCGGGATGAATCACTCGGCGTCATCCGGCGGTATCCCGACCGTATCGTGCTCGAGCCGCGGCGTGGCCTCATGGACCAGATCACCCGGTCAATGGACTTCGGCGGCAAGGGGTATTACCTGTCGCGCGCCAGCGAGGTGGTGGTGAGTGTCGGCGTGGTGGACCCGCGGCGCGTGCATGTGGCGGTGGCCGCCGACCTGCGGTCCGCGCGCCGCAAGCAGATGGTGACGCCCGTGGTGCTGTTCGTGCTCGGCGCGCTCGCCGGCGCGCCGCTCGCCGTGTTAACGGTCTTTCCGTGGCTCGGGGCGCTCCCCCCGCTCGTGCTCGGCTGGCTGGGTTGGACGTGGGCACGCAGCGCCTGGCGCGCCCTGCGGCGGCAGGCGCTGGTGTCGCTGGAGCGCGTGCTCGACAAGCTGGAGTATCCCGACAAGCCCTCGGCGGCACAGCAGCTGATCGACGGCCTCGCGCGGAGCCTGCTGCCGCCAAAGTAGATCGGCACTGTTCACTAACTGCCTTGCCGCGGATGACGCGGATCACGAGCGGATGAACGCGGATCCTGCGTGAGGGTTCCCCCAACGCCGTATCCGCGTCCATCCGATGTCATCCGTGTAATCCGCGGCGAGGCCGTTCGCAGAATCCCGCCGAGTTTCTCGTGGTGTCCTGGCAAAGCAGCGCGTGGTAGCAGTAGCGGCATCGCTTCCGGTAGATTTGCGTACATGCTCACCGCCGACTCCCCCGCGCGCATCCGCGAAGCCGAGCGATTCGGCCGGGAGATTCTGCCGGCGGTGTCGCGCACCTTTGCGCTGTCGGTGCGGCTGCTGCGCGGCGAACTGGGCCGCTCGGTGCTGTGCGCCTACCTGCTCTGCCGCATCGCCGACACCATCGAGGATGACGGGCGCGCTGCCGCCGAGGACAAGGCGCGCCTGCTCGGCGAGTTTCTCCGCTGCCTCGACGACGCAGCCACCGCCGACGCTTTCCCGGCGCGTGCGGCCGGCATACAGGGCGACGCGGAGCACGTGCGGTTGTTGCGCAGCACCGACCTCGTGTGCGTGCTCTTTCGGTCGCTGCCGCCGGGGTCGCAGGAACGCGTGGCGCACTGGGTGCGCGAAATGGTGCGCGGCATGGCCGAGTTCACCCTGCGGCATCCCGGCGGGCTCCGCATCCAGACGGTCGAGGAGTATCGCGAGTACTGCTACTACGTAGCCGGCACCGTGGGGTGCATGCTCACCGAGCTCTGGCGCGAGGACGGGCAGGTGCCTCCGGCGCGCTACGACGCGCTGTGGGCGCGCTGCACGAGCTTCGGTGAAGCGCTGCAGACCGTGAATATCCTCAAGGACATCGCGACGGATGCGGAATGCGAGAACGCGGTCTATGTGCCGGAGCGCACGCTTCAGGCGCACGGGGGGTCGCAGGCGTCGCTGCTGGACCCGTCGCGCCTGGCGGAGAACCGCGCCGCCGTCGGCGAGTTCATCACGCTCGCGTGGACCGACCTCGACCAGGCCTTCGAGTACCTGCTGCTGCTGCCGCGCCGCGCGGTGTCCATTCGCGCGTTCTGCGTGCTCCCGCTGCTCTACGCGTATGCCACGCTGCGCGAGCTCACGCGCACGGACGCGATGCTGCGGCCGGGCGGCATCGTGAAGATCTCGCGCGGCGAGGTGAAATCGCTGATGGTCGCCGGGTTGGCGGCGCTTGGCAGCAACACGCTGCTGCGCCGGCTGGTCGCGTCCGTGCGGGAGCGCCCGTTCGCGCCGTTGGCCGGTCTGGCGGGCTGAGCCGATGACGACGCTCACGGCATGGGACGACGGCATCCTCCAGGTGCCCGACGGATTCCGCGGCATCTTTCGCACGGACGATCGCGCTCGCGCCGTCTACAGCGAGAGCGCGGGGATCGCACGGATCCTGCCGGATGCCGTGGCGGTTCCCGCCGACGCCGACGATGTGGTGACGCTCGTGCAATGGGCCGCCGCGCGCGGCGTGCCGATCGTGCCGCGCGGATCGGCCACGTCCATGGCCAACGGCGCGCTTGGACGCGGCGTGGCGCTCGACCTCTCGCGGCTCGACTGGATTGACGCGGTGGACGCTCCGCGCGCGATGGTGGCCTGCGGCCCCGGCGCCCTGCGCGACGCGGTGGATGCGGCGGCCCGCGTGCATGGGCTGCGCGTCGCGGTGGATCCGTCCTCGGGCGCATTCTGCACCATCGCCGGCATGGTCGCAACGAACGCCGCCGGATCACGCAGCGTCAAGCTGGGCGCGATGCGTCCCTGGGTGCGCGGGCTCGACTGCATCTTCGCCGACGGATCGCGCGCCTGGGTGCGTCGCGGCGAGCCGCACCCCAGGATCGAGGCGCTGCGCGCGTTCCGGCAGGAGGTTGCGCGCGACGTGCGTGACCGCGGCGTGTCCTTCGCCCGTGTCGGCGTGCGCAAGGAGTCGAGCGGCTATGCGCTGGCCGACTACGCGCGCAGCGACGACCTGGTGGATCTGCTCGTGGGAAGCGAGGGAACGCTCGCGGTCTTTGTGGGCATCGAACTGGCGCTCGCACCGGTTCCGGCGGCGCGCACCGCGCTGCTGGCGTCGTTCCTGTCGCTCGAGGAGGCCGTGCAGGCCGCGGCGCGCGCCACGGCGCTCGGCGCGAGCGCAGTGGAACTGCTCGACCGCACCTTCCTCGACGTGGTGCGCGCCGAGGCGTCCGCCCTGTCCATTCCGTCGGGCGCGGACGCGGTGCTGCTGATCGAGGCGGAGGGGGAGACCCCGGCGGACGCCGATACGCTGACCTTGCGGCTGACCGACGCCTGCCGTCAGGCGCGGGCCGCCCAGGTAGTGTCGGCACCGGACGAACAGACGGCGGCCCGCATCTGGCGCATCCGGCATGCGGCGAGCCCCATTCTCAACGCGCTCGATCCGAACCTCGCGTCCATGCAGCTGATTGAGGACGGCGCCGTGCCGCCGGAGAGCTTCCCCGACTACGTGCGCGGTGTCCGCGCCGCGCTCGCGCGACACGGGGTGCGGGGCGTGATCTTCGGTCACGCGGGCGACGCCCACGCCCACGTGAATGCGATGGTGGACGTGCGGGACGTGGACTGGCGCGCCCGCGCTCGCGCCCTCATGGAAGACGTGACGGGACTTGTGGCGCTCCTCGGCGGCACGCTTGCCGCCGAGCATGGCGACGGCCGACTGCGCACACCGCTGATGTTCCGCGTCTGGGACGCGCGCGCCATGGCGCTGTTTGCGCGCGTCAAGCATGCGTTCGACCCGGTGGGCATCCTGAATCCCGGCGTAAAGGTCCCGCGCGCGGGCGACGATCCGCTGGCGTCGGTGAAGTACGATCCGGCGCTGCCGCCGCTGCCCGCGGACGCCCGGGCGGCGCTCGACCGCATCGTCCGAGAACGCGATTGGGCGGCGTTTCGACTGGGGCAGCTTTCGGACGTGTAGGAGATAGCTGAGAGAGACAACAGAGAGACAACAGAGAAACAACAGAGAAACAACAGAGAGACAACAGAGAGGCAACCGGGGGAAGGGCCGAGTGCGGCGCTTCCCCCGGTGCTTTTTCGCGTGCCTTCGCGACCTTCGCCCGTCGTGGCAGCAGTCCATTTGAGGTGGAGCCCTCACGCACGAGCACTACCCGCAATAAATTCCTCGGCTGTCACCCCTCACCACGCCTCCGATGCCGCATTTCTACACCGAGCCCAGGGTCACCGTCCTCGCGCGCCCCGTCTTTGCCGAGCCCGCGCACCTGCCGGTGCAGTGGCAGGGCGAGAGCACCGACGGCGAACGGCTGGCGGAATTTGCCGGCCGGCTCTGCTACATGAGCCAGAAGAACCCGGCCAGCCGCACGACGCGCGACTACCTGGAGAACATCAAGAAGCAGGGGCACGGGTCGGTGCTCGAGCATGCCAACTACTCACTGCTGCTCGAGGGCATCAGCCGCTCGCTGACACACGAACTGGTGCGCCATCGCGCGGGTTTCGCGTATTCCCAGCTCTCGCAGCGCTACGTAGACGAGAGCGACGCGAACTTCGTCGTTCCGCCGGCGATCATCGGCGACGACGCGCTCGTGGCAGAGTGGAAGGCGCAGGTGGAGGGGGCACAGGCCACGTACGTGGCGCTGGTCGAGAAGCTCATGGAGCGCTACGGCTGGGTGGCCGACAAGGTGCACCGCCGCAAGATGGCGCGCGAGGCGGCGCGCGGCGTGCTGCCGAATTCGACGGAAACAAAGATCGTGGTAACGGCGAATGCGCGCGCGTGGCGCACGATGCTGGAGCTGCGCAGCGGCGAAGGGGCCGAGCAGGAGATCCGCCGGCTCGCCGTGCTGGTGCTGCGCACGCTGCAGGCCGAGGCGCCGGGGTTCTTTGCGGACTTCGAGGTGTACGTGGCCGCCGACCGTGTGGAGTCGGCGCGGATCTCGTACCACAAGGTCTGAGCCGGCGGACCTTCCAGCCATGGCCGCCGTCTGGCCCGCCCGTGACGGGGACGGCCGGCCGCTCGGACGAGCAGCACCCCTGCCAGTGGGCGCACAGCCTCGCCCGCAGGCAACAAAGTGTGAGGGCTCTGACGCGTTTGACGCTCTTCTGACGATGGCGTCAGACACTTCGGCCCGTCGCCTGCCCCTCGCGGTGTTGGTCCGTAGATGCGCGCACGTCACTCATCGCCCGGCACGCGAAACTCCACTCGATGCACCTCTCGCTCAGCACGCTCGGCACGCTGCACGCCACGACGACGGATGCGCAGGGCGCGGTGCGCTCCCTTGGCCGCGGGAAACCGGTGGCGATGCTCGCCTATCTGGCGTGCGTTCCGGGGCACAAGGCGAGCCGCGAGTATCTGGCCGCGCTGCTGTGGGGCGAGGTGGAAAGCGAGGCGGCGCGTCAGAACCTCCGCCAGACGATCTGGTACCTGAAGAAGAAGCTCGGTGATGGATTGCTCGATTCGTCGGCCGAACTGCTCGGCCTATCGGCATCGGTCAGTTCAGACCGCGACGATTTCCTGCAGGCCGCGCAGAAGGCCGACTTCGTAGCGGCGGTGCAGCGGTATCTCGGTCCGTTCATCCCCGACTTCGCGGCGCCGGGTGCGTCGGAGTTCGAGCAGTGGTGCGAACTGGAGCGGCGGCGGCTGACGGTCACCTTCCTGCGCTGCGCCGACGCGCTCGCCCGGCAGTGGCTGGGCGAGGGGAAATTTCGGGACGCGCAGGAGTTGGCGAGGCGCGCGCGCAACGTGGACGCGATGGACCAGTCCACGTGGCGGCTGCTTCTCGAGACGCTCATCGCGGGGAGCGATAGCCTCGGGGCGGCCAGCGAAGCCGAGCACTTCGAGACCTTCCTCGCCCGCGAGGAACAGGAGCCGGAGGCGGCGTCCATTACGGCGCTGCGCGCGGCGCGCTGGTCGCCCGCAGCGAGCACACCCGGTGAGACCGGACCATCCTCGTCCATCGCCGCTGAGTTGGTGGGACGGGAGTCGGAGTTCAGCCGTGTGTTGTCCGCGTGGGAGCGCTCGCGCGGTAACACCCCGCAGGTGCTCGTCGTGACGGCAGCGGCTGGCCTTGGGAAGAGCCGGTTGCTGCGGGACGTGCAGGCGCGGCTTCGTGCGTCGCGCTCGCGTTCGCTGCTGGTGCGCGCGAATCCCGGCGACCGGCACTTGAGCGGCGGGTTCGCCGCCGAAGTTGCGTCGCAGCTCGCCGCTTTGCCGGGTGCGACGGCGGTTTCCACGGGATCGGCGGGGGTGCTCGTCTCACTGGCACCCGCCCTCGCGTCTATCTACGTGTCGGCAACGCCCGACCCGAGCGAGGGCGAGGAGGCGGTGCGCCGCCGGGCGTTCGCAGTGGTGGACCTCGCGCATGCGGTGAGCGACGAGCACCCCGTCGCGCTCCTGCTCGACGACCTGCACTGGGCGGACGAGCTCTCGGCGCGGGTGCTTGCCGCAGCGTTCTCGCGGCTGGAGCACGCCAAGCTGCTGGTGGTGATGACCAAGCGACCGGTCGCCGATCCGCGCGGGCTGTTCACGCCGTTCGAGCAGCTCGAACTTCCGCCGCTCGACCTCGCGGCAGTCACGTCATTCGTCGCGCACGTGGCCGAACTGCCCTCGAAGCCGTGGGCCGACCTGCTGCCGCAGCAGTTGCTCCTCGCCACCGGCGGGTCGCCGCTGCTCCTGGTCGAGACCCTGCATGGCGCGCTTGAGCAGGGGTGGTTGTCGTGTTCTGATTCCGGCGTCTGGCAGTGCGAAGATGCCGCGCGCATCACGGCGTCCCTGCGCGAAGGGAGCGCGGTGCACCAGCGGGTGCTGCGTCTTGTGCCCGACGCGCGACGGGTGCTGCTGGTGCTCGCGGCGATCGGGCGGCCGGTCGACCTGAGCGAGACGCTAGCCATCGTCGGCGGGGATCCACGTGGCGTCGAGGAACAGGTCGAGTTCCTGGAACGCGGCGGCTTCCTGACGCGTAACGGCGCGCAGATGTCGGTGGCGCACGACGAGATCGCCGACGCCGCGATGCAAGCGGCCACGGAGGATGAACGGCGCAGTGTGCATGCCACGGTGGCGCGCGAACTGCTGGCGCGCAAAGCGGATGAACACACACTCCGGCGCGCCGCGGAGCATGCCACAATCGCGGCGCACGATGCGTTGGTGGTGCACGCCTGGCAGCGTTTCCTCCGCCTGCGGCGGGCCGCCGGTGACCGCCGCACCACGCGTCGCGTGGCCGCGGATTTTCTGGGACTCGATTCCGAGCAGCGTTCGGTGCGCAAGCTTGTCGCGGCGACGCCGCTGCGGAGCCGGCGGCGCGCGCGCTGGATGGCGGCGGGCGTGTTCTTCGCGGCGGCGTTTGCCGCAGCGGCGGCGTGGCCGCGCGCGCCCCGCGCGCTCACGTCGGACTTCGCCTTCTGGACGGTGGACAGCACCTCTGGGCGAGGGCGGTTGGTGGGCGTACGCATCCCGCGCGACGCGGCGTGGGAAGCAGGGTCACCGATTGAGGCAGTGGACCTGGATTCGATGGCGTTCCCGATCCCGCCCCGAGGTTCGAAGCAAGCGCTCCGGCGCAGTCCCAACGGCAAGGAGTGGTGGGGTCATGTGGTGGTTGATTCGCTTGGCGATGAAAGCGTCTTCATTGACTCGCTTGGGGGGCGGCACCTGCCGCTCGCCAGTCCTTACGATGATGACATCGAAAGCCTCTCACCGGACGGCCGCCTGTTCGCGGGAGCGACGGCTCGCTACGACACCACCACGGATCATCTCAGCATCGTGATTGGCGACCGGCGCGGCGGCCGCGTCACGCGCCTCACGGCCGCGGCGGAATACGATCGCTTGCCGATCTGGCGACCGGACGGCACGCAGATTGCGTTTCAGCGGCACTACTACACCGTGCGGAGCCCGGACCGCATCTGCCTCGTCGACGTGGACGGACGGCACGAACGATGCCTCGACACGGCGCTCAGGGAGGGCGAGACCATCGCGGGATGGCTCGATGAACGACACATCCTGATCACGTCGAGAACGCTCGACCTCATCGTACTCGACGCCGTGAGCGGCGAGCGGTCCTCGATTGAGCACTTCAAGGGCCAGGTATGGTCAACTGGCGGCAGCATTCGCACGTGCGATTGTTCGGTGGCGCAGGGAGCCGCGCCGTCCGTCTACCTGTTTCCCGCGACCGATCCGACGGCCGCTCGTCCGGTGCGCTATCGCGGCAAGCCGCTGCGTGGTGCGGTACGGATCATCGCGCCGCTCTTCGCCAGCGATCGGTGGCTTGAATCCCTGTCACTTCGCGTTCCGGCGAGGGGAGTCGCCATCGGCCACATGCATCACCTTCAAGTGGAGGGATTTCGCAAGGACGGCGCGCCCGCGTGGCTGCATGACCTGCGGTGGACGTCCCGCAATGCGCTGGTGGCCACCGTCGATTCGGCGGGACGGCTGACGCCGCGGCGAGTCGGGGATACCTGGGTGATTGTCTCGGCCGGCGGGTGGCGCACGGATTCGGCGCTCGTGCGCGTCCTGCCAACTACGGAGCGTCGCCTCTTATCTGAGCGCTGGGACCGAGGATGGGAGGCGCGATGGCGCCCGTTTGGCATGCCGCTGGCCACGGTCATCGGCACGGACCGTGGTCCGGCGCTGCTGCCCAACGGCGATGGATCGTACGGCTCAGGCGCGTACATCCCCGCACCAGTGTCCGCCGCAGACGGACTCGGCGTGGAGGCGTTCGTCAACCTCCGCGTGACGGGCACCCAGTGGCAAACGCTGAGCCTCGATTTCGTGGATGCGACGATGTTGCAGGCATTGCGTTCCTGGGACCATCGCACTGGGGATGGTGTCACGAGTGGCAGTTCGATTTGCTCGCTCGCCTTTCCCGGAGCGGAGGGCGCGAGCTTCCGGGACAACTATAGCCTCTCCGGAACCCGAGGAGCGCGCATCTTACCGAGTACACCGACGCTATTCAATGGCTCGTGGCACCGCGTCCGTCTGCAGTACTTCCCTGACGGCTGGTGCGCCCTGGCGCTCGACGGCGAACCGCTGGGTGTCATTCCTTCTGCCCCCCCATTGTCTGGCGGCGTGATCCTCGTGATCGCAGGTCATGATCGGTTGGGCGGCCGGCTTGTGGTCGGCCACCTCGAAGCATGGAGCGGGGTGCGTGGGGGGGTGGACTGGACTAGGCTCGACGGAAACGCGGCCACCACCCAGCCGTAAGCGCGCCCGCCTACAAGCGTAGGGCGCGACAAGCCGAAGCCTGTCGCGCCCTTCCTGTTCGTTCCGGAACCCGAGGTCTACTCCGCCTCCTCCTCCTTCTTCTCCTTCTCCGACTCCGCGATCACCTTGGCCGCCGCGTCGTGCGGCATCAGCTCGTAGGCATGGAAGCGGTGCTTGAAGGTGCCGCGCCCCTGGGTCATGGACTGCAGCTTCGTCGCGTAGAGATACAGCTCGGCCTGCGGAACGATCGCCTTCACGTTCGTGCCGAGTCCCTCGATGTTCTCGGAACCGAGAATCTGGCCGCGACGCCCCGAGATGTCGCCCATCACGTCACCGAGATAGAGGTCAGGCGTGAGGATCTCGACCTCGTGCAGGGGTTCGAGGAGGACCGGACGGCACTTGGGCGCGATGTTCTTGAAGGCGAGGATGCCCGCCATCTTGAACGACGCTTCGTTGGAGTCCACCGAGTGTGACGAGCCGTCGAAGCACTCGCAGATGAAGTCCACCACCGGGTAGCCCGCGAGGATGCCGCGCTCGGCGGCTTCCTGCACGCCCTTGTCCACCGCCGGGATGTACTGGCGCGGGATGACGCCGCCCTTGATGGCGTCGACGTATTCGTAGCCCTTGCCGCGCGGCCCTGGGCGCAGCTTCACCCAGCAATCGCCGAACTGACCGCGGCCGCCGGACTGCTTCTTGTGGCGTCCCTGCCCTTCTGCCGCGGCGGTGAGCGTCTCGCGATAGGCGATGCGCGGCGTCTTGAGTTCGGCGGAGACGTTGAGCAGCCGCTTGAGCTTGGCCATCGCCACCTCGATGTGGCGCTCGCCCATGCCGCTGAGAATCGTCTCGTGCGTCTCGGAGTCGTAGTGCGTCTCGAACGTCGGGTCTTCGTCGTGGATCCGATGCATCCCGACCTGCAGCTTCTCCTCGTCGGCATGCACGGTGGCGCGCACGGCATAGGTCACCAGCGGCGGCGGGAACTCGATCTGCGGCATGCGGACCGGATGTTCCCTGGTCGACAGGGTGTCGTTGGTGTGCGTGTTCTTCAGCTTGGCCACGCAGCCGATGTCGCCGGGGAAGAGCCGCGGCACCTCGATGCGCTCGCGCCCCTGCGGCACCGACAGGTGCATGAGCTTCTCGGTCACGTCGCGCGTGGCGTTGAAGACTTCCTGCCCGTTGGCCACCGTGCCGCTGAAGGTGCGGAAGTACGTCACCTCGCCCACGTGCGGCTCGGCCATCGTCTTGAAGCAGAGTGCGGTGAATGGCGCGTCGTCATTGGGATGGATGTCGACGGTCTTGGCCCCTTCGGCACCCTTGAACGCCTTCTGTTCCTCCATGTCGTACGCCGACGGCATGAGCTGGACGAGGAAGTCGAGCACGGTGCGCACGCCCCATGTGAGTTGGGCCGAGCAGCAGAGGAGCGGGAAGAGGTCCTGGCGTTTCATGGCCTGCTTCATGGCGGCCATTTCTTCGTCGCCCGGGATCTCCTCGCCGCTGAAGAAGCGCTCGAGCAGCGCGTCGTCGGTGGCGGCGATCGCCTCGACCATTTCCTGGTGGTACTTCTCGAAGCGCGCCTTTTCGGACTCGGGGATGTCCGTCTCGGTGTACTCGCCCGTCTTGGTGCCGGGCGCAAAGACGTGCGCCTTCTTGGTGAAGAGGTTGATGATGCCCTTGAAGCCAAGGCCGGCACCGATGGGAATCTCCACCGGCACCACCTTGGCCGTGAGCCGTTCCTTGATGGCCGCGTACGCCGCGTCGAAGTTGGCGTGCTCCTTGTCCATCAGCGTGACGGCGAAGAGCACCGGATCGCGACGGGTGACGGCCTCGCGGAACATGCGCTCGGTACCGACCTCCACGCCGGCCGCGGCGGCCACCGTGATGAGCGCGCCGTCGGCGGCGGTGAGGCCGGCAACCGCGTCGCCCTGGAAGTCGAGGAACCCTGGCGTGTCGATCATGTTGATCTTGGTGTCACGCCACTCGGCAAAGGCGCAGCCCATGGAGATGGAAAAACCGCGTTCGACTTCCTCCGGAGAGGTCACCGTCAACGCGGTTCCATCCTTCACCTGACCATGTCGCTTGCTGCTTCCGGACACGAAGGCGAGGGCATCTACCAGTGTAGTCTTGCCACTCGTCCCGTGCCCCACTACAGCGACATTTCTGATTGCCTCACTCCGGTACTCTTTCATCCAGCCCTCCGCCAGTTTTTTCGGCGAGCGTTAATAGGTACGGGAGCATCCAATTAGTTCAGGCGGACGTCAAGGGTATGCGACCCTGACGAAGTGTAGGGGAACGAGGAGGGAGCCAACTGGAAGGAGGGGGAGGGGTACAGGGGTTCGGAAGAAGAGAAGAGTGGAGAGAGGGGGATGAGGGAGGTGGCCACCTCGCTCCTCCCTCATCGCTCCACTCCTCCCTCATTCCAAGCCGCTGTACTCCTCCCCCTCCCGCAAACGAGCCGCGGCCCGCGAACAGCGGGCCGCGGCTCGTTTTGCATGGCGCAGCCTAGTTCTCGTCCGACTCCTGATCGAACGTCAACCCTTCCGCCTCGCGCAGCACGGCGAGTACCGCTTCGCTGTTGGTCGCGCTCGCGGCGAACGCCGGCAGCGGGGTGAACGAGAACGAGACCGCACGGCGCGTCCCTTCGGGCCAATCGGCCATTAGCAGACCACCGACGAGTCGCCGGATCACCTGGCCGCACTCCGACAGCAGCGCCTGGGCGGTTTCGGCCAGCACCGCCAGCGGAATCTGCAGGTCGCGGGTCACCATCTCCCCGGTCATCTCGTCGCGCCAGGCGGCATCACCCACCGCCCCGCGCTCGGGCCAGACGCCAACGTGCCGCACCGTGTCTACCCGATCGTCGGCCGAGCGACGCGACTCGAGGGCCGCGGCCAGCGCCAACGCCAGGGACTCGGGGCTGGGAATACCGTAGAGCGTCACGACTTCTCGCGATGGGTGTTCCATGGTCAAGGGCGAGGGCACCGAACTGACGTGCGCGAGCACGCTCGAGTGTTCGGGCGGTTGCTCCTCCACCATCACGAGAACATCCATGACACCTCCAGGGGGCGATCCTTCATCTAGAATTACCTGCAAGGACCGTTCCGCGTCACCGCGAATTTGTCACGAGTCCGTCACAAGCCCTCGTCCGCGTGCGTTTCGCCTCTACGCCACTCACACCACGGACCGCGCGAGCGTGCGGGTCGTCACGCGCCGCGCGGCAGGCGACCCGTGATACACCGAGGCACAGTGCATTGCTCCATGCACAACGCCTGCCCGCCGCAGCGCGGCTCTACGGTGTGACGCGGCTCGATGGGCACGCGCGTCGCCGCTTGACGGCGCGTCAATCCGAGGGGGGATTAACAGCGGGCGTCCGGAGACGTCTCTCATCGCAGCCCCCTAACGAGCCGTCCATGCGTCGCATCGCCCCCTTCCTCGCCCTCGTCATCGCCGGCTGCTCCAGCGCCTCGCAGCGGCCGTCGCCACCGGCCCCTGCGCAGCCTGCCGCCGAATTGCGCACGCAGACCGCCGACCAGCAGGCCGTGCATGTGCTGTCGCGGCTCACCTTCGGCGCTCGCCCTGGCGACTTGGACGCCGTGCATGAGATGGGGGTGGACCGCTGGATTGACCGGCAGCTGCATCCGGAGCACATCGACGACACGAGAGCCGAGTCGTGGGTGGGGCAGTTCGAGGTCGTGCAGAAGAGCTCCGCGCAGCTCGAGAACGAGTACCAGAATCCGGGGGCGCTGGTGAACCAGCTCTCGGCGCGCAACGCCGGCGGCCTCACGCGCGAAGACTCCCTGCGGCTGCGGGAGTTGCGGGTCAACCTGCGGCGTCTTGCGGAGGAGGGTCGGGCGGCGCGCGTGGGACGCGCCCTGCTTACGGAGCGGCAGCTGCAGGAAGTCATGACCGACTTCTGGCTCAATCACTTCTCGGTCTTTGCCGGCAAGGGCATGCGCGAGCAGTACTATCTGGCAGACTATGAGAACCGGACCATCCGGCCGCGCGCCCTTGGCAGGTTCCGCGACCTGTTGGGCGCGGTCGCCAAGAGCCCGGCAATGCTCTTCTATCTGGATAACTGGGAGAGTGCCGCCGACAGCACGCGCCCTCGCCTCGTCGACCCGCGATCCCCGGTGGTGCAGCGCGCCGTGCGACGCCGGTTTCCCGAGGCGGCGAACCCCCAGTCGCCGATGGCACAGCAGGTGCAGCGCCGGCTGCGCGCCGGCCTCAACGAGAACTACGGACGTGAACTGCTCGAACTGCACACGCTGGGCGTGGACGGCGGCTACACGCAGCAGGATGTGATCAATGCGGCACGGGCCCTCACGGGCTGGACCATCGCCGGGCCTCGCCAGGGCGGCGGTTTCACCTTCACGCCGTTCATACACGACGCGGGCGAGAAACGGGTGCTTGGCCGTACGCTCACAGCGGGGCGCGGCATCGAGGACGGAGAGGAACTGCTCGATATCGTGGCGCGCCACCCGAGCACCGCGCACTTCATCGCGCTCAAGCTGGCGCGGCGGTTCGTCAGCGACACGCCGAGCGCCGCGCTGGTGGAACGGGCCGCGGCGACGTTCACGCAGTCGGACGGCGACATCCGCGCCGTGGTGCGCACGATCGTGACCAGTCCGGAGTTCTTTTCGCGCGAGGCGTTCCGGGCCAAGGTGAAGTCGCCGTTCGAGGTGGTGTTGAGCGCATTGCGCGCGCTCGGTGCGACGCCCGACAGGACGGGTCGCACCGCGCAGGTCATCGCCGGCCTGGGGCAGCCGATCTTCGGCCGGCAGACACCGGATGGATGGCCCGAGACCGCTGGCGGCTGGATGGGAACCGGCGCCATTCTCAACCGCATCAACTTCGGGCTCGTGCTGGCCGCAGGGCGGGTGCCCGGCGTGAGCGCGGCGGCGTTTCCGGGCATGGAGACGCTGCGCCAGGCACCGCGCGAACAGCAGGTGGACGCCGTGGTGAACGCATTCCTCGGCGGCGATGCGTCGAGCGTCACGCGCAACGTGCTATTGACGGGGAGGAACCCGCTCCTCGACGCCGCGGCCGCCAGCGATTCGACGACACCGATGCCGACGGCACCGATGCCGACGGCACCGATGCGTCCGGCGCAGCGGCCCGCACCGGGGGGCGCCAACGCATCGGTGCCGCAGCTTCGCGGACTGGCGCAGGTGGTGGGTCTCGCGCTCGGCAGTCCCGAATTCCAGCGGAGGTAGCGGCGCCATGCAACGACGTGTCTTCGTCCGCAACTCCGCCCTCGCCCTGGTCACGATGGGGCTCAGCCCGACGTTCCTGCGGCGCACGGCATTCGGCATGGAGCTGCCGCAGGCCGCGCGGGGCAAGGTCCTGATCTGTCTCTTCCAACGCGGCGCGGCGGACGCGCTGAACATCGTGGTGCCGTTCGGCGAGCGCGCGTACTACGCCATGCGCCCGGCCATTGCCATCGCACCGCCAGCGCGCACGGCGGGCGTGAGCGGCGCCATTGACCTCGATGGTTTTTTCGGCCTGCATCCGGCGCTCGCGCCGCTCAAGCCGCTGTGGGACCGTGGGCTGCTCGCGCCCATTCACGCGGTCGGGAGTCCGAGCGCCACACGCTCGCATTTCGACGCGCAGGACTACATGGAGAGCGCGACGCCCGACAACAAGGGGACGAGCGACGGCTGGCTCAACCGGTATCCCGCCACGTCGGGCACGTGCGAGCAGTGCGCGGCATCGCCGTTTCGCGCCGTGGCGATGACGCCGCAAACACCGCGCGTGCTGCAAGGGAGTGCGCCGTCGGTGGCGATGAACTCCGTGGCCGACTTCACCGTCCGCAGCGGCGGAGCGCAGGTCGCACAGCTCGAGGCGTTGTATCGCACGGGCTCGGCCGACCTGATCCACGGCACCGGCACCGAGATGTTCGAGGCGGTGAAGATACTGCGCGCCGCCAATCCGCAGCGATACCAACCGGAACATGGTGCCGCGTACCCGGCGTCGCAGTTTGGCCAGCGGCTGCTGTCCATCGCGCAACTCATCAAGTCGGGCGTCGGACTCGAGGTGGCGTTCGCCGACGTGGGCGGCTGGGACACACACGTGAATCAGGGCGGCGCCACGGGACAGCTGGCGCAGCGGCTCGGCGATTTCGGCGCCGCGATCGCCGCACTCGTGGCCGACCTCGGCGATCGCATGCAGGATGTCGTGATCCTGACGATGTCGGAGTTCGGGCGCATGGCGCGGCAGAACGGCAGCGGCGGCACCGACCACGGCCACGCCGGCGTCATGTTCGCGGTGGGAGGCGCGGTGAAGGGGCAGCGTGTCGTTGGACGCTGGCCGGGGCTCGCTCCGGAACAGCTGTACGAGGGACGCGACTTGGCGCTCACCACCGATTTCCGTGCCGTCTTCGCGGAGGTCGCGTCCCGGCACCTCGGGGCAGCCCGGCTGGATGCGCTCTTCCCGGGATACACGCCGGCGTCCGTGCCGGGGGTGCTCGGGTAGCCTGCCGCGCGCGAATGCGAGGACGCATGCTACAAAACGCGTGCTGCGCACGGGTAGATTCCCCGCATCATGCGTTGCACTCGTCTTCTCGCGCTGGTGGCGCTGCTAATCGCGCGTCCCGCGCTGTCGCAGGCGCCGGCCCCGAGCCTGCCCTACAAGATCCCGATCCTCCAGTACCACCTCATCGGTGACACGGACAGTCGCTGGAAGCGCTCGCGCGACGGCTTTCGCCGCGACTTGCAGCTCCTGTACGACCGCGGCTACCGCCCGATCACGGTTGCCCAGCTGGTGGACCGAAAGTTAGACATTCCGCGGGGGACGTCACCGGTGGTCATCACCTTTGATGATGCATCGCCGGGACAGTTCTCGTACATCGAACGGAACGGAAAGCTCGAGATCGACCCGAACAGCGCCGTGGGCATCTGGCTCGACTTTGGCCGTCGGCACAGGGACTGGAAGAACCGAGCGACATTCTGCGTGCTGCCCGCAGCGGCGGAGGGGCACGCGTTCTTCGGCGACACCGGGGTCGCCGGCCAGAAGACCGAGTGGCGCTTTCCCAAGCTGCGATTCCTCGTGCAGCAGGGCTTCGAACTCTGCAACCACACGCTCTGGCACGGCCGGCTCGACCGGCGGAGCGACGCGGCGGTGCAGGAGCAAATCGCGCGCGGGGTGCTCGCGGTTGATTCGGCGGTCGCCGGGTATCGCGTGCGCACGTTCGCCCTGCCCTTGGGCCTGTGGCCGAAGAATCGCACGCTCGCGCAGGCCGGACGCTGGACCGATCCGCGGGGCGCACGCCCCGTGGACTATCGGTTCGATGCCATCCTCGAGGTGACGGGCGCGCTCGCGGGCACACCGTACGGACCGGGGTTCAATCCGCTGGCGATCCCTCGCACGCAGGTGATCGGTGACAACCTGGCGAAGCTGCTCGACCAGGTCGAACGCGTGCGCTACACGCCGAAGTAGGCGCCGCGTGCGAGCGGGTGATCAGCGACGGGACCGCAGCGCCTCGATCGCCTGATCGAGCGCGGCGCGCTGGGCGGGGTGCGGCGCCGTCTTCCGGAGCTGGGCGAACGTTTCGAGCGCGAGCTTGAGCGCCACGGGGTCGTCCTCGGACGACCCAACCGACGCGGCGTTGTCGGCGAGATTGGCACGCGCAAGGTCATCGTCCGGAAAGCGCTCAGTCACCTGAAGCCAGCGCGTCATGCGGGCGCGCGGATCGCTCTCAGTGAGCGCCCAAAGATGCCATGCGCCCCGGTGCGACGGATCGGCGGTGATGGCGCGTGACGCGAGGTCGCCGACCACGTCGGGGCCGCGTCCGGTCAGCCAGTAGGCGTTGGCCAGGCGTACGAGGGCGCGGGCGTGGCCCGGCTCACGAGAGACCACGACTTCCATAAGGGGTCCGAGCACTTCTGGCATCGCGGAGTGCGCGTCGGCCGCCTCGAACAGCTCGTCGGTGGGCGCCTGGTCGGCGAGTGCGGCGAGCGCGTCGAGCAGGCGGGGCACATTCCCGTCTCCCTTGTATGCCTCGACAATGGCGGTGAGTCGCACCAGCGTGCGACCGTGTGGGGTATTCATCGGTCCCAATTTATGCGGGCGGCCCTGGCCATAGTGGAACGGGAGGGTTGCGCGAACGCCCCGCCCCCGCCATACTCAACTCCAATCGGTACTGCGCGCTGCGCACGCCGGTGAATGCACCCTTCCGCCTCTGCCGCCTG